>JBFWUM010000004.1:5907-111491 GCA_050247255.1 Vicinamibacterales bacterium | reverse complement strand
GAAGGCTTCCGCACGCTCGGACTCGACGGCAGCAAGGTGAAATACGTCGTCCTCTCTCACGCGCACGGCGACCACGACGGCGGCGCCCGGTTCGTGCAGGACATCTTCCGCAACGCGCGCATGGTGTACGGAGCACCGGACTGGGATGCGGTCGAGAAGTCCACCAACCGCCCGGGCGGCAAGCCCAGACGCGATCTGGATGGCACCGACGGCATGCGGCTGTCGATCGGCGACACCTCCGTGCAGATCGTGACGATGCCCGGCCACACGGCGGGGACGCTGTCGTACCTGTTCGAGATCAAGGATCGCGGCCGGCCCCTGCGGGCGGTGTACGTCGGCGGAACGGCGATCCCGTTCAACGCGGACGCGGCGTACTACGACCAGTACCTCAGCTCGTCGCGGAAGGTCGCCCGGGCGGCCGCCGACTTCGGCGCGACCATCCTGCTCTCGAACCATACCGAGTTCGACAACGGCTACTACAAAGCGCACACCGCCGCGAACCGCAAGGGGACGGACGTCGCCAACCCGTTCGAGGTCGGCGCGGCCGGCGTGGCCCGCTACTTTGCCGTGATCGAGAACTGCGTCACTGCGGCGCGCATGCGGGCTGCGGCGAGGCCCTAGGACTGCCGACAGCGGCTCGGCGCGCTACGGCAGCGTGTAGGCGATCAGCTCCGCGCCTTCGGGGCCGCTGACGGCAAGCGCGATGTACTGCTTGCCGTTGATTTGATAGGTCATCGGCGAGCCCGTCTGTCGTGCCGGCATCTCCACCGCGCCGACGTCGTTTCCCGTTCGTTTGTCATAGGCGCGCAGCAGCGCGACACGCCTCCCCGACTCGTTGGTGTGCACCCCGCCTTCGCCCGCGATCACCAGGTTCCTGGTCGTCAGCACGCCGATGAACGTGCGGCCGGGCTGACCGAGACGGGGCAGGTCCATCGCGCGCAGCGCCGGATGGTTTCGGATGTCGTCCGGCGTGGAGCTGTGGACCTTCTGCCAGACCAGGTCACCCGTGTTCATGTCGTAGGCGGTGATGCGATCGTAGGGCGGCTTGATGAGCGGCAGCCCCTGCACGGTGGTGCCGCGTCCCCGTCCGGCCCCCGCCCCGCCCGCGCCCGGTCCCGGCCCCGCCGCGCGTGCCTGGCCGGAGACGAACGCCATGTCGGTCTGCGCCGGATTTCCCGCCACGAGCCCGTTGACGTACGCCATCGTGTGCGAATGGATGTAGAGGTAGTTGCTCTCAGGATCCATCGAGCCGCCCGGCCAGTTGGCACCGCCGACGTCGGCCGGTAACTGCAGCGTGCCGAGCGGACCTCCCAGGCGACTCACCACCGGCGGGGTGAAGATCGGCCCGATCCCGTAGCGGGAGATGAGCTCGAGCGCTTCCGCCCTGAGTTCGGGCGTGAAGTCGATCAGGTCGTCGACGGTGACGCCCTGTCGATCGAATGGCACCGGCCTGGTTGGGAACGGCTGCGTCGGGCTGCTTTGCTCTCTCGGCACGTCGGATTGCGGGACCGGCCGTTCCTCGATCGGCCAGATCGGCGCGCCGGTCTCGCGATCGAGCACGAACAGAAACGCGCTCTTCGTCGGCTGCGCCAGCGCCTTCACCGTCCGCCCGTTGATCCGCAGGTCGAACAGCATCGGGGCGCACGGCAGGTCCCAGTCCCACAGGTCGTGGTGCACCGTCTGGTAATGCCACTTCCGCTCCCCGGTCCTGACGTCGAGGGCGACGATGCTGTCGGCGAACAGCGTGTTGCCGGGACGGTGGCCGCCGTAGTAATCGCCGGTCGCCATCTCCGTAGGCACGTAGACGAGCCCGAGCTCAGCGTCGGCGCTCATCTGCGCCCACGCGCCGGTATTGCCGTTGTACTCCGCCGAGCCCTCCAGCCACGTTTCGTAGCCGAACTCCCCCTGCTTCGGAATGGTGTGGAAGATCCAGAGGCGCTTGCCGGTGCGGACGTCGTAGCCGCGGACGTAGCCTTTTGCGTTCTTCGTCGTCCGCGGGGCGCCGCCCGGCCGGTGGGCCGCGCCGACGACGATGACGTCGCCGACGACGAGCGGGGTGGAGTTGAGGCCGATCTCGCCCGTGTCGAGGTCGAGCTCCTGGTCGTTGTCCAGCTTGAGGTCGACGGCGCCGTTCAGCCCGAACGACGGGATCGGCGTGCCGGTGGCCGCGTCGAGGGCGAGCAGCCGGTAGCCGGGCGTGACGTAGATGATCCGGCGGTCGGTGCCGTCAGGGTCCGCCCAGTAGGCCAGGCCCCGGCCGGCGCCGTTGCGGATCGCGTTCTGGCCGCGGCGCCCCTCGTCCTCGGCGTGCATCCAGAGCATCTCGCCGGTGGCGGCGTTGAGCGCGATCGCCGCTCGCCGCATTCCGGCGGTCGTGTACAACACGCCTCCGACGGCGAGGGGTGTCGCGGAGTAGAGCCTGTCCGGCGTCGGGCCGAGGAAGTCGGTCTTCAGCCTCCAGGCAATCTGCAGGCGGTTGAAGTTGTCCCTGGTGATCTGATCCGCCGGCGAATAGCGATGGCTGGCGAGGTTGGCGCCGTAGGTCCGCCACTCGAACGACGGTCCCGATGCGGCCGGTGCGCTTTGCGCCGGCGGCGCCACGGCCTGTGCGGCCGGCGCGGTGTTCGCGGCAGCCGCCGGCTGGGCCGGGCGGCCGAACGTGATGCGGGCAAGCTCGCTGCGGCTACCCGGCAGCGCCCTGGGGCCGGGCGGCATGTCCGACGCGCGCAGCAGGAACGCGATGATCGCCGCCGCATCGGCGTCCGAGAGGCTGCCCGGCGCGGCCGGCGGCATCGTCGAGAGCCGATCCCGCAGCCGTGCCAGGTCGCGGCCGGCCCAGGATTCGAGGAACATCGCACCGGCCAGCGCCGGTGTCCGTTCGACGCCGGCGAGGTCGGCGCCGTGGCAGGTGGCGCACCTGTCGACGTAGACCCGCTCGCCGGCATCCGCTTGTTCGGTGGTGTAGACGCCGGACCCCGAGGGTTGGACCGGGATCTGCTGCGCCGCGAGCGTGGCGCAGGCCGCCAGGACGATGCCGCCGATGACGCGAGGCGCGTGACGCATTGAGTCGCCTCCTGCTTAGCGTCCTGTCCCGGGCGGTGTCGGTGGCGCGCCCGACGGCAGGCCAATGACGGGCTCCGGTTCTTCCGCCTCGCGCCCGCCCCGCCCACCTGCCGGCGGCGCGGCGCCGCGGCCCGGGCCGGCGCCCCTCGGTGGCTGCCAGCCGTCGCGGGCGGGGCCGTTCTGGACCATGCGCGTGTCCGCACTGACGGCATAGCCCCTCAGGTACTGCTGCCCCGCGTTGCCGAAGTACTTGCCGTACTTGAGCGCCGCGTTGCGGACGGTGATCAACGCATCCTGATACCGCGGGTCGTTCTGCTGCCAGCCGGAGAATGCGGAGAGATCGTTATTGCCGATGAGGATCACGTCGACGCCGGCGGTCGCCGCAATTTCCTCGGCGTTGGCCACGCCCTCCAGGGTCTCGATCATCACGGTGACCAGCATGTTGTCGTTGACGGTCGCGCGATAGTCGATCTCGGGCCAGACCTGGCGAAACGATCCGCCGCCGGAGCTGCGGCGGCCGATCGGCGGCAGGCGCGAGAAGCGCGCCGCGTCCCGTGCCTCGAGCGCATCGTCCACCGTCGGCACGATGATGCCTATGGCCCCGATGTCGGTAGCCTTCTGGATGGTGGACTCCAGGGCGTCCGGCGTGCGGACCATCGGCGCGCCGCCCGCTCCCGGACACGCGAGCATCATGCGGCGCACTTCGTCCCACGACATCGTGCTGTGCTGCATTTCGAACCAGACGAAGTCGAAGTGCCGGCGGACCTCGCAGTAGAGCTCGGGGTTGTGGCTGGAGATCGTGTAGCTGGTGACCTGCTGGTCCTCGAACAGCAGTTCCTTGGCCTTGTTGTAGAACGGGCGCGTGCCCGGGCTCACCGACGCCTTGACCTGCCAGCCCCAGCCTCGCGCATCGACCGGCGTCATCGCGACCCTGCCCGAGCCTGCGACGGGCGGTCCCGCCTGCCTCGCATCCACGACGAGGCCGATACACGCGGCCGCTGTCAGAGCCATCACGACACGGGTGAGGGGCCTCGCCATGCTGCTTCTCCTCGTCTCCGACGCGCGCTACGGCTGCGCCGGGTAGGTCTTGCTGAAACCGTTGCGCGTGTTGGTCACCGTGAACGTGCCGTCCGGCCGTGCCGCGACTTCGATCAGGTACGCAGGCGAGTGCGCCGCATCGTCGACGTTCGCAATGAAGCGTGCAGGCGTGTTCTCGAGACCGGCGTTGTACGACCAGTGGAGCTGCCACAGGTCTTCAATCCCCGCCGTCTGCTGCAGCACGGCGAAGGCATCGGGCGCGCCTCCCTTGCGCGTCCCGTTGTTCATCACCACCACCCGCGGCCGCAGCGCCTGCACCAGCTGGGGTGACCCCGACTGCGCGAGCCCGTGGTGCGACGTGAGATAGAGATCGACCTGGCCGATGCGGTTCGTCGGGCAGACCAGCTCGAGCTCGCCGTTCCAGGTGAGGTCCCCGAGGTCGATGGTCCGGAAGCGGCCGTAGGTGAGCACGAAGCCGGCGGATTCACCGTTATCGGGATCGCGATACCCGCTCTCGTCTTTCCTGGTTGCGGTCTCACACGCCTCATTCCGGCCACCCCCGCCGGGCAGATTGCTCGAGATGAACCGGTTCGCCGCCGCTACCGCCGTGATCTCGACGCTGCCGATGGTCACCGTGTCGCCGGGCGTGACGATGGTGCGCCTGCCCGAGGCCAGCTTCTCGTATTCGGCGAGAAACTGGGCCGAGACGATCCGGTCGTTCGGATGCGGCGCGCCGTGATCGTAGAAACGGCCGACCGGAAACCGGTCGGCGAGCGCGAGCAGCGCGCCCACGTGGTCGCCGTGATAGTGGGTCGTCCACAGGTGGTCGATGGCTTTCACGCCGGCAGCCTGCAGGGTGTCGACGATGCGGCCGAGGTCGCGGTCGCCGGCGTTGCCGGTGTCCACCAGCAGCGATTCGCCTGAGGGCGCGATGACGAGGGTCGACTGTCCTCCCTCGGTGTCGATGTAGTAGATGCGGAGCGCGCCGGGCCCGGCCTGCGCGGCAAGGCAGAGCGCCGCGACGGCAACGCAACCGGCGGCCAGGACGAGCGCGCGCAGCGGTGACCCTCGCAGGGGGCGGATTATATGTCCAGGAAGGCCCCGCCCACCAACAGTAGCTGCGGAACCTTAGTTCCGCTGACCGGCGGTGATAACGTTCTCGACCATGCGCACCAGCCGTCATCCGCACCGCGTCGAGTTTGGCGAGTGCGATCCGTTCGGCATCGTCTACTTTCCGCGCTATCTCGAGATGCTGGACGCGGCGACGGCGGCGCTCTTCGACGCGGCCGGAGTGCCCCTCACGCAGCTGCTTGATGACGGCATTGGCATTCCCCTGGTGACGGTGAACGTCGAGTTCCACAGGCCGGCGACCTTCGGCGATCAGCTCGTCGTCGTATCGCGGGTCGTCCGCTGGGGCGACAGCAGCTTCGACCTCGAGCACGAGGTGCGACGTGGCGAGGATCTCGTCGCCACGGCGACCGCGCGCCGGGTGTGGACACGGCGGGAGGGCGCACGGCTCGCGGGGGTCACCGTGCCGGACGACATCAGGCGCCGCTTCCTGGCCTGACTTTCCCAGGCCGACAGCGTGCTAAATGGCCGGACGCGCGCGGCGCAGGCGCACCGCCGCTGCCAGCATGGCGGCAGTCACGAGCCCTCCCACCCAGAGTCCGGGGCTCGTCACGTAGTGCATCAGCGGATGCGGAGCCAGCATGTCCATGGTCATCCCGGCGTTGGCATTGGAGGTCACCGGGCCACCGAGGAAGTGATCCTGCAGCAGGGTCGCGAAACGCGTGGTGTTGAAGGCCACGCGTTCGGCCAGGGCCAGGGCCACGGGCGGCAGGATGGCCCAGACGAACGGCACGCGGGTCGCCCACGCCGACACGAGCAGCAGCCACGCATAGAGCGGCGCCCACCAGAGCCCGTGGAACATCACGAGGTGGCCGAGATTGATGCCGGCCAGGTCGAGGAGCGGCACGTTCGCCCACAACAGCCCCACCTCCATGCCGCTGGCGGCCAGGACCGCGCTGCTCGCGAGCAGCATGAGGGCCTGCGTGATCATCGTGACCGCGAAGGTCAGCAGCGGCAGCAGCAGGATCGGGATGCTGGCCTTGGCGATCACCGTGGCGCTGTCCGATACCGGCAGCGACTTCCAGAAGAGGACGCTCCGATCGCGCCGGTCGCCGTAGAGCGTGTCGAGGCAGTAGACGAACGCCACGATCATCTCGACCAGCATCAGGATCAGGGCGGAGACGACGTACGGCTGCTGGATGGCTTCGCGCAGGGCGCCCGCGTCGGCGCCAAGAGCACCCAGCGTGCGCGGCAGCCGGGCCAGGGCGACCGTGAAGCCGGCGAGCGCCACGACCGCGACCGCCAGCGGGCCGAGATAGAGCGAGCGGTTCTCCCACAGCTCGCGGCGCACCAGCCACCAGGCGTGAGACATGGCGCGGCTCATGGCACGACCGCCAGGAACAGATCCGCGATGCTCGGCGTGCGCACGTCGCCAAGGGCCGCGAGCCGGTGCCGCTCGACGCTGTCGAAGATCATCACCGTGGTGCCGATCCCCTCGCGCTGCGCGATCGGCGCCAGCGCCTGCGCTTCCGGCAGCCGATCGGGGTGGACGAAGACTTCGTGGTACCGCGTCTCGATCTCCTCGGCACTGCGGGTGAGCACGACGCGGCCGCGGCTGAGGAACATGACGTCGGTCAGCGTGTGCTGGACTTCCTCGACCTGGTGCGTGGCGATGATCACCGTCCGCCCCCGCTCGAAGTAGTCGTTGAGCAGCGTGTCGTAGAACTGCCGGCGGAACATCAAGTCGAGGCCCAGGGTGGGCTCGTCGAGCACCAGCAGGCGCGCATCGATGGCCATGACGATCGCCAGGTGGAGCTGCGTGACCATCCCCTTCGACAGCTCCCGCACGCGTCTGGCCGGATTGATCGTCGTGCGGCGCAGGAAGCCTTCGGCCTTTGCCCGGTCGAAGCGCGGGTGGAGCCCGGCGACCAGGTCGAGCGCCTGTGACACCCGCAGCCAGCGGGGGAGCACGGCCACGTCGGTGATGAAGCAGACGTCCTGCATCAGCGCGGCGCGCTCGCGCCATGGGTCGCGTCCGAGCACGCGCAGCGTTCCCTCGTGCGCGGTCACACCGACGATCGCCGAGAGCGCCGTGCTCTTGCCGGCACCGTTCGGTCCGATCAGCCCGACGATGCGCCCCTGGTCGACGTCGAGGTCGATGCCGTCCAGCGCCACCGTCGCGCCGTAGCGCTTGCGGAGGCCGCGCGCCTCTATGTATGCCACGTCACCCCTCGTCTTCGGGCACGTCCGCGTTGAGCAGGTCTTCGGGATTCAGCCCGAGCCGGCGGATGGTCCGCGCGACGCGCGGCCACTCCTCGGCCAGGAACCGTTGCCGGTCATCGCGCATCAGCTGCTCGCGCGCGCCGGTGTTGACGAACATGCCGCGACCGCGGCGCGCCTCCACCAGCCCCTCGTCGACCAGCCGCTGGTAGCCCTTGAGCACCGTGAGTGGATTGATGCGGTACTCGGCCGCGACCGTCCGCACCGACGGCAGCGCATCGCCTTCCTTGAGGACCCCGTCGAGGATCATCGCGGCAATGCGATCGCGCAACTGCCGGTAGATCGGCTGGTTGTCGCTCCACTCACGGCCCATCAGGGGTCCCGATCGATCTCACCTCGCCGGCGGACGCTGGAAGTTGGTGCGCTGCAGCTCGAAGCGCGCGCGCACCAATTCGCCGCCCGGCGTCTTGAAGGTCCATTCCTCGGTGTGGTGATTCTCGTCGATCAGCGTGATCACCGCACGGTCCATGTGGCCGACGTCGGCGTTGCCGCTGATGCCGACGAACTCGAAGGTCAGGGTCTTGCCGTCGGGCGACAGCGTGCCTGCCATCCGTGGCCGGTTGCCGGCGTCGCAGTAATGGGTCAGCGTCAGGCCGCCATCGAGATAGAACAGCGTCACCGGGTGGTCGGGCAACCCCGAGACGGAGAACTCGTGGAGCAGCGCCGTCCCGCGGGAGGTGACCTGCAGCGAGAACTGCACGAACTGGCCGCTCACCCCGGGCACGTCGGGCGTGGTCGCAATCCGGCCGGCCCACGATCCGGCCAGCGTCTTCAGCGTGTCGAAGGCAGCCGTGGCGTCGGCCGTCGGCGCCGACGCCGCCGGGTGTTCGTGCAGCACGGCCTGGCCAAAGGCCGGAGTGGTCAGCAGCATCATCAACAGCGCGTATCGGAAGGTGTTCATCGCAATTCCTCCTCAAGAGCCCTCTCGACGGGCCACTGACATAGTGTTATACATAACTATAACACTATGTCAAGAGGGAGCCAGATGCTGCAGCTATTCCTCATCGTTCACGTGGCGGGCGCCACCGTCGCACTGTTCGCCGGCATGACCGCGATGGCCGTCGCGAAGGGCGGCTTCGCGCATCGCCGCGCCGGCGCGGTGTTCGCCATCGCCATGCTGACGATGTGCGGATCGGCGCTGATTATCGCCGTCGCCAGGGCGCAGTCGATCAACATCGTCGCCGCCACGCTCACCGCGTACCTCGTGGCGACCGCGCTGACAACCCTTCGCTCGCCAACGGTGACGGTGCGTCGTCTCGATCGCGGGCTGATGCTGACCGCGCTGACAGCTGGCGTCGCGGCGGCGGCAACTGCCGCCGCCGCCGCCGGACCGTACCGCGCACCACTGCTGATGTTCGCCCTGCTTGGCGTGCTCGGTGCCGTCGGCGACTTCAAGGCGTTGCGCGCGGTACGGCTGGCCGGCGCCCCCCGGCTCAGCCGGCACTTGTGGCGGATGTCGCTGGCGATGTTGATTGCGACGATGTCGTTCTTCCTCGGGCCGCGTGGGCGTGTGGAGGCGGTGCTGCCGGACGTCCTTGCGACAACGCCCGTGCTGATGCTGCCGGTCCTGGCCGTGCTGCTGACGATGTTCAGCTGGCTTTACCGCGTGCACGGGAAAGCCCTGCCCGCGGTGGTATCATCCGCGCCGGAGGGCGCAGATGAAGAAGCATGTGTCGCGGCGCGAGGCGATCCAGATCTCCGGTGCAACCCTGGCGGGCCTGTCGATGGGCGTCGGCGGTGACACGCTGCGTGCCCAGCAGCCGGCCGCACCTGCGGCACAGGAGGCGTGGCCCGATGCGCTCGTCGAGCGGCCGCTGCGCGCGAATTTCCCGGCGCCGCTCCCGCTCAACCCGGACGGCTCGGCGCCCGAGCATCCCGAAAGCGCGGCCGGCCCGATCACCGATCCGCTGATGTGGCGGACGCCGAACCGCCAGGCGCCGGAGATCGAATTCGACTACACGAAGATGGCCATTCGCGTGGACACGCGAGGCCTGGGCCGCATGGGCGGCACGTTGCGCTTCTCGGATCTCGAGAAGCTGCCGCGCGTCTCGCACACCTTCCTGTTGCAGTGCGGCGCCCCGAACCCGCGCGGCATCGTCAAGTGGACGGGCGTCCGCTTCAGCGACTTCGCCGGCATCCTCGGCCTCGTGCCGGGCGTCCACTACGCGCGCTTCATCGCCTCGGACGGCCACTACGTCGATGAAGACATGGAGACGCTGCGCCATCCGCAGGTGATGCTCACGTGGATGATGAACGACGCGCCGCTGCCGCCGCGCCACGGGGCGCCGCTGCGGCTGATCGTGCCGTTCCGCTACGGCAACCGCAGCATCAAGGGGATCCAGCAGATACTCTTCGGCACGCCGTCGCTGCCACCGCCGCCCGCCCCGCGCGCCTAGCGTCGATGCGTTCGACGCGACGTGCGCTCCTTCGCGCCGGCGCCAGCGCGCTCGCCGCCGGCGTCGCCGGCCGGCGCGCGCTCCTCGGGCAGGCGGTGGACCCATCGCCTGCCGTCGCCGGACCCATCGTCGACACCGCCGCAGGACAGGTGCGTGGCATCGCGCAGGGGGACGTCCTTGTATTCAAGGGCATCCCCTACGGCGCCCCGCCGACAGGTGCCCGCCGCTTCAGCCCGCCGAGCAAGGCGCCGGTCTGGACTGGCGTCCGTGACGCGTCGGTGTTCGGCCCGCGCGCGCCGCAACTAATCCGGCCGATGATCCCCGAACTCGGCGATGCACTGGGAGCGCCGGCGGTGAACGGCCTGGACTGGCGCCCCTTCGACCCGGTGAGGCGCAGCACGGTCATCTTCGGGCGCAACACGCGCGCCGTCGACGATCCCCACGCTGACGAGCGCCGGGTGCTCGAGGCCATGCGCACGCGCAATCGCGCGCCGGAGCATCGGTGATGAAACTGATCTGGACACTCGGGCTGGCGGCGGGTCTCGGCCTGCTCCTCGTTCATCAAACGGCGCCGGTCGAGGCCCAGACGAGCGTCGCGTGCGGAGAGCTGACGTCTCTGACGTGGACCAATGGGCGGGTGTCGTCGGCGCGGCTCGTTGCGGCCGGCACCTACGTCCCGACCTGGAATCCGCAGGGGGCTCCCGGCGAGACGCGGCTCCGGCCACTGCCCCTGGAGTCCTACACGAATCTGCCGGCGTTCTGCGAAGTGAAAGGCGAGGTGCAGACGAGCCCTGAGAGCCGCATCCGCTTCGAAGCCTGGCTGCCCGAAGCCACCTGGAACGGCAACTTTCGAGCCGACGGCTTTGCCTTCTTCGGCGGCACCATGGATCCCGGGACGCTCGCCGCGGCGCTGCGGGACGGCTATGCCACCGCCACCACCGACGCCGGCGGCGACGGGACGGCGCGCGCCAACTTCCTCGTCAACGCCGAGGCGCTCACGGACTGGAACCACCGCGCCTGGCACGAGACGACGGTGAAGGCGAAGGACCTGATCCGCCGCTACTACGGCCGCGCCGCGCGGTTCTCGTACTGGAACCTCACTGGCGGCGCGACGCGGCAGGGCCTCAAGAACATCGCCCTGTATCCGGACGACTACGACGGCATCGCTGCCGGCGGCGTCACGAACTATCACGCTCGGTTCACCTTCGCCCAGATGGCCGCCTGGCAGGTGACGCACGATACCCCCGACAGCTACTTCGACGAGGAGGCGCTTCAGATATTGCAGCGCGGCGTCCTCGCCGCGTGCGACCTGAACGACGGTGTGCGGGACTCGCTGCTGCACGATCCCAGGGACTGTTCTTTCGATCCACAGGTGCTCGCCTGCGGCGAGCGCCGAGATGCGGACTGCCTCACGCCGGGCCAGGTCCGCGCGGTCCGCGCGCTCTGGGCGCCCGTGCGCCACGCGCGTACCGGCGAGCAGCTCTATCCGCCGCTCCTGCCGGGCGGGGAGTGGAATCCGGCCATGCTCAATCCCAGCCCGGACCTGCCGCCGGCCGACTTCGCCGCCAACTACTTCAAGTACATCGTCCTGCGCGATCCAGCCCTCGACTGGCGCACCCGGCGCATCAACTACGACACCGACGTGGCGCGTGCGGATCGTCCCGAGGTGGCGGCCATCAACGCCATCGAGCCGGACCTCCGTCCCTTTCTGCAGCGCGGCGGCAAGGTCCTTTTCTATAACGGGTGGAATGACAACATGTCGCCGCTGTACCCCATTCAGTATTACGGCGAGATTCGGCAGGCCTCCGGGCGTGAGGCCGAGGACGCGGTCCGCCTGTTCATGATTCCGGGAATGGCGCACACACCCGCCAATGGCAACCGTCCGTACGATCGGTTTGCGCCGCCGCCCAACGGCTACTCGTTCGATCCGATGGCGGTCCTGGCGCGGTGGCGTGAGTCGGGGCAGCCTCCCGAGCGATTCACGGTGGATCACCGGACCGACGGGCGCGTCGACCGGCAACTCCTGGTGTGTGCGTTCCCGCAACGTGCCGAGTATCGAGGCCAGGGAGACCCGATGCAGGCCAGCAGCTACGAGTGCCGGTGACCCCTATGGCAAAAGCCATCCGTATGCAGGCGTTTGGTGACCCGTCGGTGCTCCGGTATGAAGACGTGCCTGAGCCGGCGCCGAAGGCGGGCGAGGCGGTGGTGAAGTTGGATGCCGCCGGCGTCAACTACCTCGACGTCTACCATCGCACCGGGCTCTACCCGATTCCGCTGCCGGTCACGATCGGCCAGGAAGGCGCGGGCACGGTGACCGCGGTGGGCGACGGCGTCACGACCGTGAAGCCGGGCGACCGCGTCGCCTGGACCGGCGTCTTTGGCAGCTACGCGCAGTTCAATGCCGTTCCCGCCGACAGACTGGTGGCGGTGCCGGCCGCGGTTACGACGCGGCAGGCCGCGGCGGCCATGCTGCAGGGGATGACCGCGCATTACCTCGCAACGTCGACCTACTCATTACAACCTGGCGACATCTGCCTGATTCACGCCGGGGCCGGCGGCGTCGGCCTGCTGCTGACACAAGTCGCGAAGCTGCGCGGCGCGCGGGTCATTACCACGGTGTCGACCGACGAGAAGGCCACGCTGTCGAAGGCTGCGGGAGCAGACGAGGTCATCCTCTATACGAAGCAGCCGTTCGAGGCGGAAGTGAAGCGGCTGACCGATGGCCTGGGCGTGCAGGTCGTCTACGACTCGGTGGGGAAGACGACGTTCGAGGCCAGCCTCGGCTGCCTGGCGCCGCGCGGCATGCTGGTGCTGTTCGGGCAATCGAGTGGCAAGCCGGACAAGATCGATCCGGTGGGCCTGACCAAGGGCTCGTGGTTCCTGACGCGGCCGACCATCGTCCACTACACGGCCGAGCGCGCGGAGCTGGAGCAGCGCGCCGGCGAGGTGTTCGACTGGATCCAGTCCGGGAAGCTGCGCCTGCGGATCGAGCACACGTTCCCGTTGCAGGAAGCCGCCGCGGCCCATCGCGCCCTCGAGGGGCGAGCGACGACGGGCAAGGTGTTGCTCATTCCGTAACGATCTCACCCAAGTCTCACCTGTTGCTCACCGGATCCTGAGGACTTCCCGGACGCATTCCGTCAGAGTGCCCAGCCGGAGGGTGTCTGATGCAGCGTCAGCTCGTCATGTTGGGATCGGTCGTCGTCATCATGTCCGGGTTGCTGGCCGGGGCCCAGCAGTTCGAGGTCGCGTCCATCCGGCAGAACCTGTCGGACGATCGGCGCTCCTTCAGCGTCCAGCCCGGCGGCCGCCTGGTCGTCAGGAACGTCGCGCTGAGAGACCTGATTGCCGCGGCCTATGACATGGCCGACATCGGGCTCCTGGTTCCCGACCGCATTCTCGGCGGGCCGGAGTGGATCGAGACGGAACGCTACGACATCGAGGCCAAGGCCAGCGCGGAATTCCAGTTCGCCCCGGGCGGGCCGCCCCGGGACGCTATCCTGATGCTGCGGTCGCTCCTCGAGGACCGTTTCAAGCTGGTCGCGCGCCGCGAGACGCGCGACCAGCCGATCTTCGAGCTGGTGGTCGCGAGGCCTGGGCAGCTTGGGCCCGGCCTTCGTCAGACTGGCCTCGATTGCGACGCGCTGTTTGCGTCCGGCCGCCCGCCTGTCCCGGCTGCTCCGCGCCAGCCGGGCGAGCCGCCGCCGTGCCGCTTGATCGGCGGGCCGGCGCGGACCATCGCGTCCGCCGTCACCATGCAGCAGCTCGCTGCGAACCTCTCCAACCACCTGGGCCGGTTCGTCGTCGACAGGACCGGCCTGACCGATCGCTACGATTTCAACCTGGCCTGGACGCCCGATCGTCTGCCGGCGGGCGCGCCGCCGCCCGGCATTCCGCCGGTCGATCCCAACGGTCCGCCGCTCGTCACGGCGCTGCAGGAGCAGCTTGGCTTGAAGGTGGAGCCCGCCCGCGGACCGGTGGAGGTGCTCGTCATCGACCGCGTCGAGCGGCCGACGCCGAACTAGGAGAGGGTCGGCGTCATCGCGCAGCCAGAGCGCGATCGAGCGAGAGCAGGCCGGAACCGCGCACGAGAATCGTGAGCAGCAGGGCGATGGTGATCAGGTGGAACTCGATCCCTTCGCCCGCCTGCCGTCCGCCCCAGTTCATGAAGAACCCGAAGCGGCCGTGCACCCCGAAGATCGCCACCAGCATGTTGACGATGAGGCCGGCTGCGGCGACGCGTCCGAGCAGGCCGAGCAGCAGCGCGATGGCGCCGCCGAACTCGGCGATGATGCCGAGCGTCCCGAGCCACGCCGGAATGCCCAGGCCGCTGAAGAACGCGTAGGTGCCATCGAGTCCGCCGCCGCCGAACAGGCCGAAGACCTTCTGGCACCCGTGCGCGAGCATGACGATGCCGAGCACGACGCGCCCAATGAGAAGCAGCGGATCGGGGGTGGTTCGCATCAAGTTGTGCATCGCGGCGAACGATAGACCCATCCGCCAGGCGCGTCAACGAATGGGTACGAGCCCAGACGCCAGGCTTGCGCTACACTGCCGCGCAATGGTCAGACGATTCACGACGGCAGTATTGGTAGCGACGGCGGTCACCCTCTCCTTGAGTGCTCAGGGGCCGGCGCGTCCGACGGTCGCGATCGACCCCGACGACATCGGCGGCGTCGTGACGCGGGCGCAGGGCGTGCCCGAAGCGGGCGTGTGGGTCATCGCGGAAACGACGGACCTCCCAACCAGGCTCATCAAGATCGTTGTCACCGACGACCAGGGCCGTTACGTGCTCCCCGACCTTCCGAACGCGAACTACCAGGTCTGGGTTCGTGGCTACGGCCTCGTCGACTCGCCGAAGGTTGCGGGCCGCCGCGGCCAACGGCTCGACCTGACCGCGGTTCCCGCGCCGAACGCCCGCGCCGCCGCCGAGTACTACCCGGCGAACTACTGGCTGTCGCTGATGGCGGTGCCAGCGGAAGCGGACTTTCCGCGGCCATTCGAGGTGCCGCCGCCGGTTCCAACGCCTCCTGCGGCGCCGGCACGAAGCGCGGGCGCCGGCGCGACGGCTCCCAATCCGGGGGGCGGCCGCGGCCGCGGGCCGCAGGCGTTCAACAACCAGGCCGAGATGCTGCTGTCGATCAAGAACCTGCAGCAGCGCCAGCTCGGCTCGAAGATCACGCGCGAGGTGCCGCCGCAACTGCGCGCGCTCGGCTTCACCCGCACGGTGGATGCGTTGCTCTACGGCAGCACGGCCGGACAGATGCCCGACTTCGGCGCCGGCGCGAACGGGCCGAACCTGTTTCGCATGGCCGACTGGGTCGATCGCATCGCGGCCGGCGAAGTTCCTCCGCAGCCGCCCCGGCCCCAGGGACTCGAGCGCAACGTCGTCATCACACTCTGGGACGTGTCGGACGAAGTGCCGTTCATCCACGACGTCGTCGGTACCGACCGCCGCAACCCGATTCTCAATGCCTACGGCAAGGTCTACGGCGTCGAGTACCACAACGACGGGCTGGTGGAGCTCGATCCGCTCGAGCACGGCGAGCGGACGATCCCGATCCCGACGCAGGTGCCGAAGTCGCTGATCCAGCCGGTGGCGCCGACCATGCGCAACCCGTCGATCATCTGGGGCGACGAGGTCATCTACGACGGCGTCACGTTCCCGAATCACCTGACGATGGACGAACTGGGGCGCGTCTGGTTGAGCGCCCGGGTCAACGTCGATGCGAACCCGCCGCACTGCCGCGCCGGATCGACGAATCGCTACGCGCAGGCGGACCCACTCGACGAAGCGACGCGGCATGTCGCGATGTACGACCCGCGCACCGCGACGTGGGAGATGATCCGCACCTGCTTCCGCACGCACCACATCCAGATGTCGACGACCGGGCCGCGGCGGGTCTTCACCAACCCGGCGGCCACGGGCGCGGCAGGCGCGTACTTCGGCTGGATCGACGTTGACACCTGGGAGAAGACGAAGAACGAGGAAGCCTCACAGGGCTGGTGCGTGGTCTACCTCGACTCGGACGGCGACGGCCGCCCCAACCGCGATCGTCCGATCACCGGCGCGCCCTACAGCATCACCCAGCACCCGATGGACGGCAGCCTGTGGGGCGCGGTGCAGGGCACGCCTGGCAAGCTGATTCGCCTGAGCCTTGGTTCGAATCCGCCAGAGACCTGCGTCGGCGAGGTGTACGAGCCGCCGTTCGAACCGTACCCCTCCCGCGCACCCGGGGCGGTTTCGGGCTTCAACCCGCGCGGCATCGACATCGACAGCAATGGCGTCGTCTGGACGGCGCTGGCCAGCAGCAACCACATCGCCAGCTTCGACCGCCGCCTGTGCGACGTCGTTGCCGGGGAGGCCGCGACCACCGGACGCCACTGCGCGAAGGGATGGAAGCTGTACCCGCTGCCCGGGCCGCGGCTCAAGGGTGTGACGGCCGAGATCGGCTCGGACTTCAACTACTACAACTACGTCGATCGGGCAAACATCCTCGGGCTCGGCCCCGACACGCCGATCGCCAACGGCACGATCTCGGATTCGCTGATGGCGCTCGACCGCCGCTCGGAGACGGTCGTGACCATGCGGCTGCCGTATCCGATGGGCTTCTACACGCGCGGCATGGACGGGCGCATCGACGATCCGACGACGGGGTGGAAGGGCCGCGGCATCTGGGCGTCCAACGGCACCCGGAACATGTGGCACGTCGAAGGCGGCAAGGGCGGCGGCGGCACCGGCGTGCGCGGGCACATCGCCAAGTTCCAGCTGCGGCCGGACCCGCTGGCGAAGTGACCATGCGCCGGGGCCTGATCGTCGTCGTGCTGTTGGCGCTGTTCGCCGCGCCTGACGTGCTGCGCGCGCAGATGAACCTCGCCGGCGGATGGGCGCAGCGCTTTCACGAGGACCTTCCCGAGCGCGGCGCCGGGCCGGAGATCGGCGACTACCTGGGGATTCCCATCACCGACGCGGCGCGACGCCGTGCCGATGCCTGGGACGCCAGCAAGTGGACCATCCCCGAGCGTCAGTGCGAGCCGCATCCGGCTGACTACGGTCCACGGGGTCCGGCCAACCTGCGGATCACCAGCGACGTCGATCCCATTTCTCAGGACGTGACCGAGTGGCACATCACGCTGATGTGGATGTTGCCGCATCGCACCGTGTACATGGACGGCCGCCCGCATCCATCGCCGTACGCGCAGCACTCGTGGCAGGGGTTCTCCACGGGCGAGTGGGACGGCGACATGCTCAAGGTGACGACCACGCACCTGAAGGAAGGCTGGCTGCGGCGCAACGGCCTGCCGCGCAGCGAGAAAGCGACCCTGATCGAGTACTTCATCCGGCATGGGGAGTACCTCACGCTGGTGTCGGTCGTGAAGGACCCGGTCTACCTGACCGAGCCATTCGTCCGCACCTCGAACTGGGTGGCCGATCCCGGCTTTCAACTGAGCCCGTTCGCGTGCCTGCCGACGGTGGAGATCGAGCGGCCGCAGGGTGCGGTGCCGCACCACCTGCCGGGGACGAATCCATTCCTGACGGAGTTTGCCGAGGGGCACGGCATCCCCGCTGAAGCGACCCGCGGCGGCGCCGAGACGATGTACCCGGACTACCTGCCGCGCCTCCGCAACGCCGGAGGCGGACGATGACGCGGAGGATGACGCTGTCCGGCACGGGACGCCGATGCCTCGGCGTCGGTGTGGCTGCTGTAGCGGCCATCATGGCCTGGCCGCTTGCCGCGCAGGAAGACCTGCACGTGCTGCCGGCGCAGGGCAGCGTGCACATGATCGCCACTCCCACCGGCAATATCGCCGTGCAGGTCGGGCCGGAAGGGCCGCTCGTCGTCGACACACTGCCGGCCTCGATGAGCACGCGGGTTCTCGACACCGTGCGCACGCTGACTCCGCGGCCGCTCCGGCATGTCGTGCTGACCGGTGGGGGAGAGCACCAGGCCGGCGGCGCCGCCAACCTGTCGAAGGCGGGGCGCTATGTGCGGCTCATCGATGCCAACGATCCGCGCGGCGCCGACGCGCGGGCGTCGATCATCGCCCACGTCAACGTGCTCAACCGCATGTCCGCAGCGGGCGTGCCGGGGGACTCGTGGCCGACGGACACCTATTTCACCCGGGACTGGGCCATCTTCTCGAACGGCGAGGCGGTGCGGTTCATTCACGCGCCGAACGCGGCGAGCGACGGCGACACCATCGTGTTCTTTCGGCGCTCGGACGTCATCGTCACGGGCGCGTTCTTCGACACGACGGCCTACCCGCGGTTTGATCCGGCCGTCGGCGGCAGCGTCCAGGGTGTGATCGACGGCTTGAACATGGTGCTCGACCTTGCCATTCCCGGCGAGAACCAGGAAGGCGGCACGGTGATCATCCCCGGCCGTGGACGGCTGAGCGACGAAACCGACATCGCCAACTACCGCGACATGGTGACCATCGTCCGCGATCGGATCCGTGACATGGTGAACAAGGGCCTGTCGCTCGATCAGGTCAGGGCAGCCGGGGTGGCATCAGACTATGACGGGATCTACGACGGGCGCAGCGACTGGACCAGCGGACAGTTCGTTGAAGCCGTCTACCAGGATCTGATGCGGAGCGGGCGATGAGTGGTGGCCTCCGAACCGCCTCCGCGCTGGCGAGCGTGCTGTTCCTGCTGACGCTGACCGCTCCTCTCGCCGAGGGCCAGGGCCGAGGGGCGCCCACTCCCGCGGCCAGCCCGCGAGACGTCGCGGTCATCGACGTCACCGGCCAGTGGGTGTCGGTGATCACCGAAGACTGGCGCTGGCGGATGATGACCCCGCCGCGCGGCGACGTCGCGAGCGTGCCGCTCAATGCGGCCGGCCGGCAGGCCGCCAACGCCTGGGACCTCGACGCGGACCGGAGGCGCGGCGACCTGTGCAAGGCCTTTGGACCGCCCGGATTGATCCGGCAGCCGGGCCGGCTGCGGATTCGGTGGGAGAACGACACGACGCTGGCGCTCGAGTTCGACGCAGGCCGACAGGTCCGGCGGCTCCATTTCGGCACGTCCACGCCGCCGGGAGCACGAAGCCTTCAGGGGCATTCGCAGGCCAACTGGTTCCGGCAGCCGCAGAATCGTGGCCTGCGGCGCGGCGGCCCGCTCAGCGGCGGCTCACTCGAAGTCGTGACCACGAACCTCACGGCCGGGTACCTACGGCCGAACGGCGTGCCGTACAGCGACCGCGCCGTGGTCAAGGAGTTCTTCGACACATTCACGCTGCCGGAGGACGGCACCTGGCTGATCGTGACGACGGTCGTGAACGACCCGGTGTACCTCAACCAGGAGTTCGTGATCAGCTCGCAGTTCCGGAAGGAGTCCGATCTGTCGCGCTGGAGCCCCCGCGGCTGCGACATTCCTCCGCCCACGGCGCCGCCTGCAACGCGGTAGGCATCGGAGACAGGGGAGATGAGCAGAGTGGATCGGCGCAGCGCACTCAAGTGGATGGGTACGGCGGCCATCGCGGGAGCGGCGGCGCCGCGTGACAGCTGGCTCGAACAGATCCTCTCTGCCCAGGGCCCTGGGACGGTGGACTGGGCGGCGCGCGTGGCGGCGCTGCCGCAGCCGGCTGCCGGTGAAATCGTCATCGCCGCCGTCGGCGACATGATGATCAGCGACCCGGTCAGCAACCGGGCGCTGCCGGAAGCGCGCGCGATGTACGACGTCATCCGCGCCGCCGACGTCGCGTTTGCCAACTGCGAGCAGGCGGTCGCCGACCAGGGCGCGCTGCGCGGCGGCTTTCCGCAGACCGCGGAGCCGCCGATGCTCGACGACTTCCGTGCCAGCGGCCTGTCGATGCTGTCGCTCGCCAACAACCACTCGTTCGATCTTGGCGAAGCCGGCCTGCTCGACTGGATCGAGGAATCGAGGAGCCGCGGATTCACGGTGGCCGGCGCCGGCCGCACCGCCGACGAGGCGCTGGCCCCGGGGGTGATGACCGTCAAGGGACAGCGCGTCGGGCTGCTGGCGTTCCTCTGTGCCGCCGACTCCGACGCCATGACGCTGTACCGCGCCGGGGCATCGAAGCCGGGCATCGGCGTCATCGCCGGCACGCGGGTCCAGGTGCCGGGGTCGCCGCTGCCGCTGCTGCTGCCGCACGCCGCCGACATGCAGCGCATGACCGATGCTGTGCGGCGCGCCCGTGCCAATGTCGACGTCCTGATGGTGTCGTTGCATCAGCACTGGAACCTCGATCTGCCGCCAGGCGCCAACCAGCGACGTCCACCCGTTCCTGCCGGCACCGTCGCGCCGGCGCAACTCGACAGTCCCGACAACCAGGTTGCTGAAGGACGGCGTCTGATCTGCCGGGCCGCGATCGACGCCGGCGCCGACATCATCGTCGGCCACGGGCCGCACGTCCTGAACGGCATCGAGGTCTACCGAGGCAAGCCGATCCTCTACAGCCTCGGCCACTTCTACGTGTCGCTGCTGCGCGGGGGGCGCGCCATCCCGCGGCTGCAATTGAGCGCGTCGCTGGCGCGGCTGGCCGAGTCGAACTTCAACCTCGAAGAGCACCGGTGGGCGGCGATCGCGCGTATTTTCGTGCGCGGCGCCGCTGTGACGCGCGTCCAGCTGCTGCCGCTCTACATGGACGTGCACAAGGACGGCCTGCCGTATTTTCCCGGCGAGGCCGATTCGGCCACCGTGAACGGCGCGCTCGCGACACTGTCCAGGCCTTTCAACACCAGCCTGCGTGCCGCCGGCTGGTACCGCGAGGTGGCGCTCTAGCGGCCGAGCTGCCCTCGGAGCTCAACCATTCAAGGCCCGATACACTCGTTGCAGATGCCCCAGTCGCAACTGCCGCCGTCTGCCGCCGCGCTCGCCGCCCTCGCCGCCGTTTCCGCCGACGCCATCATCAGTACCGATCGCAATCTGCGGATCACGTCCTGGAACCCCGGCGCGGAACGGCTCTTCGGCTTCACCGCCGCGGAAGCCGTGGGCCAATCCATCTCGATCATCGCGCCCCCTGGCGAGGAGTTCGGTCAGGCCCACGAGGCGGCGTCGCGCGTGTTCGCCGGCGAGCAGGTGGACAGCGCCGAGACCGTACGGCGCATGCGTGATGGCACGCTGATCACGATCGCCTACACGCTGGCGCCGATACGCGCAGGCGGCGAGGTGGTCGGCATCGCCGCACTGGCGCGTCCCATATCCGAGCGGCAGCGCGCTGAGCGGGCGGCGCGGCGCCTGGCCGCCATCGTCGAGTCGAGCGAGGACGCAATCGTCAGCAAGGACCTCGGCGGCATCGTGACGTCGTGGAACGCCGGCGCGGAGCGGATGTTCGGCTACTCGGCCGAGGAGATGATCGGCCGATCGATCCGGACCATCATCCCTCCCGATCGCCACGAGGAAGAAGACGACGTGCTCGCGCGGCTTCGTCGCGGAGACAAGGTCCACCACTTCGAGACGACGCGCCGGCGCAAGGACGGGCAGCTGATCGACGTCTCGCTCAGCGTGTCGCCGATCCGGGATGCCGCCGGCGCCATCGTCGGCGCGTCGAAAGTGGCGCGCGACATCGGCGCGCGGAAGCACGCCGAGGCCGAGCGCGCGCGGCTGCTTGCCGAGTCGCAGGAACAGGCGCGCATCATGAACACGCTCAACGACGTCGGGCGTGTGGTGGCGGCCACGCTCGATCGTCAACGCGTCGTGCAGGCCGTCGCCGACGCTGCCAGCGTCGCGACCGGCGCCGACGCCGGCGCCTTCGACCCGTCCTTCAGGGGCGAGGCGACGATCCGGGTTGACGATGCGGGCCCGGGGGCACGGCTCGAAGTCCCGATCAAGGGACGGCTCGGGAACATGATCGGCGGGATCATCCTCGACCACCCCGTCCCCGGACACTTCACGCCGCAGCACGAGCGGGTGGTCGAGGGGATCGCCTCGTGGGCCTCGGTGGCGCTCGAGAATGCCAGCCTGTATGTGACGGCGCGGGAGGCCAACCGGCTGAAGGACGAGTTCCTGGCGACGCTGTCGCACGAGCTGCGCACGCCGTTGAACGCCATCCTCGGCTACGCCCGCATGGTGCGCGCCGGCCTGATGGTGGGCGAGAAGCAGACGCGCGCCGTCGAGACCATCGAGCGCAATGCCACCGCCCTCACGCGCATCGTCGAGGACATCCTCGACATTTCCCGCATCATCTCGGGCAAGCTCCGGCTCCGCGTCCAGCCGGTGGACCTGCGGGCCATCGTCAGCGCGGCGATCGATGCCGTGATGCCGGCGGCTGACGCCAAGCGCGTCCGGGTCGAGCGCGTCCTCGAAGCGCCGGACGTGCCGGTTGCCGGCGACCCCGACCGGCTGCAGCAGGTGATCTGGAACCTGCTGTCGAACAGTGTCAAGTACACGCCCAAGGGCGGAAAGGTGCAGATCAGCCTGCTGCGCGTGAACTCGCATGTCGAGGTGCTGGTCAGCGACACCGGCATCGGCATCTCACCCGGCTTCCTGCCGCACGTCTTCGAGCGGTTCCGCCAGGCGGACGCCAGCATGACGCGCGAGCGCGGCGGCCTGGGTCTCGGCCTGTCGATCTCGAAGGACCTCGTCGAACTGCACGGCGGGACGATCGAGGCGGCGAGCGCCGGCGAGAACCACGGCGCGACCTTTCGCGTGAAGCTGCCGGTGATGGTGGTGCAGGCGCCGAGCAGCCCTGAGCCGCGGGTGCACCCGCAGGCCGGGGGCGCGCCGCCGATGCACGTCCCGCAGCTGCACGGCGTCCGTGTGCTCGCCGTCGACGATGAGGAGGATGGGCGGCGGCTGGTGCGCGAGGTGCTCGAGCTCACCGGCGCGCAGGTCGAAACCGCGGCGTCCGGTGTCGAGGCGCTGGAACTGCTGGCCGGCAGCGTGCCCGACGTGCTGCTGGCCGATCTCGGCATGCCGCGCATGGACGGCTTCCAGTTGATGCACCACGTCCGGAACCACGCCGACGCGCGCGTGCAGCAGGTTCCGGCCGCGGCGCTCACGGCCTACGCCCGTTCCGAGGATCGGACGCTGGCGCTGCAGCATGGCTTCCAACTGCACCTGGCCAAGCCGATCGAGCCGGCCGAGCTGATGGCGGCCGTCGCCGCGCTGGCGAAACGCGCCACCGGCCGCGGGCAGCCGCAGTAGCCACGGATCTCTAACCCTGCGTTATGCTGCCTGTGCTCGATGCGTTTCCGACATCTCGTGCTCGGCCTGGCCGCCCTGGGAAGTCTCCACTGCGGATCGCAGACGCCGGCCTCTCCCACCCCTGACCTGCCGCCGATTGCGGCCCCCGCAGATCCGACGCCGTCCGACCCGCCGGTCACCCTGTCGACGCCGCCGTTCGACCCGAACGTCATCGTCGGCGCCGGCGACATCGCCGACTGCGCGCCGAACGCCGAGGCAACGGCACGGCTGCTCGACTCGATTGGCGGTACCGTGATCACGCTCGGCGACAACGCCTATCCGCGCGGGACGGCGGAGGAGTTCCGGATCTGCTACGAGCCGACGTGGGGGCGCCACAAGGCACGCACGCGGCCGTCGCCCGGCAACCATGACTACGAGAGCCCGGGGGCCGCGCCGTACTACGACTACTTTGGCGCGAGCGCCGGGCTGCCCGGGGAGGGCTACTACAGCTACCAGGTCGGTTCCTGGCTGGTGTTGTCGCTGAACAGCAACGCCAACATCGAGGCCCAGGTGAAATGGCTGAACGACCTGTTCGACCGGGAGACGCCGCTCTGTACGCTCGCGTACTTTCATCACCCTCGCTATTCCTCGGGGCCGGGTGACAAGGTCACCGCGGCCTACCGGCTGTGGGACACCCTCTACCGGCGCGGCGCCGACGTAGTCCTCAGCGGTCACGACCATCTCTACGAGCGGCTGGCTCCGCAGGACGAGCGCGGGCAACGCGACCCGGATCGCGGCATGCGGCAGTTCGTCGTCGGCACCGGCGGCGGCGAGCTGGACGTGCCGCAGGATATCGAGCGGAACAGCGAGCGGCTCATCGCCGACTTCGGGGTCCTGAAGATGACGCTGTCGTCGGGCGGCTACCAGTGGGACTACGTTGCGGTGTCTGGACCATCCGACAGCGGGAGTGGACGGTGCCACTGATGCGCCTCGCCCAGTTCGCCGTGGCGCTGGCGTGCCTCGCGTGTGGAGCCCCGGCGGAACGGCCGGAGGAGCGGCAGGCGGCCCGCCGCAACCAGCCGCCGGAACCACTGCCCGAAGTCCGCCTGGATCTCGGCGGCCAATCGGTCGGTGACGACGACACCGTGGCCGGTCTGCTGCGCATCGCCGTCAAAGACCAGCCGGCCACTGAATCCCGGGTGGTGATCGAACTCCAGGGCGACACGTCGCGCACCCTCGCCAAGAAGTCGTACCAGCTCGAACTCGTCGATGATCAGGAAGACGAACGTGACCTGCCGCTGCTCGGCATGCCGGCGCACAGCGACTGGGTCCTCCACAGCTGCGGGTTCGATCCCACGTGCATGCGCAACGCGCTCGCGTACGGGCTGTCGAAGCAGTTCGGGCACTATGCCCCGCGGACGCGCTTCGTGGAACTGTTCGTCGACGATGCGTACGACGGGCTCTATGTCCTGGTCGAACGGATTCGCCGCGGCCGCGAGCGCGTGGATCTGCCGCGCCCGGCGGCCACAGAGAATCGCGGCGACATCTCCGGCGGGTACCTGTTCCGGATGGACCTCGGCGAGGGGGAGCCCGGCGACCGGATACCCCGCGACTGGGTGTCCCCGGTCACGTCGACCATCTATTCCTACGCGTACCCGCGACACGACGACATCACCGGCGCCCAGAAGTCGTACCTGCACGATCACGTCACGCGCTTCGAGACGCTGATACGCGGCGACGCCTGGAACGATCCACAGGCCGGCTACCGGCAGGTGCTCGACCTTCCGAGCTGGATCGACTTCGCGCTCCTGCAGGAGCTGTCGCTCAACGTCGACGCGTACCACAAGAGCATCTACCTCCAGAAATGGCCGGCGGCGCGGGGCCACAAGCTGGCCATCGGTCCGATCTGGGATTTCGACCTCGCCTTCGGGACGGTGGAGTTCCGCGACGCGCGGAATACGCAGACATGGGCGCACACACGCAACCGCTTCGGCGGCGAGCCGGTGCCGTACTCTCCGCCGGGACGGGCGCCCTACGTGCCGGAATACTGGGAGCGGCTGTGGAGCGACCCGGGGTTCCAGGGCGACCTCAGGTGCCGCTGGCAGGAGCTGCGCGGCGGCCCGCTGCAGCTGGAGTCGCTGGCAGAGACGATCGACGCGTGGACGCGGCAGCTGTCGCCCGCGCTGGCGCGCGATGCGGCGCGATGGCCGGACCTGCCGAAGAGCAACTACCGCGACGGCATCGTGCTGCTGAAGGACTTTCTCGCGGCGCGGCTGGCGTGGATGGACGCCAACCTTCCCGGTACCTGTGCCCCCCGGTAGAATCGAGTTCGATGAGCAGGCAAATCGAGGTGAGTCTCAGGATTCCGCAGAACCGCAAGCAGCCGCTGATGCAGGACGGCTACCCGGTCGACATGGCCGCGGTCCGCTTCCGCAGGGTCATCGAGGTGCCCGCCATTCCCAAGGGCGGCGAGGAGCTGGCCCTGACGGCGTCCGGCCTCACGGTGAACGCGCGCGTCGTCCAGTCCAACTGGGACGAGGGCAAAGGGCTGTTCGTCGTCGCCTGCCAGTACGCCAACCGCACGATTCCCGCCGAGGAACAGACCGCGCTCGTGAACGATCCCGAGTGGCGGTTCGAACCGCTCATCTAGCTGAGGGTCGCCAGCGCGTCGGGGGTAAACGGCAGGATGTCGGCCAGCCGCGATTCGCGCACTTTCTCTGCCCACGCCGGGTCCACGAGCAGCGCCCGGCCGACCGCCACGAAATCGACCTCGCCGCGTTCGAGCATCCCTATCAGCTTCTCCAGGCCGCTGGGCGCCGCGCTCTCACGCGCGAAGAGGCCGGCGATGAAGTCATTGTTCAAGCCGACCGAGCCGACCGTGATCACCGGGCGGCCGGTGAGCTTCTTGGTCCACCCGGCGAGGTTGAGCGGCGAGCCGTCGAACTCCGGCTCCCAGAAGCGCCGCGTCGAGCAGTGGAACGCGTCGGCACCTGCACTCACCAGCGGCGCCAGGAATTGCTCGAGTTCCTCTGGCGTGTGCGCCAGCCGCGCGTCGTAGACCGGGATCTTCCACTGCGAGAAGCGCAGCACGATGGGGAAGTCCGGCCGCGTGGCGCGACGGCAGGCCGCGATCACCTCCGCCGCGAACCGCGTGCGGCCGACCAGGTCGCCGCCGTAGCGGTCGCTCCGGCGGTTGGTGCGCTCCCAGAAGAACTGATCGATCAGGTAGCCGTGCGCGCCGTGCAGCTCGACGCCGTCGAAGCCAAGCCGCATGGCATCCGCCGCCGCCCGCGCGTAGGCCTCGATCAGCGCCACCACCTCCCGCTCGGTCAGCGGCACGCCGCTCTGCTCGCCAGTGACCGTGATGCCTGACGGGCCGACCGACGGCGTCGCCGGGTCCGCCTTGCGTGCCATGCCGACGTGCCACAACTGCGGCATGATGCGTCCGCCGGCGCCATGGACCGCCTCGGCGACCGCCCGCCATCCGGCCAGGGCTTCTTCGCCATGGAACCGCGGCACGTTGGGGTTCCCCAACGCGCCCGGATGATCGATGCCGGTGCCCTCGGTGACGATCAACCCGACGCCATGTTCGGCGCGGCGGCGATAGTAGGCCGCGACGTTCGCGCCCGGCACGCCGCCGGGCGACTGGCCGCGCGTCATCGGCGCCATGACGATGCGATTGGGAAGGGTGAGGGAACCGAGGCGCGAAGGCGTGAAGAGGACCACGGGTCCTTCAGCGTACAACGGCCGCGACGCGCCCACCAGCACCGCCTTCATTACCGCTTCATTCATGGGGCGCGCCCTTTGGTTACAGTGAAAGCTTCATCACGTTTTTCATTCATTCAGGAGCTTTCACCGTGAAGTATCTCGTTCATTCGCTTGCCCTCACCGCGCTCCTCGCCGGCGCTCCCGTGATCGCCACCGCGGCGCCGGCTGCTGCCGCGCAGGCCGCCGAAACCGACCTCGCCGCCAGGGTGAAGGCGGCCATCGACGCCAACCCCGAGTTCCAGGGCGCCAACGTGACGGTGACCGCCGCCGGCGCCGACGTGACGCTGAACGGCGAAGTCGATACCGTGCTGCTGCGCGCCAAGATCGGCGAGGTCGCCAAGGGGACCGAGGGCGTCTCGAAGGTGAGCAACAAGATCAAGCTGAAGAAGAAGTAGGTCCGCGAGGCAGGGCACCCCTTTACGGGGTGCCCCAATCGCCTACAATCCGGCGCGGAGGTGTCACCCGATGACCCGACGGTTCGCCCTGCTGCTCGTCCCCGCTGTCATCCTCTCGGCCGTCGCCCCCCTCGTCGCCCATCACGCCTGGCCCGTGGACATGTCGCGCCAGGTGACCGTCACCGGCACCGTCACCGAGTTCCTGTGGGCGAATCCGCACGTGATGATCGCGCTCGACGTGAAGGACGCCAACGGCCAGGTCGTCAAATGGAGCGTCGGCGGCCCCAGCACCACGCGCATGGAGCGCAACGGCTGGACGAAGGACAGCCTCAAGCCCGGCGAGGTGATTACCGGCACCGGCTACCAGTTCCAGGACGGCCAGAAGGTGGTGCGCCTCGACCGCATCGTCCGCGCCGGCGGCCAGGAAATGCTGTTGTACGGCCGCCGCTAGGTCGCCGCAGGGTCTGACCGTAGGCCCGGCAACGACTGCTCGCGGGTGCGAGCCTTCTGCGCGCGGATGGCGTTGACCAGTTCGAGCGCGGACGCCCCCGCCGGCGGCAGGGCAGCGTCGCTCGACGCCAGCGGCGTCACGCGATCGCCCCAGCGCACCAGGTGCGCGCACACGGTCAGCCCGGCGCCAAAGGCCGGCATCAGGATGAGCGCGCCCGGCGTGACGCGTCCCTCGGCCAGCGCCTCGGTCAGTGCCACCGGGACGGTGGCGGCGCTCATGTTGCCGTAGCGCTGCACCGTGAGCATCACCTTGTCCATCGGGATGCCGGTGCGCGAGACGACCGCTTCGATGATCCGCAGGTTGGCCTGGTGCGGCACGACGAGATCGATCTGATCCGGCGTGACACCGCACTTCTGCAGCACGGCGTCGCTGGCCTGTGTCATGCCGATCACCGCGCGCTTGAAGATCTCCTGGCCGTCGAAGTCCCACTGCGTGTCGCCAAAGGCGATGCCGCGGTTGGCGTAGGCGCAGCCCATGCCGCGGACGCGCAGCGTGTCGCGCGCCTCGGCGATGCACCCGAGATGCTCGCCGAGCAGCCCCACAGGCTGATCCGACGCCTGCACGACGACCGCGGCGCAGCCGTCGCCGAAGAGCACGGCGACGTTACGGTTATCCCAGTCCATGTATGGGGTGATCAGCTCGACGCCGATGACCACCGCCGTGCGCACACTGCCGGTGCGCACCATGGCGCTGGCCGTGGAGAGGCCGTAAAGGAAGCTGGTGCAGGCCGTGTTCACGTCCATCGCCGCGGCGCGGGTTGCGCCGAGCGCCGCCTGGACGCCGGACGCCGAGTTGGGCACCTGCTCGTCGTTGCTGCAACTGCCGTAGACGATCAGGTCGACGTCCTCCGGCCCGAGCCCGGCACACGCCAGCGCGCGCCGCCCCGCCACCGTGGCCATCTCGGTGGCCGGGACGTGCGAAATGCGCCGCTCCTTCATGCCGGTCCGGCTGGCGATCCACTCGTCGGTGGTGTCGAGGAACGTCGACAGGTCGTGGTTGGTCAGCACCGCCGGAGGCATGCAGCTGCCCCATCCGGTAATGGCGGCATGGGTCATCGGTTGCCCGCCACTATACCCGGCGCCGCCCCGCGACGCGATCACCTGACGGGCAGGCGCACCGAGAAGGTGGTGCCACTGACGCTGTCCGACGTGAAGGAGATGGCGCCGTGCAGGTAGTTTTCCGTCATCAGTTTCGCGCTGTACGTACCGAGTCCCCTGCCTGTTCCCTTTGTCGAGAACGAACGCTGGAAGACCTGGAGGCGCACGGCGGTGGGCATGACCGTGGGATTGTGGACCGAGAAGATGAGGTGGTCATCGTCGGCGGCCGCCGTCAACGTGACGATGCCTCCCTCGGGAGTGGCCTCGAGAGCATTCTTCGTCAGATTGCCGAGCACGCGCCGGAGCAGCCGCGGGTCGGTGTCCAGCGTGAGGTCCCATGGGGGCTGTACGGGCCGCAGGTTCCGTCCGACCGCTGCCGGATGGTGGGCATAGGTGTCAACGGTCTGGCGCAGCAGGTCCGCGGCCGACACGGCCCTGAAGCCAGGCGTGAATTCCCCGCGCTCGATCTCCAGCAGGTCGCGCTGCGCCTGGATCTCCTCCACCAGGATGTCCGACAAGCGTCCAAGCAGGGCCCGCAGGTCCTCTCGCTCGGTGGCGTCGGCGTCTTCAAGGAGCGTGGCGATGCCGACGATCCCCCCGGCGGTGTTCAGGATGTCGTGGAAGAACGTCCGCTCCAGCGCGCGCCGCCGCTTCTCGTCGCGAATGTCGAGCAACGTCAGGACCGCGAACGGCTCGCCGGCGACGGCGACCGGCCGCCCCCAGATCCTCAGGTCGAGGTCACGGCCGGCGATGCGGGTGCTGATGCGGCACTCCTCGCAGGCGTCCTGGCCGGCGAGCGCGCGGTGCTGGGCCCGCAGGGCGCCACAGTTGGTGCACGCCGGCGTCGTGCCGCATCCCGCGGGCGTTTCCGCCGCATGGGTACAGTCGGCCGCCTCGCCGAGGCGCATTCCGAGGACTGCGCCGAGGTCGGTGAGGCCGAGCAGCTCCACGAAGGGCCGGTTTGCCACGACAACCTGACGCCCGGCGTTGATGACAGCGGCCGCGATCGGCAGCGGCTCGAGGCCTTGCACGACCGCGCACTCCCGCTCGATCAGCTGGCGCTGCCGCGCGATCTCAGCCAGGCCATCCCGTCGCTCCGCCCCTGACACGGGAATCGTGACCATGCTGCGGAAGCCCATGCATAATCCCGGCCCAGCCGCACCCGGCGGCCAGCGGCCGGCGGATGAATGGACGGCGGGCCCGCCGACTGTCGGGTGCGGAATATTCTTCACGCCCGACGCAAATTTTCCGGCGCGTGTGTCCGGCTCAGAAGCGCAGGACGACCGCGGCGGCGGCGCGGCCGAAATCGAGCTTGGCGCCGTCCAGGCCGATGCCGAGGAACTCGACGTCCTGGAAGGCGTAAAAGTAGCGGATGTCGCCGCGCACGCCGAAGTGGTCTCCGAGCAGGATGAACACGCCGCCGCCGGCGTTCCACGCCGCGTCGTTGTTGGTCGTTTCGAGGAGGGCCGCCGGCGTCAGCTCGACACGGCTCTTGAGCAGGCCGGCGCCAATCACCCCGTACGGCTGCACGAAACCGATGCGCGGCGCCACCATGAAGTTGGCCATCACGGTCATGACGCTCGATTCGGCCCCCGGAATCTCGCCGAAGAAGTTCTTCGCATAGGCCAGCTCCAGCTCCGCGCCGAAGACGCTGCCGAGGCTGCCGATGGCGACGCCCGCGTTGAGGTTCTTGTCCTCGCAGGCGGTGACCTCGGGGCAGCCGGAATCGCCGCCGAAGTCGAAGCCGATCAGCGGGCTGATGAACGCCTGCGCGTGAGCCGCTGCCGGCGCCAGCAGGACGAGTGAAAAAAAGACAATGAGCTTGAGCATGGTGAGATCCCCGGGGAGGGATCCCTATGGTACCGCGTCGGCGAGCCGGAGCGTGTTGACGATCAGCGACGCCGACTCAGCACATAGTGGCTCAACCTCACGCCCGGCACGGGGACTCGAAACTCACCATAATGAATCCAGCTTGCACGGTATCACCTCACCCCGCGCGGCACTGCCCCCCGACACGCGCGTGGGCGGCGTCCACCTGCAAGTCAGCGATCTGGCGCGGTCTCAACACTATTACGAGCAGATCCTCGGCCTTCGTTCCGTCGGCTCCTCGGCGTCAGCCGTGGCGCTGGCGCCGCAAGGCGACGATCGCCCGCTCCTGACGCTGCGCTCGCGCCCGGGCGTCACGCGCGCCCGGCGGGGTGCCTTCGGCTTGTATCACTTCGCAATCCTCCTGCCCGACCGCGCGTCGCTCGGCCGCTTCGCGTCGCACCTGGCATCGGCCGAGGAGCGCGTGGCGATGGCCGACCACCTGGTCAGCGAAGCGCTGTACCTCTGGGATCCGGACGGGCTGGGCATCGAGGCTTACGCTGACCGTCCGCGGGATACCTGGCAATACCGTGGCAATGAGCTCGTGATGACCACCGATCCGCTCGACATCCGCAGCGTCGTCGCCGCAGGCGGCGGCACGCCGTGGACGGGGGCGCCGCCTGGCACGATGATGGGGCACGTGCACCTGCACGTCGGCTCGCTCGAAGGCGCCGAGGCGTTCTACCACGGCCAACTCGGGCTCGACAAAACGGTGTGGAGCTATCCGGGGGCGCTGTTCATGTCGGCCGGCGGCTACCATCACCACCTGGCGACCAACGTCTGGTCGCACGGGCCCGCGCCCATGCCCGACGAAGCACAGCTCGTTGAATGGGAGTTGATCGTCCCCGGTGCCGCCGAGAACAGGCTGGCCGACCCATGGGGCACACGCGTGCACATTCGGCCCGAAGCGGCGTAATCTACACGGATCCGAATCCAGGAGGGACACATGACGCGCATTCGACGAGGCGCACTCGCACTCATCCTGTTGGCCGCATTCGCAGCGCCGGCGCTCGCCGCCGACGCGACCGGCGTCTGGCGTGGCGAGGTGAAACTGCCGAACGGCAACGTCCTGCCGTTCATTGCGCGGCTCACCCAGTCCGGGACGACGGTCGCCGGGCGGCTCGACGGCATCGGCGGGGCGCCGGACGTGACGATTGCGGACGGCAAGGTGGAAGGCGACACGGTCACATTTACCGGCGTCCGCACGATCAACGACGCCGACGTAAAGTTCAACTACCGCGCGACGTTCGTCGACGCCGATACGCTCGACTTCACGATCGTGCGCGACGACGGGCAGCAGGCGCCGCTGAAGAGCCTGGCGAAACGGGAGCGCTGACATGGAACGACGCGAGTTCATCAAAATCGCCGGCACAGCGGCAGCGACGGCGCCCGCGTGGCTGCGCGGGTCGCTCATGGCACAAAGCGCGTCGACAGCCGCCCTGCCGGTACTCGACCTGGCCGAGTGGACCAACGGCTACATCGGCATGGAGACGGTGATGCTGCCGCGCGGCGAGACGCTCACCGGGAAGAACATCTACGTCGAGATTTTCACGCCGCGCCAGCTGCGCCATCCCTACCCGGTCATCCTGGTGCCCGGCGGCCTCAGCCAGGGGGTCGACTGGCTGGTCACGCCCGATGGCCGCCGCGGCTGGGCGCTGCTCCTGGTCGAGCAGGGCTACAAGGTGTACGTCGTCGATCGGCCGGGGCAGGGGCGGACGATCTACATTCCTGACCTGCACGGGCCATTCAGCGCGGAGGCGCCGACAGCGGAGCAGGTCGTGCGCACGGTCAGCCAACCGGATGCGGCAGGGCATACGCAGTGGCCCGGCTCGGGCCGCGCCGACGATCCCGCCGTGCTGCAGTTCCTGGCTTCGCAGGGACCTGCTCCCCGCAACCCGGCCGGCGCCGAGGACGCGTGGCGCTTCAGCGGCGCCCGGCTGCTCGATGAAACCGGGCCGGCGATCTTCATCGCCCACGGCGATGGCGCGACGTTCGCCTGGGTGGCCGCGGACGAGCGGCCGGCGCTTGCCAAAGCCATCGTGTCGATGGCGCCGCCGGAGCGGCTGTCGGCCACGCCGGTCGATCGCGGCCGTCTCCAGGCCACGGCGACGCTCACGGTCGATGCGGCGATGCTGGCGCGCGAGGGGGTCACCGGCAACGGGGCCTACCCGATGCTCGAACGGAACAACCGCGAGGCGCTTGCCCCCATCGTCCGGTGGATGGAGGAGCGCACGGCAAGCGGCGCACCCGCGGTGGTGCCGCCGCCGCAGCGGCCGAACAGCGATTCAACCGCGCTCCGACTCGCCGATCACGGGTACTTCTTCGTCGGCATCGAGCCGAAGCAGACCGACTACGGGACCGTCGTCCACGGCCAGAGCGGCGTGCAGGTGTTCACGCCGGCCGAGGTCCGCCAGCCGTACCCGGTGATCCTCGTGCACGGCGGGCTCGGGCAGGCGGTGCACATGATGGGCATCGGCCGGCGTCCGGGCTGGGCGCACTACTTCGTGCGCGAAGGCTACCGGACCTATGTGATGGATCGCCCGGCCTACGGCCGTGTGCCGATGCACCCCGGCGCCAACGGCGACTACTTCAGCGGCTACGGCGGCGGCACCAACCTGGCGCGCATCCTGCGCAATTCACCGCTGGCGCCCGGCAACCCGCGCAACACCGGTCTCCTCGGCGAGGAACTTGGGATCCAGTTCGTCGCCAACGAGTCGGGCTTCCCGCGCAGCATGGCACTGCACAGCGAGCAGTGGGCGAAGGGGGCGGTCGAGCTGCTCGATCGCATTGGCCCGTCGATCATCCTCACGCACGCATGGGGCGGCACGCTCGGCTGGATCGCGGCCGATCGCCGGCCGAACCTGGTGAAGGCGATCGTGACGGTCGAGAGCAACAACGCGCCGTTCGAGGGCGAGGTCGAGTGGGGACTCACGGCGGTGCCGTTGACATTCGACCCGCCGCTCTCTGATCCGAAGGAGTTCCGTCTCACCGAGTGGACGCCGCCGCCGGGATCGCCAGGCCCGAACCGGCCGCACCGCATCCAGGCGGAGCCGGCGCGCCAGCTGCCGAACCTGCGCAACATCCCGATCCTCTGGATGCAGGGCGAGAACAACTACTCGGGCCCGGCGCAGGTGCAGTTCCTGAAGCAGTCCGGCTGCGACGTCGAGTTCCTGCGGCTGCGCGATCGCGGCATCGAAGAGGGCAACACCAACCTGATGGTCCTCGAGAAGAACAACTTCGAGGTCTACAGCCTGATCCAGGAATGGCTCGCGCGGAGGGCGCGATGAATCGACGCGATGTGTTGAAGCAGGGGGCGGCAGCGGCCATCGGCAGCGCCGCGGCGGTGGCCGGCGGCAGTGGCGTGTCAGTCCAGGCGGCCGCGCAGCAGTCGGGAACGGGCGCTACCGCGAACCAGGCAGGCCGCCGGTTCCGTGCATTCATCCGCACCGTCGAGGGCAGCGCGGTTCGCGATGTGCGCATGCTGCCGCTGCGCGACGACATGGTCGTCGTCCGCACCGAAGCCACGCAGTGCTGCTACACGATCGTCAACCAGGCGCTCGGGGCCGGGCCAGCCGGCGGCGCCGGCGGGGCGGTGGCGGCTCGCATCCTCGGGCATGGCGGCGCCGGGGTCGTGGAGGCCGTCGGCGCGAAGGTGACGCGCGTGCAGCCCGGCGACCGGGTGCTGGTGAGCAACACGCCTCACTGCGGCGAGTGCTACAGCTGCCTGCGCGGCCGCGGCGACCTGTGCCAGATGAACCCGGCCAACGGCGAGCCGCTCGTGCCGATCGGCGAGCTCGAGGACGGCACGCCCGTCCACCAGCACAACAACACCGGTGGCTTTGCCGAGCTGATGATCACCTACGACTGGTACTGCGTCCCGGCGCTCACCCAGGCCTCCGGCGCGGAGCTCGCCGTGCTCGGCTGCGTCGGCGCGACCGGGCTGGGCGCGGTCACGACGTTCGTGCCGGTGGCGTTCGGCGAAAGCGTCGTCGTGATGGGCGCCGGTCCCGTCGGTCTCAGCGCCGTGCAGGGGGCGCGCATCATGGGGGCCTCGCCGATCATCTGCGTGGAGCCGATTGCCGCGCGCCGCGAGCTGGCGATGAAGGTCGGCGCGACGATGGTGCTGGATCCGAACGTGGAAGGGGACAACCTGGTCGCGCGGATCCGCAGCATCCTCGGCGGGCCCGAGACGCGTAAGCTGCTCGGCGGCCGCGACCAGCGCGCCAACGCCGACAGCCGCGGCGCCGACTACGTGGTGGCCACGGTGGGCGCCGACGTCATCCCGCCGACGGTCGAGCGCGGCCCCGATCCGACGGCGCTCGTGCCGACGCGCCAGGCCTGGGAGATGACCCGCGCCGGCGGCCACCTGGTGACCCTCGGCCTGCCGCGCGGCAACATCAGCCTGCCGGCGGGCACGTGGTCGAACCGCGGACGCATTCATCACGCCGGCCAGTACGGCGGGGTCAACGCCAAGGCCGACGTGCCACGTTTCGTGAAGCTGATCGATCAGGGATTGTTCGATGCGAAGAGCCTGGTGACGGCAACGTATCCGCTCGAGCAGACGCGCGAGGCGTTCCAGGCCGTCGGTAACCGCACCACCGCCTGCGCCGTCGTCACGTTCACATAGGCAGGGGAGCTCATGCTGGAGCTTCGCAAGTCAGAGGACCGCGGCGTCGGCAAGCTCGATTGGCTCGACGCGCGGTTCACGTTTTCGTTCGGGCCCTACAAGGATCCCGACCAGGTGGGCTTTTCGGACCTGCTGCTGCTCAACGACGACCGCGTGAAGGGCGGCGGCGGGTTCGCCACCCACGAGCACAAGGACACAGAAGTCTTCTCCTACGTGCTCGAGGGCGCGCTGGCGCACAACGACTCGATGGGCGAGGGGTCGACCGTGTCCGCCGGCGAGGTGCTGATGATGACGGCCGGCACCGGCATCACCCACAGCGAGTTCAACGCCTCGGCCACCGAGCCGGTGCGCTTCCTGCAAATCTGGGTAAAGCCGGCAGCAGTCGGCGCAACGCCGCGCTATGACCAGCGGCCGTTCACGCCGCAGGAGAAGCGCGGCCGCCTGGGGCCGATTCTCTCGCCCGACGGGCGCGATGGATCGATGACGTGGAACGCGGCCACGACCGTCTATGCCGGTCTGCTCGACGGCACCGAATCGGCGACGCTTGCACTCGGGCCGGATCGCTACGCCTACGTCCACGTGATCCGCGGCAGCGTCGACGTCAACGGCACTCGATTGGATGAGGGGGACGGCGCTAGGGTGCGCCAGGAGGAATCGCTCGCCTTCAGCAACGGCCGCGACGCCGAAGTCCTCGTCTTCGACCTTCCGCCGCGCGAGTTGCCTTAGGGTCCGAAGGTCAACCGACCCCCGGACCCCAGGACCTTCGAACCCCGGACCTTCTACCTCTTATCCACCAGCACCTTCCCGTCCCGCAGCACGACCTTCGTGGTGAGCATCTCGTAGATGTTCTCCGTGGGGTCGCCGTCGAGCAGGATGATGTCGGCGCGCTTGCCGGCTTCGAGCGTGCCGATCTCGTTCTCGAGCCCGACGAACCGCGCCGAGTTCGGGCCCATGATCCGGTGGATGTCGGCCATCGAAAAAACGATGCTGAACGACTTCAGCTCGTGCTCGAGGACGACGATGTCGGCGAAGTTCTGGTCGGTCGAGTAGGACATGGTCCGGTGCTCGGGGTCGGCGTCCCAGATGCGGCGGGCGTTGATGATCGTGAAGCCCCCCTCCGTGCCGGTGGCCCGCCCCTTGGCGTCGCGGTTGGCGCCGGCAATCGCCTCCGGCCACGGCTTGCCGTCGCGGAAGCGCGTTGAGTTGTCGCGCGGCCACTGCACCGGCGCCGGCGCCGGCGATTCACGATCGATCGTCGGCGCGCCGAACGCGATCAGCCCCGACACGATCGCCCCCGCTCTGGCCACCTTCTCCGCCTGCTCGTAGCTCGTCCAGTCCTTGTTCGGGAGGTGGACCAGGCGCGTGACGCCGAGGTCGACGGCGGTTTCCATGGCGATGCTGCTCACCGCGTGCACGTTGACCTGCACGCCGGCCTTCTTCGCCTCGTCGACGATGGCGCGCAGCACCTCGATCTCGGCTTGCGGCGGCGCCGGCTCAGGCGTCAGCGCGATCTCGGCGGTGTGCATGATCCCCTTCTTGGCCATCGCCTGGATCTGCGCGCGCGCCTCGGCCGGCGTCTGGCGCAGCGACACGCGCTCCGACGGGATGATGCGCGGGCCGGGGAACTCGCCCTTGTCGATGCGGTCGCGCAGTTCCACGTCCGACGCCATGTTGCTGCCGCCGGAGAGGATCGTCGTGTAGCCGGCCTCGAGCAGCGTCCGCATCTGCCCCTGCGCGTTGGGCCCGTTGTTCACGTGCTTGTGGCTGTCGATTAAGCCGGGCATGGCCGCCATGCCCTTCGCGTCGATGACCGTCAGCCCCTGCGTGCCGGCCGGCGCGCCGGCGGCGACGGTGACGATCTTGCCGTCGCGAACGATGATGTGGCCCGAGTCGATGACCGTGCCGGTGCCGGTAATGATGCGCGCGTTGGTGATGGCGACGTTCTGGGCGGCCGCCGCGACCGGCAGCGCCAGCGTGACGGCCAGGCACAGCCCGGCCAGCAGGCAGCGCGAAAGCGTCCTTGTCATGTTCAGTGGTCCCTCCAACCAGTGATCAGTAGAGCGGAGGCGGATCGTACCACGGCCACCTCATGACGGGAACGTCACCACCGTGCTGATCGTCGTCCGGTCGGCCGCGGCCTGGAGCGCGTCCTTCGCGCGCTCGAGCCCGTACGATTCGCCGACCAGCGATCTGGCGTCGAACTGCTTCGTGTCGATCAGCCGGGCGAAGACCGGCAGGTCGCGGAAGGTGTTGACGCCGGCGAAGTTGCCCGGCAGGTGCGTCTTGCCGGCGTTGGCCCACTGCGCCGCCGGGAAGGTGACCGTCCGCCCCGCCCCCTGGCCGACGCCGCAGGTGCGGATGATGCCGCCGGTCGGGCAGATGTTCCACGCCAGCTGCAGCGACTCGACGCCGGTCGGGTCCGGGCCCGCCGGCATCTTCGGCGGCAGCCGGTCGCCGCCGACAGCCTCGAGGATGAACGAGGGGCCGTAATTGACCGGGTTCGGCCCGCGCGCGCCGGCAAATGCCCGCGTGTTCTGCGGCCGGCACAACTCGCGAATGCGCGTCGTCAAATCGTCGAGCGAGAAGGCGTTCGGGTCGAGCACCGTGGTAGCGCCGACCTTCATCGCCAGGTCGCGCCGGTAGGGGACCGGCTCGACGACGATGATCTGGGCCGCCCCCTGGATGCGCGCGCCCTGCACCGCGCTGAGGCCGACCGGGCCGGCGCCGAGCACGAGGACGTCGCTGCCGGCCTCGACCGGCAGCCGCTTGAGCGCCAGCCCGAGGCCGCACGCCATCACGCACGACAGCAGCGACAGTTCCTCGGACGTCGCCTCGACGCTGACCGGAACCGTCTGCTCCTCCCACGCCACCATCAGCTCGGCAAAGCCGCCGAGGTTGCCGTTGACCGCCGTACCGTCGGCGAGTTCGCCGACGGGGAACTGCGGCCGCCCCTGCGCCGCGGTGCAGAAGTCGCCGCGCTGGCGCAGGCAGTTGAAGCACTGGCCGCAATTGGCGGTCACCGGCACGATCACGCGATCGCCCGGCTGCACGCGCCGCACTGCGTCGCCGACCGCTTCGACCATGCCGACGCCGCCGTGGCCGCCAATCGCGGCGCCGCGGGGCACCGGCACCGCGCCGGGTGCCGGTGCCGGCGGGGGCGCCGGCGGCAGCAGCAGGTTGACGATCGAGTAGCACGCCTGCGCCGCCTGCGTGCGGATGAGCACCTGGTGCGGCTGGATGGCGCGCAGCGTGACGGTGTCGATGCGCCGCGCTTCGAGGTTCGGCGGCGTAATGTAGGCCCGGAAGCGTCGCCCCGCCTGCGTGCCTGTCTGGATTCCCGGAGCCTGCCCGAACGCCGTGCCGCGGCCCGCCAGCGCCGCACCGCCCGCCGCCGTCAACCCGTGCCGCAGCACGTCGCGGCGCGAGAACGAATCCTTGTGCGCCATGTGTACCCCCTCCGAGGTGCCGCGGATCATGGACCTGCCCCCGGCGGGTGTCAACGACAGACTAAGATGGCGCCGTGACCATGGAAAACCGCACGCTCGGCCACTCGGGCATCGCCGTGTCGGCCCTGTCCCTCGGCTCCTGGATGACGTGGGAAACGATGGAGGAGCGCGACGCCCGCGCCGTCCTGGAGGCCGGGCTCGCCGCCGGCATCACCTTCCTGGACGATGCCCGCTACAACGACCGGACCGGGAAGGCGCCGATGAAAAGCGGCTATTCGGAGGTGTTGTTCGGCCGGCTGCTGCGCGAGATCGGCGCCCCGCGCCAACGGCTCGTGATCGCCAACAAGCTCTGGTTCGAGTTCTTTCCGAAGGAGAGCCTCGAGGCGGAGCTCGATGGATCGCTCTCCCGCCTGCAGATGGACTACCTCGACATCGTCTACTGCGAGCGGCTGCCGGCGGCGGTGCGGCTGGACGAAACGATCGCCGAGCTCGATCGGCTGATCACCGCGGGCAAGCTGCGGGCGTGGGGCGTGCTGAACTGGGGCGCCGGCGAGATCGCGGAAGCGGTGCGCGTGGCGCGCGCGAACGGACATCGTCCCCCGTCAGGCGCGCAGCTGGCCTATAGCGTGTTGACGCGCGAGAGCATCGAAGCGTCCGACATGGCGGCGGCCTGCGCCGATGGCGGCGTCGGCATTGTCGCGTCGTACAGCCTGTATGGGGGACTCCTGACCGGCAAGTATCGCGACGCCGCTGGCGAGGGGCGGCTGGCAGATCAGCTGGCGGACGAGCGCACGCAGGCGATGCTGCCGAAGGTGGACCGGTTCCTGTCGATCGCCGCGGACGCCGGCTGCCCGCCGCCGCAGCTGGCGATGGCCTACTGCCTGAAGAATCCCCAGGTATCGAGCGTGGTGTTCGGCGCGCGGTCAATCGCGCAGCTCGAAGAAAACCTGGGCGCGCTCGGCGTTGCGCAGCGCCTGGCCGCGGGCACCTTAACCGCCCTGCGCACCTTGTAGGGCACCCCTTTACGGGGTGCCTGCGGGGTTTTACGGGGTGCCTACCCGGTATTGCGCAGGCCGGCGGCAATGCCGTTGACCGTCACCAGGAACGCCGTGTGCAGCTGCGGGTCGTCGCCGCCGTTCCGTATGCGCCGCAGCAGCTCCACCTGCAGCACGTTGATCGGATCGACGTAGGGGTTGCGCACGTCGATCGACCGCCGGAGCACCGGGTTGTCCTCGATGAGCGTGGAGTGCCCGGTGACGCGGCGCACCGACTCCTCGGCGCTGTGGAGGCGGCGCCGCAGGTCGTCGCCGATCGGGCGCAGGGCATCGGGAACCAGGCAGCGATCGTAGAGTTCCGAGATGCCGGCGTCCGCCTTCGCCAGCACCATTTCGAGCAGGCTGAACGTCGAGCGGAAGTGGACCCACCGCGCGAACATCTCCTGCAGCAGCGGTTCTTCGCCGCGCTCGACGGCGCGGGTCAGCGCCTCGTCGACGCCCAGCCACGATCCGATCAACAGGCGCGTCTGCGTCCACCCGAACTGCCAGGGGATGGCGCGCAGCGACGCGACGCCGCCGCTGCCGCCGCGGCGCGCCGGCCGGCTGCCGATGTTCACCTGCTCGAGCTCGGCGACCGGCGTGGACGCGCGCCAGTAGTCGAGGAAGGCCGGGGTCTCGTAGACGTAGCGGCGATACGCGTCGCGTGCGTCGCCGGCGAGGCGCGCCATGCATGCGCGCCAGGCCGGATCGGGATCCGCCGCCGGGGTCAGCCACGCGTCGAGCGTGCCGCTCGCGTACACCTCCATCGTCCGGCTGGCGATGTCCGGCAGCCCGAACAGCGCCTGGATCATCTCCCCTTGTTCGGTGACCCGCAGCGTGCCGTCGATCGAGCCCGGCGGCTGCGCCATCAGCGCCAGGTAGGTCGGCCCGCCGCCTCGGCCGACGCTGCCGCCGCGGCCGTGAAAGAGCGTCAAGGCGACGCCGTGACGCCGGCAGGTGGCGACGAGCCGCTCCTGTGCGGTGTAGAGGTCCCAGCTGGCGCTGAGGCGCCCGACGTCTTTCGCGGAGTCTGAATAGCCGACCATCACTTCCTGGCGGTCGCCGATGCGCGCGCGATGCGCGGCGCTGGCCAGCAGACGATCGAGCACGGCCGGCGCCCGATCGAGGTCGGCCGACGTTTCGAACAGCGGGACGACGCGGAGGGGCCGCTCGATGCCTGCCTCCTTCTGCAGCAGCTCGACCGCCAGGACGTCTGACGCCGCGTGGGTCATCGTCACGACGTACGCGCCAAGCGACTCGTGATGGATGCCGGCGATGGCGGCAAACGTGTCGAGCACGTCGCGGACCTCGGGGGACGCCTCGAGTCGGTCGGGTATCAGCGGACGAGGGTTGTTCAACTCACGTTCGAGGAAGGTGATGCGGGTCTGCTCGTCCCATTCCGCGTACGCGCCGGCGCCGATGGCGCGCGTGATGGCATCGAGGGCCTCTGCATGGCGCGACGACTCCTGCCGGATGTCGAGCCGGGCCATCGTCATGCCGAACACGGCAATGCGGCGCAGCAGATCGGTCAGCCGGCCGCCGGCAATCAGCGCGTGCCCCGTCGCGCACAGCGAGTCGTGGCAGAGACGCAGCGGCCCGGCGAGTTCCTCCCTGGTGCGGAGGATCGGCTCGCTCGAGGCAAGCTCATGGCCGGCACGACGTGACGCATCGGCCCAGGCGCGCGTCGCCGTCAGCCGGGCGCGCACCTGGCGCAGGGCCTCGCGATAGGGCTCACGCGCATCGCCGGCGACGCGGCGCAGTTCAGGGCTTGCGTCAACGAGCGACAGTTCGTCGCGCAGCTGCTCGACCTCGCGGAGGTAGAGATCGGCGGCGAGGTAGCGTCCGAGCAGGCATGCCTCCCGTGTCACCGCCGGCGTGACGTTCGGGTTGCCGTCGCGGTCGCCGCCGATCCACGAACCGAAGCGGAGCGGCGCCGCGTCGAGCGGCAGCCCGCGGCCGGTGACCGCCGCCAATGCGGTGTCGACGGAGCGAAGGAACGCCGGCACCGCGTGCCACAGGCTCTGCTCGAACACCACGAGGCCGGCGCGGACTTCCTCCTGCGGCGTCAACCGCTCGCGGCGCACTTCATCGGAGCCCCACGCCGCGTCGATTTCCCGGCGAAGGTCCTCGTCCACGGCTCGGCGTTCCGGCGCCGTCAGGTCTGGACGATCGCGCCGCGCGAGCAACGCCGCCAGCCGGTTGTACTTGTGGATCATCGTCCGCCGGGACACCTCGGTCGGGTGCGCGGTGAGGACCAGCTCGATGCGCAGGGTGCTCACCGCGTCGTGCAGGCGCTCCGGGGCCACGCCCGCGGCGACCAGGCGGGGAAAGGTTTCGGCGCAGGAGCCTCGCTGCGGCGCCGCCGACGCATCGCGCTGGTAGGTGCGGCGCCGGCGGATGCGGTGATGCTGTTCGGCGACATTGGCCAGGTTGAGGAAGTGGCTGAAGGCGCGCGCGAGCGGGAGCGCGACCTCCACCGGCAGGCCGGTCAGAGTACGCGTCAGCTCCTCCGCGCCTGCCGCATCCCCGGCCCGGCTGCTCTTGGCCAGCGCGCGGACGCGCTCGACCGCCCGGAATACGTCGACGCCCTCGCGCGCCCGCACCGTCTCCCCCAGCAGCGCCCCGAGCAGCCGGACGTCGTCGCGCAGCGACCTGTGCGGATCCGGAGTTAGCCTGTGTCCCATGCGCACGCCCTGCCTCCGATCTTCGTCGGTTTTTGGCCCTTCACCCCCGGCATGGGAACTGCTGCTGGGCTGGCATGCGCACCATCCTCCTGCTGCTCTCCTGCCTGGTCGCGCTGCCGGCGTTGGCGCAGACCCCCGGCGACGTATTGGACCTCACGCTCGAGGAGTTGCTTCGGCAGGACACGGTGTCAGCGGCGTCGAAGTTTCCCCAGCCGACGGTCGATGCTCCCGCCTCCATCACCATTGTCAGTGCCGACGACATCCGTCGCCAGGGTTACCAGACCCTGCACGAAATCCTCCAGGGCATCAACGGGCTGTACGTAACCTCCGATCGCAACTACAGCTATCTCGGGATGCGCGGCTTCGCCCGCCCAGGCGACTACAACACGCGGGTGCTGCTGCTCATCGACGGGCACCGCATCAACGATCCGGTTTACGACATGGCGCTGCTCGGAGGCGACTTTCCACTGGAGGTGTCGCTGATCGAGCGTGTCGAGGTGATTCGGGGGCCGGCGTCGGCGCTCTACGGCACCAGCGCGTTCCTGGGCGTCATCAACGTCATCACCCGCTCCGGGCGGGAACTGCGAGGGGCACAGGGGGAGTTCGGCGTCGGGTCGCTGGCCACGCAGTCCGGACGCACGTCGTTCGGCGCGGCCTCGGGCGGGCGGGATCTGCTGGTGTCGGCGTACGGGCGGCGCAGCGACGGCGCGCGAGATCTGTTCTTTCCTGAGTTTGCCACCCCGGACACCCATGACGGTTTCGTGTCGAATGCCGACCAGGAGGGGTCGGCAGGCGCGTTCGTCAGCGCGTCCATCGGCCGTATCTCGGTGCGCGCGGTGGCGCATCGCCGCGACAAGCGGGTGCCGACCGCCTCGTGGGGCTCACTCTTCGGCGATCCGTCGACGACCCGCGACGAGCGCAGCTACATCGACCTCGTCTACTCCGGGCGCTTCCGCGGCGGGTGGACGGGCACCGCGCGTGGCAGCTGGGACCGGATGTACTACCGCGGTCAGTATCCCTACGACTACGAGGACGGGCTCGGGCGGACCTTGTGGTCGGACGAAGCGCTGTCCCACGAGGTCGGCGGCGAGCTCGCGCTGACCCGCACCTACACCCGGAACCTGGTGACCATCGGCGGCGAGTTCCGGCGCATTCTCACCGCGGACCAATGGGGCGGTCAGCGTGGTGTACTCGATGTCGACGACCGCCGGGAGGGCCGCACCTGGGCCGTGTTCGCTGAAGACGATCTGGCGTTGATCCCGCGTCGACTGACGCTGCACGCAGGGATGAGGCTCGATCACTACGAGTCCGAGGGCTTCGAGGCGAACCCGCGGGTGGGCCTGGTCTATCGGCCGACACCCGCCGCCTCGATCAAACTGTTGCATGGCCGCGCCTTTCGCGCGCCGAACTACTACGAGCGGTTCTATTTCGAAGGGATGCGAGCGGGGCTGACGGTGCAGCCGGAGCGCATCGTGACCAACGAAGCCATCTGGGAGCAGCGCTTTGGCCGGCGCGTACGGACGAGCGCGAGCGTCTTCCACAGCACCGTGTCGAACCTGATTACGGCGCGGGCCTTCGACGGCGGCGCCCTGGACGGCGAACTGTACTTCGACAACGTCGGCACCACCGACGTCACCGGCGTGGAAGCCGAAGTCGAGGCCCGCTGGGCATCGGGGACACGGCTCCGCGTTGCCCAGTCCGTCGTGCACGCGCGCGACGGCGAGGCGAATCGAATCAGCAATTCTCCCACCGCCACCGGCGTGGTGACGCTCGTTGTTCCGCTCGCAGGTGACCGCGCGTTCCTCGGGCTCGAGGGGCGGTACCTGACCGACCGGCAGAGCGTCCGCGCGACCGTTGTCGACGGCCACTACGTGCAGAATGCGACGCTGACGGCCGATCGGGTGGGGCCGTTCGACCTGACCCTGTCATTCAGGAATCTGTTCGATCGCCGGTATCAGGACCCGGGCGCGGAGGAACATCGGCAGTCCGCGATTCCGCAGGACGGACGGACGATCATCGTTCGCGCGGGCGTCCGCTTCTGACCATGCGCAGGCAACCGCTGATCGTGGCGATGGCGGCGGTGCTGCTGGCCGCCAGCAGCGGCGCGGTGGGCGCGCAGGAACTTCGAACAGAAGCCCAGCTCAAGGCGGCCCTCCTGTTCAACTTCGCGCGGTTCACGGTGTGGCCAGACGACGCCACCGCCGGCCCCCTGCTCTTCACCATCGTCGACGACCCGGCGGTTGCGGAATGCCTGGAGGAGCTGAGCCGAGGAAAGACCCTGGCCGGCCGGGCGATCCAAGTCCGGCGGGTGGGCGGCGACGAGGCTCCCCGGCCCGGCGCGGTGCTGTTCGTCGGGAGCGCCGCGTCTCACGCCCCGGTGCTGCTGGCGCAGGCCGAGCGGGGGGTCCTCACCGTCGGCGAGCACGCGCGGTTCCTGCGCGATGGCGGCATGATCCGCCTGTTTCTCGAAGGATCGCGCTTCCGGTTTGCCGTGGATCGGCGCAACGTGGAGCGCGCCGGGCTCAAACTGAGCGCACAGGTGCTGGATCTGGCCGAGCGCTAGCGCGTGGTCCGCCAAAATGAGATTGGGTCTCAGGAGTGTTATCCTGTGTCCACATGGCCATTTCCCAGGGCATCGTCCGCCTCGCGGACGTCGAGGCCGGCACGACGGTACGTATGTCGGACGCCCGCCTCGAACCGGGCTCGCGTGCCCTGTTACGCGCGCTCGGCCTGACCGACGGATCGGTGCTGCGCGTCTGCAAGCAGGGTGAGCCGTGCGTGGTCCAGGTGCGCACCACGCGCATCGGCCTGTCGAGCCGCGTGGCGCGCGACGTGTTCATCCTGCCGATTGAGGCGCCGCCCGCAGGCGGTCCGGCGGCGTGAGCACCGCCGTCGTCGACGCGCGGCCGCAGACGGCGCCCGCCCGGCTGGCGCTCGTCGGCAACCCGAACACCGGCAAGACGACGCTGTTCAACGAGCTGTGCGGCCTGCGGGCGCGCACCTCGAACTATCCGGGGACGACCACGGCGGTTCGCGTGGGCCACATGCCGGCGTCCGATCGCCACGGCAGCGTCGAAGTCGTCGACCTTCCCGGCCTCTACGACCTGCAGGGCAGCACGCCGGAGGCCCTCGTCGCCGCCAACGCGCTGAACCCCGCGGGCCGGCTGCGCGCCGACGTCGTGCTGGTCGTGGTCGATGCGTCGAACCTGGCGCGCAACCTGATCATCGTCGGCGAAGTGCTCGCCCAGTCCCGCCCTGTTGTGGTGGCGCTCAACATGATGGACGTGGCCCGCAGCCGCGGCATCGGCGTCGACGTCGAGCGATTGTCGCAGCGGCTTGGATGCCCCGTGGTTCCGGTGGTCGCGCGCCGTGGCGAAGGGATCGATGCGCTGCGCCACGCCATGCGCGAGGCTGCGACCGCCAATCGCGTTGCGCCTGCCGACCTGCCGCCGGCGCCCGCCTCGCTCGAAGCGCTGGCGACGTGGGGCGCGGCGGTGGCCGATGCGTGCTCGAGCGCGCCGCCGGACCTCACCGCTACCGATCGCCTGACCGAGCGGCTCGATCGCTTCCTGACGCACCCGATTTCCGGCGTGGCGACCTTCATCGCCATCATGTGCGCGCTGTTCTGGACGCTCTTCACGCTGGCTGCGGTACCGATGGACCTGATCGAGGCGCTGTTCGGCAGCCTCAGCGAAGCGCTGTCGGCCGTCATCCCTGCCGGCCCCGTGCAGGACCTGGTGACCCAGGGGATCATCGGCGGCCTGAGCGGCACGGTCGTCTTCCTGCCGCAGATCTGCCTGCTGTTCTTCCTGATCAGCCTGCTCGAGGACACCGGCTACCTGGCGCGCGCGGCCTTCGTCATGGACGGTGCGCTCTCGCGATTCGGCCTGCCGGGGCAGTCGTTCGTGCCGCTGCTGACGGCGCACGCGTGCGCGCTGCCGGGCATCATGAGCGCGCGGCTCATCCCGAACGAACGCGATCGCCTGGCGACGATCCTGATCGCCCCGTTCATGAGCTGCTCGGCGCGCCTGCCGGTCTACGTGCTGCTGACCAGCCTGCTCTTCGCGGGGCAGCCGGCGCTGGCGGGCGTCGCGTTCGCCGCCTGCTACCTGCTCGGCGCGATCGCCGGCCTGTTCACCGCATGGCTGTTTGGACGGACGGCGCTCAAGGGGCGGCCGCAGCCGCTCATTCTCGAGTTGCCGTCGTACCGGACGCCGTCGGTGAAGAACGCGCTGCTGGCCGCCAAGGACCAGGGGATGGCGTTCCTGCGCACGGCCGGGACGGTGATCATGGCCATCTGCATTGTCATGTGGTGGCTGAGCGCGTACCCGCGTCCCGACGTTCCGGACGCCGGCACCGCGACGGTCGCCGCGGCGGCTGCCGATACCGGGGCCGTGGACACCAAGGCGGCGCAGGCCAGCAGCTACGCCGGCCAGTTCGGCAAGCTGGCGCAGCCGCTGTTCGAGCCGCTCGGGTTCGACTGGCAGCTCACGGTCGGCGTCGTCACCAGCTTCCTGGCGCGCGAAGTGTTCGTCTCGACGATGGCGGTGCTCGAGGGGGGCGCCGGCGACACCGAGGTTGATGAGGGGGTGGTCAGCCGCATCCGCGCGATGACGCGCGACGATGGCACGCCGCTGTTCACGCCAGCCACCGCGGCGACCGCGCTGGTCTTTTTCGTGCTCGCCATGCAGTGCCTGCCGACGCTTGCGGTGACCCGCAAGGAAACGGGCAGCGGCAAGTACGCCGTCATCCAGCTGGCCTACATGTCGTCGCTGGCCTACGTGCTGGCCTTCCTCGTCAACCGCGGACTCGCGCTCGCGGGGGTCGCATGACGCTGCTGCTCCAGGACCTCGTCGTCACGATCGTGGCGGCGTTCGCGGCCGGCACGGTGCTGCGCCGGGTGGTGCAACTGTTCCTGCCGAAGCGGCAGAAGCCGCAGCCGCTCCGGTTCATCCGTCCATCGCATTAAGCGGTCATGGGCGGCTCCGAGGCAAGGTCACGCCGGCAACGGGGTACCTGGTGTGCCCGGCGCGCCTCTCTGAGAACGGCCTGAGATCAGCCGCAAGATCCGGAGTGCCCCAGCCCTCGCGTTCGCCGCACAATCGCGGCATGATCACTTCAGCCATGCACACTCCCGAGGTCTGGCGAGCCCGCGTCCGGGAAGCCTGCGCGCTGCTGCGGCAGCAGGGGGCCGAGGCACGGTCGCTCGACGCGCTGGCAGCGCGGCTCGGGGTCAGCCCTTTTCATTTCCAGCGCACGTTCAAGTCACTCGTCGGCCTGACGCCGAAGCAGTACGCGGATGCCTGCCGCGTCGACACGTTCAAGCGGGCGCTGCGGCAACGTCCGTCGGTGACCGACGCCATCTACGACGCCGGCTTCTCGTCGAGCAGCCGGGCGCACGAGGCGGCGGCGCGCTTCGGCATGACCTTCCAGGACTATCGGCGCGGGGCACGCGGACTGGCGATCTCGTGCGCGTCGGCGCCGACGCCGTACGGCCGGCTGATGGTCGCGGCCACGGATCGCGGCGTCTGCTTCGTCCAGTTCGGCGGCTCACACGCCGCGCTGCGGCGGCTGCTGGCAGAGGAGTTTCCGGGAGCGGAGATCGCCGACATGCCGCCGTCGGGCGCGCCGCAGTTCAAGGCCTGGATGGCGCACGTGCTCACCCGGCTCCAGGATCCCGGCTCGGCCGCCGCGATTCCGCTCGATGTCCGGGCGACCGCGTTCCAGGCGCGCGTCTGGCGCTACCTGCAGTCGATCCCGGCAGGCGAGGTGAAGAGCTACGCCGAGGTCGCGCGCGCGCTCGGCCGCCCCTCCGCGGCCAGGGCCGTGGCGCGGGCGTGTGCGACCAACCCCGTGGCGATCCTGGTGCCGTGCCATCGGGTCATCCGCGGCGACGGCGGCCTCGGCGGGTACCGGTGGGGCCTCAGCGTGAAGCGGCGCCTGCTCGACGCTGAACGAGGAGGAGCGCCACGCCGGCGACGAGCGTAGCCGCCGCGAGCGTCCAGCCGGCGATCACCGGCCACGGCCGGTAGCGCAGCGTCAGCGTGGTGACGCCAGGCGGGACCCGGACGCCGGTCAACGCGCCGGCAATCGGCAGCGTCTCGAGCGCGTCACCGTTTCCGGCCCGCGCCACCCAATCCGGCCGGTACATCTGCGTCACCACCACGATTCGCGGGCCCGCGGTCGGAAGCATCCGCACGTCCAGCGCCGACCCGTCGCGCGTCACGCGTATCGCTTCAGGCAGGCGCTGGTTCACGAGCGGCGTCAGGTCGCGGCAGAGCAGGCGATCGTGCGGGCAATCGGCAAACGCCGCGGGAGTCGCCTGCTCGATCGACGGCGCGGCGAGGAATGCGGCCGGCCAGGCATCGGGGTTCTCGTACAGCACGAATTGCCCGCCCAGCTTGCGCCGCATGGTCCCGCGCGGCGCGAGGCCGTCGGCGACCGTGTCCTCCGGGAGCGCCAGCACGTAGCGGATGCCGAGCACATCGAGCGTCCCGGCCGACTCGAGCAGCGGCTGCGGCACTTGCACGCGGCCGTAGAACATACGTTCGTCAGGCGACACCGTGCCGGTCGAAACCGCCTTGAACCAGCCGTTCACCAGCGGGATGCCGCGGTAGGCGAGCGCGTTGACGCCCAGCCCCTCCATGAGCAGCCGCCCTTCGTAGCTCTCGTCGTCGATGAATGGCGACACCACGAGGCGATCGGGGGATGCCTCTGCCGACCCGACGCGATCGGGAGTGGTGATGAGGCCGGCGAGGATGTCGGCCGCTTCCGTCGCGGCCGTCGCGCCGCGGAACCATTCGACGGCGCGCGCGTCGGGGACCCACGCCCGGCTCGCCGCCGGCGCAATCGCGAAGCACAGGACCGTCAGTTGGATCACCAGGGCGGGGACCGCGACGGCGGTGCCGCGGCGCGTGGCGACGAGGCGGTCGAGCGCGAGCGCCGCCAGCGGGATCGCGGCCAGCGTCACCGGATCGCGAAACTGGTAGCGCGCCGAGACGATCGACTGCGGGCCGATCGAGGTGAACACCGCGAGGCAGCCAAGCGCCACCGTCAGCACGAGGTCGCGATGCGTCCGCCAATAGTGGATGCACCCGGCCAACGCCAGCAGCGCGAACGGCCCGCCGAAGAAGAGCAGCCGCGGCAACCGCAACTCCTCATCCGAGGTGCCGAGCGGCGCCAGCAGCAGCGTCAGGACGCCCCACCATGGGATTGGCTCGCGAACATTCGCCAGCCCGAGGTCGGGCGCGAAGTAGGGACGCTCATGCCAGAGCTGCGCGAGCATTGGCGCGGCGACGGCGAGCGCAATGCCCCCCGCGATTGCCAGCGCTCCGGCGCGCGCCCATACCTGCCGCCATCGGCCAGCGGCGACCGCTGCCACCAGCACGATGTAGACGATCACGTGGCCGGGGTTCGTGTTGGCCAACACCAGCCCGGCGAGCAGCCCGAGGATGATGGCCCGCCGCGTCCGCTCCGCGCGTTCCGCGTCGAGCAGCCGCCACGCCGCCACCAGCAGCCACGGCGCGGTCGTCCAGACGATGAGGTGGGAAGGCCAGAACTGGACCAGCGCGTAGTTCTGCACGGGACTGGCCAGCAGGAACGTCGCGACCGCGACGCTGCGCGAGAGCCGCGACACGCCAAGACGCCCGAGCAGGACCCACATCCCCGCAGCGCCCCAGGCCACATGGACGCTCAGGAAGATCCGCGCCCACGTTGCCGGCGACGTGATCGTGAGGAGCGGCGCCAACGGATGGAACACGAAGGTCGGGACGAACGGCTGCGGGATGCCGAGGCCCATCAGCGGCGACCAGAAGTCGATCCGGCCGGCGGACAGCGCGCCGACCTGCAGCCACGTGCCGAGGATGGCGAAGCGGAATTCCTCTTCGTCCGGCGTCGACCCGATCAGGAAGGTGAGGCAGAGGAAGGCGACGGCGGCGAGTGGAATCGCCGCCGTCGCCCAGGTGTCACGAAGCCGGTGCAAACCCTAGAATTTTACGGCCTTCGCATCCGCCAGGAGCAGGTCGTGGTAGACGGGCAGCGACCAGCCGGCTTGTTCCAGCTCGTTCAGCCGGGCCTCGAACTTCTGCAGGTAGCCCGCCGGCGATCCGTACATCTGGCGCAGCGTGGCCGGGGCGATGGCGGTTTCCCACACGCTCAAGTTGCACAGCGCGCCGGCATTCATGCCGCCGCCGCCGCGGGGACCGGCCGGCGCCTTGCCGCTGTTGCGCGCCGTGTACTTCGCGATCGGCACGTCCACGTACGGGTTGCGCACGCCGCCGCGGGCGTTGCCCTGCTCGTCGAGCAGCATCAGGCTGCCGTCGTTGCCGGCGTAGCGGTCGTTGATGACGCGTTCGGCCTTGGGCGGCGCGATCCCCTTGTCGACCCACTGCAGCAGGTGGTGCAGCGCCACCGAGAAGTACGCCTCGTTGGGGAAGGTCGTCCGCGGGTTGACGCAATCGGCGGCGGTGAAACGCGGGTTGTTGCGGGCGTCGAGGTGGCCGAGGCCGGCGAACTCGTAGACGCGGAACTGCTCGCCGGGCGCATCGCCGTCCTGCTGCGACGTCGCCACGCGCTCGTACTCGTGCTGGGTCGGCACCTGGATCATCGGCACGTCGACCGGCTGGATGTTGCCGCCGTTCGAGGTCGGCATGAAGCCGTCATAGATGTGCTTCATGTCGGGCGTGCGGAACACCGTGTGCGCCGGCAGGTAGCTGACGAGGATGCCGGAACTCGCGGACGTGCCCCACAGGATCATCTTGCGCTGCGGCAGCCCGGCCAGCGGGCCGTTCGCGCTCTTCACCAGCGCGCCGACCTGCGCGAGGATCTCCGGCGCCTGGCCGTTGGCCACCTGGATGCGGCCGTAGCGCTGCTGGTTGAAGTTGATGAAGTTCTGGATGCCGGCCGTCGCGATCTCGACGGCGATGTGGCCGGAGTCCATGATGTAGACCGAGTTGTACTCGAAGGCGTGGGCGGCGCCGATCGGGTGCATCGGCTCGGCCACGATGAGGCCGCTGAAGCGCGCGTTGTCCTGCGGCTGGCGGACGACGACGCGCGTCGTGTACGGCGCGCCGTTCGCGGTGCCGGAGACGAAGTATTCGCTGGCGACGTACTTGAAGTGCGCCATGTCGCGTCCCGGCCACTGCGCGGGCGACGAGTCATACATGGCGCCCGGACCGGTAATCTTTTCCATGCGCGGCAGGCTCACCGCTGTCGGCTCAGCCGGCAGGTTCACCGGCACCGCCTGGCCACGGCCGCCCTGGCCGCCCGGCGCGCCGCCGCCGCGCTGGCCGGATACCGGCTGCTGGCTGCCGAAGGCCACCGCCAGGACCACTGCGATCAGCCCGGCCGACATCCTCCATGACGTCTTCATGTTCACAGCTCACGCTCCTCGGCGAAAGTATGGACGCCGGACCTGAGGGCGTCAATAATCATCGGCTTGGAGGAACACCCAAGATGAAGAGAGGCATTCAGGCCGCCGCGATCGCTGTGGCCATGTTCGGCGCGACGATCTGGCTGGCGGCGGCCCAGGCGCCCGCACCGGCGCCGGCCGGCCAGGCACCGCCCCAGGGCCAGGCGCCGCGCCGCGGCGGCCCGCCCCCGGCGGCGCAGCCCGCGGAGCCCCAGGGACCGCTGCGGACGTTCCGGCCGGTCACCGACGAGATGCTGCGCAACCCAAGCCCGAACGACTGGCTGATGTGGCGCGGCAACTTCGCGTCGTGGGGCCACAGTGCCCTCGACCAGATCAACCGCAACAACGTGCGGAACCTGTCGCTCGTCTGGACGCGCTCGCTCGCGCCCGGGGTGCAGGAAGGGACGCCGCTCGTCTACAACGGCACGCTCTTCTTCCCGAACCCGCTCGACGTCATCCAGGCGATCGACGCCCAGACCGGCGACATCCTGTGGCAGTACCGCCGGCAGCTGCCGGACGACCTGCAGAAGTACTTCCCGACCCCGACGACGAACCGCAATCTTGCGATCTACGACAACCTGATCCTCGACACCAGCGCCGACAACTTCGCGTTTGCGCTCAATGCCCAGACCGGCCAGCTGGTGTGGGAGACGAAGATCCTCGACTACCAGAAGGGCGCGCAGCACACCTCCGGACCGATTGTCGCCAACGGCAAGATGATCTCCGGGCGCGGCTGCGAGCCCGAGGGCGGCCCTGACGCGTGCGTCATCCTGGCGCACGACGCCCGCTCAGGGAAGGAGCTGTGGCGCACGCGCCTGATCCCGGCGCCCGGCGAACCGGGCTTCGAGACGTGGGGCGACGTGCCGTTCGAGCAGCGCATCCACGTCGGCTCGTGGATGGTCCCCAGCTTCGACCCGGAGCTGAACCTGGTGTTCGTCGGCACCTCGGTGACGTCACCGGCGCCGAAGTACCTGCTCGGCGGCAACGACAACGAGCACCTGTACCACAACAGCACGCTGGCCATTAACGCCGACACCGGCAAGATCGTCTGGCATTACCAGCACCTCGTCGATCACTGGGACCTCGACCACCCGTTCGAGCGGATGGTCGTCACCACCGCGGTGGCGCCCGACCGCGCCGACGTGCAGTGGATCAGCCCGAACGTGCGCGCCGGCGACCGGCGCAAGGTGATCACCGGCATTCCCGGCAAGAGCGGCGTGATGTACACGCTCGACGCGCGCACCGGCGAGTTCCTCTGGGCGCGGCCGACGGTGTTCCAGAACATCATCCGGACCATCGACGCCGACGGGAAGGTGCAGATCAACCCCGAGGTGCTGTTCACCGCCCAGGGGCAGGAGCGCTTTGTCTGCCCCGGCACCGGCGGCGGCCGCAACTGGCCCTCCGGCGCCTACGATCCGGCGACCAACACGATGTTCTTCCCGCTGCAGAACGGCTGCACGAACGTGACGGCGCTGCTCGACAAGCCGTCGCCGCAGTCGCTCTACGGCATCCGCATGCAGGGGGTGCCGTCGACTGCGCCGAACGTCCAGCGCGGAACCGTGCAGGCGTTCTCCGCGGAGACTGGCAGGACGCTCTGGACCTACGGCCAGGCGGGCGACACGACGTCGTTGCTGACCACGGCCGGCGGGCTGCTCTTCGGTGGCGACCAGGTGGGGCGCTTCCGCGCGTTCGACTCGAGCACCGGCAAGGTGCTGTGGGAGGTCAACCTCGGCTCGCCGGTGACCGGCTACCCGATCGCGTACTCGATCAACGGCCGCCAGTACATCGCCGTCAGCGGCGGCGGCGGGCTCGGCGCCGCGCGCGGGGCGGCGGGACGAGGCGGCACGATCGGCAACAACTTGTACGTGTTCGCGCTACCGCCTCAGTAGAAGAGCCTCGAGCCGCTGCGGGTCCGGCGGCTTGGTGAGGTGTTCATCGAAGCCGGCGTCCAGGGCAGCCTGGACGTCGGCATCCTGCCCATAGCCGCTGAGCGCGACCAGCCGGGTTCCGCGCAGCGCGCCGTTGTCGCGCACGCGTGTCGCCAGTTCGTAGCCGTTCAACACCGGCAGCCCGAGGTCGACCAGCGCCAGGTCCGGCCGGATCTTCGCAATCAGTTCGGCCCCTTCGAGTCCGTTGGCGGCGGTGAAGACGGCGAGGCCTTCGCGCTCGAGCAGCACCTGGAGCATGCGGCGCGCATCCGCCTGGTCTTCGACGATGACCACGGTGCGCACCGCTCCGCGGTCCTCGTCGGCGGCGGCATCCTGCGGCAGGACGGCCTGGACGGCCATTGGCAGCCAGACGGTGAACGTGCTGCCCCTGCCCTGGCCATCGCTGTGCGCTTCCACCCGTCCCTGGTGCAGTTCGACCAGCGAGCGCAGCAGGGTCAGGCCAATGCCCAGGCCGCCTTCGGATCGGGCCAGTGTCTGCGTGCCCTGGACGAACAGGTCGAAGATGCGCGGCAGCACTTCCGGCTCGATGCCGCGCCCGTCGTCCGAGACGCGAATGATCGCGCCGTCACCTTCACGCCGCAGGGTGAAGTGGACGGCGCCGCCGGGGGCCGAGTACTTGGAAGCGTTGCTGAGCAGGTTGGCCTGGATCTGCTGCAGGCGGGCCGCGTCGCCGAAGACCGGCACCGCGTCCTGGTCGATGTCCACCGCCAGCCGCGTGCCATGCTCGGCCATCAGCGGCCGGAGGGCCTCGATCGCCGATTGCGCGGTGTCGCGCAGGTCGACCACCTCGGTGCGCAGCGCGATGTGGCCGCGCGTGATGCGGGCGACGTCGAGGAGGTCGTCGAGCAGCCGGGCCATGTGGTTGGCCTGGCGCGCCACGACCTGGCCGGCCTCGTGGCAGGCCTCATCCTTCCATTCGGCGTTCTCGAGCACGCGCGTCGCGCTGAGGATGGCGGCCAGCGGGTTGCGCAGTTCGTGCGACAGCATCGCCAGGAACTGCTCGCGGCGGCGCACGCCTTCCTGCAGCTCCATCTCGGTCTGGCGGCGTTCGGTGATGTCGAGGAACGTGACGACGGCGCCCAGCACCTCGCCGTGGCGGACGATCGGATGGCTCCAGTACTCCGCCGGGAAGGGCGTGCCGTCGGCGCGCCAGATCACCTCGTCGTCGACATGGGTCCCCTCGCGGTGGCGCATCGCCTCGAACATCGGCGACTGCTCCGGCGCGTACGGGGTGCCGTCGGGACGCGTGTGGTGGATGAGCGGGTGCATCTGGCGGCCGATCAGCGCCGCCGGCGAGTCGTAGCCGAGAATGCGGGCGCAGGCGGAGTTGCAGAACGTGCAGTGGCCGGCGAGGTCGACGCCGTAAATCGCCTCGGCGGTCGAGTCGAGCAGCAGGCGAATGCGCTCCTCGCGCTCGGCGATGTCCCGGCGCGCCGCCACCAGCTGCGTGATGTCGCGCGAGATGCACGAGATCCCGGTGGTCGTCCCCTTCGTCCGGTCGTGGATCGGCGAGAAGGTCACCGACACGTCGACCGGCCGCCCGTCCTGGCGCACGTGCTGCGTCTCGACGCGCTCCACGGCGCGGCCGGCCCGGACCTCGGCGAGCACGCGGTCGATGTCGTCCTTGCGCGCTGCGGCGTACAGGAAGCTGATATGCCGCCCGATGGCCTCCTCGGCGGTGTAGCCGTAGAGCCGTGCCGCCCCCTCGTTCCACGAGCTGATGATGCCGTCGAGGGTCTTGCCGATGATCGCATCCTCGGACGACTCGACGAGCGCCGACAGCTGGGCGACGCGCGAGCGCGCCTGCTCGAGCGCCGAAATGTCCGTCAGCGTCAGCAGCACGCCGTCAGGCCCCCCGGTGTGGCGGGACGCGTCGGGCTGTCCCTTGGCCCGGCCGCGGTAGGGCAGGATGCGCAGGAAGTAGCAACGGGCCCGCGTATCCCACACCTGCGCCTCGACGGTGGTCCCGTCCCGCAGCACGCGCTCGATGTCGGCGATCAGCGAGGGGTACGACAGGTCGTGGGTGAACGCGCGGAGCGGCCGGCCAACGTCGCTCGGGATGACGCGGAATGTTTCGGCGATCCGCGGCGTGAACTTGCGGATGCACAGCTGCCGGTCCAGGAAGATCGTGGCCACGTCGGTCCCGTTCAGCAGGTGCTCGATGTCGTCGTTCAGCTCCTGGAGTTCGGCGTTCTTCTTCTGGTACTCGGCGTTGACGGTATAGAGCTCCTCGTTGACCGAGTGCAGCTCCTCGTTGGTGCTCTGCAGCTCCTCGTTCGACGCAATCAGCTCTTCGTTGGTCGCCTGGAGCTCCTCGTTCGCGGTTTCGTGTTCGTGCACCGCCGCCTGCAGGTGTTCCTTCGTATAGGCGAGCTCGTCCTCGAGGGCGCGCACCTGGTCCTGTGTCAGCCCGCCGCCGGCGACCGCCAGCTGCGGGGCGTCGACGACGGCGGCCGGCGCCGGGATGTCGACGAACGGCGGGACCAGCGCTGACGCCGTCTCCGCGGCGGCGTCGGCGACCGAGACGAGGATGTGGGTCAGGTCGCCCCGGTTGTCGCGCAGGGCCTCGCCGATCAGCGCGCACCGGCCGCCGCGGCCCGGGACGTCGACGTTCGGGTAGCGCACGCTCTCGGACTCGCGCCGGACCCGGTGCAGCACCCCCGACACCGCGGAGCGCAGGTCGTCGTCGAGCAGGTCGAGCAGGTTCTGGGTCGGCCGCCGCGGCTTGAGCCGCAGCAGCGACTCGATGCCGCCGAAGGTGTCGATCAGCTGGCCCTCGGGATCGACGAGAAAACTCGGCGGCATGAACCGGTCGAGCAGCCGGTCGTAGGTGGCGACGAGCGTGGCATCCACGCCGCGGCGCGACGGCGGCGGCGTCCGCGGCATGGTCGCCGTGCGCGGCAGCGGCAGCTTCAGGTCGCGCGGCAGGCCGATGTCGCGGCGCTTGCGATAGACCTTGGCGTGCTCGTCGATCGTGTCGAACTCGTCGAGCAGGCCGCCGGGGCTTTCGCTCGAGCCGAGGAACAGCACGCCGCCCGGCTTCAGCGCGAAATGAAACAGCGTCAGCACCGTCTTCTGCGCGTGCGGCTGGAAGTAGATCAGCAGGTTGCGGCAGGTGATCAGATCGAGCTTGGTGAACGGCGCGTCGCGAATCAGGTTGTGCGGGGCGAAGACGATGCTCTCGCGGAGCGGCGCCGTGACGTGATAGCTGTCGCCGCGCTTCGAGAAGAACCGCTGCAGCCGGTCCTGCGCGATCCCGCTCACCTGCTCGTCGGAGTAGACTCCGGCGCTGGCCACCTCCAGCGACGCCTTGTGCACGTCGGTCGCCAGGATCTTGAGGTTGATCGGCCGCTGCCGGGCGCTCAGCTGCTCGAAGAGCAGCATGGCGACGGAGTACGCCTCCTGGCCGGTCGCGCAGCCGGGAACCCAGACGCGGAGCTGCTCGTCGGCCGGCACGCGCTCGATCAGATCAGGGATGATGCGGTGCTCGAGCACCTCGAACGCATCGTCGTCGCGGAAGAACCGCGTGACTCCGATCAGCAGGTCTTCATAGAGGGAGTTCAGCTCCCGGGGATCGCTGCGCAGCTGCTCGACGTAGACGTCGATGTCGACCGACCGGTTGAGGGCGAGCCGCCGCTCGATGCGGCGGACCACGGTGCTCGCCTTGTAGTGCGAGAAGTCGATCGCGTACTCGTCGCGCAGCAGCCGCAGGATGGCGTCGACGCCGTGCTCGTTCTCCGCCGATTCGCCCGGGCCCGGACCGGCCACGCCGGAGCGGCCGAGCGCGGCCAGCGCGACCGCGATCTCCTCGGGCGGGAGCACGTGGTCGACGTGGCCGGTGCGCATGGCGCTGAGCGGCATGCCGTTGAACTGCGCGGTGTCCGGGCTCTGGCAGAGGATGGTGCCGCCGGCGCGGCTGATTTCCGGCACGCCGCGCGAGCCGTCGCTGCCGCTGCCGGACAGGATGACGCCGACGGCACGCGAGCCCACGTCCTGTGCCAGCGACCGGAAGAACAGGTCGATCGGCAGCGCCAGGCCGTGGCGTGGGTCCTTGTCGTTCAGCAGCAGCCGACGCTGCCGGATGATCATCTCCTTCATCGGCGGCAGCAGGTAGACCCGGTTCGGCTCGACCGCCATGCCGTCTTCGGCGAGGCAGATCGGCATCCGCGTCCGCCGCGACAGCAGTTCGTCCATCAGGCTCTTGAAGTCGGGCGACAGGTGCTGGAGGACGACAAAGGCCAGCCCGGTGTCGGACGGCAGGCCGGAAAACAGGCGCTCGAGCGATTCCAGGCCGCCGGCGGATGCGCCGATGGCCACTACGTGGAAGTCGTCACCGGTCGCCACGGTGGGTGCTCCGCATCGTCATCGACCGGGCCACGGCAAAGAGCGCGCCACATTCCGGTCCAAGGAGTTGGAGACGCGCGGCTGGTGACGCTGTTCTGGATTCTTACAATGCGGACGGATTTTTGAACAGTTGAGTCGGCGTCACTCGCCGCCGGGACGAGCAATGCCGGGCAGCGCCTGGCGGTGCTGCAGCCGAATCGCGGTCAGATCGGCGCGGTCGATCTTCAGGTGATTCGTAATCCGATGGATCTCCGACTCTTCCGCCAGCGAGATCGACGCGTCGGTGGCGCCGACGGCGAACAGGCAGCGGGCGAGCGCCAGCTTCTCCTCGTAGGTCGCCGTCTCGTTGAACTCCTGGGCGACGGTGAAGTCGGCGGTCCCGCCGAAGAGCGCGTTGCTGGACTTGGCCAGGCTGACGACCAGCATGGCCTGGTCGGAAGAGAGCTGCCCTTCCGCTCGCACCATTGCCTCCATCGCCGCCGTTTCTTCGGGGCTGACGTGGCGGTCGGCGTGTGCCACCCGGCCAAGCAGGTAGGCAAAGCGGGCCAGATAGCGGGCGCGTTCCGGCTCGAGCCGGTCGAGCGCGTCGACGACCTCGCGCAGGGGACTGTGGTCGGGCGCCTGGGCCTCGGTCAGGCCCAGCCAGGATCGGACGGTGTTCAGCATCAGCGGCCGATCCAGTATGCGATCTTCACCAGGAACACGTCATCCCCATCAGACCGGAGGAGCGCCCGCGCGTCGCGTCCGAACGCGTACGGGCCGGTCACGGCTTCGTCCTCCTGGAAACGCGTCCAGACCGCATACAGGGTCGAGCCCGGCTTCATTTCCCAGCGCAGCACGGCGTTGACGCGGAGCGACCGCCGGTTGAAGTCGGGGTCGTCGAGGTCGAACTCGGTGAGGACGCCGGGCTGCGGGGAGAAGGTAAACGTGCGCGGTGCCGCCAGCGACTTGAAGTTCGTATAGTCGCCGGCCGCAATCAGCGGCTGCGCGAAGACCTGCACGCCAAGCGTCGGCGTCAGCGTCATGCTGACCCGCGTGGTCATCGTCAGCTGCGACTGCTCGAGCTCGCCAAAGACGTAGCGCCTGCCGTAGGTGTCGGTCGCCGACGCATCGTCGACGCTGTCGACGTATTGCGCCACGTTGTGCGTGCGGCTCCACTGCGGCCCGGTGGAAATCGTCCAGCGCGGCGACGGTTTCGCCGTGAGCGACAGGTTGATCGTGCTGTTCCAGCCGCCGAACTCATTGGCGTTGTAGTCGTAGCGCGGCTGCAGCGAGAGCCGGCGGCGCCGGTCGGTGCTGCCGCCGATGCCGAAGAAGCCGCCGGCGGGGTTGGTGGCAATCGGGCCGCCGCGCGTCAGGCGATCGTCGAGCGTTCGCCAGCGGCGGCCGCCGCCGACACTCAATTCCCAGTAGTTGCGGAAGATCATGAACGAGTTGCTGTTCAACCCGTTGGCCTGCAGCTCGCGCGCGTAGTTCCAGGTGAACCACTTCGAGACCCAGCCGTTCCAGAAGCGGAAGATGCCGCGCGGCGTCGTCTCGCGCCAGAGGAACACGCCGTGCGCGCCCTGGCGGTCGGCGTTGTTGTGGAAGCCGAGGTCGTTCGACTCGTAGCCGGGCGTCGTGCCGAAGTACTGGGCGTTGACCAGCCAGCGGCCGCTGTTGCGATTGAGGACGACGCGCGTCGTGTAGCCGCGCAGCGAGCGGCGCGATTCGTCGAGCTCCACGTGCGGCGCATCCGGGCGCTGGAAGTAGCGCTGCGACGCCCGCTGGATGCGGGTCATCGCCGCGTCCGACCCGGCGACGTGCGATCCGGCGATCTTGCCGGTGATGACCCACTGCCGGCCACGGTCGAGGAATACGTAGGCATCGGCGCCGAATACGTAGGCGCCGCTCGCGAGCTTGTCGCTGAAGCGGACGTCGGGGAGCTGGCGGTTGACCGCGGTGGCGAGGAAGCCGGCGCCGAAGCGGCCGGCCTCGCGTTGCATGCGCGCGACCATGTAGTTGGTGAGCGGCTCGACGAGCACCTCGCTGCGGCCCAATCCTTCCTGCACGCGCGCCCGCTCGTTGCCGGTGACCGCCTCGAGGAACCCGAGGCTCCAGCCGCCGCTCGTCTTGCCGGTGACCTTCGCCGCGCCGAGGATCGTCGTCGCCGCGGGCGCGTCGGTGAAGTCGCCGTCGGCATCGAGCTGCGGCGCGCGGCCGATGCGGCGCGAGTAGAAGATGGTCGGGTCGGTGCTGTTGAACCCCCAGAAGCTGTTCGAGCCGCCGAAGCCGAAGTTACTGAAGATCTGGGCGCCCTCGACGAAGAACGGGCGCTTCTCCTCGAAGAATGTCTCGAACTGGCTCAGGTTGACCACCGCCGGGTCCACCTCCACCTGGCCGAAGTCCGGGTTGATCGTCGCGTTGAGCGTGAGGTTGCTGGTGATGCCGACCTTGGCGTCGAGCCCGCCGGCGGCGAAGGCACGCGTGCCGTCGTTGAACGGGTTGCCCTCATCGGCGGTGATGAACTCCGCGCGGCTGGCGAGGTACGGGAGCAGCTCGAGGCGGCGGCGCGGGCTCAGCCCCGACAGGCCTTCGAGGGCGACCATGCGCGAGGCGAGGCCGCTTTCGTTCTTCGGCACCATCTCGAGGAACGAGTTCTCGTTCTTCCGCTGCACGTAGCGCTCGACGTTGATTCCCCACGTCTGCTCGATGGCCGACGTGAAGCGCAGCTGTGACAAGGGGATCCGAAGCTCGGCGTTCCAGCCGTCGGCATCGACGGTGACGGCCGACTGCCAGACGGCGTCCCAGCTGCTTTCGGTGGCAGTGTCGTTGAAGATCTGCTCGTCCCACTGCACGTTGCCGGCCGAGACGCGGAACACGGCGCCGGTCAGGCGATCGCGCATCGGGTCGAGGTAGAGGCCAATCCAGTCGGCGTCGAACTCGGCGTCGCGCGGCGACAGCCGCCGCGTAATCCGCTCCGGCTCCGGGTCGAGCATCCGCGCCGCCACGTACAGCGCCGCATCGTCATAGAGGACCCGGATCTGCGTGTCGGACGTCGCCGGGCGCCCCTCATCCGGATCGCGCTGGATGAAGCCGCCCGCCGGGAACGAGCGTGTCCATTCCTCGTCGTCGAGGACGCCATCGATCACCGGCGGACGAGCAGCGCGCGCGGCGACAACGGGGGGATGGACGGGAGGTGTCGGCTGGGCCGATGCGGCAGGTGCCGCCGCCAGGCAGAGTGTCGCGAGGAGCACGGCCCGGCGCCGCGGCATGTCGACACAATAGACACTCATGGGACGAAAAAGGTTGGCGCAGTTATGTGCTTGAGTTAGCGATCTTATTTGTAATAAGATTGAGCAATGGCCGACGAATCCACGACAGCGCTTCCGAAAAAAGAGCGGCTGATCCTCGAATTGCTGGTCGGTCACGGTCCGTTGTACGGCCTGCAACTCGTCGCGCTCTCCGACGGATCGCTGAAGCGCGGCACCGTCTACGCGACGCTCGCGCGCATGGAAGCGAAAGGCTACGTGGAATCAGCGCAGGAGCCGCTGCCGGAAGGGGCGATCGGCCTGCCACGGCGAATCTACCGGCCGACCGCGCTCGGCAGCCGCGTGCTGCGCGCCTGGTCGGCGTTTGCGCGGGAGGTGGCGTTTGGCACCCCGTAGACGCTCGTTGCCCGGGTCGCTCTTCCTGCGCGTCGCGAGGCTCGTCTTCCCGGACGACACGGTGACGCGTGTCTTCCTCCCCGCGGTTGCCGATTTTCACGATGAGCTAAATGCTGCGGGCCAGGGCGCCCTCGCGCGCTGGCGCGTGCGCTGCCGGTGGTATGTCGCCCTGGCGTCACTGGTCGTCGTCTCGCCGGTGGCGATCCCCTCGCCGGGCGCGCTGCTGGCGCTCGTGACAGTGATCCTCTACATCGGGGCGTGGCAGTTCTTCGGCTGGTTCATGGCGGGCACGGCCACGGCCGGCATCGCACTCGCCGTGGCGCTGCGGGTGTGGAACACGCGCCATCCGAGCGTGCTGCGCGATCCGTCGCAGGCCGATCCCGCGGCGCCCGAGATCAACCTGTCGGCCATTCACGTCGGCGGCGACATCGCCGGACTGATGTTTGCCGTCGGCAGCGTCATCGTGGTCTTCCTCGGGATCCCGCAGCTCTGGTGGTACTACGCCGGCGTGATGGTCGTGAGCGCGCTCGTCGCGTGGTTGAGGTTCATGCTGTTGAGGTTTTCAGGTGTGACGAACACGAGTATCCTCCGGGGGTAATGCGAGTCCGGATCCTGCAGCCGCCGCCCGCCGCATACTCCGCTGAAACGCAATCGCTCCTCCTCGGCCGCGTCTACAACCTCGATGCGTCGCTGGCCTCCGCGCTGGTCCTCGATGGCTGCGCCGAGGTGTACGACAGCCTGACCCCCGAAGAGAAGCGCGAACGGACCCGCACCGACGTCCTGTGGGAAGCCCCTGACGGCAAGCGCTTCCTGCCCAAGCCATAATCGTTCGCCTGGACGTCCATCTCGTCGACGGCACGTACGAACTGTTTCGCCACTACCACGCGCTGCCGAGCGTCCGCGATCGGCAGGGGCAGGAGGTCGCGGCGGTGCGCGGCGTCGTCCGCTCGCTGCTGGGGATGATTCCGCAGGGGGCGACGCACGTTGGCGTCGCCACCGATCACGTCGTCGAATCGTTCCGGAATCGCCTGTGGCGCGGCTACAAGACGAGCGCCGGGATTCCCCGAGACCTGCTGTCGCAGTTCCCGCTGCTCGAGGAGGTGCTGGCCGCCGCCGGCTTCGTGGTCTGGCCGATGGTGGAATTCGAGGCCGACGATGCGCTGGCTGCGGCGGCGGCGAAAGCGGCGGACGCCGCGCGCGTGGATCGCGTCATCATCTGCACACCCGACAAGGACCTGGCGCAGTCGGTGCGCGGCACGCGCGTCGTGCAGTTGAATCGCCGGACGCGCGTGACGCTCGACGAAGCCGGGGTCATCGCGAAGTTCGGCGTGCCGCCCGCTTCGATTCCCGATTACCTGGCACTCGTCGGCGATGCGGCCGACGGTTACCCAGGGTTACGCGGGTGGGGCGCGAAGTCGGCAGCAGCCGTGCTGGCGAAGTTCGGTCACATCGAGGCGATCCCTGCCGACTCGGGCGAATGGCGCGTTAACGCGGCCAACGCCGCGGCGCTCGCGCGCACGCTGACGGAGGAGCGCGAGCAGGCACTGCTGTTCCGCACGCTCGCGACGCTGCGGACCGACATCCCCGTGTTCGCCGACGTGGACGAGCTGCGATGGACAGGCCCACGCGACGGATTCGACGCCCTCGCGGCAAGACTGGAGGGGCCGAACTGAAGTTCCGCGTATTCATCTGCTCTTAAGCGCACGGATGATATAGTTCCGCCGCTTTGATGGCATCTTTCCCGCGACTCCTCGTCTGTACCTCTGCGGTCCTCGCGCTTGCCGGCATGCCCGCGACGCGCGCGCAGGCCCCGGCGCCGCTCGACGTCATCCCGGTGCAGGGCAGCGTCCACCTGGTGGCCGGCGCCGGCGCGAACATCGCCGTGCAGGTCGGGTCCGACGGCGTCGTGGTGGTCGATGCCGGCAACGGTGAACGCTCCGACGCGGTGATTGCCGCGGTGCGGCAGCTGAGCGATCAGCCGATCCGCTACGTCATCAACACCAGCGCGCATGCCGACCACGTGGCCGGCAACGAGGCGATCGCCCGTGCCGGGCGGCCGCTCGTGGCCGCGGCCGGCGCCGTCGGCGGCGTCGCCGGCACCAATGCGGCCGGCGCGGTGATCATCGGCTCGGAAGCCGTGCTCGCCCGCATGAGCGCGCCGACCGGCTCGGCGGCCCCGTACCCGGTGCAGGCGTGGCCGGTCGAAACGTTCCCGCGCCGCAAGGCGTTCTTCTTCAACGGCGAAGGCATCGAGATCACGCTGCAACCGGCGGCGCACAGCGACGGTGACGCGCTGGTGTTCTTCCGCAGGTCGGATGTCGTCGTTGCCGGCGAACTCGTCGACGCCAACCGGTTTCCCTGGATCGACGTCGCGAAGGGCGGGACCATTCAGGGCACGCTCGACGCGCTGAATCACCTCGTTGAACTGGCGATCCCCTCCACGCCGCTGGCGTGGCAGGACCACGGCACGCGCATCATGCCGGCGCGCGGCCGGCTGATGGACCAGGCGGACCTCGTCGAGTACCGCGACATGGCGACGATCGTGCGCGACGTGGTACAGAGCCTGAAGGCGAAGGGGATGACGCTGGAGCAGGTGATTGCGGCGGCGCCGGCGAAGGGCTACGAGCGGCGCTTTGGCGCGACCAGCGGTCCATGGACGACGGACATGTTCATCGAGGCGATCTACCGCACGTTGCCAGGAGACGCGAAGTGAAGCGCGCGCTGATCGCGGCATTGATCCTGGCGAGCGGCCTGACGGCCGCCGCCCAGGGGCGCGGCCAGGGACGCGGCAACCAGCCGCCAGCTCCGCCACCGACGCCGCAGCAGGCGGCGCCGTTCGACGTCACCGGCACCTGGGTGTCGGTGATCACCGAGGACTGGCGGTGGCGCATGGTCACGCCGGCCAGGGGCGACTACCAGAGCATTCCGATCACGGCGGCGGCGAAGGCGGCGGCCGACGCATGGAATCCGGCACGCGACCAGGCCTCCGGCCAGGCGTGCAAGGGCTACGGGCTGCCCGGCGTCATGCGGCTGCCGACGCGGCTGCGCATCGCGTGGCAGGACGCGCAGACGCTGCAGGTCGAGACCGATCACGGCCAGCAGACCCGGCTCCTGCGCTTCGACCCCGCCGCCCGCGCCGCGGCGCCGTCGCTCCAGGGACACTCGGTCGCCGCGTGGGAACTGGCGGCGCGCGGCCGCGGCGCCCCGCCTGACGCCCCGCGCTTCGGCAACCTCAAGATCGTGACGACAAACCTGGCGGCAGGCTACCTGCGGAAGAACGGCGTACCGTACAGTGCCGACGCGCAGGTCACCGAGTACTGGGATGTTGCGCGTCTCCGCAACGGCGACCAGTGGCTGGTCGTCACGATGATCGTCCACGATCCGGCCAACCTGCAGGTCGACTGGATCACCAGCCTGAACTTCAAGAAGGAGCCGGACGGGTCGAAGTGGGACCCGACTCCGTGCTCGGCCCGCTGATCATGCGCAGACTGTTGCTGCTCACGTCGCTCGCCCTCGTCCTGGCCGCGCCGGCTTTCGCGCAGGTGGACCTCTCCGGGACCTGGGCGAACCGCATGCACGAAGACTGGCAGGAGCGCTGGCCCGGTCCCGACGGCGGCGACTTCACCGGGCTGCCGATCAACGAGGACGGCCGCGCCAAGGCGCTCGCCTACTCGACCTCGGCGCTCTCGATGCCCGAGCGGCAGTGTCTCTACTACCCGCCGCACTACACCGAAATCGGTCCGTTCAGCCTGAAGATCTGGGCCGAGGCGGAGCCGACCACCGGCGCCACCATCGCCTGGCACATCAGCGGCGCCGTCGATCGCGCGCTGCGCACCGTCTGGATGGACGGCCGCCCGCGCCCCTCGCCGAACGCGCTGCACACCAACGGCGGCTTCTCGACCGGACGCTGGGAAGGGCGGACGCTGGTCGTCGAGACGACCCACATCAAGGCGGGCCCGCTGCGGCGCAACGGCGTGCCGTTGAGCGACCAGACGACGATGACCGAATTCATCTCGCGCCACGGCGACGTGCTCACCATCCTCGCGGTCATTGAGGACCCGGCGTACCTGAGCGAGCCGTTCGTCGTGAGTCGCAACTGGCAGCTCGATCCGAACTTCCAGATGTCGCCGATCCCCGCGCCCTGCGTGCCGGTGATCGAGGTGGTCGGCATCGGCTCGGACGGCGGCGTCGTGCCGCACTACCTGCCGGGGCAGAACCCGTACGTCGAGGAGTTCAGCAGGCTCTACGGCCTGCCGGTCGAGGCGACGATGGGGGGCGCGGAGACGCTCTACCCTGAATTCCGCCGCCGGCTGGAAGGCAGGTACAATCCGCCGGCCACATGCGGTCGTTACTGCTGCGGGTGGGCGGGGGCCGGCATTGGCGGCCCCGGCGACGCCCCCAACCTCTCCTGCGTCACACGCTCGCCCAACGAGCGCTGAAGTGGGGCATCCCGTTGCGGGGTGTCTTGCTCCTCAAGTGGGGCGCCCCTTTACGGGGTGCCATGCTGCTCGCCTGCATCGCCTCCGCCGCCGCGGCGCAGACGCCGCCGCGGACGGAGAGTGCCGTGCGCATCGACACGCCGCCGCGTCTCGACGGCGTGCTCGACGAGGCGATCTACGAAACCACCCCCTCGATGGGCGGGTTCATCCAGATCGAGCCGCGCCCCGGTGAGGCCGCCAGCGAACAGACCGAGATGTGGGTCCTGTTCGACGGCGAGTTCCTCTACCTCGCCGCGCGCATGTGGGACAGCGAGCCCGATCGCATCGTCGCCACCGAGCTCCGGCGGGATAACACCGCGATCTTCCAGGGTAACGATTTCGTCGGCTTCACCTTCGACACCTTCCACGACCGCCGCAACAGCGTCACGTTCATCACCACGCCGGCCGGCGCGCGGATGGAAGGGCAGGTGAGCAACGAGCGGCAGTGGAACGGCGACTGGAACCCGGTGTGGGACGTGAAGACCGCGATGTTCGACGGCGGCTGGACGATGGAAGCGGCGATTCCGTTCAAGTCGCTGCGCTACCGTCCCGGCACGGGCCAGCCATGGGGCTTCAACGGCATGCGGGTGAAGCGCTCGAAGGGGGAGGTGTCGTTCCTCACGCAGCTGCCGCCGGGACGCGGCCAGCAGGCGTTCCAGCAGGTATCGCTGGCGGCGACGCTGACCGGCATTGAGCCGCCGCCGAGCTCGCGCCCGTTCGACTTCAAGCCGTACGTCACCTCGAGCCTGCAGAGCGATGCGCTGGCGCGGCCGCGGCTCTCGAACGATCCCGACGCCGACATCGGCTTCGACGCGAAGTACTCGCTCACGCAGGGTCTGACCGCCGACCTGACCGTGAACACCGACTTCGCGCAGGTCGAGGCCGACGAGCAGCAGGTCAACCTGACGCGCTTCAGCCTGTTCTTCCCGGAGAAGCGCGACTTCTTCCTCGAGAACCTCGGCACGTTCGTCTTCGGCGGCGTGCCGGTGAGCGGCAACAACGCCGGCATCGACGCGCCGGCGCTGTTCTACAGCCGCCGTGTCGGCCTGAGCAGCGGCAGCATCGTGCCGCTGCGCGCCGGCGGCCGCGTCACCGGGCGCGCCGGGAAGTACAGCATCGGGCTGATCGACATCCAGACCGGCGAGGGCGACCAGCCGGGGACGCCGGCCTCGAACTTCTCGGTGGTCCGGCTCAAACGCGACATCCTGGCCCGCAGCGCCGTCGGCATCATCGCCACCGGCCGCTCGGCCTCGCAGACCGGGTCAGGCGGCAACCTCGCCTACGGCGTCGACGCGACGTTCGGCTTCTTCCAGAACCTCACCATCAACACCTTCTGGGCGAAGACGCAGACCGACGGGATGCGCGGCGACGACCAGAGCTACCGCGCGCAGCTCGATTACACCGCCGATCGCTACACCGTGCAGCTCGAGCGGCTGGCCATCGGCGACAACTTCAACCCCGAGGTCGGCTTCGTCCGCCGCGACGACGTGCGCCGCAGCCATGCGCTGTTCAAGTTCAGCCCGCGTCTGGCGCGCAGCACCGTGATCCGCAAGCTGAATTACCAGGGGTCGATCAACTACGTCGAGAACGGGCGGGGCCGTCTCGAGAGCCGCGAGCAGGCGGCGCAGTTCGCGATCAACTTCCTCAACAACGACAGCGTCTTCGTCGAGGTGGCGCGCAACTTCGAGTACCTGCCGCGCCCGTTCGCGATCTCGCCCGGCGTGGTCCTGCCGGTGGGCGGCTACGACTTCACCGACCTGCGCGTGAACTACAACCAGAGCCAGCAGCGTTCGCTCGGCGCGAACATGACGCTGGAGGTCGGGCGCTTCTACAGCGGCCGCAAGACCACGCTCACCGTGGCGCGCGGGCGCGCGCAGGTCTCGCCGCGGCTGGCGTTCGAGCCGACCTATTCCTTCAACGCGGTGTCGCTGGCCGAGGGGGACTTCACGACGCACCTGGCCGGCACGCGCATCACCTACGCGATGACGCCGCTGATGTTCGCCAGCGCCCTGGCGCAGTACAGCTCGAGCGCCAGGACCATCTCCGTGAACGCCCGCCTGCGCTGGGAATACCAGCCCGGCAGCGAGCTGTTCGTCGTCTACAACGAGCAGCGCGACACGCTGGCCCGCAGCTTCCCGGCGATGCAGAACCGGGCGCTGATCGTGAAGGTCAACAGGCTGTTTCGTTTTTGACGTCACAAGAGAAAGGAGAAAGGAGACCCAATAAGCTCCTTCCTCCTTCCTCCTGTGATCTTTCTAGTTACTGCGGTTCGCGCTCAGCGTCCCGATCTCGATCACCCCGATCTTGTTCACGCCGCTGTTCGCGGTGACGATCGAGCGGCCGTCCTGGGCGGCCTCGAAGTGGCGCAAGACGCCGCCGCCCGAGGGAATCGCCCACGTCTGGAACTTCTCGGTCGCCGGATCGAAGCGGACGATGGTGTTCGGCCGCACGCCGGACTCGCTGTACCAGACGATGTTGCCGATGCGGGTGATGCCGTACGGCTCCGACTCGGGGCCGCTCGGCGACATCCACTCCTTCACCTGGCCGGTCTTCGGGTCGAAGTGGCCGAGCATGCCACGCGGGAAGTCGGTGTAGAAGATGGTGTCGTCCGCCATGATCGTCAACCGCCGCGGCCGCGAGTCGGCGTTGGGCAGCGTGAACTCCCTGATCTCCATCGTCCGCGGGTCGACGCTGCCGATGCGGTTGCCGCGGAAGTCGACGTACCACGGCACGCCCTGCGAGTTCAGCCGGATCCCGTAGGGATAGGTGTTGTCGCTCGGCGTCTTCATGATGACCATCTCGCCGCCGGTGGTGTTGATGCGGCCGACGTGGCCCGACTGCAGCGTGAAGAACAGGTTGCCGGTGGCCTCGCTGTAAATCGGCGTGTGCGGGCCGCGCGCGCCCGGCTCGTTCAGCGGGTACTCACGCGCCTGCCCGGTGCGCGGATCGAGCTTGCCGATCACGCCCTTCTGGATGCCCGTGTACCAGATGTTGCCGTCCTTGTCCTCGGCCAGGCCGTGCGGCTGGGTTCCCTGCGGCAGGTCGAACTCGCGCATCTCGCCGGTGCGCGGATCGAGCCGTCCCATCTTGCTGACGAACATCCCCGTCCACCACACGGAGCCGTCGCGGGCGCCGTACGAGTCGTGCGGGCGCGACCCGAGCGTCGGGATCATCCACTCCTTGATCGTCACGTGCGCGGGGCCGGAAAGCAGCACGGCGCCGGGCGCGTCCTTGAGCGGGTAGTGCGCGGCAAGGTACGTCGAGATGGTCTCGAGCTCCGCCGCGGGAAGCGCGACCATGGTCGCGATGCGGTCCTGCCAGCCGGCCTTGGTGTAGCCGGCGGAGTTCGCGATCAGGTTCAGGCCGTGGCACCGGCTGCACGTGGTCTGGACGGCGTCGCGGCCCGGCCCTTCGGCCAGCGTCACCGCGCCACGCCCGCCGCGCCCACCGGGGCCGCCCTGTCCGCCGGGTCCGCCGGCGCGCCCCTGTCCGGGGGCCCCAGGCGCGGCACCCTGCTGCCCGAGTGTCGGCGCGGCGTACGCCGCAGCGAGGAACAGGGCCAGCGCCAGCGCGTAAAACGCTCGGTTCGTCATAAGTCCTCCAGAAGGTTCGTGGATATTACGACGAAGCAGGGGGTGGGTGTTTATCGGATCCCGCCGATGATCTGCAGGCGGAATTCGTGCGGGTGGCCCTGGGCGCCCGGGCTGAACCCTCCGGGAATGAAGTGGTAGTAGCCGCCGCGGACGAGCAGGTTGGGACGCGCCTGGAAGCTCAGGAGCCCGGCGGCCTCATGCCCCAGAAACGATGACGGCGCCCCCGGGTTGCTGCGGCTCGGATTGACTGCGCCGTACCAGGCATCGCGGCGGTCGTTGAGGCGGGTGTTGAAGTAGCGCCAGTTGAGCGTCAGCCGCCGCGCCAGCCGCGCGGCGCCGCCGACGCTGAACGACCGCACGTTGCTGCCGCGGATCTGCCCGAGGAAGCTGAAGTAGGTCGCGGCGCCATAGATCGTGTCGTACTGGCCGCGCACGCCATCGCCGCGGTATGTGTCCGGCGACGTCACGGTGTACCGGACGTCGAGCGTTGCCGCCGGCGACAGCCGGACGTCGCCGCGCAGGAACAGCGCCCACGCGCGGACCTCGTCCGTCGAGTAGTGGCCGCGCTCGATCACCGACTCCACCGCCCAGTCGACCGCCGGGTGCGGCGTCGGCCCCTCCACCTGCAGCTGCCAGGCGTACACCGCGCCGCTGCCGGCGACGCCGGTCTCGCTCAGCACCTCGCGGTTGTGACGCGCCACGACGTAGCTCTGGATGGCGGTGCGCGGGTTCAGCCGCCGTCGCGCGAACGTCGTCCACAACCGCTCGTCGTCGCGCTGACGGTTGAAGCCGGTGGGATTGCCCTCGAGCGGGATGAAGACGATGGCGCGCAGGTCGGTCGCCCCGCGCTGGTAGGTGACCGACGCGAGATCGACTGACCGCAGCACCGCGGCGAAGTCGGCCTGGCGCACGAGCCGGCCGACGACCTCGAGGTCGGCCTGCTGACGGCCAACCTTCACCGACACCCCGCCTATGTTCTTGACGTCGACGTAGGCGTTGAGCAGGTCGAGCCACGCCGTGCGCGAGGTGAACCTGCCGCCAGCCGAGTGGGTGTCCTGCCCCTCGACGACGATGTCGACGCGGCGGCTCGTGGCAGCAAAGCGAGGCCGGAGCCGCCACCACGCAAACGTCTCGTCGTCCTGGAACGTGTCGTCCGTGAATGGATAGTCCTGCCGCCCGGAGACCTGGAACATGTAGCCGAGGCCGAGGCGATACGTGAACGCCCCGGAGCGGACGGCGGCGTCCTCGGGTGCGGCCGGCGCCAGGTCCTGCGCCGACGCGGGCAGGCAGACAGCAGCCACGATGGCCGCGGCCACCAGGACACGGAAGCGGATCACGCGGTTACTTCGCCTGGATGTGGATGCCGCATTCCAACTTCTGGCCCTGCCAGCGGCCGGAACGCGGATTCGAGGGATCCAGCGGCAGCGACGTGCACGGTTCGCAGCCGATGCTGGTGAAGCCCTGGTCGTACAGCGGCATCAGGGAGAGGCCATGCACCTTCGCGTACTGCCAGACGTCCTTGGCCGTCCACGCGGCAAGCGGCGCGACGCGCCGGATGGTGGTGCCGGTCGGCAGCCGGAACGGCTCCACCTCCTGCAGGTTGGCGCGCGACGGCGACTGGTCGCGGCGCAGCGCCGTGAACCAGGTGTCGTAGTGCTCGAGCGCCGCGAACAACGGTCCCACCTTGTGGCGCGCGCAGCAGGCCTCGGTGCTCTCGGTCTGCCACAGCCCCGGCTGCGGCTCGGCCGCGCGCAGGGTGATCAGGTTCAGCCGGTGCGTCGCCGCCTGCTCGTCGCGGTAGCGATAGGTGTCGGCAAAGTGGTGCACGGTGTCGAGGAACAGCACGGGGATGTCCGGCCGCACCTGTTGCAGCATGTGCGTCAGCACCACGCACTCCGCCTGGAAGCTCGAGGTGATGCAAGGCGTCTTCGCCTCGGCCAATGCCCGCCTGATCACCTCCCCCGCGTTCTCCGTCATCTCTCTACCACCTACCATCCACCACCTACCATCTACCACCGACCACCGACCACCGACCACCTAGGCCAGCATCTCTTCGAGTGCCTTGCGCACCAGTTCGGCCGCTTCCTCGTCGCTGCCGGCCCCGCGGGCCAGCCTGGCGATGCGCTGCGCGGCGGTCAGCGGCGCGCCCACGGCGGCGACAGCCTCTTCGCGCACGGCATTGCTGATCATCCCGGCGCCGGCCGTGAAGTGGGTGCCCGGGTCGATGATGATGAAGCTGCCGGTCGCGCGGTTCGTGTCGTAGCGGTCGAACACCAGCGGCCGCGCCGCGCTCACGACGACGTTGCCGATCTGGTTCAGCACCAGCCCATGGTTGATTTCGGCCGTGACCGTGCGCGTGCCCTGCTTCAGCAGGTAGACGCGGCCCGGGTCGAGCGGTTTCTCGTCCATCCACACGACCTCGGCCTCGAACCGCTGGCCGACCATCGGCGGCTCGAGCGACAGCACGTCGCCGCGGCTGATGTCGATTTCGCGGTCGAGCGTCAGCGTCACCGACATCGGCGCGAACGCCATGTCGAGATCGCCGTCCCAGGTGACAATGCGGCGCACGACCGCCGACAGGCCCGAGGGGTAGGTCGTGATGGTGTCGCCGACGCGGATGGTGCCCGAGGCAATCTGGCCGGCGTAGCCGCGGAAGTCCTGGTGCGGGCGTACGACCAGCTGCACCGGCATGCGGAAGGGGAGCCCCGGCAGGTTGCGGTGCACCTGCACCGTCTCCAGGTACTCCAGCAGGCTCGGCCCGCGGAACCAGGGTGTGCGGTCGCTGCCGGTGATGACGTTGTCGCCCTGCAGCGCGCTCATCGGGATGGCGTGCACGGCCGCCCCGGCGAGCAGCTCCTCCATGTCGTCCTGGATCTGCTCGAATACGTCGCGGCTGAAGTCGACCAGGTCCATCTTGTTGACGGCCAGGACGAAGTCCTTGATGCCGAGCAGCCGCGCAATGCGCGCGTGCCGCCGCGACTGCGCCAGCACGCCGTTGCGCGCGTCGACCAGCAGGATGGCGACGTCGGCGGTCGAGGCGCCGGTGGCCATGTTGCGCGTGTACTGCTCGTGCCCGGGCGTGTCGGCGAGGATGAACTTCCGCCGCGCCGTGGCGAAGTAGCGGTAGGCGACGTCGATCGTGATCCCCTGCTCGCGCTCGGCCTTCAGCCCGTCGGTGAACAGCGAGAAGTCGATCGGCCCGGCGGTGCGGTTCTTCGACGCCTTCTCGACCGCGTGCAGCTGGTCGTCGTACACCGACTGCGAGTCGTGCAGGAGCCGGCCGATCAGCGTGCTCTTGCCATCGTCGACGCTGCCGGCGGTGCAGATGCGCAGCAGGCCGCTGCTCGAGGCGAGGACACCCGTGTCGACCGCCATCAGAAGTAGCCCTCGCGCTTCTTCAGCTCCATCGACCCGTCCTGGTCGTGGTCGATGATGCGCAGCTGCCGCTCGGAGGAGCGCGTGGCGACCAGCTCCTCGATGATCTTCGGCACCGAGTCGGCGTCCGACCGGATGGCGCCGGTGCATGGCGAGCAGCCGAGCGAGCGCATGCGGCACTTGACGACCTGCGGCTTCTCGCCCGGCATGGTCACCACGAACGGCTGCTCCTGGACGATGAGCGAGGGGCCGCGGACGATGACCTCGCGCTCGCGCGCGTAGTAGAGCGGGACGATCGGGATGTGCTCGAGGTGGATGTACTGCCAGACGTCGATCTCGGTCCAGTTGGAGAGCGGGAAGACGCGGATGCTCTCGCCGGTCCGGATGCGCGCGTTGAGCAGGTTCCAGAGCTCCGGGCGCTGGCGCTTGGGGTCCCACTGGCCGTTCGGGTCGCGCACCGAGAAGATGCGCTCCTTCGCCCGCGACCGCTCCTCGTCTCTCCGGGCGCCGCCGAGCGCGGCGTCGAAGTTGCCGGCCTGCAGCGCATCGAGCAGCGCCTTGGTCTTCAGCAGCCCGCAGCAGCGCTGCGTGCCGACCTTGAACGGCTGGGTGCCCTCGGAGATCGCCTCTTCGTTGGTGTGGACGATGAGGCGCGCGCCGACCTCCGCCGCCATGCGATCGCGGAACTCGATCATCTCGCGGAACTTGTAGGTGGTGTCGACGTGCAGCAGCGGGAACGGAATCGGCCCGGGGTGGAACGCCTTCTGCGCCAGGCGCAGCATGACCGACGAATCCTTGCCGATCGAATAGAGCATCACCGGCCGCTCGAACTCGGCCACGACCTCGCGCAGGATGTGGATGCTCTCGGCCTCGAGCGCCCGCAGGTGGTCGAGGGTCGGGATGGTGGTGGCGGCGTGCGGTTCCATGAGCACTGAGGACATGTCGCTTTCTTGGACCAAAAGAAAAAGCCCGGGGATTCAGGTCCCCGGGCTCTTTTCGATCTTGCTTCGCGTGGAGCGATGTCTGCGGTTACCCCAGCTGCGCAATCGAAGGCGCGGAAGACCCCGAGGGCCTCGTACAACAACACGCGCACGGACAGCAGCAGGTGGTGAACACGGAACCTTGATTATACGATGGTTCCGGTGTTGACCCGAAAATCCAAGTACGGCCTGCGGGCGATGCTGTTCCTGGCGGAACGGTCGGGGCGCGGCCCCGTCCTCGTCTCGGATCTGGCCGGCGACCAGCGGATCCCGAAGAAGTTTCTCGAGGCGATCCTGCTGGACCTCAAGCGCCAGGGGCTGCTCCAGAGCAAGAAAGGCAAGGGGGGCGGCTACTTCCTCAGCCGCACGCCAGAAGAGATTACCGTCGGCCAGGTCGTCCGCGCGCTCGGCGGCCCGCTGGCGCTGGTACCGTGCGTCAGCCAGACGGCCTACGCCCGCTGCGAAGAGTGTGTCGACGAGCAGACCTGCGGCGTCCGCCTGGCGATGAAGGAAGTGCGCGACGCCACCGCGAAAATCCTTGATAACACGACGCTTGCGGCGCTGAGTCGCGACTGCCGAAATACTCTATAGACTTTGTAGACTTTCCTGATCTACGCTCTGACGCGTTCCGATGCGCTCCTCGGCCCCGACCTGTTGTTGCCCCTGCCCGCGCGTGGCGTGTTGCTGCGCGTGCGCCTGTATGGGGCCGATGACGGTCAGGCAGTAGCGATCCCTTCCCGCGACCTCCTGAAGCCGTCAGTCGGCTGATTCCCTTCACAACCAGTACGGAGCCCGAGACTTCAGTCTCGGAATGGAGCCCGAGACTTCGGTCTCGGAATGGAGCCCGAGACTTCAGTCTCGGTCAGGAGATCGATGTCCGAACCGACGCTCGCCCTCGCCGCCGTCACGCTGCTGGCCGCCATCGTCAACGGCGCCCTCGGCTACGGCTTTTCCTCGATCACCGTGCCGGTGGCGCTGCTGTTCATGGCGAACCGCATCCTCAACCCGGCGCTGATCCTGATCGAGGTGGTGCTCAACGCCTACGTGCTGTGGAACAACCGCGACGCGTTCGGACGGACGTGGCGGCGCGTCATGCCGATGGTCATCGGCCTGTTCCCCGGCGTGGCGCTCGGCACGATGATCGTCTCGCAGGTGAACCCGGCGGGGCTCCGCTTCTACACCTTCCTCGTGCTGCTGCCGCTCATCCTGCTGCAGGCCGCCGGTATCCGCCGGCCGATCAAGTCGGAGAAGAGCGCGCTGCTCGCCTTCGGCGGCGGCCTCGGCGTGCTCTATTCGGTGACGACGATCTCGGGCCCGCCGCTGGCGATCATGCTGAACAACCAGGGGCTGGCGAAGAAGGACTTCCGTGCCGCGCTCGGGGTCGTCCGCTTTGCTGAGTCGTCATTGACGGCGGTCGCCTATGCCTATGCCGGCCTCTACACGATGGAGAGCATCGCGCTGATCCCGTGGATCGTGCCGAGCATCATCGTCGGCGTGCCGATCGGCGCGTTCATCATCCGTCGCATGGATTCGGAGACGTTCCGCCGCATCTGCATGAGCTTCGATGCGTGGATCGTCGCCTTCGGCGTGTCGCGACTGCTCCAGGAGCTGAACTTCGTCGAGGGGCCGTCGGCCTATGCCGTCCTCCTTGTCGTCGGCCTGCTCGACATCTACCTGCTCAAACGGTTCTTCTCGCCGCCGGCCATCGCCGCGCGCCGCGCGCGCGCCGAGGTGTCGGCATGACGCGCGTCGGCGCTCATCCCCGTACGCGGGGCGCGACTCTCAGGTCGCGAATGGGCGTCCGCTAGCGTAAGGACGGCGGCGATTCTCCAGTAACCACGGCGATCGTTCTCCGGTCTGAGCGTGATGTGTAAGTCTTTGTAACACAACAACTTACTGCCTCACGTATCCAACCGACCGGATCTCCGCGAACCAAGAATCCGAACTCTCTCCGCGAAGTGTCGCCGCGCGCGCGAATTTCCTAGTGATTGGGCGTCCCGCCGCGCTGGATCACCGCTTGCTCAAACAGGGGGCATACATCTCGCGCGTCATACCCGTACGACCGGCGTCCGCTCCCGCTCTCATACGCGTCGTAGAGAGATTTCCGATTCGAGGAGGAGTCGATGCGAAAGTTCGCGCAACTCGGGACCGCGCTGCTGGCGGTCCTGATTCTCACGCCCTCGCTGGCCTGGGCACAGGCCTCGATCCAGGGCGTCGTCAGGGATACATCGGGCGCAGTGTTGCCCGGGGTCACGGTGGAAGCGGCGAGCCCGGCGCTGATTGAAAAGGTCCGCACCACGGTGTCGGACGGCAATGGCCGCTACCAGATCATCGATTTGCGTCCCGGCACGTACAGCGTCACGTTTACCCTTGCCGGCTTCAACACCGTTCGGCGCGACGGCGTCGCTCTCACCGGTTCGGCGACGTCACAGGTGGACGCGGAGCTGCGCGTCGGCGCGCTCGAGGAAACGGTCACGGTCACCGGCGAGGCGCCGGTCGTCGACACGACCAACGTCACCCGGCAGCAGGTGTTGAACTCGGAGACGGTGAACGCGCTGCCGAGCGCGCGCAACTACTTCGGCCTGGCGCGCATGATCCCGGGCACGAACGGTGGCGGCAGCGACGTCGGCGGCTCGCTGATTCAGGACGTCGGCCAGAGCGTGACGGTGCACGGGTCGAAGAACACCGACCAGCGCGTGACGGCCAACGGCGTGAACACGATGACGCTGCAGGCCGGCGGCAACATCGGCGGCCAGACGCCAGACATGGGCTCGGCGGCGGAAGTCACCGTCGACACGACGTCGCTGTCGGCGGAACTGCCGACCGGCGGCATCCGCATCAACATGATCCCGCGCGACGGCGGCAACACGTTCTCGAACAGCACCTTCTTCAGCTTCACCAACGAAGCGATGCAGGGCGACAACTTCAGCGACGAGCTGCGCGCGGCGGGCCTCGGCACGCCGAACAAGATCCTGAAGGCGCTCGACCTGAACGAGTCGATCGGCGGCCCGTTCAAGCGCGACAAGGTGTGGTTCTGGTTCTCGACGCGCATCAACCAGGTCGAGAACGAGGCGCCGATCTTCTTCAACCAGAACGCGTTCAAGCCGAACGAATGGCTGTACGTGCCGGATGAGAGCCGCCCGGGCCTCAATAAGGGCGAGCAGTACAACAACAGCTTGCGCGTGACCTGGCAGATGACGCCGAAGGTGAAGGTGGCCGGCACCTACAAGTTCGACAAGTGGTGCAACTGCCCGAACAACATCACGGCGCAGATCGCCCCCGAGGCGGCGCGTGACCGCCGCTTCCCGCGCCTGGCGCAGGAGCACGGCGAGATCACCTCGCCGATCACCAACCGCCTGCTGTTCGAGGCGGTCGGCCTGCACCTCTACGAGCGCTGGGGCAACATGCACCTGCGGCCGTCGACCGGGTCGATCACCGACGAGCAGGCGGCGATCCTGCCGCAGATGATCTCGGTGGTGGAGCAGAGCAGCGGCCTGCGTTACCGCGCGCTGAACCTCTACAACAACACCAGCGTGCCGAGCTTCACCTGGCGCGCGGCGATGTCGTACGTGACCGGCACGCACAACATCAAGTTCGGCGTCAACAACACCACCGGGAGGCAGAACGTCTACAACTACTCGCAGGGGCCGGTCGCGTATCGCTTCAACAACGGCGTGCCGAACCAGATCACGCAGGTGGCGCGGCCGTTCCGCGGCATCACCGATCTGAAGCAGGACCTGGGCCTCTTCATCCAGGACCGCATCTCCTTCAACCGCCTGACCGTCAACCTCGCCGGCCGCTTCGACTGGTTCAAGAACGGCTGGCCGGAGCAGACGATCGGGCCGTCGGAACTGACGCCGAACCGGAACATCGTGTTCCCGGCCGACGAGCAGATCAACTGGAAGGACCTGACCTACCGCACGGGCCTCGCGTATGACCTGTTCGGCGACGGCCGCACGGCGGTCAAGGTCGCGTTCAACAAGTATCTGCTCGGCCAGACGCTCAACGGCATCGGCAACGCCGGCAACCCGAGCAACGCGATGGTGACCTCGGCGAACCGGACGTGGAACGACGCGGATGGCGACTACACGCCGGACTGCGACCTGGTCAGTCTCGACGCCAACGGCGAGTGCGGCCCGATCAGCAACCGCAACTTCGGCTCGGCGGTTCCCAGCGAGACCTACGACCCGGATCTGATCGGCGGCTGGAACCACCGGACGACCAACTGGGAATTCACCACCTCGGTGCAGCACGAACTCGCGCGCGGCATCGCCGTGGACGTCGGCTACTTCCGCCGCATCTGGGCGAACTTCCACGTCACCGACAACCTGGCGACGACGGCGGCTGACTACACCGAGTTCAGCATGGTCGTACCGACGACCAACCCGAACGTGACGACGGCCGGCCAGACGATCACCGGGCTGTTCAACGTGACCCCGGCGAAGTTCGGCCAGGTCAACAACCTGAACACGCTGTCGGACAAGTACGGCAAGCAGACCGAGCACTGGGACGGCGTCGACCTGTCGCTCAACGCTCGGCTCCAGAACGGGCTGATGCTGCAGGCGGGGCTGAGCACCGGCCGCACCTCGGAGAACAACTGCGAGATCATCGCGGCGGTGCCGGAGTTGGCGCTCGGTACCGGTGCGAACGCCGGCTGGCGTCCGGCGCAGTTCTGCGATCGCGTCGAGCCGTGGATCACGTCGTTCAAGGGCTACGGCGTCTACACCATCCCGACGGTGGACGTGCAGATCTCGGGCACGTTCCGCAGCACCAAGGGCACGGCGATCAACCCGCAGTTCCCGGCGAATGCGGCGTACCTGGCCGCGAACTCGACGCTCGGCCGGACGCCGACGGGCGGCAACATCACGGTCCGCCTGCAGCCTGAGCACGACTCGTTCACGGATCGCCGCAACGAACTGGACGTCCGGTTCGGCAAGGTGTTCCGCGTGAACCGCTATCGTTCGGTCGTCAGCCTTGACCTGTTCAACGCGCTGAACACCGACGCGCAGATCTCGGTCAACCAGAACTTCGGGTCGTACCTGCGGCCCACGCAGATTCTGAACGCGCGGGTCGCGAAGATCACCGCCACGTTCGAGTTCTAGGGTGAGGGACTAGGGATTAGGGGGAAGGGGAAAGGGGGAAGCATCCCCCTTCCCCCTTTCCCCCTAATCCAACTCCCCGGATCTCCCCGACCCAAGAAACCGAACCCAGCCTCCGGCTGACCTCGAAAATCCCGCCTTTCCCTCCGCATTCTGCCCGATTCCGCATGGATCGAGATTTGCCTAAGGTCCCGCGCTTCTTCCAGTCAAGCCTCTATCTACCTCTCATACAGGCTGGAAGCGGGCATCGTCTTTTTCGGTAAGCGTTCGGGGAAGTCCTTTCATAGCGGGTAAGGCCCTTTTTCGCGGGTAAGTCGGCGCTCTCATAACGTTCGGCGGCGTTCGCTCTCATAACGTTCGGTCTTTGAGAGAAACCACGGAACTAAGGAGGAGTCGATGCGAAAGTTCGCGAAGTTCGGAATCGCGCTGTTGGCGGTTCTGATTCTCACGCCCTCGCTGGCCTGGGCTCAGGCCTCGATCCAGGGCGTCGTGCAGGACACGTCGGGCGCGGTGCTGCCCGGTGTGACCGTCGAGGCAGCCAGCCCGGCCCTGATCGAGAAGGTCCGGACGGCGGTCACCGACGGCAACGGGCGCTACCAGATCGTCGATCTGCGTCCCGGCTCGTACACGGTTACCTTCACCCTCGCCGGTTTTAATACCGTTCGGCGTGACGGCGTCACACTGGCCGGTTCTGCGGCCTCCCAGGTCGACGCGGAACTGCGCGTCGGTGCGCTCGAGGAAACCATCACCGTCACGGGCGAGGCGCCGGTCGTCGACACGACCAACGTCACCCGCCAGCAGGTGCTGAACTCGGAGACGGTCAACGCACTGCCGACCGCGCGCAACTACTTCGGCCTGGCCCGCATGATCCCGGGCACGACCGGCGGCGGCAACGACGTCGGCGGCTCGCTGATTCAGGACGTCGGCCAGAGCGTGACGGTGCACGGGTCGAAGAACACCGACCAGCGCGTCACGACCAACGGCGTGAACACGATGACGCTGCAGGCCGGCGGCAACATCGGCGGCCAGACCCCGGACATGGGCTCGGCGGCGGAAGTCACGGTGGACACGACGTCGCTGTCGGCGGAACTGCCGACCGGCGGCATCCGCATCAACATGATCCCGCGCGACGGCGGCAACACGTTCTCGAACAGCACCTTCTTCAGCTTCACCAACGAAGCGATGCAGGGCGACAACTTCAGCGACGAGCTGCGCGCGGCGGGCCTCGGCACGCCGAACAAGATCCTGAAGGCGCTCGACCTGAACGAGTCGATCGGCGGCCCGTTCAAGCGCGACAAGGTGTGGTTCTGGTTCTCGACGCGCATCAACCAGGTCGAGAACGAGGCGCCGATCTTCCAGAATGCCAACGCGTTCAAGCCGAACGAGTGGCTCTATGTCCCCGTCGAGGGGAGCCCGGGGCTCAACAAGGGTGCGCAGTACAACAACTCGCTGCGCGTGACCTGGCAGGCGACGCCGAAGGTGAAGGTGGCCGGCACCTACAAGTTCGATCGCTGGTGCAACTGCCCGAACAACATCACGGCGACGATTGCTCCCGAGGCGGCGCGTGACCGCCGCTTCCCGCGCCTGGCGCAGGAGCACGGCGAGGTCACCTCGCCGATCACCAACCGCCTGCTGTTCGAGGCGGTCGGCCTGCACCTCTACGAGCGCTGGGGCAACATGCACCTGCGGCCGTCGACCGGGTCGATCACCGACGAGCAGGCGGCGATCATGCCGCAGATGATCTCGGTGGTGGAGCAGAGCAGCGGCCTGCGCTACCGCGCGCTGAACCTCTACAACAACACCAGCGTGCCGAGCTTCACCTGGCGCGCGGCGATGTCGTATGTCACGGGCACGCACAACATCAAGTTCGGCGTCAATAACACCAGCGGCACGCAGAACGTCTGGAACTATGCCCAGGCGCCGGTCGAGTACCGCTTCAACAACGGCGTGCCGAACCAGATCACGCAGTACGCGCGGCCGTTCCGCGGCATCACCGACCTGAAGCAGGACCTGGGGCTCTTCATCCAGGACCGGATCTCGTTCAACCGCCTGACGGTGAACCTCGCCGGCCGCTTCGACTGGTTCAAGAACGGCTGGCCGGAGCAGACGATCGGTCCGTCGGAACTGACGCCGAACCGGAACATCGTGTTCCCAGCCGACGAGCAGATCAACTGGAAGGACCTGACCTACCGCACGGGGCTCGCGTATGACCTGTTCGGCAACGGCCGCACGGCGGTCAAGGTGGCGTTCAACAAGTACCTGCTCGGCCAGACGCTCAACGGCATCGGCAACGCCGGCAACCCGAGCAACGCGATGGTGACCCAGGCCAACCGCACGTGGAGCGACGCCGACGGCGACTTCACCCCGGACTGCGACCTGGTCAGCCTCGACGGCAACGGCGAATGCGGCCCGATCAGCAACCGCAACTTCGGCACGGCGCTCGCCGGCGACAAGTTCGACGCCGATCTGGTCACGGGCTGGAACCACCGCACGACCAACTGGGAGTTCACGACCTCGGTGCAGCACGAGCTCGCGCGCGGCATTGCCGTCGACGTCGGCTACTTCCGCCGCATCTGGGCCAATTTCCAGGTGACCGACAACCTGGCGACGACGGCGGCTGACTACACGGAATTCAGCATGGTCGTGCCGTCGACCAACTCGAACGTGACGACGGCGGGGCAGACGATTACGGGGCTGTTCAACGTGACGCCGGCGAAGTTCGGCCAGGTCGACAACCTGAACACGCTGTCGGACAAGTACGGCAAGCAGACCGAGCACTGGGACGGCGTGGACGTGTCGCTCAACGCGCGGCTCCAGAACGGCCTGATGATGCAGGCCGGCCTCAGCACGGGCCGGACCTCGGAGAACAACTGCGAGATCATCGAGGCGCTCCCCGAGATGGCGCTCGGGACCGGCGCCAACGCCGGCTGGCGCGCGCTGCAGAATTGCGATCGCCAGGAGCCGTGGATCACGTCGTTCAAGGGCTACGGCGTCTACACGATTCCGACGATCGACGTGCAGATCTCGGGCACGTTCCGCAGCACGAAGGGCACGGCGATCAACCCGCAGTTCCCGGCGACCGCGGCCTACCTGGCGGCGAACTCGACTCTCGGCCGGACGCCGACGGGCGGCAACATCACCGTCCGCCTGCAGCCGGAGCACGACTCGTTCACGGATCGCCGCAACGAGCTGGACGTCCGGTTCGGCAAGGTGTTCCGCGTGAACCGCTACCGCTCGGTGGTCAGCCTTGACCTGTTCAACGCCCTGAACACCGACGCGCTGATCTCGGTCAACCAGAACTTCGGGTCGTACCTGCGCCCGACGGAAATCCTCAACGCCCGCGTGATGAAGATCAGCGCGACGTTGGAGTTCTAAGCTAGTAAACCCGGAACAGGGAAGGGGAACGGAATTCCCCCTTCCCTGTTCCCTGTTCCTCGTTCCTTAATCCAATCGACCGGATCCGTCCCAACCAAGAATCCGGAACCGTCCCCCCGCCGGTGCGGCGCTCTGCCGCAGTTTCCCGAACAAATCCGCGCGTTTTCCTGCTGGATCACAACTTGCTGTGAGGGGCAGGCTCGCTCTCATACATCGGTCGGTTCATACGCGTTCGGTCGTTGAGAGATCCACGTAATACCTAGGAGGAGTGAATGCAATACGTCGCGAAATGCAGGACTGCCCTGTTGTGGGCCGTCCTGGTGTGCGTGCCGTCGATGGCCTTTGCACAGGCATCGATCCAGGGCACGGTGCAGGACACGTCGGGCGCAGTGCTGCCCGGGGTGACGGTGGAAGCGGCAAGCCCCGCCCTCATCGAGAAGGTGAGAACGGCGGTCACGGACGGCAACGGGCGTTATCAGATCGTCGATCTTCGGCCTGGCACTTATACCGTTACGTTTACTCTCGCGGGTTTCAACACGGTTCGTCGTGACAACGTCGCTGTGGCGGGAACGGGCTCGATTGCCATCGACGCGGAGCTCCGCGTCGGCGCGCTCGAGGAAACGATCACGGTGACCGGCGAGGCGCCGGTCGTCGACACGACCAACGTGACGCAGCAGCGCGTGCTGAACAGCGACACGGTCAACGCGCTGCCGAGCGCGCGCAACCACTTCGGGCTGGCGCGCATGATCCCGGGCACCTCCGGCGGCGGCAACGACGTCGGCGGCTCGCTGATCCAGGACGTCGGCCAGGGTGTCACGGTGCACGGCTCGAAGAACGTCGACATGCGCATCACGGCCAACGGGGTCAGCACGATGACGCTGCAGGCCGGCGGCTTCCAGGGCGGCCAGACGCCGGACATGGGCTCGGCGGCGGAAGTCACCGTCGACACCACGTCGCTCGGCGCCGAACTGCCGACCGGCGGCGTGCGCATCAACATGATCCCGCGCGACGGTGGCAACACGTTCTCGAACAACACCTTCGTCAGCTTCACCAACGAGGCGCTGCAGGGTGACAACTTCAGCGACGAGCTGCGCACGGCCGGCCTCGGCACGCCGAACCAGATGAAGTACGCGTTCGACCTGAACGAGTCGTTCGGCGGCCCGTTCAAGCGCGACAAGGTGTGGTTCTGGTTCTCGACGCGCGCCAATCTCGTCGAGAATGAGGCGCCGATCTTCCAGAACCTCAACGCGTTCAAGCCAAACGAGTGGCTCTACGTCCCCGACGAGAGCAACCCCGGGGTCAACAAGGGCGAGCAGTACAACAACTCGCTGCGCGTGACCTGGCAGGCGACGCCGAAGGTGAAGGTGGCGGGCACCTACAAGTTCGACAAGTGGTGCAACTGCCCGAACAACATCACGGCGCTGATCGCTCCCGAGGCGGCGCGTGACCGCCGCTTCCCGCGCCTGGCGCAGGAGCACGCCGAGGTCACCTCGCCGATCACCAACCAGCTGCTGTTCGAGGCGGTCGGCCTGCACCTCTACGAGCGCTGGGGCAACATGCACCTGCGCGAGTCGACCGGGTCGCTCACGGCGGATCAGGCGGCGGTGATGCCGCAGATGATCTCGGTGGTGGAGCAGAGCACCGGCCTGCGCTACCGCGCGCTGAACCTCTACAACAACACGACGGTGCCGAGCTTCACCTGGCGCGCGTCGATGTCGTACGTGACCGGCACGCACAACATCAAGTTCGGCGTCAACAACACCTCCGGCAAGCAGGACGCCTACAACTACGCGCAGGCGCCGGTCGAGTACCGCTTCAACAACGGCGCGCCGAACCAGATCACGCAGTACGCGCGGCCGTTCCGCGCCGTCACCGAGCTGAAGCAGGACCTCGGCCTCTACGTCCAGGACCGCATCGCCCTCAACCGCCTGACGGTGAGCCTGGCGGGCCGCTTCGACTGGTTCAAGAACGGCTGGCCGGAACAGACGATCGGCCCGTCGCCGCTGACGCCGAACCGGAACATCGTGTTCCCGGCGGATGAGCAGATCAACTGGAAGGACCTCACCTACCGCACCGGCCTCGCCTATGACATCTTCGGCAACGGCCGCACGGCGTTCAAGGTGGCGTTCAACAAGTACCTGCTCGGCCAGACGCTCAACGGCATCGGCAACGCCGGCAACCCGAGCAACGCGATGGTCACGGCGGCGAACCGCACGTGGGCCGACGATGGCCGCAACGGCGGCGTCGCGGGCGACTTCATCCCGCAGTGCGACCTGATCAGCCTCGACGCCAACGGCGAGTGCGGCGCGATCAACAACCGCAACTTCGGCTCGGCGATCGCCGGCGACAAGTTCGACGCCGACCTGATCAGCGGCTGGAACCACCGCACGACGAACTGGGAGTTCACCACCTCGGTGCAGCACGAGCTGGCGCGCGGCATTGCCGTGGACGTGGGCTACTTCCGCCGCATCTGGGCCAACTTCCAGGTGACCGACAACCTGGCAACGACGGCGGCCGACTACACGGAATTCAGTGTCGTCGTCCCGACCGACGCCCGCCTGTCGACCAGCGGCCAGACGATCACCGGGCTGTTCGACGTCGTCCCGTCGAAGTTCGGGCAGACCGACAACCTGAACACGCTGTCGGACAAGTACGGCAAGCAGACCGAGCACTGGAACGGCGTCGACCTCTCGCTCAACGCGCGGCTCCAGAACGGGCTGACGCTGCAGGCGGGCCTCAGCACGGGCCGCACCTCGGAGAACAACTGCGAGATCATCGCGGCGCTTCCCGAGATGGCGCTCCTCACCGCCGGCAATGCTGCGCCGGTGGGCGGCGTGGCGCAGTGGCGCCCGGCGCAGTTCTGCGACCGCGTCGAGCCGTGGCTGACCTCGTTCAAGGGCTACGGCGTCTACACGATCCCGACCGTGGACGTGCAGGTGTCGGGCACGTTCCGCAGCACCCCGGGCACCACGGTGTCGCCGGCCTTCGTGGCGAACAACGCCTACCTGGCGGCGAACTCGACCCTCGGCCGTAACCTGGCTTCGGGCGCCAATGGCAACGTCGTCATCGGCATCGAGGAGCCGTTCACGCAGTTCACCGAGCGCCGCAACGAGCTGGACATCCGGTTCGGCAAGGTGTTCCGGGTGAACCGCTACCGGTCGGTGGTCAGCCTCGACCTGTTCAACGCGCTGAACACCGATGCGCAGATCAACGTGAACCAGTCGTACGCGTCGTACCTGCGTCCGACCGAGATCCTGAACGCGCGGGTCGCCAAGATCACGGCGACTTTCGAGTTCTAGTCTCCGGTTCAGTTCTGACCACGGCGGGCGGGAATCTTTCCCGCCCGCCGTGTTTTCGTTTTCCCGTACGATAGAGCTGTGACGCCGCTGCTCTTCCTGCTGTTCTGCGCCTCCGGCATCGCCGGCCTGGTCTACCAGGTCGTATGGGTCCGGGAGTTCGGGCACGCCTTCGGCAACACCCTGCACTCGGCGTCGATCGTCGTTGCCATCTTCATGCTCGGCCTCGGCGCCGGTGGCTACGTGATGGGCCGCTGGGCCGATCGCCGGTACCACACGGGGCCCGCATCGCTCCTGCGCGCCTATGCGTGGGTCGAAGTGGCCATCGCGCTGCTCGGCGCGGCCATCTCGATCATCCTGCCGCATCTTCCGGCGATCGTGGCGGCGCTGTCGGCGTACGAAGCCGGCGCCGACGGCTGGATCACGCTGACGGCCGGCTCGTATGCGGCCCGCGCGGCGATCGCCGTGGCGCTGCTCACGCCGATCACGATGTTGATGGGCGGCACGCTGACCCTGCTCATCCGTTTCCTCGTCCGCGCCGACACCAGCGTCAGCGGCTGGACCGTCGCGCTGCTCTACGGCGCCAACACGCTGGGCGCCGCCGCCGGCGCCTTCCTGACCGATTTCGTGCTGGTGCCCGCCGCCGGCCTCTTTGCCGCCCAGATGACCGCCGTGGCGCTCAACGCCGCCGCGGCCGCGGGCGCGTGGGCACTGGTCCGCCTGAAGGCGGACACGACGGTTGCGATCTCCCGGAGTGTCCGGCTTCAGCCGGACCGGAAATCTCCGAAACCTCCAGACCCTCGGACCCCAGGACCTTCGGACCCCCGGACCCTTCTGCCCCTCACCGCGTCAGCGCTGGCCCTCTCCGGCTTCGCCGCGCTCGGCGTCGAGATGCTCTGGCTGCGTCACGTGACGCTGCTGCTCGGCGGCTTCCGCGCAGTCTTTGCACTGATGGTCGCGGTGATGCTCGTGGCACTCGCCGCCGGCGCACTCTTCGGCGGATGGCTCGACCGTCGCCGCCATCACCCGGCCGCGTCGTTCATGGCCGTGCAGGCGCTCTTCGTCGTGACGTTCCTCATCGGGCTCTGGCGGGCCGACATCACCGGCATCATGGAGGCTGGTCGGGAACTGATTGCGCGAATGCCGGGGATGAGCGATGGGGCGCGTGCGTTCGCCGAGACGTGGCACAACCTGCGGCCGATGCTCCTCGAAATTGCGCTGCCGGCATTCTTCGCGGGCTGCAGCTTCCCGCTCGGCAACGCCATCGCACAGCGCGCCGAAACCACCGTGGGACGCCGGGCCGGCGCGCTGTACCTGGCGAACACTGCCGGCGCCGTCGCCGGGTCGCTTGCCGTCGGCTACCTCCTGTTGCCCTGGCTGGGCCTCCAGGCGGCGGCCCACGGTGCTGGCCGGCGTGGCTGCGCTCGTGCTGCTCCCGCTGTATTTCACCGCGCGCGCGCCGCGGCCGTTTGCTGCGGCAGCGCTGGTTGCGGTCATTGCCCTCGGCGCCTGGATGACGCTGCCGCCGGATTACCTGCTGCAGCGCTCGCTGGCGCCGCAGCAGCCGGGCGAGCGGGTGATTGCGCTCAGCGAAGGCAGCACCGAGCTGATTGCCGTCGTCGAACGCGCCGGCAACGGCCGCGGGCTCATCACTAACGGCCACGCCATGTCGTCGACGGCGCCGCTCGACCAGCGCTACATGCGGGCGATGGCGCACATTCCGCTGCTGTCGATGGCATCACCGCGCCGCGCGCTGGTCATCGGCTTCGGCGTCGGCAACACGACGCATGCGGTGTCGCTCCATCCCTCGATCGAACGGATCGAGGTCGCTGACCTGTCACGCCACGTGCTGGAGCAGGCGCCGCACTTCCGTGGCGCCAACGGCGGCGTCCTCGACGACCCGCGCGTCTCAGTCTTCCTGAACGATGGCCGGCAGCACCTGCAGATGGCTGACGCCGCCAGCTTCGACCTGATCACGCTCGAGCCGCCGCCCATTGCGCAGGCGGGCGTCGCGTCACTCTACTCCCGCGAGTTCTACGAGCTGGCCCGGACGCGGCTGGCGCCCGGCGGCTACATCAGCCAGTGGCTGCCGGCCTACCAGGTGCCGGCGGAGGCGAGCCTGGCGATGGTGCGAGCCTTCCTTGACGTCTTCCCGCAGTCGGTGCTGCTCTCGGGGATGCAGGCGGAGCTGATTCTCGTCGGGACGACGGCCGACCGCATCCGCATCGCCCCGGATGGACTGGCCGGTCGCCTTGCGGCGGCGCCGCCGCTGCGCGCCGACCTCGAACGTCTCGACCTCGGGACGCCGCGCGAAATCGTCGGCACCTTCATCGGATCCGCCGGGACGATGGCCCGCGCCACGGCCGGCGTCGCGCCGGTCACCGACAATCGGCCGCTCCAGGAGTACGGCGTGCGCTCCACGGCGGGCACCGTCCTGAACGGCGTTCCCGCGGCGCTGTTCGATCTCTCGGAGCTCGGGACCTGGTGTGACACCTGCTTTGGCGGGGAGGCAGGCGGGGTGGCCGAGTCAGTGGCCGGGCTCGATCTGTACCTGGCGCTGCTCGATCGCGTGTACAACAGCCCGCCACGGAGCGGCCCCGCTCCCGCGCGTCAGGTCCTCGGCAGCGCCTACCTGGGCGCCGTGCTCCCGGATGTCCCTGAAGTGGCCGAGCTCCTGGGAAGCGCCCACCTGCGTGCCGGGTCGGCCATGCTCGAGGCGGGGCTGCTCCAGGACGCGGAGAACGAACTGCGCGAGGCACTGCGCTACCTGCCGGCGTCTGCCGAAGCCCATAACGACCTCGGCGTCGTGCTCGCCGCCGCCGGCCGCATCGGCGACGCCCGACCGTACTTCGCCGAAGCGGTGCGCCTGCAGCCCGACTTCGCGGAGGCCAGAAACAATCTCGAGAGGGCTAGTAGGTAGCTCGGTTGTTGGGTCGTTGGGTCGCTGGGTGGCTACGTGCCCAGGTTGTTACGGGTGTTCGCGGCCTAGAGATTTCATCAGGCCGCGAAGCGGCGCGGACACACGCCGAATCCGCAGATCGATCCGCTTTTGTTCCTCCTTCGGAAGGTAACCAAGCCGCACCGCCACGTGAATGCAGTATCCAACTTCCGCGAGCGAAGCCAACCCTTGTTGCAGGAAGTGCAACTTGTCAGGGTCGGTGAACCTGGCAGTTCCTTCAACGATGTTCACCGGGACGGAGAAGGCTGAACGTCGAAGTTGACGCGCCAGTTCGAATTGCTCGAACGAGGGAAACGTTCGTGAAATTGCGTGGAGATCGACGAACAGATCGTCCGCGCGTTGCCAGACAACGAGCGAGTGATGAGGGAGCGTCATCCGTGTCGCTCGAGCAACGGCTGTACCGCCCAGCTACCCAGCTACCTAGCTACCTCCTCGAGAATCTTCTGTGCCGCCGCGATCTCGTCGTCGTTGACGATGTGCTCCATGCCCGGGTAGATGCGCTTGTCGACGGCGGCACCCATGCGGGTGAAGACCTCCTCGGTCTCGTCGACGCGCGTCTTCGGGACGTGGTGATCGACGTCGCTGCAGCCGAGGAAGATCGGCGTGCCGTCGAAGGCGCCGGGGTAGTCCCAGGTGGTACCGGGCGGCCCGATGAGGCCGCCGGTGAAGGCAATGATGCCGCCGTAGCGGCGCGCGTGGCGCGCGGCGAACTCCGAGGTCAGGCAGGCCCCCTGCGAAAACCCGAGAATCACGATGCGCTCCGCCGGCACGCCCCTGGCGATGGCGTCGTCGACGATGCGGCGGAGCGTGTCGAGCGCCGAATCGAGGCCGGGCTGGTTCTTCGCCGTCTCGGCCATGAAGCTGTAGGGGTACCAGGTGTTGCCGGCCGCCGCGGGCGCGAGGCACGTGAACCCCGGACGGGCGAGACGCGGCACCAGGTCGAGGATGTTCTTCGGGCCGGCGCCGCGGCCGTGGATCATCAGCAGTACCGGGGCCGAGCCGAGCGGCTCCCCCTGCTGCATCACCGGTTGCGATCCGTGGGGCTGCATCAGGCGTAGACGATCGGGGGCAGCTTGGTTTCGATCTCGGCGCGGTGGGGCTCTTCCCACGGCGGCAGCTTGAGGTCGAGCCCGAGGCTGCGCAGATCTTCGTCGATGAGGAAGCCTGGCTTCATCGTCGCCACTTCGAACAGCACGCCGCCAGGCTCGCGGAAATAAATCGACTTGAAGTACTGCCGGTCGCGCACCTCAGTGACCTTGAGACCCATGCCGAGCAGTTCCTCACGGAGCCGGAGCTGTTCGTCCTCTTCTGCGATGGCCATGGCGACATGGTGCACGGTGCCGAGGCCATTTTTCGCCTGTGTCGCGTCGGCGTCGTAGAGCACGTCGATCAGGTGTCCCGGCTGCGTCCCGTTGACCGACAGGCGGATGCGTCCGTCGGTCTCGTTGACGACCGTCCACCCGAGCGTGCCGGTCATCAGCGCCACGGTCGGCTTCGGATCGCGCACGACCATCGTGATGCTGTGCAGGCCGCGGATCGCCTTCGATGCGTCGATCGTGCTCTCCCACGGTGTCCGCGCATCGTCATCGGCCACCAGCTCGAACACGAGGTCCGAGGGGTCCTTGAAGACGATGACCTCGTCGTCGAAGCGGGCGCGCCCTTCGGCCACGGCGACACCGTGCTCGCGCAGCCGCGCCTCCCAGTAGCCGATCGATCCGCGCGGCACCGAGAACGTCGTCGTGACGATCTGCCCGGCTCCCTTCTCACCGACGGGAACGCCCCAGCCCTTGTAGGGAAACGTCGTCCAGATGGTGCCCGGCGTTCCGCGCTCGTCGCCGTAATAGAAGTGGTAGACGTTGTGGTTGTCGAAGTTCACCGTCTTCTTGACCAGCCGCATGCCGAGCAGGTCGATGCAGAAGTCGAGGTCGTCCTGCGCGTCGGCGACGGTGGCGGTGACGTGATGAAGGCCGAGAATGGGATGAGTCACGCGGCGATCTTACTGCCCCGAGGGCGCGAAGGCTATGGAGGGCCAGATCAGAAAGAGACCTGCAGCGCAATGCGGGCCGAGCGCGGGATGGCGGCGTGGAAATGGATGTCCTCGACCGGGGCCGGCTCGTCGCGCAGGCGCGATTCGAAGTAATAGTCGATGTCCGACACCTCGGCGTCGAACAGGTTGAACGCTTCGATATGCAACCGCACGCGGTCCGAGAACTTGTAGCCGGCCTCGCCGTTGACGATGGTCGTCGGCCGCGACTGGACGCTGCCGTCCTCGAGCAGCGGCCGCGGCCCGAAGTGGCGCAGGCGCAGGCTGCCGAACAGGCCGGCGCTGACGCCGGCCGGCGGGTTGAGGGCAATGCCGCCGGACACCACCCGGTTGAGCGCGCCTGGCACGAGGTCCTCCCCGGCGGGGACGTCGAGGAAGCGCGCGCGCGAGAATGACAGGTCGATGTCGGCGGTCAGCCAGGGGTGTGGATAGAGGTAGTTGGTGATCTCCACGCCGAACCGCCGGGTCGCCGGGCCCTCCTCGGTGCTCCCCGAGTCGCCGACGTAAATCAGCTCTGAATCGAAGTCGAGGTACCACAGCGTCGCGGTCGTCTGCAGCCCGCGAAGCCGCACCGTCCGCACGCCGGCCTCCGCCCCCCGGGAGCGGGCGAACGCGGGCGAGGCGGTGGCCGGTTCGCCGGTGAACGGGTCAACCTGCAGCAGGATGCCGAGCGCCGAGTTCGAGTGATATCCGAGGCCCCAGTTGGCGTAGAACTCGGTGCCGCCCCAGGGGCCGAACGCGGCCGAGACCTTCGGGCTGACGATGGCGGAGGCGCGATCACCTGAGTTGCTCGCCTGGTCGGCGGTCACATCCCATCGATAGACGTCGGCACGCAGTCCAAAGGTAGTCCGGATGGCACGCGTCCACTCGATCTGCGTGTCGCCGAACAGCCCGACCGATGTCTGGCCGACCTCGTCGGCGCGCACGGTCGTGAGCCGCTCGGTCGCGCGCGTCAGGTAGAGGCCGAGCGGCCCGCCTACCGCATCGTGGCGCACGTCGACGCCGAACGCGTTTTCGCTGTGAATGTCGCCGATGTGCGCCAGCCTGCGGTGTGTGAGCTTGGCGCCGCTCGTCCAGCGCCGCTCGAACTGCTCGAATTGATCCCCGTTGACCGGGTCGTTCAGGAAGTAGGTGAAGTTGTGGAACAACTGCACGCCGTAGCGCTGCGCGAATGCCGTGACCCGCGTCGAGTCGCGCGACCCGGACCGCTGCCAGTCGGCGATGCCGGCATAGCGGAAGGTCTCGCCGCCGTCGGTTTCTTCGATGAATCCGAAGCGATCGATCAGCCCGGCATCGACGGCACGCTGCGGGATCTGGTCGGTCGAGTGCCAGTGGTTGGAGAAGCCGAGGAAGGTGAGCGACAGGCCGTTGCGCGCGTCTCCCTGGCTGTAGCGGACCACGGCGTTGTGCTTGTCCTTGTTGTTCGGGCTCGCCCAGGGACCGTTGTCCTGCTCGTACTCATAGGCAGCGAGCAGGTGGCCGCGCCCGACCGCCGGGGACGCGGCCGCGAGCAGCCGCCGGTAGGCGAACGAGCCGCCCGACACCGTGACCACCGGTCGATCGAGCACGTTGAAGTAGTTGATGTTCGCCGAGCCGGCCGACGAGAAGTCGCCGTTCTCGGCGTAGTACGGCCCCTTACGGAACTGCACCCCGCTCACCAGCTCGGGAATGAGGAAGTTGGCGTCGGCGTAGCCCTGCGCGTGCGCGTGCGTCGGCATGTTCACCGGAATGCCGGCAATCGTCTGCGCGAAGTCGAAGCCGTGATCCAGGTTGAAGCCGCGCAGGTAGTACTGGTTGGCCTTTCCCTCGCCGCTGTGCTGGCTGATGATCATCCCCGGCACGGTCTCGAGCACTTCGGTCGCGCGATTGACCGGCCGCACCGCGAGTTGCCGCGCGGTGATCGCCCCTTCGCTGCCGGCCGACGCCACGCCGACGAGGTTCTCGGCGGGGTTCTCGATCTCGGCGAGGTTGCGGAACGTCCGCGGCGCGGTGATGACGATGTCGGCGCTGGCGGCGACGAGCATCTGCACGTCGGCGGTGAGCGGTGCGCCGGCGGCCACCGTGACCTCGCGCCGCACGGTACTGAAGTTGATCAGCCGGAAGGTCAGCTCGTAGGTCCCCGGCGACACGCCGTCGAACTGGTAGCGGCCGGTGCCGTCGGTGACGGTTTCGGTCAGCATCGAGGCGCTGCCGGGCGTGGACAGATCGACGGTGACACCCGGCAGTACGCCGCCGGTTTCATCCGAAACAGTGCCGGTGATGGCGCCGGTGATGGCGCCGGTGCCCTGGGCCGACGCGAGGGTCGCCGTGAAGAGGAAGACGAGGACGGCGGCGAGACGCATATTCTCTCATCCTATCCATGTCGGCGGAGCATGGCTTCTGAAGAATCTGTCAGTAACGCCCAATGCCCAATGCCCAATGCTCAATGGCCAATGACACCCCCTTTGGATTTGAGCATTGGGCATTGAGCCTTGTGCATTCGCTCTAGTACGATAGAACGGTTGTGGCTACCATCACCTCCCTTAAAGACGCAGTCGCGGAGCTGATTCGGGACGGCGACTTCGTCGCCCTCGAAGGGTTTACGCACCTCATTCCGTTTGCCGCCGGGCACGAGATCATCCGGCAGGGACGCAAGAACCTGTCGCTGGTCCGGATGACGCCCGACGTGATCTACGACCAGCTGATTGGCGCCGGCTGCGCGCGCAAGCTGACGTTCTCGTGGGGCGGCAACCCCGGCGTCGGCTCGCTGCACCGGCTGCGTGACGCCGTGGAGAAGGGGTGGCCGCAGCCGCTCGAGATCGAGGAACACGCGCACGCCGGCATGGCCAACGCCTACGCCGCCGGCGCGTCGGGGCTGCCGTTCGGGCTGCTGCGCGGCTACCTCGGAAGCGACCTGCCGAAGCACAACAAGAACATCAAGTTCATCGAGTGCCCGTTCACCGGCGAGCAACTGGCGGCGATTCCCGCCATCCGGCCCGATGTCACGGTGATCCACGCGCAGAAGGCCGATCGGCACGGGAACGTCCTGCTCTGGGGCGTCGCCGGCGTGCAGAAGGAGGCGGTGCTCGCCGCCAGGCGCGCCATCGTCACGGTGGAGGAAATCGTCGACCGCCTCGATGCGCCGATGAATGCCGTGGTGCTGCCGTCGTGGACGGTCAGCGCGGTGTGCGAGGTGAAGGGGGGCGCGTTCCCGTCATATGCGCTCGGCTATTACCAGCGCAACAACGCGTTCTACAAGCAGTGGGACCCGATTGCGCGCGACCGCGAGACCTTCACCGCGTGGATCGACAAGCACGTGAAGGGGACGAAGGATTTCGCCGAGTTCCGGCGCAGCATCGAGGGGGCGACGGCGAATGTCTGACCAGCAGAAGCCTGAGTACACGGCCGACGAGATGATGACGATCGCCGCCGCGCGCATGGTGCGCAACGGCGCGGCGCTGTTCGTCGGCATCGGCCTGCCGAGCGCTGCCGCCAATCTGGCGCGGCTGACCCACGCGCCCGACACGGTGCTGATCTACGAGTCGGGCACCATCGGCACCAAGCCGAACGTGCTGCCGCTGTCGATCGGCGACGGCGAGCTGGCCGAGACCGCCGACGCGGTGGTGTCGGTGCCGGAGATGTTCAACTACTGGCTGCAGGGGGGGCGCATCGACCTCGGCTTCCTCGGCGCGGCGCAGATCGATCGCTTCGCCAACATCAACTCGACCGTGATTGGCGACTATGCGAAGCCGTCGACGCGGCTGCCGGGCGCCGGCGGCGCGCCGGAGATTGCCGCCTCGTGCAAGGAAGTGCTGATTACGCTGCGCCAGAACAAGCGCGCGTTCGTCGAGAAGGTCGACTTCGTCACCTCGGCGGGCCACCTCGACGGCGGCGATGCGCGCGCGAAGCTGCGGCTGCCCGGCAAGGGGCCGGTCGCGGTCATCACCGACCTCGGCATCCTCACGCCTGACCCGACGACGAAGGAGCTGACGCTGACGAGCGTGCACCCCGGCGTCACGGTCCAGGCCGTTGTTGCGGCCACCGGCTGGCCGCTGAAGGTGGCGCCACAGCTCGAGACCACGGCGCCGCCGACGGCCGATGAGCTGCGCGTGCTGCGCGACCTGCAGGCGCGCACCGCGAAGGCGCACGCGGGGCAGGCTTAAGTTCTCGTCAGAAACTCTTCAGTAGACGGGTGGCGGGCGGGGGCATTAACATCCCGCCCGACATGGATCTCTCACCGACGCACATCCATCTGCTGCTCAACCATTTCCCGACGATCGGCTTCATCATCGGTTTCGGGTTGTTCGTGGTGTCGCTTGTCGCCAAGAGCGACCACCTGAAGGTCGCGAGCCTGGTCGTGCTCGTCGGCATCTCCCTGATCACCATCCCGGCCTACACCACCGGCAACGCGGCGCAGGTGCGGATCTGCGCGGCGGCCGAAACCGGCCTGCCGGGGCCGTGCGAGGAAGAGGGCGTGTCGCGCGTGCTGATGGAGATGCACGAGGGCGCCGCCTTCATGGCCATGGTGTTCATGTCGTTCACCGGCGGCCTGGCCTGGCTCGGCCTCTGGTATCAGCGCCGCTTCAAGACCATGCCGGTCTGGAACACGATCGCGGTCTTGCTGCTCGGCGTGCTGACGTTCGCCACCGTCTCGCGCGCGGCGGCGCTCGGCGGCGAGATCCGGCACCCGGAGATCCGCGTCACGGTGGAGTCGGCGGACATGCAGGTCGGCCGGCTGGTCGGCGGCTTCGTCCGCGACACGCCCTGGGTCTGGATTGCGGCGGAGACGCTGCACTTCGTCGGGCTGACGCTGCTCGTCGGCGTCGTCCTGCTGATCAACCTCAAGGTGTTCGGCAGGCTCAAGTCGATCTCGTATCGTGCGATCGATCGCCTGCTGCCGTGGGCGATTCTCGGCTTCGGCATCAACACCGTCACCGGCATGGGGTTCTACGCGGCGGCGGCCAACGTCCAGTACCAGGCCAACCCGGCCTTCTACTGGAAGCTGGGCTTCCTGCTGCTGGCGGCGCTGAACACGCTGCTGTTCACGTTCGACAATGGGTGGGAGCACGAGGACCGTCCGGCGCCGGGGCTGTCGAAGGCGCTGGCCGGCAGCGCGCTGTTCCTGTGGGTGGGCGTGATGTTCTGGGGCAGCATGCTGCCCTTCATCGGCACGGCGTTCTGAGGAGTGTGACGTGAGCGGGTTGAGCCTGGGCCTGGTCGTGGCGGGAGGGGTCATCGTCGGCACGGTGATCCTGGCCGTCCTCGGGATATTGATCGATCGAAGTGCTGCGCGCTACGAGCGCGAGGGGATGCGGTAGGCGATGGACGACTTTTTCTTCTGGATCGAGGGGCTGGCGTTCCCGACGTTCATGCGCGAGTCGGGATCGATCTGGGCGTTCCCGATGTTCCTCTTCCTGCACACGCTGGGGATGTCGATCGTCGCCGGCGGCGCCACGATCATCAACTTCGCCGTTCTCGGCCTCTGGCCGAAATCGACGCCGATCAAGCCGCTCGAGCGCTTCTACCCGATCATGTGGGCGGGGTTCTGGCTGAACCTGGTCACCGGCGTCTCGATGTTCACCAAGGACGCCAGCATCTACGGCAACAACGCCGACTTCTACATCAAGCTGGTGTTCGTAGCCGCCGGCGTCTGGCTGCTGTTTGCGATGCGGAAGCGGGTGTTCCAGAACCCCCAGCTCGACAATGGCCCGACCCCCGGCAAGGGGCTGGCCTATGCCTCGCTGGCCTGCTGGTTCGCCGCGATCATCGCCGGCCGCCTGATCGCCTACGTCGGGCCGGTTCCCGGCCTGTAAAATCGGCCTATGGCCTGCGCCCGGTGCCCGTACCAGAAGAATTTCGAGCTTCTGTGGCGGGATCCGGCCGATCCCGAGGTCATTTGCGTCCTGCTCCGGTGCTGTGCCGGGCCTGAAGTCCAGGTCCGGCGCGGCGACACCCGCCTGCTGAGCGAGATTTTCAAGACCGTTCCAGCTGCCCGGGCCCGGGCAGAGTCCCTCCGCACGGTGGACTTTGCCGGGCAGCCGCAATAAGATGCTCCGCGCCATTCCCCGGCGCGAGCTGCGACAGTTGTAAATTTTGTAAACTCTGGCGCGCCCCGCGGCGTATTGGATCGCAGTCTCTTAAGGTCTTTCCAGGAGCGCTTTTTGTGAGGTTTTCTATGAGCAGGCACGTTCGCTTTGCAATGTTGGCCGTGGCCGCCCTGTGGCTGGCCAGTGGAACTGCGTTCGCGCAGGCTGTCGACCTGACCGGCGTCTGGGCGCCGCTGATGCACGAGGACGCCCCGGAGCGCGCCGGCGGTCCCGACATCGGCGACTACCTCGGCCTGCCGATCACCGACGCCGGCCGCATGCGCGCCGAGACGTGGGACGCTTCGATCCTCACGCTCCCGGAACACCAGTGCAAGCCACACCCGTCGACCTACGGCTTCCGCGGCGTCGGCAACCTGCGCATCTGGACCGATGTCGACGACCTGACGCAGAACCTCGTCAAGATCAACACGCAGATCCAGTGGATGGAGCAGAAGCGTGAGATCTGGATGGACGGCCGGGCGCATCCGCCGGAATACGCCGCTCACTCCTGGCAGGGCTTCTCGACCGGCCGCTACGTCGCCAACCAGCTGATCGTCCGCACGACCCATCTGAAGAACGGCTGGGCGCGGCGCAACGGCGTGCTGCTCAGCGACAAGGCGACGATGGAAGACCGGTTCATCCGTCACGGCGACACGATGACGCACGTCTACATCATCCAGGACCCGTACTACCTGAGCGAGCCGCTCATCAAGACCAACGGGTTCCGCATGACGAACCAGACGGCGATTCAGCCCTATCCGTGCGACTCGGTCATCGAGGTCGTGCGCGATCGCGGCGTCGTCCCGCACCACCTGCCGCAGGACAAGCACTTCCTGATGGATTTCGCCAAGAAGCACAACATTCCGTACGAGGCGACCCGCGGCGGCGCGCAGACCGCGCTGCCGGAGTACGCGCGGCAAATCGCGACGCAGACGCCGGCCGCGACGCGCTCGAGCCGGTAGCCTGAGGGGACACAGGGACACGTGGAGCACGCAATGAACAAGACAATGGGGACGTGGGGAGTTGTCGGCGCTGCCATCGCGCTGGGCGCGGTGCTGAGCACGGCAACGGGCCTCGCGCAGGCGCAGCAGGCCCCGCCGCAGGCGCCGAACATGGACAACGTGGAGATCAACGCCCTCCACGTCCAGGGCAACGTCTGGATGCTGACCGGCGGCGGCTTCAACGCGGCGATGTCGGTGGGCGAGGACGGGGTCATGCTCGTCGACACGATGCTGGCGCCGCTCGGCCAGAAGCTGCTGGCCAAGGTCCGCGAGGTCAGCGGCAACAAGCCGATCCGCCTGATCGTCAACACCCACGCGCACGGCGATCACGTCGGCGGCAACCCGGTGATCTCGGAAGCCGGTGCCCGCGTCGTCGCCGGCAACTTCGCGGCGCAGGTCGGCCAGCAGGCCGGCGGCAGCGCGCAGATCATCGCCCACGAGAAAGCCGAGCAGCGCCTCCTCGCCATGGATCCGCCGCTGCCGTTCGTCGCCATGCCGACCGACACCTTCTTCAACGAAGAGAAGGACATCTTCTTCAACGGCGAGGCGATCCAGCTGCTTTACCAGCCGAACGCGCACACCGACGGCGACATCGTCGTCTTCTTCCGTAAGTCGGACGTGGTCGTGACCGGTGACGTCTACATCAACACCGTGTTCCCGATCTTCATGGCCAACCAGGGCGGCAGCTACCAGGGCATCCTCGACGCCCTCAACAACGTCATCGACCTCACCGTCCCTGCCGAGAAGCAGGAGGGGGGCACGATGGTGATCCCCGGCCACGGCCGTCTCGGTGACGAGGCCGACGTCGTGGATTACCGCGACATGGCGACGATCGTCCGCGATCGCCTCCTCGACGCGCACAAGCGGGGACGGACGCTCGAGCAGGTGAAGGCGGAAGGGCTCCTGAAGGACTTCGAGGGGCGCTACGGCGCCGCCCAGGGCTTCTGGACCACCGACGGCTTTCTCGAGGCCGCCTACAACAGCCTGAAACCCGCCGCGCCGGCAGCCCCGGCCCGGAACCAGACACGTCGCCAGTAACCATGGTTGGAGGATCGACAATGAAGCGGAGTCTCGCAGTCCTGCTCGTGGCTGGCGCGTTTGCCATCGGCGCCCAGGCCTTTGCGCATCACTCGTTCGCGGCGACCTACCTGGAAGACCAGGAGATGTCGATCGAAGGCGATCTGGTGCAGTTCCTGTATCGCAACCCGCACTCGTTCGTGCACGTCATGGCGCCCGAGCCCCAGAGCAAGGAGATGGTCCGCTGGGCCGTCGAGTGGGGCGGCGGCGGCCAGCTCGGCCAGCAGGGCGTGACGCGCGAGACACTCAAGCCCGGTGACCACGTCGTCATCACCGGCAGCCCGGGCCGCAACCCGGCCGACCACCGCCTGCGCATGCGCACGATCTTCCGTCCGAAGGACGGCTGGCGCTGGGGCGGGGTGGTGGACTAGAGGAATTCAAAATTCAAAATTCAGAATTCAAAATTCATTTTGCACTTTGCATTTTGAATTTTGCATTGCGATAGCCCAAGGTTCGTTGGAGGAATAGGGATGAAGAGCAGCATTCTGAGCGGGCGGACGCTCGCCGTGTGCGTGGGCACGGCGGCCATCGCGTTCGCATCGTTCGCGATGACCGGCGGCGAAGTCGCCGTTTCGGCGCAGGCGCCGCAGGGCGGCGGCCGGCAGGGCGGCCCGCCGCCGACGCCGCAGGCCGGTGCCGCGATCGACCTGACCGGCAACTGGGTCAGCGTCGTCAACGAGGACTGGCGCTGGCGCATGGTCACGCCGCCGAAGGGCGACTACGCCTCGGTGCCGCTGACCAACCGCGGCCGCGAACTGGCCGACCAGTGGCAGCCGTCGAATGACGGGCAGTGCCAGGCCTACGGCGTGGGCGGCATCATGCGCATGCCGACGCGTGTCCGCGTCTCGTGGCAGGATCCGAACACCCTGAAGCTCGAGATGGATGCCGGCACGCAGACGCGCCTCATCCACTTCGACGACAACGCCCAGGTGCCGACCGCGCGCAGCCTCCAGGGCTTCACGCGCGGTGAGTGGGAGCGCCCCGGTGGCGGGCGTCGCGGCGCGCCGCCGCCTCCCGGAGGCAACCTGAAGGCGACGACGACCATGCACACGGCCGGCTGGCTGCGGAAGAACGGCGTCCCCTACACGGAGAACGCGGAGATCGTCGAGTACTTCGACCGCTTCGATGCGCCGAACGGTGACCAGTGGTTCACCGTCACGACCATCGTCACGGATCCTGAGGTGCTGAACCAGCCGTTCGTCACCAGCTCGCACTTCAAGAAGGAAGCCGACGGCTCGAAGTGGGCGCCGTCGACCTGCCGGCAGGCGGGCACGTAGTCAGGAGCCCGGGACTTCAGTCCCGGCGGGGCAAGACCAAGGGCCGGGACGAACAGTCCCGGCCCTTTTCATTTGAGGCACCCATGAATCGCCGCTCGTTCATCAGCCACTCATCCCTTGCTGCTGCCGGCCTGCTGGTGGTTCCGCATGCGCTGTCGGCGCAGGCGCGCCGGGCCGCTGGCAACGGCGCCGGTCCCGTCGTCGAGACCGCCCTGGGCCGCATCCGCGGCTTCGAGGAGCGCGGCGTGTCCGCGTTCCTCGGCGTCCCCTTTGGCGCGTCCACGGCGGGCGCCAATCGCTTCCTGCCGCCGCAGAAGGCGAAGGCCTGGACCGGCGTGCGCGAGGCGATGGCGCTGGGCCTGCGGGCGCCGCAGCTGCAGGACCCGCGCGTCCCCGAGTTCTCGGTGATGGACCGCGCCGAGCCGTCCGGCGAGGACTGCCTGGTCCTCAATGTCTGGTCGCCGGCAACCGGCGCCGGCCGCCGGCCGGTGATGGTCTGGCTGCATGGCGGCGGGTTCTCGAGCGGCTCGGCCGGCTTCACCTGCTACGACGGCGCCAACCTGGCCCGCAAGCACGATGTCGTGGTGGTCGGCGTGAACCACCGCCTGAACATCTTCGGCTACCTCCACCTGGCCGAGCTCGGCGACTCACGCTTCGCCGAATCCAGCAACGTCGGCATGCTCGACATCGTCGCCGGGCTCGAGTGGGTGCACGACAACATCGAGCGCTTCGGCGGCGATCCCGGCAACGTCACCGTGTTCGGCCAGTCGGGCGGCGGGCAGAAGGTGAGCACGCTGCTCGGGATGCCGGCGGCGAAGGGGCTGTTCCATCGAGCAATTGCGATGAGCGGTTCGCAGGTGCGCAGCGGGACGCGCGAGAACGCCGCCCGCGTGGCGCGCACGGTGCTGGAGCGGCTGCAGCTGCGGCCCGACCAGGCCGGCGAGCTGCAGGCGATATCGTGGCGCCGGATCCGCGGGCTGATCGACAGCGGTGGACTGAACTTCGGCCCGATCGTCGACGGACGCACGATCCCGGCGAATAACTTCGACCCGGTCGCCACGGCGATTTCAGCGGATGTGCCGCTGATGATCGGCTCGACCGAGACGGAGCAGACCTGGAACGCCAACCAGCTGTACGACCCGCTCAGCGACGACGAGCTGCGCGAGGACCTGATGCGCGCGCTGCGCACCGACGCGGCCGGCGCCGACCAGGCGGTTGCCGTCTACCGGAAGAACCGCCCGTCCGCCTCGAACCTGGACCTCTACCTGATCGCCATCTCCGACGCCTCGAACTTCCGCGTCGGCACCGACACCCAGGCCGAACGGAAGGCGGCGCAGAACCGCGCGCCGGTCTACCGCTACTACTTCCAGTGGTACTCGCCGGTGCGCGCCGGCCAGCTGCGGTCGATGCACACGATGGACATCGCGTTCGCCTTCGACAACGTGGCGGTGGCGAAGCCGCTGCTCGGCGACGCGCCAGACGTGCAGGCGCTGGCCGACCGCATGTCGGCCTCGTGGGTCGCGTTCGCGCGGACCGGCAACCCGAACAACCCGAACGTCCCGAACTGGCCGGCCTTCGACGCCGCGCGCAAGGCGACGATGATCTTCAACACCGACACGCGCGTGGAGAACGACCCCTACCGAGAAGAGAAGGCGGTCATCGCCGCCGTCCGCGACCGCGCGCGGAGCTAGGTGGTCGGTGGTCGGTGGTTGGTGGTCGGTGGTCGGTGGTTGGTGGTCGGGAGTTCGTAGTTCCGACCCCCGACCATCGACCGTCGACCACCGGAATCAGCCGAACAGGATCCAGCAGAGGAACGCGCCCGCCACAGTCATCGACATGCCCCATGCGAGCAGCGCGTTGAACAGGCCACGCGCGTCGGTCCCCTGCGGCATCCCGGCTATGTAGAGCGCTCCCACCGTCGACAGCGACGAGAGGTCGACGAGGCTGGCGCTGACGTTCATCGACCAGGCGATGTCGAGCGGATCGATGCCGCCGAGCCGCTGGGCGAGCTCGGGCACCATCGGCAGGAAAGCCGGGAGCACGACGCCCGACGTGCTGCTGTAGACCGAGATCAGGCCGGTGCCGAACGCGACGACCGGCTCGATGGTCGCCGGCGTCGAGACGTTGGCGATGCCGCTGGTGATGAGCGCCAGCCCCTCGGTTTCCTGAAGCAGGGCGATCAGCACGGTCACGCCGGTGACCATCAGGATGACGCCCCACGGCATGCGCTGGATGGCCTTGCCTTCGTCCGCCGTGCGCAGCAGCAGGAGCGCCGTGGAGAGGATGATGGCCATCATCCCGACGTTCAGCCCGAAGCCGGCCACGGTGACGATCAGGGCGGCGATGGCCGCCGTGGTCAGCCAGTGCGCCGTGCCCATCGTTCCGGCATCGGGTTCCTCGGCCTGCGCCGAGGCGTCGCGGCGGCGGAACAGCTTCCAGCCGCCGAGCAGCAGGAACCCGCCGAAGCCGACCAGCGCATGGGCGAGTGCGTTGTAGGCGAACGTCTGCCACTCGACCCCGCCCAGGCCGATGCGCTCCATCACGCCGTGGGCCACGATGCCCGTGGGCGCGAACGGCGAGAGCGTCCCGGCGAGCGCGCCGTTGCCGGTCATGATCACCATCAGCAGCGGCGGGACGCCGGCGCGCACGGCCACCGCCATTGCCGGCGGCGCCAGCAGCGCGCTGGACGGCGTGGCCCCGGCGCCGATGGTGGAGATGACGAAGCCGATGGTGAAGAACATGATCGGCAGGACGCCCGGGTGTCCCTTGCAGAGCCGCACGCCGCGCGCCGTGAGCCGCGACAGCGTGCCGTTGGTCTCGGCGATGGCAAAAAGCAGCGTGACGCCGACGAGCGTGATCAGCAGGTCGGTGGGGAACCCTTCGAAGATGGCGGCCGGCGGCATGCCGCCGATGAAGACGCCGACGACCAGCGCCATCGCCATTGCCAGCACGCCGATGTTGATCGTGGTGAAGCAGCTGAGGGCAACGGCGATCACCAGGGCGGCAACCGACAGCCAGGCCAGCATCAGCCGAGCAGCCTCGCCAGCGCCGCGATGTCAGGCATCTCCTCCACCGTTTCCACGGCGGCGAAGACCTCGTCGACGCGGGCGCTCGTCAGGACGAGCGACGCGCAGTCGCTGAACTTCTCGTGCAGCTCCTCGCGCGTGAACGGCAGGTCGGGGCCGCCGCGGTAGCGTTCGTCGGCGTGCTCGACGAGGGTGCGGCCGTCCTGCAGGTCGACTTCCACCGTGCTGCGGATCTTCTCGAAGCCCCTGGCCTCGATCTCCGGGTCGAGCACGCGCTCGACGCGCCGCATCATCGCCTGCACCGGCGCGCTCTGCACGAACTCGTCGTTGAACTCGTGGATGCCGGCCTTTCGCCGCAGCGCAATGGCCGACACCATGAACGCCGGGCAGAACTTCGCTTCGAGCTCGTTGCTGGCAATCGGATAGCGCAGCGGGTTGAGGATGTTCGAGCCGGCACGCACGCGAATGGCCGCGATCTGCTCCGGCCGCACGTCGTGCGTGATCACCAGCCGTCGCATCGCATCCATCGTCGGGTGTCCGAGCACGCCGCAGGGGTACGGCTTGATCGATACGCCCGGCCACACGATGGTGTGCGGGTTGCCCAGCGTGCCGACGATGCGGTCGGCGTCGAAGCCGTTGCCGTGGCTGAACACCTGGAGAAAGCCCCATGGCGGATCCACGGCGTTGCCGCCGCCGGTGAAGCCGCGCTGCGCCAGCTCCGCCGCGACGACCCCGTTATGCGAGGCGCGGCCGACGTGCAGCGGCTTGGTCATGGTGCCGAAGTTCACGCGAATGCCGGCTGCCGAGCTCGCGGCAATCGCCAGCATGTGCGCCGTCTGTTCGCGGTTGAGGCCGAGCAGCTTCGCGCTGGCCACGGCGGCGCCGAACGTGCCCACCGTCCCCGACGAATGGAAGCCCTTCTTGTAGTGATCGGGATGGATGGCTTCGGCGATCTTGCACTCGACTTCGAAGCCGGTGAGGAACGCCTCGAGGAACTGCCGCCCCGTGGCGTGCTGCCGCTCGCCGACGGCCAGCGCCGCCACGAGCGGCGGCATGGTCGGGTGCGTGAGCAGGCCGAAGATGCGGTCGGCGCTGGTGGCCAGCTGTGTGTCGTCCCAGTCGAGGGCATGCCCGCTGGTGCCGTTGAGCAGCGCGGCCGATGCCGCGCCGGTCGTGAACGCCGACGGCCCGAACGCCGTGGCCTCGCGCCGCGCATCGCTCCCCTGCAGGTAGTCGCGGACGATGTTGGCCGCCGGCTGGGTCGAGCCGGCGAGCATGACGCCGAGGCCGTCGATGATGCAGCGCCTGCCGATCGACAGCGCGTCCGGCGGAAGCGCAGCAAAGGTGCACTGCTGGATGAAGTCGAGGATGGCGTCGGTCACGCTTCCGGTCGGGCTCATGTGGACTCGCATTATTTCCCGGAAGCGCGGATCGCCGGCAATCCGGGCCGCGGCTTCATCGTTTCTTCATGAACGGAATCCCCGTAAACCACTGATCTGAACCGGTTAAAATGCGGTGGGATTGTGGCTTACAATGCGCGGGACATTATGAAACGACTTGGCCTGGCACTCGTCTTCGGTCTTGGCGCCCTGGTTGTCGTCAACGGTCAGGCGGGCCTCGACGCCCGCACGCAGGGGCAGATCAAGAAGCTGTTTCCGAACGCGACCAACATCTCGCCGAAGGTGGCCGAGCCGCCGCACTACAAGGTGTACGCCGGCGATCCCAAGGATCCAAACGCGCTGATCGGCTTCGCCTTCTGGACGACCGAGCTGACGCCGCTCGAGCGCGGCTATGACGGCCCGATCAAGGTCCTGGTCGGCATGACGCCGCAGGCGCGCGTCACCGGCATCGTCGTCGCCGAGCACAAGGAGCCGTACGGCGACTTCTCGATCGACACCGCGCGGTTCCAGGACCAGTTCCGGAACAAGGACATCCGCGACCGGTTCCAGGTCGGCACCGACATCGATCGCATCGCCACGGCGACCATCAGCATCAGCACCGTCGCGCGGTCGGTCCGCAACAGCGGCCGCCGCATCGCCCGCGCCCTGCTCACGCCCCCGGGGAACACCGAGTAATGCGCCTGCGCGCGCTCCTCCTGTTCGCGGCGTTCGCGATCAGCGCCGGAGTGTCGTCGCCCGTGTACGCGCAGCAGGTGCAGCCGCCCGTGGAAGCGCCTGCGGAATCCGACACTGAAGTGTCGGGCTCCACCGACGACGTGTCGGGCTCC
>JBFWUM010000004.1:0-5807 GCA_050247255.1 Vicinamibacterales bacterium | reverse complement strand
GTGTCGGGCTCCACCGACGACGTGTCGGGCTCCGCCGACCCGTGGGGCTTTGAAGACGAGGAAGAGGCCGAACCGACGCTCGCCGAGCTGGCGCGGAACCAGGCCTGGGACATCGGCCTGTTCGCCGCGTTCGGGGTGCTGGCGATGGTCAGCTTCTTCCGCAAGAGCGAGGCGCTGAAGATCGTCACGCTGGTGGCGGCCGTCGGCTACCTGGGACTTTACAAGAGCCAGCTGCTGTCGATCGTCAACGTCTTCGGCCTCACCGACCTCAACTTCCCGCCGTTCCGGTACAGCCTCGGCTGGTACGCGTTCGCGGTCTTCTCGGTCGTGACGACGGTGGTGTGGGGGAGGCTCTACTGCGGCCGCGTCTGCGCCTTCGGCGCCGTGACGCAGCTGCTCGACCGCATCGTTCCGAAGCGCATCCAGTACGAAGTCCCGCGTACGCTCGAGGACCGGGCCGGGTGGATCAAGTACGGCATCCTCGTCTTTGTCGTCGGCTACTACGTGGTCACGAGCGACCACCTGATCTTCCGCTACGTCGAGCCGTTCTGGATGTTCTCGTGGCAGGGGAACGCCGTCATGTGGACGATGCTCGCCGTGCTGCTGACGGCGTCGCTGTTCGTCCGCAACCTCTACTGCCGGTTCCTGTGCCCGCTCGGGGCGTTCCTCGGCGTCGTGTCACAGGTGACGACGGTGTTCCGGATCAAGCGGTGGTCGGAGTGCAGCACCTGCCGCATCTGCGAGAAGACGTGCGAATGGGGCGCGATCCGCGGCCCGAAGATCATCAAGTCGGAGTGCGTCCGCTGCGACGACTGCGAGCGGATGTACGCCAACGAGACGAAGTGCCCGCACTGGATCATTTTTTACCGGAAGGACGAAATCGCGGCGCGCAAGGCCGCCAGGGCCGCGGCCGCGGCGGCCGCGCAGTTCACGCCGTCCACACCGTCACAGGGAGCCGTCCGATGAAGAAGGTCACAGCCGTCGCCGTGGCGATTGCGTCGTGCTTCGCCGCCGCGGCCCTCGCGCAGGAGCCGGCCAACAACAACCCGGTCACGCGCCTCGACAACGTCGTTGCCCTGTCGTGCACGTTCCCGGCGAGCACCCGCGTGACGTGGGGCAAGGGAGACGCGCCGCCAACCGCGACCGTTCGCGGCGGTTCGCCCCTCGTGTTGAAGGTGGGCGAGATCGACGCAGACCTGGGGACCGCCGTCATCACGTCGCCGACCATGGCTGATGCCAGCGTGCAGGTCTACGGCTGGAACCTGCACGTGCTCGAGCCGAGCCGCTCGGGGCGGATGCTGATGCTGACCGTCTTCGGCCGCGAGAGCAGCGGTGGCAAGCTGAAGGCCGCCTATACCAGCACCGACTACCTGCCGGTGGACCTGCCCGGGTTCGTCACCGAGCCGACGGCCACGCAGTACTACGGCGAGTGCGAGGCGACCCGGCGTAATTAAGGCGCGTCGGTCGGCGGGCGCAGCGTGATCAGGCGGTCGCGCAGCCCCGCCGATACCAGCACCTCGTTGCCGTCGGTCACGATCACCGCTTCGACGTCGGGCAGCCGCTCGACCAGCGCCATCCCGTCTTCAGGACCCATCACGAACACCCCGGTCGACAGCGCGTCGGCCAGCGCGCTCGTGCGGGCGATGATCGTCACGCTCCGGGCGCCGCGCGCCGGCTCGCCGGTGTCGGGGTCGATGATGTGGTGATAGCGGCGGCCGCCGGCGAGGAAGAACCGCTCGTAGTCGCCGGAGGTGCTGAAGGTTTCGTCGCTCAGCTCGACGGCGGCAAACGCCTGGTCCATCGGCCCGCGCGGATCGCGAATCCCCACACGCCACGGCCGAGTGCCGCGCCGGCCGGACACGAACATGTCGCCGCCGAACTGCACCAGGAAGTCGCGCAGACCTGCCTGCCGCAGCATGGCGGCGACGCGATCCACCGCGTAGCCCTTGCCGATGCCCCCGAGGTGCGCGGACACGCCCTCACGCGCAAGGAAGACCGTGCCCGCCGCGACGTCCACCTGCACGGTCCGGTAGTCGATGAAGGGGAGCCGCCGCTCGATGTCGGCGCGGGTAGGAATGCTGTTGTCCTGGTTTTGCGCGTCGAACTTCCAGAGGCCCGACAGCGCGCCGAAGGTGACGTCGAACTTGCCGCCGGTCCAGTCGCCAATCTGGATCGCGGTCTTCATCACGTCGCGGATGTCCGCGCTGACCGGCACCGGCTGCTTTCCCGCGGCGGCGTTGATCTGCAGCAACTCGCTTCCCGGCCGCCAGACGCTCATGATGCGGTCCAGCCGGTCCACCTCGGCGAACGCGGCGTCAAACGCCGCCACCGCCTGCGCCTCGTTGGCAGTCCAGGCGGCAATTGCCAGCTCGGAGCCCATGGTCATATGGCTGCGCTCGACGAGTGCCGGCGCCGCCGGTCCGGGCGCGGCGTCCGGGTTCCCGCAGCCGGCGGCGATCAGGCCCGTAACCACCAGCCCCGTCAGCGATTTGACCGTGCGTGTCATTCGCTGGATAGTATCGCGGCATGCGCACCCGCCATCATCTGCACGTGATTCTCGCCGCGACGCTGGCCGGGCTGGCCGCGCTGCCGGCCTCGCTCTCGTCCCAGGCCATGCACACCCAGGTCGTGGAGATCGTCGGCAACTGGGTGGCGGCGGGCGGAGGTCCGACGTTCGCCGGCGGGCTGGGCTTCCAGGAGGACCACGTCGAGCGCCAGGCCGGTCCGACGCTCGTCGATTACCTCGGCATTCCGCTGAACGCCGCCGGCCTGACGCGCGCGCTGGCCTATGACAGCTCGTTGCTGACCGTGCCGGAGCACCAGTGCATGCCGCACCCGTCGATGTACTCGTTCTGGGGGCCTGGTGCGCCGCGCATTACCGCTCAGGTCGACGAGAGTCTCGACATCGTCTCCTACCAGGTGGCGGGCATGTTCCGCCGTGCCGACCGCACGATCTGGATGGACGGCCGGCCGCATCCGCCCGCCCACGCGCCGCACACGTGGGCCGGGTTCACCACCGGCCGCTGGGAGGGGAAGACGCTCGTGACCGAGACGACGCACTTGAAGTGGGGATGGATCCGCCGCAACGGGGTGGCCACGACCGACCGCACGACCGTGCAGACGCGCTACATGCGCCGCGGCGAGATCCTGACAATCACGGTGATCGTCACCGATCCGATCTATCTCACGGAGCCCTACATCAAGACGATCGACTTCGTGCCGGCGGCGCAGATTCCGACGGCGGCGTTTGGCGTGGCGCCGGCCGATGCCGGCGGCCGCGGTCCCTACACGCCGTGCTATCCGACCGAGGAAGTGTTCCGCGACGACCACGTCGTGCCGCACTACCTGCCGTGGGCCAACCCCTTCCTCAAGGAAGAGGAGGAGCGCCATCGCTTGCCCGCCGGCGCGACGCTCGGCGGCGCCGATACGGCGCTCCCGGACTTCATGTCGGCCAGCGGCCGCCGCACGCCGCTGCCGACGACCGCACCGGCGATTGCCCCGGCGCCCGTCCCGGCGAGGCCGGATCGGCTCGAGACCTACAAGGTGCAGGGTAATGTCTGGATGATTGTCGGCGCCGGCGCCAACATCGTGGCGCAGGTAGGGGACGAAGGCGTGCTGCTGGTGGACACCGGCGCTCCCGGCACCGCCGACGCCGTGCTCGCGGCGCTGCGGACCATCACCACCAGGCCGATCCGCTTCATCGTCAACACGTCCGCCGACCCCGACCACGTCGGCAACAACGCGGTGTTCGGCGCGCTGCCCGGCGGTTCGACCACGAAGGAGGGGCGCGGGCCGACGCCGCAGATCATTGCGCACTCGGACGTGCTGACGCAGATGGGGCGCGAGGAAGGCGCGTCGGCGTATCCGCCGGCAGCGCTGCCGACCGACGCCTACCTCGGACGCCGCCGCGACTTCTCCTTCAACGGCGAGGCGATCCAGATCCTCCACATGCCGGCCGCGCACGGCAGCGGCGACAGCATCGTGCACTTCCGCAACTCCGACGTGATTGCGGCCGGCGATGTCTACACGACCGAGACCTTCGCGCGGTTCGACGTCGCGGCGGGCGGCACGATCGGCGGCGTCATCGCGGCGCAGAACGCCATTCTCGACCGCGCGGTGCCGCTGCACATGCAGGAGGGCGGCACGCTCGTCGTCCCCGGGCACGGGCGTGTGTCGGACGAGGCGGATGTCGTGGAAGTGCGCGACCAGGTCTACATGATGCGCGACCGGATCACCGATCTGGCCGTGCGGCAGCAGCTGCCGGCGGCGCAGGTGAAGGCGCGCCGCGCGCTGATCGACTTCGAGGAGCGCTACTCGCGCGCCGACTGGACGACCGAGCAGTTCACCGACGAGGTCATTCGAAGCGTCGTTCGCTAGAGACCGAACGCGTACTGGACCTTCGCCGAGATCTTCCGGTCCATCGCCCGGAAGCGCACGCGCTCGCCGGTCTCCTGGATCCAGCCCTGGTTGACGACGAAGAACACGTCGTCGCCTGGGCGGATCGTCCAGCGCAGCCGTCCCTGCCAGCCGAGGTTCTTCGACCGGTTGTCGAACTGCACCAGGTTCGACACGGCCAGTCGTGGAGACTGCGTGTAGTTGATCGTCGACGTGTAGATGCGCGCCGTGAAGTGCCCTTCCGGCAGCTTCGCGAACGTCTGGTTGGTGTTGAGCGACAGGGTGAATCTGGGCGGAATCTTGAACGTGACGCCGGCGGTGACCTGTTCCGCCGTGCCCGACCAGTAGTCCCCCCACGTAATCGTCAGGTTTCCTGATAGGTTGCGCCGCGCCGCGGTGTTGAACAGGTTGCTCTTGAAGCGGGTGAACCGGTACTCGCCGACAGGCAGGATTACGCCGGGCGAGATGGTGAACGGCTCGAACAGCCGCTCGTAGACGCGGTTCACGTCGAGCAGGCCGTGAAAGTTGTCGCCCGTGTTCACGTGCCAGTCGAGGACCGTCATGTAGAAGTCGGCGCTCTCCAGCTCGCCGGTCGTCAGGTTCGTGAACTGGGTGTAGTAGAAGTCGTGGAACATCTGCTGCAGGTTCAGGAAGTTCCGCGGCCGCGGGTTGTAGCTGAAGGCGGCGCGGAACAGGCGGACGTTGTCGCGCTGCACGAACCCCATCGCCGGCCTGAAGTTCTCCTGGATCTCGCGGATCACCACCTGCGCGCTGTACTTGTCGTTCGGGTAGTACGCCGACATGCCGTACGACCAGTCGCGCCCGCGCCGGTCCTCGTTGACGCTGCGCACGCCGTAGGCATCGACGACGAAGTTGCGTGACGCGCCGAGGAACCGCGACGTGGCCAGGCGCAGGTCGGCGCCGACGGTGCGGCCGGCGGTCGGCAGCGCCGGGTTGCCGTCGGTGATGACGGCGCCGATGTAGGACTGCTCGAAGAGGTTCCGCTTGACCCGGCCGACGAACAGGTTCTTCGCGCCGAGGCTGTCGCGGCCGTCGACGTCGAAGTCGCCGGTGCGCACGTCGAGCACGCCGATGTCGGTGCGCCCCGCCTTGCCGGTGAACTTCAAGCCGACGTCCACCGGCACTTCCCGCCCGTTCAGCAGCCCGATCTGGCGGCTGAAGAACGGAAAGACCTCGGCGCCGGTGCCCGGAATGCCGGCGGCCGGGGTTGGCCCTGTGCTCGCGAAGGTGAACACCCCCGCGTCCTCGAGGAAGAACGACCGCTTCTCCGGGAAGAGCACCGAGAAGCGCGTCAGGTTGATCGTGCGCGCGTCGACCTCGGTCTCGCCGAAGTCGGTGTTGACCGTGGCCGACAGCTTCAGGCTCGACGTGATGTTGTAGAAGACGTCGAC
>JBFWUM010000003.1:0-136724 GCA_050247255.1 Vicinamibacterales bacterium | reverse complement strand
GCCTCGATGCTCGGCCCCTGTGCCCCCGGCGGCAGCGTGAAGTTCATGAAGCGCTCGAAGATGGCGGGGTAGGAGTGGCGCACCAGGTCGCTGACGATGTGCTGCGCGACCTCGGCCTCCACGAGGTACGTCACCGTATCCGACCAATTCAACACTGAGCCGGCAATCACCTGGCCGCCGCGCGAATATTCGTCGGACTGCACGCGTGTGAACGGGCACGGTCCGGCAAGGCACGACAGCCGGATATTCCGGAACTGCCGGCTCTCGCCGGCATCCAGCGAAAACGTCCCCAGCGCCGCCTTCCACCGCCCATCCGGCGAGCACAGCGGTTCCTCGCCGCAGGGAACATTGGCTTTATTGACGACCTCGAACGTCCGTGCCGCGCTGGCGATCTCAACGGTGGTCTCGGTCTTGAAGGTGTAGCGCACCCGAGCGTTCGCGATCACGACCTCCGGCCCATCTTCGCCCTCTCCTGCCCCGGCGGGCGCTACGGGCTCCAGCCGGACGAGGTGGAGCCGGCCGGCGGTGAGGTCGTCGGCTTCGAACGTGTGGTAGTCGGGATGCTCGACCTTCAGCGTGACCGGCTGGTCGGGTGGAAACGGAGGATCGAGCGTGAGGCGGAACAAGCCGGATTCGTCGGTGATGCCGATGGCGGAGGACGCGCCGGCCACGGCGCTGACGCGCGCTTCGGCAATCGGCCGTTGCCGCGTCAGATCGGTGTCGGCAGTCAGCACCGCGCCGGTGATGAGCCGGACCCCGTCGGGCTGGCGCCACTCGAGCAGCAGCATCGCGACGGCGGTCGCGACGATGCCGATGATGCCCCAGAAGGCGATCCGCTTGACGTTCTTCATCGCGTCGCTGGCCTTCCCATCTTAGTGACGTCGTGGCACAACGGCGGAAGCGATTTCTCCTCCCGGATCAGTCGGATGGCTCAGCCGCACGGCCGACCCCATCCATGTCGCGCCGCGACGTCCTCGCGGGGCTGGGCGGTGGCCTGGCCACCGCGGCCCTCGTGCTGGCGGCGCGCGCCCAGGACCGCGCGGAGGAGAACGGCCCGATGTCGACCGACGATGAGAGCCTGCTCGAGGAGATTCAGCGGGCCACGTTCCGCTTCTTCTGGGAGCAGTCCGACCCGGCCACCGGCCTGGTGCGCGACCGCTTCAACGTCCGTGCCGACCGCGACAGCCGCACCGCGGCCAGCATTGCTGCCACCGGGTTCGGCCTGACCGCGCTCTGCATCGGCGCGCAGCGTGAGTACGTGCCGGCGCAGGAGGCGCTCGACCGCGCCACCGGGGCGCTGCGCTTCCTCGACGCCGGCATGCCGACGCACCGCGGCTTCTTCTTCCACTGGGCCGACCTGCATTCGGGGGCGCGCATCTGGGACTCGGAGATCTCCTCGATCGACACCGCCATCCTGTTGTGCGGGGTGATCGCCTGCCGCGAGCACTTCCGCGACCGCGCGTTGACGGAACTGGCGACGCGCATCTTCGATCGCGTCGACTGGACCTGGCTGTCGGCGGACACGGCACTGCTGCCGCACGGCTGGCGGCCCGAGGTCGGCTTCCTGCAGTACCGCTGGGACGTCTACAGCGAGCTGATGATGATGTACCTGCTCGGCATCGGCTCGACGACGTTCCCGCTGCCGGTGGAAACGTGGCACGCCTGGAAGCGGACGACGTTCGAGTACGACGGGCTTCGCTACATCGGCTCGTTCGCGCCGCTGTTCGTGCACCAGTACTCGCAGGCGTGGTTCGACTTCCGCCAGCGCCGCGACCGCTACGGCGACTACTTCAAGAACTCGGCGACGGCCACCGAAGTGCATCGGCGGTTCTGCCTGGAGCTGTCGGAGCGCTTCCCGCATTTCAGCGAGGACCTCTGGGGCATCACCGCGTCGGATTCGGCCAACGGCTACGTGGCCTGGGGCGGCCCGCCCGAGATGGGGCCGCTCGACGGCACCGTCGTGCCGAGCGCGGCAGCGGGGTCGCTGCCGTTCCTGCCCGTGCCGACGCTGCGGGTGCTGCGAACCATCCGCACGCGCTACGAGCGGGCCTGGAGCCGCTACGGTTTCGTCAATGCCTTCAACCCGATGACCGACTGGTACGACCCGGACGTGGTCGGCATCGACACCGGCATCACGCTGCTGATGGCCGAAAACCTGCGGACCGGATTCGTGTGGGAGACCTTCATGCGCAACGTGAACGTTCGCCGCGCGCTGGATCGCGCGGGCTTTACGGCCTACTGACGTGCGGAATGGGCTGCAGTTCGCGGCTGCTGTCGTCTCGATCATGTTGCTGACGCACGCGTGTGCGCGGAACGGTCCGCCTGAAGACGGACGCGACGGGCAAGTCGACCCGGAGATGGAGGAGTTCGTCGAATCGGTGCTCGCGCGGCTGACACTCGAGGAGAAGCTCGGGCAACTGGCGCAGTACCGGGGTGAAGGGACGCCGACCGGCCCGCAGGTGCCGGAAGGGGGAGAGGCGGACATCCGCGCTGGCCGCGTCGGTTCCTTCCTCGGCGTGCACGGCGCCGCCTACACGCGCGAGTTGCAGCGCCTCGCCATGGAGGAGTCGAACGCGCGCATTCCGCTCCTGTTCGCGCACGATGTCATTCATGGCTTCCGCACGCTGTTCCCCGTGCCGCTTGCCGAGGCGGCGACCTGGGATCCGGCGGCGGTGGAACGTGCAGCGCGGATCTCCGCCACGGAGGCCGCCGCGGCAGGGCTGCACTGGACGTTTGCGCCGATGGTCGACATTGCCCGCGACCCGCGCTGGGGGCGCATTGTCGAAGGCGCCGGCGAGGACCCGTACCTCGGATCGTTGATGGCGGCGGCGAAGGTGCGCGGCTTCCAGGGCGACGACCTCCGCGACCCGCTGACCATTCTGGCCACCGCCAAGCACTTCGTCGCCTACGGCGCCGCGGAGGCGGGGCGCGACTACAACACGGTCGATGTCTCCGAACGGACGCTGCGGGAGGTCTACCTGCCGCCGTTCAAGGCGGCCGTCGACGCCGGCGTCGCGTCGGTGATGGGCGCCTTCAACGAGGTCAGCGGCGTGCCGATGCACGCCAACGGCAGGTTGAACAACGACCTGCTCCGCGGCGAGTGGGGCTGGAACGGACTCTACGTGAGCGACTACACCGGCGTGCTCGAACTCATCGCCCACGGCATTGCTGCCGATCGCGCCGACGCCGGCATGCAGGCGCTGACCGCCGGCGTCGACGTCGACATGGTCAGCGGCATCTACGTGCGTGACCTGCCGGCCGCGGTGCGCGACGGCCGGCTGTCAGCAGCGGTGGTGGACGAGGCGGTGCGACGGATCCTGCGCGCGAAGTATCGGCTCGGCCTGTTCGAGGATCCGTATCGCTATAGCGATCCGGATCGGGAGCAACGCCTGATCCTCGCGCCGGAACACATCGTCGAAGCGCGCGAGCTGGCACGCAAGGCCATCGTCCTGCTGAAGAATGATCCGGCGGCCGGCGGGCCGTCAGCCGGCGCGCCGCTCCTGCCACTGCCGAAGACGCTCCGAACACTGGCGGTCATCGGCACGCTGGCCGAGGATCGACGGTCGGCGCTTGGCTCGTGGGCGGCCGAAGGCAAGGAAGAGGATGCGGTCGCCGTGCTCGAGGGCATTCGCCGCGCCGTCCCCGAGACCCGCGTGCTCTACGCGCCGGGCGCGCCGGTGGAGGAGGTGGATCGCAGCGGGATTGCCGAAGCCGTTGGCATTGCGCAGCAGGCCGACGCGGTGATCCTGGTGCTCGGCGAGCACCAGGACATGAGCGCCGAGGCGCGCAACCGGACCTCGCTCGCGCTGCCAGGCTCGCAACAGCCGCTGCTCGAAGCGGTCGCCGCCACCGGCAAGCCGATCGTCGTCGTGTTGATGAACGGCCGGCCGCTGGCGCTGCCGTGGATGGCCGAACGCATTCCGGCCATCCTCGAAACCTGGTACCTCGGCGTGCAGACGGGGCCGGCGGTCGCCGACGTCCTGTTCGGGGACTACAATCCCGGCGGCAAGCTCCCGGTGTCGTTCCCGCGGACGGTCGGCCAGGTGCCGATCTACTACAACCACAAGAGCACCGGACGCCCGCCGTCGGAGCAGGAGCGCTACACGTCGAAGTACATCGACGTGCCGTGGACGCCGCTGTTTCCCTTCGGGTACGGGCTCAGCTACACCACGTTCACCTACTCGGCCCCGCGGTTGAGCGCCGCAGCCATCCCGGCAACCGGATCCATCACCATCGAGGTCGACGTCATGAACAGCGGCCAGCGCCCCGGGGATGAGGTCGTGCAGTTGTATGTCCGCGACGACGTGGCCAGCGTGACGAGGCCGGTGAAGGAGCTGCGCGGCTTTGCGCGCATCACGCTGCAGCCGGGGGAGCGCCGGACGGTGTCGTTCACGCTCGACGCCGGCGACCTGGCGTTCTACGACCGGCAGATGCGGCGCATCGTCGAGCCCGGCGCCTTCACGGTATGGGTCGGCGCCAGCTCCGCTGACGAGGGGCAGCGCGGACGATTCGAGGTGACCGGCGAGCCGCAGGTCGTGGCGCCATGACGTCGCTTCTCTCGTCGCTCGATTGGGTCGTCATCGCGCTCTATTTCGCCCTGACTTTTGGCGCGGCCATCTGGGCGACGCAGCGCGATCGCAGCCGCAACACGTCGGAGGACTACTTCCTCGCCGGCCGCGACACCGGCTGGTTCATCGTCGGCGCGTCGCTGTTCTCGTCGAACATCGGGTCGGAGCACCTGGTGGGGCTGGCGGGGACCGGCGCGGCGAGCGGCGTCGCGGTGGCGCAGTTCGAGATCCTGGCGTCGTTCATCCTGCTGCTGCTCGGCTGGTTCTTCGCGTCGTTCTACCTGCGCAGCGGCGTCTACACGATGCCCGAGTTCCTCGAGCGACGCTACTCGCCGGCGGCCCGCTGGTACCTGGCGGTGATCTCGATCGTCGGCTACGTGCTCACCAAGATCTCGGTGACGGTCGCCGCGGGCGCCATCGTGTTCCAGACACTGATGGGGATCGACTTCTGGACCGGCGCGGTGATCGTGGTGCTGGTCACCGGCGTGTACACGGTCTTCGGCGGGCTGCTCGCGGTGCTCATCACCGACACGGTGCAGATGTTCGTCCTGATTGGCGGATCGGTGGCGGTCCTCTTCGGCGGGTTGAACGCGGTAGGCGGCTGGGGCGAGATGATGACCGCCGCCGGCCCGGTGGCGATGGACATGTGGAAGCCGGCGAGCGACCCCGACTTCCCGTGGACGGGCATCCTCTTCGGGGCGCCGATTCTCGGCATCTGGTACTGGTGCACGGATCAGTTCATCGTGCAGCGGACCCTGGCCGCGAGGAACCTGACCCAGGCGCGGCGCGGGACGATCTTCGCGGCGGCGCTGAAGATCCTGCCGCTCTTCATCTTCGTGCTCCCGGGCGTGCTCGCCGCGATCCTGGCGCAGCGAGGGCAACTCGCGCTCGATGCGCCCGACCAGGCCCTGCCGGCGATGGTCGGCGCGCTGCTGCCGTCCGGCATCCGCGGCCTGGTCGTGGCCGGGCTGCTGGCGGCGCTCATGAGCTCGTTGTCATCGGTCTTCAACTCGACGTCGACGCTCATCACCTGGGACATCTACAAGAAACTGAATCCTCGCGCGTCGGAGAAACGCCTCGTGCTGGTCGGCATGCTGTCGACCTCGGTCCTGGTCGTCCTCGGGCTGGCGTGGATTCCGTTGATGGACCGCATTTCGGCCCAGCTGTATCAATACCTCCAGAGCGTCCAGGCGTACATCGCGCCGCCGATTGCCGCCGTGTTCCTGCTTGGCCTGCTGTCCGATCGCATCAACGCGCGCGGGGCGATGGCGGCGCTCTACGTCGGCTTCGTCCTCGGCGTCGGACGCCTCGCACTGGAGCTGAACAAGGCGGCGCTGGACGGCGCCCTGTTCGCGTACGCCGACATGAACTTCCTGCACTTCGCGGCGCTCCTCTTCGTTGTATGCGCCCTCGTGTTGATTGCGATCAGCCTGACCGCGCCGCCGCCGCCCCGCGGCCAGATCGCCGGCCTCACGCTGCAGACGGCGCCGCCGCCGGCCGCCTCCGATCGCGGACGCGGTCTCGACCTGGTGTGGAGTGCCGGCGTGTGCCTCGCGGTAGCCGTGGTGTGGTTGTACTTCTCGTCGTAGCGCCGGCCGGTGGCCACACGAATGCATTCGCCTTCGCGTGCCCTCCGGTTCACTCCTTCGATTCGCTCGGTACGTCCGGTTCAGCTCGGTCCTTCCCCTCGCCGCATGCCTGCTCTCCGCCTGTGGCGGCGCCACGACGACACTGAGCGAGGTCGCTGCCTCGCCAACTGCGTCGCGATGCACCGTGCAGACGGCGGGCATGCCGGCCACGGTCGGCGAGTCTTCGACGTCGGCGCAGATCACCGTCACGGCCGCCCGTGAGTGTGAGTGGTCCGCAGAGGCAGCGGCGCCCTGGATCTCCGTTGTCCCGTCCGCCGGCCGCGGCAACGCGACCCTGACGGTCCGCGTCGACGACAACCCCAGGCCCGACAGCCGGAATGGCACGGTCCGCGTGAACGATGTGGTGATCTCGTTCACACAGAGGGAAAGACCTTGCCAGTTCCGGATCGGGAGTCAGGAAGTGTCCGTCGATCGCGATGGCGGCCGCTTCTCGATTTCGGTGGAAACGGCCGAGGCGTGCGGCTGGTCGGCATCGAGCGGGGAGGAGTGGGTCCAGGTCGCCTCGATGACGGGCACCGGCCCGGGCTCCGCGGAATTTGTCGTCGATCGCAACTCGGGCGCCGCGCGGTCGGCGTCTCTCGACGTGGCCGGCAATACGATCCGCCTGCGCCAGGCCACTGGCGAACGCCCGCCGGCTCCGGCTCCCACCCCGCCTCCCACGCCGCCTCCGACGATTACACCGCCTGCCCCTCCGGCGCCGTCGCCTGCCCCCGTGCCCGGGCCGACGCCTGCGCCGACGCCGCCACCCTCGTTGTTGCCGATCCCGCTGCCCATTCCGCTGCCTGGCATCGTCGAGCCGGTCGACCAGGACGATGACGACGATGACAAGAAGGGCAAAGACGGCAGGAACAAGCGGTAGAGATCGCCCTCACGTCGAACGCGCCATCAGCGCGATGGTCACCACATAAACCCCGACGATGGCGAAGGTGTCCCAGGACAGACGGTAGCGCTTGCGGGAGGCGCGGAAGGTGAGGCCGACGATCGCGATGCCGGTCATGATCAGGGCCGCCATCACCGAGAGCTGGTGCTCCCCCGAGACATGCTCGAGCAGCGGCCCTCGCCGGAACGCCAGGTCGTCAAGGCCGACGACCGCCACGTTGAACAGGTTGCTGCCGAAGAGATTCGCGGCGGCCATGTCGAGGGCGCCGATGCGCATCGAGGCGATCGAGACGACGACCTCTGGCAGCGACGTCGTGGCCGCGACGAGGAGCGTCCCGACGAACGTTCGTCCGAGACCGCTGGCGTCCGACAGGCGAGCGGCAAGTTCAGGCAGCAGGATGGCGGCGGCCGCCAGGCCGACGGCGTTGGCCGCATAGCGCCAGACGGCGGCGCGCAGCGTGATCAGGCTGGCGTGCGCGACGGCGCGCTCCTCCGCGACTTCAGCGCGGCGGCCGCGTTCGTAGATGAAGATCGTCCGCGCGGCGAGGGCATAGACTGCCAGGCTGACGAGACTCTGGAGGCCGATCCAGCCGACGTGGGGAGCGCGTTCCCCCGCGGCGAGCGCCAGCCCGAGCAGGCCGAGCTGTGCCACCCCGAAACCTGCCGCGAGGACGTGACCCTGGTGGATGCGCGCCGTCAAAGGCTTTGGATCCTGGACGTCGAGCAGCGCGAGAATCAGCAGGTTGAACATGCAGCTGCCGATGGCATCGCCGGCGGCGATATCGGGGAGATCGAACAGCATCACGGCGCTCATCCCGGTGACCAGCTCCGGCAGCGACGTGACCGTGGCGAGCAGGACCAGCCCGATCCACGCCCCACCCAGGCCGGTGCGCACGGCGATGACGTCGCCGTAACGCGACAGCCGGGCACCGGTCCACAGGATGACCGCCGCACAGGCGATGAACGCCGCGAGCAGTGTCACGTCAGGCGGAAGATCGCCGCCGCGACGAGCGTTGGGATCAGCGCCGCGGCGAGCAGGTAGAGTGGATGGACCGCACCGCCGAAGAACCTGCCGAGCAGTGCCTGGCCCGCAGGGTTCGGGGCATTGGCGATCACCGTGAGTCCGCCCCCGGTCACGGCGCCCTGCACGACGGCAAGTTTCAGGTTGTCGCCAAGGTCCGGCACCAGCGTTGCCAGGAACGTAATCAGCGCGTTGTCGTTGAAGGCGGTGAGGATGGTGGCGCTGGCAAAGAGCGGCGTCTCCGGCAGGCTCGACAGCACCGGCGCGATCCACCAGCCCTGCAGGCCGCCGTGGATTACCAGGCCGCCGAGGAAGAAGCCGACGAGCAGCGGGGTCTTGAAATCGGTGACGCTGGTGTACGCGGACGTCGCCTTGGCAAAGCCGAGAAAGAACAGGAACCCGCCCAGGTAGAGCGCCGGGTAGTGCGCGTTGACAACCGTCCAGACGACGAAGGCCACGTAGACCGCGGTCAGCCACCAGGGCAGAGGGAGCAGGCCGTAGCGGGCGGCGTCCTCCGGCGGCGGTTCAGCGATGTCGGGGACGGCCGGACGCTGGGCCAGGCTGCGCAGCTCGGTGCGAAAAGCCAGGTAGTAGAGGAGCGTCGAAATCCCGATGGCGACCGCCGCCCGCCAGCCGAGATTGGTGAACATGAACGCGATGCCCCAGTCCCACGGGCGGGCGACCATCAGCACCGGAGGGGCCGCGAAGTGGGTGAGCGTCCCGCCGATGGAAATATTCACGAACAGCAGGCCAAGCGTGGCATAGCGAAGCCGCAGGCTTGGCTGGAGGTCGTAGAACTGGCGCGCGAGCACCAGCGCGGCGATCGTCATGGCCGCCGCCTCGGTGACGAACGAACCGAGCAATGGAGCGACGGTCAGTATCGTCACCCACCATGCCGCCGGCGTGCCGCGGCCCAGGCCGGCCACCCGCCGCAGCGCGCCCTCGGCCAGCTCCACGATCGGCCGCGTCGAGGCCAGCACCATGATGACGACGACGAACATCGGCTCGGTGTAGACGACGGTGTCGTTCAGGTAGTGGGTGGCGGTTGCCCAGTCGTGGTTGACGACGATGGCCAGGACCAGGGGAACGACCCACAGCCCGAAGATGACCTCGACTTCGCCGAGAAAGTGCAGCAGCTCAGCCGCGACGCGCGGCCGGCGCGGGCGTCCCGCCGCGTCACTGGCCAGGTCGTGAGTGTGTTGGAGGCGATGCGACAGCTCCGTGAACCGCGCCGCAAAGAACGTGTGCACGACCGCGAGCAGGAAGATGCCGGTTGCGATCAGGTTGAACGGATCGGCGTCGATGCGCGACTGCAGGACTGCCAGCAGGCTATCGGCGGCGGCGTCAGGATAGGCGTCCAGGGGAAACGGGAACGGCGCGGGATCGACGGGGGGCTGCATGCACCCCAGCTTATCGATCTGCGGTCTAGACGACCACTAATAGCGTCAGCGCACAGACGACCGCGAGGCGCACGTACCGGGCCCGGGCCGGCTGATGGTGCTTGTAGTGGTTCCAGCCGACGCTGAGCAATCCCATCAGCGACCACATGGCCACGACGCACAGCGCGACTTCCGGCAGCGACAGCGTCGGGCCGAAGACCTGCCGCAGCCCCGGGTTCCAGGGCGATCCGTACACCAGGCAGACGTGGACGAAATAGACCGTCAGCGATTCCTGGGCGATGGCGATGACCGGCGGCGAGCGATGCGCCACGGCGCGGCTGGCCCAGGCGATGAGCGCTACCACCAGGCACACCGCGCCGGCCTGGAGCAGGAACTGGGTCGGGCGCGCGGCCCCCATCTCGATGCCGCCCACCGGCTCCGCGCCCGCCAGTCGCCCGGCGGTCCCGGCGGCAACCATCAGCACGCCGATTGCGCCGATCATCCGCAGCGCGCGCAGCGAGGCGCCCGGCTGGTGCGACGAGGCGTACATCATGCCGAGCGCGGCGCCGAGCGCGCCGTAGGCCGCGGAGGGCAGCAGCGGGAAGAGCGATCCGTTGGCCGGCGTCAGGTACGCGATCAGCGCCGCCGGCAGCGGCCACGCCGGCGCTGCCGGCCAGACCAGCGGCGTGAGGGCAACGAGTGCGGCACACAGGCCGGCCGCGCCCCACAGGAAGCGGCGGGGTGAGCCGGCGACGATCGCGAGGAGCTGCAGCAGCGTCAGCGTCACCGCAATGCACTGCAGCACGTCGACGGCGAGGAAGCTGCTCCAGCGCGCGGCCGGAAGTGCCATCGCCCCCTCGAGGCTCCCTGCAGGCCAGTGCAGTGCGTAGCCGAGCGCGAGGAAGAAGAGGAAGCGGCGCAGGCGGCGGCGCGTGCCGGCGGCCCCGGCCGCCTCCTTCCACCCGCGCGCGGTGACGACGCTGAAGGCGAAGCCGCCGACGAAGAGGAACGTCGCCGATGTCAGCCCGCGCGCCAGCGTCCAGCCGTGGAAGACCGGGCCGGCGCGCAGCGCGGTGTCGAGCAGCGCATCAACCGTGTGTCCCTGCAGCATCAGCAGGGTGGCGATCGCGCGCGCGAAATCGAGAAAGACGATGCGCCGCTCTGTCGCGGCGGCCGGGATCACGGCAGGCAAGGAATGCCTGCAGTGTACCCCGCGTCAATCGCGTGGCGTCAACGCGCCCCGGCCAGCCACGTGGCCAGCGCCGGCGCCTGGCGCGCCTGCACGGCCGCGCACGCCTCGATGCGCTCGAGCGACTGGTTCAGCGTGCGCTCGGAGGGCATCGGGTTGCGCGCGAAGAACTGGCGGATCTCCGCGGCGTTCTCCGCCGAGCAGAAGTTCGACAGCCCGCCGGCGATCGTCGGAATGCCCTGGAACGTGCCGAGCCGCTCGGTGAGCGCTCCCCACTGCGCCTGGGTGAACCGCCACGCCGCGTCGCGCGCCCAGGGCCGCGCCATGACGGCGGCGATGAGCGCGCCGACATCCTGCGACCGCACGCGCTCGGTCATCGCGAACTCGAGCGTCCGCGTCACCAGCGCCGGATCGCGGAACCACGTGAGCGCGTTGAAATAGCGGTAGTACTCCTCCGGCTCGATGCCGGGCCGCGCGAGCTGCGCCAGGTAGCGCTCGTAGAGGGCGGCGTCGCCGCCGAGCGCCGCCACCTGGAGGACCGTCGGCGCCAGGGTCCCCGGGACCGCGGCAGGATTCTCCATGTAGGCGGTGGCGAGCTCCCGGGCGCGCCGCTGGACCTCCGGCGAATTGCCGGTGACGCCGACCAGGCCAAGCAGGGCCGCGCGGCGTGCCTGCCGGTCGTCGCTGTCCCCGGCCGTGCCCGGCAGGCCGAGCGCGTTGAGGGCGGGGGTGAAGCGGTCGCGGACCCACTGCTCGAAGCGAGCGCTGCCGGCCTGCGGCACGAGGTACTCGCCGACGTAGCCGAGCCGCTCCTGCAGCTGGCCGGTGATGTGCGACGTCTCGTCGCCGGCGAGGGCGGCGGCGACGTCGAGGAAGACGCCGATGTCGTGGCGGCCCGAACGCGCCATCCACCACTCGTCGCCGAGCAGCCCGAGCCGCTCCGACGGCGAGAGCGACGCGGCGGCAGCAGCCAGCGCGCGCACGTCGGCCGGCGCGTACTCCGAGAAGTAGTAGCCGTGGCTGTTGGCGTTGGCGAACACCGTCGGCGAGCAGCCGGGCAGCGCAACGGTTTCCGTCTGCATGCTCACGACTTCGCAGCGGGGCGCCCCGTTGCTGCCCGCCACGCACACCGGCAGCGTCCAGACCTGCGGCTGCGGCGGCGTGCCGCCCGGCGTCCCGAAGAACCGCTCCTGCTCGATGGCCACGCGCGTCTGCGACGCGGCGCAGCTCGCCGTCGTGTCAAGGACCGGGATGCCGGGCTGATCGATGAAGGTCCGCATGATCCGGTCGACCGGCCGCTTCGTGACCGCCGCGACCTCGTTCCAGAAGTCCTCGGCCGCCGCGTTCGAGTACGAGTACTTCTTGAGGTACGAGGCCACCGCCTGCCGGAACAGGTCCGGGCCGACGAAGGTCTCGATCATCCGCAGCACGGCCGACCCCTTCTGATAGGCAATGGCGTCGAAGACCTCGTTGATCTCGTCGGGGCTCTCGACGTCCATGCGCACCGGCCGCGTCGTGCGCAGCGAGTCGGTGGCCTTTGCCGTGAGCGTGTCCTCGACATCATCGAGCTCGACGCGCCATTCGGGGCGCCACACGGCAATCGGCTTGTTCGCCATCCACGTGGCGAACCCTTCGTTGAGCCAGATGTCGTCCCACCACTTCATGGTGACGAGGTTGCCGAACCACTGGTGCGCAATCTCGTGCGAGATGACGCCGGCGATGTTCTTGCGCACGCCCAGCGAGGCGCGCTCCGGGTCGGCCAGCAGCAGCCGCTCGCGGAAGGTAATGGCGCCGAAGTTCTCCATGGCGCCGGCGGCGAAGTCGGGCACGGCGACGATGTCGAGTTTGTCGTGGGGGTACTTGATGCCGTAGTACTCGTTGTAGAAACGCAGCTGCTGTTCGGCCGCTTCGAGGGCGAAGCCGGTAAGGTTCACCTTGTCGGGCGTCGAGCAGACGCGAATCGGCGTGCCGTCCGACGCCCCCTCGCGGCAGACGAAATCGCCCACGAGCATCGCCACGAGGTAGGTCGACATCCTGGGGGAGCGCGCGAACGTGACCGTGTGCTTGCCGGCCTCGGGGCCGGGCGTGTCGGAGAGCTGACGGCCGTTGGAGATCGCCGAGTCGCCGGCGGCGATCATCAGCGAGATGTCGAAGGTCGCCTTGTAGATCGGCTCGTCGAACGACGGGAACGCGCGCCGCGCGTCGGTGGCTTCCATCTGCGACACGGCGTAGTTGCGGCCGTTGGCGCGACTCAGGTAGAAGCCGCGGAGCTTGTCGTTGAGGATGCCGGTGTAGGCCATCTCGATGGTCGCGGCGCCGGCGGGCACCGGCTGCGGGACGAGAATCGTCGCCATCTCGCGCCGCTCGTCGGTGACGACCCGGGCAGTCTGCGTGCGGCCGGCCGCGGCGACAGTGACCTGGCCGAAGGTGATCTCGGCGGCGTTCAGCACGATCTCGCGCGACGCCGTTTTCAGCTGCACCTGGATGGTGGCGCGGCCGCGGAACGTGGCGTCCTGCAGGTCCGGCGCGAACCAGAGGGTGTAGTGCTCCGGGACGACCAGGTCGGGGAGGCGCTGGGCGGAGGCCGGCAGCGCCAGCGTCAGGACCGCGGCCAGGGCAATTACGAATGTTTTCATAACCACTCAAGGTAACAGAAAGAACCCCGGCAAGGTTCTCGCAGATGAGCTCCAACCGGAAAGTCCCGCGGGCCGAAATGTGGGCCGAATCGCACCGGAGGCGTTCGGCACTGTCGGCTTTGGATACGGACGAGGTGAGATTTACCTACGGAGGATGCGATGAGACAGCTGATTTGGGCTGCTGCCCTTAGCCTAGTTGCCGCGGCCTGCGGCGGCGGGCCGAGCCTGGAGACCGCGGCGGCGGACGGAGGCAACCCCGAGGCGGCGGCCGCTGCGGCGCCGGAAGCCCGGGAGGTGACCCTGCCGGCCGGGACCACCCTGCGGCTCGAACTGCAATCGGCGGTCGCGTCGGACACCAGCCGGCCGGAAGACGCCGTGCGCGCCCGGCTGCGGCAGGCGGTCGTCGTCGATGGCGCCACGGTGCTCCCCGCCGGTGCGGAGCTGAACGGGGTGGTCACGGCGGCGGAGCAGTCGGGCCGGGTGAAGGGACTTGCCAGCGTCGCGTATCGCTTCGACACCCTGCGCGTTGATGGTGAACGCTACGACATCCGCACGGCGCCGCTCTCGCACCAGGCCGAATCGACCAAGGGCGAAGACGCGGCCAAGATTGCCGCCGGCGCCGGCGCGGGCGCGGTGGTCGGCGCGCTGCTGGGCGGTGGTGATGGCGCCGCCAAGGGAGCGGCGATCGGCGGGGCCGGCGGGACCGGTGTCGTGCTGGCGACGCGCGGCGAAGAGGTGCGCCTCGGCCCCGGCGCGCAGGTGACGACGCGGCTCACCGAGCCGCTGACGGTTCGCGTCCGCTAGTTACGACTCGGTCAGTCCGTACTTCTCGATGCGGGAGTAGAGCTGCGCGCGCGTCAGGCCCAACAGCTTGGCCGCGCGCGTCTTGTTGTGGCGCGCCTGCATCAGCGCTTTCTGCACCAGCGATCGCTCGATCGCCTCCAGGTTGACGCCACCGGCGGGAAGCGCCGCGATCGCGGCGTCGGCCGGCGCTGCCGGCGCCTGGCGCGCGTTGGTGACCGGCAGGTGCTCGCTGCGAATGTGGCCGCCGTCGGCCAGGATCACGGCGCGCTCGATGGCGTTGCGCAGCTCGCGCACGTTCCCCGGCCAGCGGTAGGCGAGCAGCTGTTCCCGCGCATCGCGCGAGATGCCGGCGGCCGGCTTGCCGATGGTCTCGCCGATCTCTTTCAGGAAGGCGTCGGCCAGTTCCAGCAGGTCGTCGAGCCGCTCGCGCAGCGGCGGCAGCGTGATCTCGAACACCCCCAGGCGGTAGTACAGGTCCTCGCGGAACTCGCCGCGCTGCATGGCGCTGTGCAGGTCGCGGTTGGTCGCGGCAATCACGCGGATATCGGCGCGCTGCACGCGCGTGCCGCCGAGGCGGGTGAACTCGCGCTCCTCCAGCACCCGCAGCAGCTTGGCCTGGACGCTCGGCGCCATCTCGCCGACTTCGTCGAGGAAGAGCACGCCGCCGCTGGCCATTTCGATCCGGCCTGGCTTGGCCGCGACCGCGCCGGTGAACGCGCCGCGCTCGTGGCCGAACAGCTCCGACTCGAGCAGCTGGTCGGGCAGCGCGGCGCAGTTGATGGCGACGAACGGGCCATGGCTGCGGCGCGAGCCGTGATGGATGAAGCGGGCGACGACCTCCTTGCCGGTGCCCGACTCGCCGGTGAGCAGGACGGTCGTTTCCGTCTGCGCCACGCGGGCGGCCTGGGCGAGCACGTCCTTCCAGCGCCGCGACGTGCCGATGACGCGCCGCTGGCCGGTGCGCGCCTCGAGCTCGCGCGTCAGCGTCGCCACCTGCGCCTCGAGCCGCGCCGCCGTCTCGCGCGCCTCGGCGTCGCGCCGCGCCGCTTCGGCCAGCCGCGCGTGCGACAGCGCGAGCGCGAGGTGATTGGCCACCCGGCGGGCGAAGTCGATGTCGTCCTCGGTGAAGGCGTCGAGCTCGCGCGACATGAAGAACAGCGAGCCGAACACGGCGCCGCCAAGCGGCAACGGCACGCGCAGCGCCGACTTGACGCCGAACTGCTCGAAGATGCGCCCGCGCAGCGTGTGCGGCGCCACCTCGGCGCCGACGTCGTGCACCACGTACGGATCGCCGTGCAGCTGGGCGCGGTCTTCTTCGGACAGGACCGTCGGCGCCCAGAAGCCGGGATCCGTGATTTCGGCGCCGGCAACCGCGAACACGCGCAGCGATCGGCCGTCCTCGCCCCATGACGTCAGCCCGAGCATGTCGTGCGGCAGCCCGCCGCGGACGATCTCGGAGACCTGGCTGAAGACCTGGCGCACGTCGAGCGACTCGGTCATCGCCAGCAGCAGCCGGTCGAGGTGGTCGATCTGCTCGCGCCGCAGCGCCTCGGTGCTGCGGATGACCTCGTGGTGCACGGCCAGCGCCATCAGGTCGGCGACCGCATCCATCAGCTCCTGGTGCTCCTGCGAGAACGCGCCCGGTTGCGTCGAGGTGAACCAGAGGGCGCCGTGCACGCGCGTGCCGTGGCGGATGGGGCAGATCATCCGGGAACGCGTGTCGGGATCGACGTCGGGCTCGCCGGCGGTGTCGGTAATCCGGTGCCCGGTCACCTCCAGCTCGCCCGTGGCGCGGACGACGTAGAGCGTGATCGAGTCGGTGCGATCGAGCCGCAGCAGGTGGAGGCGCTCGAACGGGATCGCGTCGCGCAGGGCCGTGGCCAGGCCCGACACCGCATCAGCCAGCGTCTGGGCTTCCGCCACGACGCGGGCCACCGCCGTGAAGACGCGCATCGATCCCGGCTGGAGCATGATGAGGACTGACCAGTATAATCCGTCGCTCCAATGACGCGGATGGCGGCGGGACTCTCGTGGATCGACCTGCGCTTCCTCGGGAGGCCGCACGCGATCGCGACCGGGGTCGTCAGCGGCGCGTCAGGCGTCGCCCTGGTCGATCCCGGACCGACGCCGTGCCTGGAGACGCTCGACCTCGGCCTCCAGGCACAGGGGCTGCGGCTGTCGGACGTCACCCACCTGCTGCTCACGCACATCCACCTCGATCACGCGGCAGCCACCGGCGTCATCGTCCGGCGCCATCCGCGGGTGAAGGTGCTGGTCCACCGCCGCGGCGCGCCGCACATGGCGGATCCGGCGAAGCTGCTGGCCAGCGCCGCGCGCCTGTACGGCGACCGCATGGAGGAGCTGTGGGGCGAGTTCGCGCCGGTGCCGGCGGCGAACCTCGTGGCGCTCGACGGAGGAGAACGCGTGGAGGTGGCCGGACGCGCGTTCGAGGTGGCCTACACGCCCGGACACGCCTCGCACCACGTCAGCTACTTCGATCCGCAGAGCGGCGTCGCCTTCGTCGGCGACACCGCGGGGGTGCAGATCGACGGCGGCTACCTGCTGCCGCCGACGCCGCCGCCGGACATCGACCTGGCCGCGTGGCGCCAGAGCGCGGCGCGCATCGAGGCGTGGGATCCGGCGACGCTCTTCCTGACGCACTTCGGCCCGGCGGTGCTGCCGGTGCGCGCGCACATGCAGCAGCTGCTGGAGCACCTCGATCGGTATGCGGGCTGGGTGAAGGCGTCGCTCGCCTGGGGCGGCAGCGACGAGGAACGCGCGGCGCGCTTTGCCGACGACGTACGACGCGACTTCCGGCGGCAGATGAACGAGGCGCAGCTGGCGTCGTACGGCCTGGCTGCGCCCTTCGAGTTGCTGTGGCTCGGGCTGGCGCGCTACTGGCGCAAGTCTAGTTAGCCGCCGCCACTTCGCGCAGCTGCTGCGGCACGCCGGCGCGGACCGGCTCCACCAGCAGGCGCAGCGCATATCCCTGCGGCGTCCCGGTTGACGACCGGTAGGGCCCGACGCGGTACACGGCGGACAACACCTTGCCCTGCTTCAGCACGCGCGGCAGCTCCGCGCAGTCGCGCGCCGGCCGCTCGACCTGAAAGTGCACCAGGCGATAGAGCGGGATGGTGGCCGGCATCTGGCACTCGACGAACACATCGACGTCGCTGACGTCGCGCGTCATCACCGTAATGAAGCGCAGCGTGCCGGAGGCATCACGCCACGTCAGGCGGCCTGGAACCGCCAGCTTGCGTCGCTGGCCGATCCGCTGGCGGCGGGCCGTCGGGTGCAGGGTGGTCGCGGGGGAGTTCGCTGAAATCACGGGTGCTCCGGGGAATATGGGTTAACGGCCGGTTTCCGTAATCAAGCGCATTGCCCGTGTCGCTGGAGTCGCGCAAAACTGTGCACACGTTGCAACGCGTTGATCATACTGGGGTTACTTGTCCAGCGACGACCAGGAACCCGGCCCAATCTGTATAGCAGCTACTCAGTCCCCTGTATACCTGATTAGTAGGTATCCGACGCGGCACCTTCCAGCCCCAGGCGCCGCATCTTCAAGTACAGCCCACGGCGTGTCAGCCCCAGGACCCGCGCGCTCTCCGAGATGTTGCCGGCGGTGTAGGCAAGCGTTGCCGCAATCATCTGGCGCTCGACCTGCGCGACGGCGGTGGCGAGGTGGCCCGGCGCGGCGTGCTCTGCTGCCGGCATGACGGTGGCAGCCGGCGTCGCCGGCGGCGCGGCCAGATCGGGCGAGAGGTGGTCGGGCTCGATGACCCCGTCGGCCGGGCTCATCGCCACGGCGCGCTGGATTTCGTTGCGCAGCTGGCGGACGTTGCCGGGCCACCAGTAGCGCGCAAACAGATCGAGCGTGGCCTGGCTCAATTGCACGTCCGGCTTGCCGATGCGCTCGGCGGCCTCGCGCAGGAAGAACGTGCTCAGGTGGGGAATCTCCTCGCGGCGCTCGCGCAGCGGCGGCACGTGGATCCGGATCACGCTCAACCGGTAGTAGAGGTCCTCGCGGAAGCGCCCTTCGCTGACGCGCTGTTCCAGGTCGGCGTTGGTGGCGGCGAGCACCCGCACGTCGATCGCCTGCGGGCGCGCGTCGCCGACCGGGATGATCTCCCCCTGCTCGAGGAAGCGCAGCAGCTTCGGCTGCACGTCGAGCGGCAGGTCGCCCACTTCGTCGAGGAAGAGGGTGCCGCCGGCGGCGGAGCGGATCAGCCCCTGCTGGTCGGCGACCGCCCCCGTGAAGCTGCCGCGGCGATGGCCGAACAGCTGGCTGTCGGCGAGCTCGCGCGAGGTCGTGGTGCAGTTGTAGGGGAGGAACATCGCGGCGCGGCGCGGCGATCCGACGTGGATGGCGCGTGCCACCAGGTCCTTGCCGGTGCCGCTCTCGCCGGTGATGAGGACCGTGAGGTGGAGCCCCTGCATCCGCTGGATCTGATCGGCGACGCGGTTCATGGCCGCGCTCGCACAGATGAAGCCGGGCAGCAGCGGCTCGAGGGAGCGTTCCATGGCCTGTTCGGCGGCACGCGGCCGCTCGCGCGCGCCGCACAACTCGAAACCCTGCCGCGCCACGGCCGCCAGCATCCGGAGTCGCCGCAGCGCCTGGTCCGGCAGCCCGCGCGCCGACACGAGCGTGCAGCTCCGCGGGCCGTCGGGATCGCGGCCGAGCGGTTCAGAGACGATCAACCCGTCGCGGAAGGCGCGGCTGCCGTCCTGGGCGGCGCGCGCCAGCGCGCGCGCGACGTCCGGTTCGCAGCCGGCGGCGGCGACCACGCGCGGATCGTCGGCCTCGGGCATCACGGCGATGACCACCGCATCCGCGCCGGTCGTTTCCATCAGCGCCCCCGCCGTTTCCCGCGCCAGCAGGCCCGGCAGCACCGCCGCCTCGATCAGCCTCCGCACGATGGCATCGTCCGCATCGGCGGGCGACGCTGTTGCCACGGCCGGCGCCGGGGCGTCGAGCCGCGCGCGGGCGGCACGCACTTCGTCGAGATGGGGCTGCGCGCCGAGGGCGCGGAACACCGCGGCCGACTGATCGAGATGGCGCTCGGCAGCGCCACGCGCGCCGCCCAATGCCGAGAGGCGGCCGAGCGCCAGCTGGCTGAGCGCCGCCTGGTAGCGCTCGCCGAGCAGGTCGAACACGTTCACGCTCTGCGCGAAGTCGTGGTACGCGGCGTCGTGGCGTCCCGACTGTTCGTGCACGGCGCCGCGTGTCCGCAGGTAGTCGCCCCAGCTGGCCGGCGAGCTCCGCGGATCGAGACGCGCTTCGCAGCCGGCCAGGCGCGCCTCCGCGTCGGCCGTGCGGCCTGCGGCGAGCAGCGCTTCGCACGCCGCGAGGTCGGCCTGGATGGCCTCCGAGGGCGGCACGCCCGGTTCCCGCGCCAGTTCCTCCGCCTGGGCGAGCGCGTCGTTGTAGTGGCCGCGGCGGATGGCGAGCTTGACGGCCAGCAGCTTGAGCGACCAGTCGTACCAGCGCATGGTCGTGCCGTAGGCGCCGTAGGCATCCCCGGCATGCCGCAGGTACTCCGCGGCGCGCTCGTACGAGCCGCGCATCAAGTGAATCTGGGCGAGGGTGTCGAAGACCGCGCCGGTGGTTTCGTGGAACTGCACCGGGCTGCGCACGTCGAGCGTGCGCGTCAGCGTCTGCTCGGCTTTCTCCAGCTCGCCGATCTGCACGTAGATCTGTCCGAGGGTCGCCAGCGCCACCGCCAGGCCATGGCCCGACCCGAGGCTCTGGTGCAGCGCCACGCTGCGCTCGGCCAGCGCCAGCGCCTGCTCGTGCTGATGCCGCATCAGCGCGACGTTCGCCTGGTTGTGCACGATGCCGGCGAGCACATCGTCAGCCTGGATGGCGGTGGCCAGACGTTCGCCCTGCCGCAGTGCCGCACTGGCCTCGTCGGTCCGTCCCGACTGCGCGAGCAGCACTGCCGACAGCGAGTGCACCAGCGCCAGATGGCGGCGGTCGCCGGCGGCATGCAGCGCGGAGGCCGCCTCAGTCAGGTGCTCGCGGACAATGCCCGAGTCGCCGACCTGCTTGTAGCAGAGTGCGAGCTCGTAGTGCGCGAGGCCGATGGCGCGCGGTTCGTGGGCAAGCTCGGCATGCTTCAGCGCGCGTGCATGCAGGGCGATGGCGCGCGACTGCTCGCCGCGGGCAAAGGTGATGCGCCCGTGCAGGCGCCACAGCGTGGCCTGGCGCCCTTCGGAAATCGGCTCGCGAAGCGCGTCCGGCGGGCGGCCCAGGGTGGTTGAGGCCTGCGCCAGGTCGTCCTGAAGCAGGAACGCCTCGGCGAGCGCCGAGCGGACGGCGAACTCGTCGTCGCGCGAGAGCGAACCTGCCTTGAGGACAGGGGCAAGCAGCCGCGCCGCCTCAGCCCCGCGGCCCCGTTCGAGCGCGGCGGTTGCGCGCGCCAGCGTTGGGTGAAACGTCGGGGGCGCCACGCGGCCCAGTATACGAGGTATACACCCGGCGGAACTGACGTTCCGGAGCTACGAGAGAGCGGCGAAGGCGCGGGCTATCGCCTGGGGCTCGCGCGAGGGGAGCTGGATCAGCAGGGCGCGACGGCCGGTGCGCTCGAGCGACTGGAAGTCGCCGAGCCCCTGCGCCTGTTCGAGCGTCCCGAACGAGAACGGCTCGCCGGGGATGGCCAGGTCCTCGGCCGGCGGCGCCATGACGATGATGAAGATGCCGGTGTTGGCGCCTCCCTTGTGCAGCTGCCCCGTGGAGTGGAGGTAGCGCGGGCCGTACCCGAATATCGTCGGGCACCCGGCACGAGTGCCCAGGCTTGCACGTGCGGAGGCCAGTTGCTGCGCGATCGCCGCGTCGTGCGACGGCAGGTAGGCCAGTAATGCCAGGTAGTCGCCCTTCTTCACCGAGCGCAGGAACCCGGCCACCCCGGCGTGCGCGGCGGCCTCCTGGGCCGCGGCGCTCATCGTGAAGCGGGCGCCGCCGACGCTGGCGTGCGGCTCGGGGAAGGGCAGGCGGCGCTGCGCCTTGAAGGCATCGAGCAGCACGCGCGTGGCGTCCTTCGCCTGCTGCACGTTGGGTTCGTCGAACGGGTTGATGTCGAGCAGCCGGCCCGCGGCCGCGGTCGCCACTTCCCACCGGAAGAACTCGGCGCCGAGCGACAGCGCGTCCGGCATGTCGATGTCGAGCATCGGCGTGCCTGCCGCGCGCAGCGCCTCCCGGCGCGCCGCATCCATCGGCGCGTCCGCGGGCTCATCGGGCAGGTGTACTGCCACGACGATGCGGTCGTCACCCGCCGCGGCGTCGGCAGGCTCCCCGGTGATCGGCACGACCCCCTTGCCCTGTTTGCCGGTGCTCTCGGCCACGAGCTGCTCGACCCACAGGCCGAATGACGAGAGACGCGGCGGCAGCAGCAGCGTGAGCTTGTCGCGGCCGTGCTTCGCCCCGGCGGCCATCAGCGCGCCGAGTGCGAGGCCGGGGTTGGCCGTCATGTCGGGCATGAAGCACTGATCGGCCATCGCCGCGGCGCGCTCGAGCACGCCGGCGACGTCGATGCCCATCATCGCCGCCGGCACCATGCCGAAGAACGACAGCGCCGAGTAGCGGCCGCCGATGTTCGACGGGTTGACGTAGATCTCGCGGAAGCGCTGCTCCTGCGCGAGCCGGTGCAGGGCGGTGCCTTCGTCGGTGATGGCCACGAAGCGCGAGCCCCAGTCGGAGAAGCCAGCCTCCTCGACGCGGCGGCGCGCCTCGGCCGCCATCGCGTTCGGCTCGATGGTGCCGCCCGATTTGCTGGCGAACACGAACAGCGAGGTCGGCGCGGCGCTCATGGCGTCGCGGACCGTGTCGGGATCCACCGAGTCGAGCATCCGGAAACGCGGGAAGCCGTCAGCCACGCCGATCACCTGGCGCAGGACTTCCGGCCCCAGGCTCGATCCGCCCATGCCGAGCAGGACGACGTCGGTGAAGCCGCCGTCGCGGACCATCTCGGCGCATGCCTGCAGGCGGGGGAGCTCGCCGCGCGCGAAGTCGACGGCCTCGACCCACCCCAGGCGATTTGCGATGCGGGTTCGAATGTCCTCGTCGGACGACCAGACGTCGAGGTCACGGGTCTGAAGGGCAGTATGAAAGTGCAACTCCCCGAGCGTCCGTGTCGTATCTAGGAGCGCCGCCTCGAGGGCGCCGGGCAGCAGGGCGAAGTGGCTCACGTCTTTCGCTTATAACATAATGACCCGACAGGACATGCGGACTCATACGTGGTTTCTCCCGCTCGTTGCCGTGCTGCTGTTCACGGCCTGCTCCGCGGACGGGCCGCGCGAGGCGGCGGTCGCCGAGCAGCCGGTGACGACCGGGACGGCCGACGCTTCCAGCCCGTCGCTTCCCGTTCCTCCCGCCGAGGGGTTGCCACGGATCGTGTTCCTCGGCGACAGCCTGACCGCGGGACTCGGGCTCCAGCCGGTCGAGTCGATTCCGTCGCTGGTTCAGCAGCGGCTCAACGACGAGGGCTACCGCTACGAGGTCATCAACGCCGGCGTCTCGGGGGATACGTCAGCCGGCGGCCTGCGCCGCCTCGACTATTCGCTGCAGGGACCGGTGGAACTGCTGGTGGTCGAACTGGGGGCCAATGACGGCTTGCGCGGCCTCCCGATTTCGCAGTTGAAGGAAAACCTGACGCAGGTGATTACCACGGCTCGCCGGCGCGGCATCACCGTCGTGCTCACCGGCATGGAAGCGCCGCCGAACTATGGCGAGGCCTATACGAGCGAGTTCCGCGGTGTGTATCGCGAACTCGCCAGCGAACAGCACGTGCCCTTTGTCCCGTTCTTCCTCGAAGGGGTGGCGGGCGACCCTGCGCTCAACCAGCGCGACGGCATCCACCCCAATGCGGAAGGGGCGCGCATCATCAGCGAGTTGATGTTCAACGCCATCGAGCCGCTCCTGGAAAAGCGGGATTCATGATCGAGCTGCGTGGTGTCACCAAGACCGTCCAGAGCGGCGACCGGCCGCTCACCATTCTCAAGCCGCTCGACCTGACGATCCCCTCGGGGCAGTTCGTCGCCATCGTCGGCCCCTCGGGCAGCGGCAAGTCAACGCTGCTCGGGCTGCTGGCCGGCCTCGACGCGCCGTCAGCCGGGTCGATCGTCGTCGATGGCACCGACATCACGACGCTCGACGAAGACGGCCTGGCCAGGCTGCGCGGCGAGAAGATCGGGTTCGTCTTCCAGTTCTTCCACCTCGTGCCGTCGCTGACGGCGTTCGAGAACATTGCCGTGCCGATGGAGATCGCCGGCCGCCGGGACGCCCTCGATCGCGCGAAGCAGCTGCTGGCGGAGGTCGGCCTGGCCGACCGCGGCCATCACTATCCGTCGCAGCTCTCGGGCGGCGAGCAGCAGCGCATTGCCATCGCGCGGGCGCTGGCCAACGACCCGCCGATCCTGCTGGCCGACGAGCCGACCGGGAACCTCGATTCGTCCACGGGCCGGCACATCCTCGACCTGCTGCTCGGCGTGCACCGGACGCGCAAGACGACGTTGATTCTCGTGACGCACGATGCCGAGCTGGCGGCGCTGGCCGACGAGCAGATCGTCCTGCGCGACGGCGCCCGGGTGCACGCGCCGCGCCTGGAGGCCGTGCGATGACGTTCGTCGTCCGGATGGCCATGCGGGAGCTGCGTGCCTCGTGGCAGCGGCTGCTGTTCTTCTTCATCTGCATCGCCATCGGCGTCGCCTCGATCGTCGCCATCCGCTCGGTGATCCAGGGCGTTCGTGTGGCGCTGGCGGCCGAGGCGCAGGCCGTGCTCGCGGCCGACTTCATCGTCTCGAGCAACCGCCCCTTCAGCGACACGGTGCTGACGACGCTCGACAGCGAGGCGCGCGCCGGGAACATCCTCGATCGCGCCGAGACGATCGAGGTCTCAACCATGGTGCGGCCGGCGGAGGAAGGGGCGACCATCACGAAGATGGTGGAACTCCGCGCGGTACAGGCCGAGTTCCCGTTCTACGGGCGCATGGTGCTCCAGGAGGGGACCTACTCCCACGATCTCCTGAAGGACAAAGGTGTGCTGGTGCGGCCGGAACTGCTCGCCGCGCTCGGCGTGTCGGTGGGCGATCGCCTGCGCATCGGCACGCAGGACTTCGAGATTCGCGGCGTCGTCACGTCTGAACCGGGGCGGCGGCTGGGCGCGTTCACGCTCGGCCCGCGCGTCTTCATCGACCACGCCGAGATCGAGTCAACGGGGCTCCTCGGCTTCGGCAGCCGCTCCAACCGCGAGATCCTGCTGCGCGTGCCGCCGGAGCAGGTGCAGCCGATGCTGCCGCGGCTGCGGCAGGCGTTCGTCAACGACTTCGTCCGCGTGCGCTCGTATCGCGCCAGCGAGGACGACCTCGGCGAGGACCTGACGCGAACGGAGAATTACCTCAGTCTCGTCGGGCTCGTCGTCCTGATCCTCGGCGGCATCGGCGTGTCGAGCGTGACGCGCGTGTTCGTGCAGCAGAAGATCAAGAGCATCGCCATCCTGAAATGCCTCGGCGGCACCTCGGCGCGCGTGCTCGCCGTCTACATGGCGCAGGTGCTGCTGCTCGGGTTCGCCGGCAGCGCCCTTGGCGTGGCGATGGCCGGCGCGGCGCTCGCCGCCGCCGCCTCGTTCATCGGCGACCTGACGACGCTGCTGCCGGTCGATTACAGCCTGACGCCCGGGGCGGTGGTGCAGGGGCTGGCGGTCGGCATGCTCGTGTCGCTGCTCTTCTCCGTCGTGCCGCTGCTCGAGGTGCGGCTGGTGAAGCCGTCGCTGCTGCTCCGGCAGGACATTCCGCCGGCGCCGCGGTTCGACTGGCTGAAGTGGAGCGTGACCGGCGCGGTGGCTGCGGCGCTGGTCGGCGTCGCCTCGTGGCAGGCCGGCTCGATCATGGTCGGCCTGGTGCTCTCGGGCGGCTTCGTCGGCATTGCCTTCGTGCTGCACCTGGCCGGCGCGGCGCTGATCCGCGCGGTGCAGCCGCTGCGCCACTCGCGCTCGTTTGCGTTGCGCCAGGCGGTGCTGCACGTCGCCAGGCCGGGCAACCAGACGCGGGTGATCCTGCTGGCCGTCGGCCTCGGCACCTTCTTCATCCTCGGCGTGCAGAGCCTGCAGGCCAACCTGTTGCGCGACTTCTCGCTGCAGGTCGGGCCGGATGCGCCGGACATGTTCCTGATGGACATCCAGGCGGACCAGGCCGGGGCGATCTCGGCCATGGTCGACGCCGCCAACGGCGACGCGCCGGCGCCGCTGGTCATCCCGACGCTGCGAGCGCGCGTCGTCGGGGCACAGGGACGCGAGATCGACCTCGACAACTACCAGGAGGTGCGCGGCCGCGGCAACATGTCGCGGGAGTACACCGTCACCTATCGCAGCAACATCAACCCGAACGAGACGCTGGTGGCGGGGGAGTGGTGGGGCGACGCGGCGGTGACCCCCGCGACCGCCGAGGTCTCCATCGAGGATGCGTTCCTGGAGCGTGATAACGACGGCCCGCGCGACGCGCCGCGCCCGGACGGGCCGTCGCGCATCAACGTCGGCGACGAGCTGACCTTCGACGTGCTCGGCCAGTTGATTACGGCCCGCGTGGCCAGCGTGCGCAAGGTGGAGTGGGGCGACTTCCGCGCCGGCGGCTTCATGTTCGTGTTCCGTCCAGGCTCGTTCGGCGATGCTCCCCACACGTTCATCTCGACGCTGCAGGGGCCGGCGGATACCGACGCCCGCATCCGTCTGCAGTCGGACATCGTCCGCCGTTTCCCGAACGTCACCATCGTCGACCTGCGCGAGCTGCTGGCGACGATCCAGGGGATCGTCGAGAACGTCACGCTGGCGGTGACGGTGGTCGGCGGGCTGGTGCTGTTCAGCGGCATCCTGATCCTGGTCGGCGCGGTGTCGATGACCAAGTTCCGGCGCGTCTACGAGGCGGCGATCCTGAAGACGCTCGGCGCCAACAGCCGGCTGATTGCGACGATGCTGCTGCTCGAGTACGGGGTGCTCGGGGCCATTGCCGGCACCGTCGGCGCGATCGGCGCCATCGCCCTCAGCTGGGCGGTCGCCCGGTTCGCCCTCGATCTCTCCTGGGATCCGACGCCCGGGATCACCCTCGCCGGCATCGGCGTCACAGCGCTGCTGGTGGCGGCCATCGGCGTGCTGGCCAGCGTCGACGTGCTGCGGAACAAGCCGCTGTCCACCCTGCGAGCGGAGTAGCTGCGGAACGTCAGTTCCGCCCCCGCCGCCTCTACTGGTGATAAAATCGGGGTTTACTCCGGCTCACAGGGTTCGAGACAGATGGACGAGACCACCTACAGGGACGCGCTCCTCCGGAAGCAGGGCGAACTGCTCGGCGGGTCGGCCGCCAAGCCGCTGCAGTGGACGATGGAGAACAACTCCGGCCGGCAGGGCGACATGGCCGACCAGGCGAGCGGGAACAACGAAGTCCACATCCAGCTGAAACTGAAGCAGACCGACGCCAAGATTCTCCAGGCCATCGAGGAGGCGCTGCGGCGCCTCGACAACGGGACCTACGGCGTCTGCCGCGACTGCGGCGAACCGATTGCCGAGGCGCGCCTGCTGGCGATTCCGTGGACGCGCGTCTGCATCTCCTGCAAAGAAAAACAGAAGGCATGAAGCAGTCAGACCTGCAGCCCCTGCTCACCGAGTTCGCCGCGGAACGCCTGGCCCTGGTCAAGCGCCACGAGGCGTCGGCGGTGGTCGTTGCCCACTACGACCTGAACAACACGTATCAGTACGTCATCAACCGCGAGGAAACGCACCTCAAGTGGCTGATCGATGCGCTGTCCGAGTTTGCCGCGCCGCTGCCGTCGCCGGCGCGCGAGTACCCCACGCCGAGCGTGGGAAAGACGAAGAAGGTCGAGACGGCTGTCTACCGCGGCATCCTCGAGGAGGACGCCCGCGAGCTGGGCAGCTTCGTCGAGCGGTGGACGCCGCGGGTGGCGGCGATGACGCACGCCCGCCATCGCATCATGCTGAACGTCGTGCTCGGTGAGTCGATGGAGCACAAGCGCCTGTTCGAGCAGGGCGCGGCCGGCTTCGAGGACCTGCTCGGCAAGCGGACCGGCGGCGTGCCGCGCCAGGGCGGCGTCCTGCCGACGCGGTGGCTCGAGTAGCCGTCGCCCTCGGCAGCAACCTCGGCGACCGCGAGACCACCCTGCGCCGGGCGCTCGACGCGCTCGGCGCCCTTCTCACCAACCTCCGTGCATCTTCGTTCCACGACACCGAGCCGGTAGGCGTTCCCTCATCGCAGGCGCCTTACCTGAACGCGGCCGCGGTCGGGGAGACCGCGCATGCGCCGCGCGCCCTGCTCGAGGCGCTGCAGGCCATCGAGCAGCAGTTCGGCCGCGAGCGTCCCTACGTCAACGCCCCGCGCACGCTCGACCTCGACCTGATCCTCTACGCCGACCGCGTCATCGACGAACCCGGCCTCATCGTCCCGCACCCGCGCTTCCGCGAGCGGGCCTTCGTGCTCGACCCCCTCACCGAGATCGCGGCGGACTGGATCGACCCCGTCACCGGCGTCAGCGTGGCTGCCCTGAAGCAACGCCTCCCGGCGTAACGTTCGTGCGTGGGGGCCGGCTTGGGCCGGCCCTCTCGTCCAGTTTCAGTCGGACCTCCGCCCGATAGCGCGCCTGCTGGCCGACTTCACCCTGAGCGCCATTCCGTTGTATTCCAACAGGCGGATTCCGGGGAAAGGACTCTATGGAGAAGCTGCACTTCTCGACCACGATCGACGCACCGAAGCAGAAGGTGTGGGACACGATGTTCCAGGACTCCACCTATCGTGAATGGACCAGCGCCTTCAATCCGAAGGGCTCATGGTTCGAGGGCGACTGGAGCGAGGGGAGCCGGATCCGCTTTCTGGGTCCGGGTGAGGACGGCAGGCTCGGCGGCATGGTGAGCCAGATCAAGATAAACCGGCCATTGGAACACATGTCGATTCAACACCTGGGTGTCATTCAGGACGGCAAGGAAGACACGACCAGCGCTGCGGTGAAGGCGTGGGCGCCGGCCTTCGAGAACTACACCTTCAGGGAGAAGGACGGCCGTACCGAAGTGCTCATCGACATGGATATCGACGAGGAGCACCGGACGATGTTCGAGGGTATGTGGCCGAAGGCGCTGGCGAAGCTGAAGGAGCTGGCCGAGCAGTGAGGCGCCTGCGTGGCCGGTGCGATACCATCGCCCCCGTACAGGAGCGTGCCGATGGCGGGTGTCGCCAGTGACCCAGCGGAATGTCTGAACTGCGGGGCCGAGATCAGCGGGCCGTTTTGTTCTGAGTGCGGCCAGAAGGCGACTCCGCTCGGGCCGACGTTCCAGGACGTCGTCCGAGAACTTGTCCACGAGTTGCTGCACCTCGATGGGAAGTTCCCGTCGTCGATGCGCCTGCTGCTGACGCGGCCCGGCGCGTTGACAGTCGAGTATCTGGCCGGTCGCCGCACCCGGTACCTGTCTCCGCTTCGCCTGTATCTGATCTGCAGCGTCGTCTTCTTCGCGGTATCGGCGCTCATTTCTTCGCAGCCCGTCTTCTCTGACGAAGACCGCGCCGAGTTCATCGAAGGTGGTGTTGTCGACCCCGAAGTGCGGCTTCAGGCGGCGATGACGGAAGCCGTGCCCCGAACGATGTTCGTCCTTGTCCCGCTGTGCGCGTGGTTGGTGATGGCGGTGACGCATCGATCGAAACGGACTTTTCCTGAGCATCTGTGGTTCGCGCTGCACGTCCATGCCGCCTACTTCATGTTCGGAGCGTTGACCATGCTGCCGGAGCTGGCCCGGCGTGACGTCGCCAACGCCATGCAGAACACGCGAATCATTCTGGGCGTGACCTACCTTGGTCTCGCCATCCGATTCGCCTATCGAACGACCTGGACCGGTGCGGCAGGTCGTGCACTCGCGGTGGCGTTCTTTTACGGCATCTTCATTGTCACGGCCATCGGACTCGTCGCCACCGCATCGTTTCTCTGACCTTCGCCGGTGCGGGCGCGGCGAGCGGGCGGCCACCTTGCGACGCACGCCGACTCACCGCGCGGCGGGAAAGCGCGTGTAGCGATTCATCGCGGCGACTTTCTCCCAGCGCGTTCGAGTTGCCGCGAGTCAGCGGGAACGCTTTGAGCCGTGTGTCGGATGCCGCATCGAGTCATTTCCTAGTCGACGCGTCAATCGGAAGGGTACGAGCTACGCGCGGTTTCCCGGCGTGCTGTCGCGGTGGCCGCCCGGTCGCCGCGCCCGCGCCGGCGGGGCGACACGGAAGTTCGGCTGCCGCCTTCGCGCGCTGCGCTTCGGCGCCCAGGGAAGCCGGACACCACGGGTACAGGTACAAAAAAAGGGGGCCGGCTGGAGCCGGCCCCCACATCTCAACGGCGACGAGGACTAATGCGCCTCGCCGGCCGCCTTCTTCCGCCAGAGTCCGGCCCAGCCTTCCTCGAACAGCGTGTAGACCGCCGGCACGAGGACCAGGGTCACCAGCGTCGAGGCGAGCAGGCCGCCGATGACGACGCGGGCGAGCGGCGCCTGCAGCTCGCCGCCCTCGCCGAAGCCGATGGCCATCGGCACCAGGCCCAGCATGGTCGCGATGGCGGTCATCAGAATCGGGCGCAGGCGGGTGCGGCCGCCGATCTCCACCGCCTCGCGCAGGGGCAGGCCGTCGCGCTTGCGCAGCGTGTTGATGTAATCGACCAGCAGGATGGCGTTGCTGACGACGATGCCGGCCAGCATGATGACGCCGATGTAGGCCTGCATGCTGAATGCGGTGTTGGTGACGAGCAGCGCCACCACGATGCCGATGGCCGCCACCGGGATCGAGAACATGATGATGAACGGGTCGCGCAGCGACTCGTACTGCGACGCCATCACCGCGTAGACCAGCAGCACGGCGAGGACGAGCACCAGCAGCAGCTGCTGGAACGCCTGCGCCTGCTCCTCGACCTCGGCGCCGAAGCCGACCGAGAAGTCGGGCGGAATCCGCAGCTCCGGCACGCGCGCCTGGACCGCTTCGACCGCCTCGCTGAGCGGCACTTCGATCTCGGCGTTGACGCGGGTGACGCGCTCCATGTTCTTGCGGTCGATCTGCGTCGGGCCGGTGGCGCGGCCGATGGCCAGCAGGTTGCGCGCCGGCACGACCTGGCCGCCCGGCGTGCCGACGAGCACGTCGCCGATGTCCGAGATGGCGCCGCGATCCTGCTCGCGCAGCCGGACGATGATCGGGTACTCGTTGCCGCGATCGCGGAACTGTGCGGCCGTCGTCCCCTGCACGTTGGTCTGGATGGTCGAGGCGACGTTCTGCACGGTCATGCCGAGCATGGCGGCCTTCGGCCGGTCGACGCGGATGGCGATTTCCGGCCGGCCCGCATCCACCGCCTGGCGGACGTCGGCGACGCCGGGGGTATCGCGCATCAGCGCCTCGGCCTCCTCGGTCAGCCGGCGCTGGTCGTCGAGGTCGAAGCCGCGGATCTCGAGGGCGAGACGGCCGTCGCCGCCGCCGCCGCCCAGCAGGTTGTTCAGCTGGAAGTTGCCGCCGGCGGGATTGGCGCGGACGACGACGCCCGGCAGGCCGGTCAGCCGCCGGCGCAGGTCCTGCGCGATCTCGTCGTTGGTGCGGGTGCGCTCGTCGCGCGGCACCAGCTTGATGTTCATCTGGCCGCGGTTGCTCTGGCCGCCGCCGAACGGGCCGCCACCGCCGCCGCCGCCGTTGGTGATGATCGTGGTGGCCTCGGGGACCGCCTGTTTGACCATCTCCTCGAGCTGCAGCATCACCGCCTCGGTGCGCTCGATGCGCGTGCCGACGGGGAGCTGCGCGTTGACGTTGACCTCGCCCTCGTCGGTCTGCGGCAGCAGCTCGACGCCGATCGTCGGGTAGAGCAGGGCAGCGAGCACCGTCACCGCGGCGGCGCCGCCGATGACCGTGGGCCGATGCGCCAGCGCCCAGTGGATGGTGCGGCGGTACGACTCGTCCATCCAGTTCAGGAACCGCTCGCTGGCGTTGAACATCGCGCCGAGGACGCCCGAGCGCTGCGCTTCCTCCTCCGGCGTCTTCAGCCAGTAGGCGCAGAGCACCGGCACGATCGTCACGGCGACGAACAGCGACATCGCCAGCGAGAACATGACGACGACCGAGAGCTGCCCGAACATGATGCTGGCCGTGCCCGACAGGAACAGCAGCGGCAGGAACACGGCGATGTGGGTCAGCGTCGACGCCAGAATGGCCGACCAGACCTCCTCGCTGCCCTCGATGGCCGCCGTCATCCGGTCCTTGCCCATGTGCAGGTGCCGGTGTGTGTTCTCGAGCACGACGATGGCGGCGTCGACGACCATGCCGATGCCGAGTGCCAGGCCGCCGAAGGTCATGGTGTTCAGCGTGTAGCCGCCGAAGTAGAGCAGCGCGAACGTGCCGATCACCGACACCGGGATCGAGATGCTGACGATAATCGTCGAACGGAAGTCGCGCAGGAACGCGAAGATGATCAGCACGACGAGGATGCCGCCGATCATCGCGTGCTCCTGCACGTTGAGGATGGCGCGCTCGATGAATGTCGACGAATCGTTCGTGACGAGCAGGCTGACGCCGGGCACCTCGCGGTTGATCCGGTCCATTTCGTCCTTGATGCCCTGGGCGACGGCGACCGTGTTCTCGCCGACCTGCTTGGTGACGCTCATGCGGATGCCGGGACGGCCGTTGATCCGCAGGAACTGCCGGCGGTCCTCGGTGGAATCGACGACCTCGGCGATGTCGCGGACGTAGACCGGCACCCCCTGCCGGGTCATGACCACCAGGTTACGGATGTCGTCGAGGCTCTCGAACTGCCCCTGGCTGCGCACCAGGTAGGTGGCGTCGCCCTGGCTGACCTCGCCGAGCGGCGTGTTCTGGTTCTCGGTCCGCAGCATCTGCACGACCTGGTTGACCGAGAGGTTGAGCGCGGTGATCTTCTCGCGCGACAGCTCGATGTGGATCTGCCGGCGCAGGCCGCCGTTGACCTGCACCGCGGCCACGCCGGGCACGCGCTCGAGGCGGGGCGACAGCTCGTTCTGCGCGATCTCGCGCAGCGTCACCGGGTCGAAGTCGCCCTCGACGCCGAGGTTGATGATCGGCTGCGCGTTCGAGTCGGCCTTGAAGATGGTCGCCGGGTCCGCCTCCTCGGGCAGGCGGCCGCGGATGCGGTCGAGGCGTGTCCGGACGTCGTCGACCGCCTCGCTCATGTCGGTGCCCCAGTTGAAGCTGAGACGCACGATCGAGCGACCTTCCGACGACGTGGAGTTGACCTGGCGCAGTCCGGCGACGGCGCTGACCGCCTGCTCGATCGGTCTGGTGACCAGCTCCTCCATCTCGAGCGGGCCGACACCGGTGTAGTTCACGCTCACCGAGATCGTCGGCTGCTGAATCTCCGGCATCAGGTCCACCGGCAGCCGGAGCAGCGCGATGGTGCCCAGCAGCACCACGATCGCGCTGAGCATGAACATCGTGACCGGCCGTTCAATGGCTATGCGAGGAATGCTCATCTCTGCTCTCTGTCGTGTGAGTAGTGCGTGGTTACCCGGGATTAGGACTCAGTTGCCCGCCGGCGCCTGCCCGCCGCGACGGCCGCCGCGGCGCCCGCCGCCACCGTTGCCGTCGTTGCCGGCCCGCCCGCCGTTGCGTCCGTCGCCGCCGGCCGCGGCCGCGCCGTTCTCGCCCCCCGCCTGGCCGGCAATGACGAACGCCGCCCCGTCGGTCAGCGCCGCCGAGCCGGTCGTGATCACGCGATCGCCCTCGGCGACCCCCTCGAGGATTTCGGCGTTGGCCTCGTCCTCGATGCCGACGCGGACCGCGCGGAACGACGCGCGCCCTTCGTCGGTCGCCAGGAAGACGCCGCGGCGCCCGTTCAAGTCGACGACGGCGTTGTTCGGGACCACGAGCGCCTGACGGCGGTCGTCGGTCGTGATGTTCACGCGCGCATACATGCCCGGCTTCAGCCGGTAGCCGGGGTTCGGGATCTCGATCTCGATCGGCGCCGTGCGCGTCGACGGGTCGAGCACCGGGGCGACGCGCGCAATGCGCCCGGTGAAGGTCTCGCCGGGGAAGGCATCGACGTTGACCGCCGCGGAATCGCCATCCTGCACCTGGCGCAGGTCTTTCTCGACGACGTTGACGATCAGGCGCACCCGCCGGATGTCGACGACGTCGACGACCGGGGCATTCTGCGAGACGAAGGCGCCCGGGTCGGCGGCGCGGCGGGCGACGAAGCCGTCGACCGGCGACACGATGCTGGTGTTGCCGAGGTTGATCTTCAGCTCGTCGAGCCGCGCCTGCGACTGCGTGTTCTGCGCCCGCGCGAGATCGAGCTGGGCGACCGCCGCCTGGTAGCGCGCCTCGTTGTCGTCGAGCGTCTGCTTCGGCAGCAGCTGCCGCTGGAACAGGTTGCGCGAGCGCTCGACGTTGGTCAGGGCCAGGGCGAGGTCGGCCTCGCGCTGGCGGATGGTCGCGCGCGACACCTCGAAGGCGGCCTCGGCCTGCCGCACCTGCTCGACGATCTCCTGGTCCTCGATCTTGGCGATGCGCTGGCCCATCGACACGCTGTCGCCGAGCCGCACGAAGACGTCCTGCAGGCGGCCGGCGGTGCGCGGCACCACCGACACCGTCGCGTCGCCAATCAGGTTGCCGACGACGACCAGCTGCTGCGACATCTCGGCCTGGTGCACGGTGCCGACTTCGACGGTCATCGGCCCGCCGCCGAAACGGCCGCCGCCGCCGCCCCGGCCACCGCCGGCGAAGCCGCCGCCACCGCCAAAGCCGCCGCCGGGCGCCTGCGCGTTGGCCGCGTCGTTACCGCCGAACATGCCCGAATAGAACGCGACGCCTGCCAGGGCGGCGACCGCGACAACCGCGATGATGACCAGTTTTTTCATGAATGCCGTGTCAGAAAACCGTCTCTGTCCTTCGCTAAAAACCGCGTGCTAATTGCCGCCCTGCGCCTGCACGGTGGTGATGCCGCCGCCGCGATTGGCCGGCGCCTCCTGCACGCGCTGGAAGTCGACCAGCGCGCGGCGGTAATCGAGCAGCGCGCGCAGCTCCGTGTTCTGCGCCGTGGCGAGGTCGCGCTGCGCCTGCACCACGAAGAAGTTGGTCGAGAGGCCGACGTCGAAGCGGCTCTGCTCGGCCTCGAGCCGGGTCTGCGCGAGCGAGCGCGCGGCGGTCGCCGCCTCGTAGCGCTTCAGGCTGTTCTCAACCTGCAGCGCCGCGTTGGTCACCTCGGTCGCCACCTGCAGCTCCATCGCCCGCAGCTGCGCCGCCGACTGGTTGCGCTGCACGCGGGCGCGGGCCAGCGAGGCCTGCGCCGCGCTGCCGCCGAGCGGGTAACTCAGGTTCAGCTGGAAGTTCCAGTTCGGGTAATCGAGGTTGCGCAGGTTGCGGAACGCGTCGGCGTAGCCGCCCGGAATGGTGCCGATGATCTCGCTCGTGATGCCGCCGCCGCCGCTGCGCTGGAACTGCGTGCCGCCGAGGCCGGCGGCCCCGTACTGCGCCTGCAGGTCGAGCAGCGGCAGCGTCTGGTTGCGCATGAAGCGCAGCGTGATGTCGTTGGCCTCGATCGTGCGGCGACCCTGCGCCAGGTCGGTGCGCTCCTCGAGCGCCTTGCGCACCGCCCCTTCCACGTCGAGCGCAATCGGCTCGAACGCCGGACGATCGGTGGGGTTGATCGAGGCGCGCCACAGCGGGTCCTCGGTGCCGTTGACGATCAGCCGCTTGAGCGCGAGCTCCGCCGTGCGCCACGTCGCCTCCGCCTGCGCCAGCGCCTGGCGGCGCGTCGCCGCTTCCGCTTCGGCCTGCACGACGTCGAGCGGCGCCATGGTGCCGACTTCGACGCGGGCGCGGTTGTCGTCCACCAGCTTCTCGGCCAGTTCGAGCGAGCCGCGGGCCACGCCCACCGCCTCGATGGCGTAGAGCAGTTCCCAGTAGGCGTTGCGCACCGCGGACATCGTCGTGGCGATGGTGCCGCGCAGCTGCACTTCCGAGATGTCGCGGTTGATGGCGGTGACGGCGAGCTGCTGCCGCGTGCCGTCGATGCGGAAGCCGCGCAGCAGCGGCTGCACCGCCGTCAGCGCGAACGAGTTGTTGTAGGCCGGGTTGAAGTTGGCGTTCCGGTTGTTGGTGACCTGCCGGTTGTTGTTGAACGCGAACGTGACGTCGGTCCCGGTCCACTTCAGCGCCTGCGTCACGCCGGTGTTGTAGATCGTCTGGTCGTTGTCGACGATGAAGCCGCCGTTGAGCGTGCTGGTTGGCGGCTGCAGCCGCGAGTTCTTGCCGAAGAGCGAGGTGAGCGTCGGCCGGTAGGCCGCTTCGAGCCGGGCGATGTTCAGGTCGAACGTCTGCGGGTTGAGCCGCTCCACCGCGAGCTCGAGGTTCCGCTCGAGCGCGCGCGCCGTGGCATCGTCGAGCGACAGCCCGACCTCGGCACCGACGTCCGGCGTCGCCACCCCCGGCCGCGTCTGCCCGGCGTCGACGTTCGCACGCGAGATTTCGAACTGCTGCGCGGCGACGCGGGCAATTTCGGCCAGCCGCGACTGCTCCGACTGCGCGGGGGCAGCCTGGGCGAAAGCCATCGAGGCGCCGGCCACGAGGGCGGCGGCGAAGAGAACGGACGTGCGGGCGACGGGAAGATGCTTCATATCGGTGCTTGGTGCTTGGTGCTTAGTGCTTAGTGCCTTGGGCCTGGTGCCGCTAGCGGCGGTTGCCCGCGCGCTCCCGCGACTCGCGGTACCGTTCGTTGAGCGCCGTGAACTTGGCCCACTGGTCGGCGGTCAGCGTCCGCCGCATGCGCAGCAGCATCATGACGCGCGCCTTGTTCAACTCGCCGCGCGCCTGCTCCACGGCGCTGACCTGGTCCATGATGGCCGTGTCGTCGCCGCGCTCGACGATGCGGTCGAATTCGGCCTGCTCGCGGTCGAACGCTTCCTTGTGCTGGCGGAGCGCCTGGGAGGAATTCTGGAAAATCTCTTCCAGGCGCGTGCTCTGCTCGGCGGTCAGGCCGAGTTCACGCTTGTAGCCCTCGTCCTGCCACCACTTGAACCCCTGGCCGGCCGCAGGGCTGGCCAGGCCGAGGACGAGGGTGCACAGCAGGACCCCTGGAAGGGCCAGAAAACGCCCAGACGTCAGAAGTGAAGATTTCATGGCGACTGCCCGGCAATACGACGACCGCCCGAATACCGTTTACTGCTGCGGATGTAACAACATAGGGTAGCATGGCACGACCCTTGCGCATCCGGCACGGACAGGAGGCGTGGGGGCTTACGGATTCGCCAGTTCGTCGAGGCGGCGGATGACGGTGCCCACCAGGTTGTCCGGGGTCGACGCCCCGGCCGTCAGGCCCACCGTGACCGGGCCGCGCGCCGGTAGCCAGCCGGTCGCTGTCACTTCCACCTTGCCGTCGATCGGCTTGTGGCGGATCTCCGCCGCCGACACCAGCGCCTCGGGATCGGCGATGTGATACGTCGGCACGCGCCCGGCGCAGATGCGCGCCAGGTTGAACGTGTTGCTGCTGTTGAAGCCGCCGATAACCAGCATGACATCGAGCTGCTGCTCGGCGAGCAGGGCGACCACGGCGTCCTGGCGGTCCTGCGTGGCGCTGCAGATGGTGTCGAAGGCGCGGAAGCGCGCCGGCAGGTCCGCCTCGCCGTAGCGATCGGCCATCGCCCGGCGGAAGCGCTCGCCGATCTCCAGCGACTCGGTGCTGAGCATCGTCGTCTGGTTGGCGCAGCCGGTGTGCGCCAGGTCGCGGTCAGGATCGAACCCGGGCGACACCGCGTGCTCGAACCGGGCGAAGAACTGATCGCGATCCCCGCCGCGGCGGATGTACTCGCACACGAAGTCGGCCTCTTCGTAATCGAGCACCACCAGGTAGTGGCCGCCGGCATGCAGCGCCTGCGACGCCGTGGCCCGCGTTTCCTCGTGCCAGTGCTTGCCGTGGATGACCGACGTGAAGCCATCCTGCGCATAGCGCTTCACGTTCTTCCAGACGTTGAGCACCGACCCGCACGTGGTGTCGACCAGCGTGCACCCCTGCGCGCTCAACTGCTCGAGCAGCTCGATGGTCACGCCGAACGCCGGCAGGATGACCACGTCGTCCGGGGTGAGCCGGGCGATCGATTCGCCGGGGTCGGTCAGGAACCGGATGCCCTGGGCGCGCAGCTGCTCGTTGACGTGCGGGTTGTGGATGATCTCGCCGGTCAGGGCCACGCGCTGGTCGGGGAAGCGCTTGCGCGCCTGGTAGGCGTAATCCACGGCGCGGTCGACGCCGTAGCAGAAGCCGAACTCGCGCGCGAGGTGCACCCGCAGGCGGCCCGAGCCGAACTGGTAATCGTGCTCCTTGACCGCCTTCACCAGCTCGCTGTGGTAGCTGTCGGCCAGGACGTGGGCGACCTCGTGCTTGAGGTCGAGTCCCTTACGGAAGATGAGGGGTGGCACTCACCTCATGCTACTGAACTTCCCACGCGCGCGGCGTGAGTTCGTCCAGCGCGCGGATCGAGGCGCCGCCGCGGCCGTTGATGGCGCGCTCGATCTCGCCGAGGAGGTCGTCGTCGGACATGGTCGCGCTTACCGGCCGGAGCCCGGAGGTGGCGCCGGTGCCGACCGCGCGCGGCGCGGATGCGGCAACCTGACGGCCACCGCCAAGCGCGCGGCGCGTTTCCGGGCCAAGACGCCCCGCAGCCAGGCCGACCAGCAGGCCGGCGACGGCGGCCGCCGCAATCCAGCGGCTCGCCTGCGGGCGGCGGCGGACCACCACCGGGGCCACCTCGGACGCCGCGGGGAAGGCGATGACGCGCGCCGGACGCACTTCCTGCTCGATGCGCTGGAGGATGCGGGTCTGCTGGCGCGCCAGCCGCTCGGCGGTGAACACCGCGTCGCTGTCCTCGTGCGCGGCAATCGACAGCTCCTCGAGCAGGCGGGCGTTCGCGGCGCGCTGCGCCTCGCAGGCGGCGCAGGCCCCGAGGTGCTGCTGCTCGCTGCTCGACGGGGTGCCGGTGGCCCCGAGCTCGATGAGCCGATCGTCGGAAAGGTGGCTGCTCTTCATGCCTGTCCTGCTGCTTATCGGTCCCTCTCGAGCAGCTTGCGCAACTTGCGCACCGCCCGGAAGAGATGCACCCGAACCGTCGCCTCGCTGAGGCCCAGCGCCTGGCTGACCTCGCTCGTCGTCTGCTCTGCGATGTGGCAGAGCGTGAACACCGTCCGCTGCCGGTCGGGCAGCTGCTCGATGGCCGCCGCAATCGCCCGGGCCCGGTCGGCCGACACCAGCCGCTGCTCGGGCGTCGCATCGGGCGCCGGCGGGTCGTTGACCGGCGTGTCCGCCGCCGGCGCGAGCGGCACGGCCCACCGCAGCCGCCGCCCTCGAGCCTTGCGCAGATCCAGGCACCCGTTCACGAGGATGCGCGTGAACCAGACCTCGAACGGCAGCTCCTCGCGATAGCTGGTGATGTGCGTGAACACCTTCACGAAGGCATCCTGCACCGCCTCGTCGGCGTCGTGCGCATCGCGCAGGTAGTGATACGCAATGCGCGCCGCGCGCCGCTGCTGGTGGGCGACCAGATCGGCGAACCGCTCCCGCGCCTGCTCGCGCTCGCCGGCCAGCACCAGCGCCTTGATTTCGGCAGCCAGTACCGAGTCGACCGAGGTCGGCGGACTGGGCGGTGAGGCCGAGCCGGCCGAGCCGACGGTCGCCGGGGCGCCGACTCCGACGGGAGCCTTCCCGGCGGGCGGCGCGACGCGCGAAGGCGTTCTAGGCATGAATACGGCGTCAATACCGCGGTGTTTACCGCCTCTTAACAATTTTTTAACGAAGCCGGATCCGGCCGGATCCGGGGCGCGCGCCCCGTGATTTTAGCGCGTTTGGGGCCCGGGGGCCGTCGATGAGTTGACGATCTTCCGATCCGGCCTGTACGATCCTCTTTTTTCGTCGTTGCTTCGGCGGCGCGCAGGAGCGCCCGCCTTTCCGGCACCCTATGCGGGTGCCGACACGGGGAGTCATGAGCATATGAGCACGCAGGTCGCGCCGGCGCAGGGTCTGGAAGCGCTCGGCATCGTTGGGTCGGGGCGCGTCCACTGGAACCTCAGCCCGGCGGCGCTGTACGAGGAAGCGCTGCGCAATGGCGAGGCGCAGCTGGCCGCAGAGGGCCCGCTCGTCGCGCGCACGGGCCAGCACACCGGCCGCTCGCCGAACGACAAGTTCATCGTCAAGGAGGCGTCGAGCGACCAGCACCTGCACTGGGGCGCCGTCAACAAGCCGATCGACGAAGCGAACTTCGACGCGGTCTATCGCGACATGATCAGCTACGCCCAGGACAAGCAGCTCTACGTGCTCGACGCGTGGGGCGGCGCCGACCCCGCGTACCGGCTGCCCATCCGCGTCGTCAACGAGTTCGCGTGGCACAACCTGTTCGCGCGCAACATGTTCATCCCCGAGACCGACCCGGCGAAGCAGGCGGTGCACCAGCCGCAGTTCACGGTGATCGACCTGCCGAACTTCAAGGCCGATCCGGCGCGCCACGGCACCCGCTCCGAGGTCTTCATCCTCGTGCACTTCGGCCGCAAGCTGGTGCTGATCGGCGGCACCCATTACGCCGGTGAAATCAAGAAGTCGATCTTCTCGGTGCTGAACTACCAGCTGCCGTTCCAGGGCGTGCTGCCGATGCACTGCTCGGCCAACGTCGGCAAGAACGGCGACACCGCGCTCTTCTTCGGCCTCTCGGGCACCGGCAAGACGACGCTGTCGAGCGACCCGGAACGCGGCCTGATCGGCGATGACGAGCACGGCTGGAGCGACCGCGGCGTGTTCAACTTCGAGGGCGGCTGCTACGCGAAGGTGATCAAGCTGTCGCAGGAGGCCGAGCCGCAGATCTACGCCACGACGAAACGCTTCGGCACCATCCTCGAGAACGTCGTGACCGACGCGAAGACCCGGGCGCTCGACCTCGACGATGCCAGCCTCACCGAGAACACCCGCGCCTCCTACCCGATCGACTTCATCGACAACGCGATTCCCGAAGGCCAGGCTGGTCACCCGAAGAACGTGATCATGCTGACGGCCGATGCCTACGGCGTGCTGCCGCCGGTGGCGCGGCTGACGCCCGAGAACGCGATGTACCACTTCCTGTCGGGCTACACCGCGAAGGTCGCCGGCACCGAGAAGGGCGTGACCGAGCCGAAGGCGGCGTTCAGCACCTGTTTCGGTGCGCCGTTCCTCCCGCTCAACCCGAACGTCTACGCGAAGATGCTCGGCGAGAAGATCGCCACGCACGGCGCGCGGGTGTGGCTGGTGAACACCGGCTGGACCGGCGGTCCCTACGGCGTCGGCAGCCGCATGAAGATCAAGTACACGCGCGCCATGATCACCGCGGCGCTCAACGGCGAGCTCGACAAGGTCGAGTACGCGAAGCACCCGATCTTCAACGTCGACGTGCCGAAGACCTGCCCGGGCGTGCCCGACAGCGTGCTCGACCCGCGCAGCACGTGGGCCGACGCCGCGAAGTACGACGAGCAGGCGAAGAAGCTCGCCACGATGTTCGTCGAGAACTTCAAGACGTTCGAAAAGGATGTACCCGCGGCTGTCAAGGACGCGGGTCCGCGCGCGTAGAGAGCAATGCACAAGGCTCAATGCGCAATGCCCAGATCCACACCGTTTGTCGCTGGGCATTGAGCATTGGGCATTGGGCATTTTGAAGCGGTAATCGGCCTCGAGATCCACGCCCAGCTGCAGACGCAGACGAAGATCTTCTGCGGCTGCAGCACGGCCTTCGGCGCCGCGCCGAACACCCAGGTGTGCCCGGTCTGTCTTGGACTGCCGGGCGCGCTCCCCGTCCTCAACCGCCAGGCGGTCGACTACGCGATCGCCGCGGCGCACGCGCTCGGCTGCGCGGTGCAGCCGGAATCGATCTTCGCCCGCAAGAACTACTTCTACCCGGACCTGCCCAAGGGCTACCAGATCTCGCAGTACGAGCGGCCGCTGGCGCTGGGCGGCGGCGTGCACGTGACCGTCGGCGGCGCGAGCCGGGTCATCGGCCTGACGCGCATCCACATGGAAGAGGACGCCGGCAAGTCGCTGCACGAGGGATTTCCCGACTCCGAGCGCAAGACCTACCTCGACTACAACCGGAGCGGCGTGCCGCTGATCGAGATCGTCAGCGAGCCGGACATGCGATCGGCGGACGAGGCGGCGGCGTTCTTCGAGCGGCTGCGCGACATCCTCGTCTGGATCGGCGTCAACGACGGCAACATGGAGGAGGGGAGCCTGCGCTGCGACGGCAACGTGTCGGTGCGCCCCGCCGGGCAGCAGGCGTTCGGCACGAAGGCCGAGGTCAAGAACCTCAACTCCTTCCGCTACCTCCAGAAGGCGCTCGAGTACGAGATCGAGCGGCAGATCGACGTGATCGAGGGCGGCGGGAAGGTGGTGCAGGAAACGCGGCTGTGGGATTCCGCCGCCGGCCGCACCATCTCGATGCGCAGCAAGGAAGAGGCGCACGATTACCGCTACTTCCCGGAGCCCGATCTGCCGCCGCTGCGCGTGGATGCCGCGCGCATTGCGGCCGCGATCGCGAGCATGCCCGAGCTGCCGGACGCGCGCCGGCGGCGCTTCGTCGAGCAGTACGCGCTGCCGGACTACGACGCCGGGGTGCTGACCTCATCGCGCGCGCTGGCCGACTACTTCGAGCAGGTGGCGGCCGCCGCCGGCAACCCAAAGGCCGCGAGCAACTGGGTGATGGGCGAGCTGCTGCGCGTGCTCAAGGAACGCGGCCTCGAGACGAGCGCCATTCCGCTTCCGGCCGCCTCGCTGGCCGGGCTGATCACGTTGATCGACGCCGGCACCATCAGCAGCTCGATCGCCAAGGACGTCTTCGCGCGAATGCTCGACACCGGGCGCACCGCCGACGACATCGTCGCCGCCGAGGGGCTGGCGCAGAACAACGACGAAGGGGCGCTCGTCGCCATTGTCCGCGACGTGATTGCCGCCAACGCCGACGCCGCGGCGCAGTACCGTGGCGGATCGCCGAAGACCTTCGGCTTCCTCGTCGGCCAGGTGATGAAGGCGTCGGGGGGGAAAGCGAACCCGAAGCTCGCGAACGAGATCCTGAGGCGCGAGCTGGAATCTTCGTAGCAAATGCCCAATGCTCAATGCACAATGCCCAATGACGAACGTTCGGATTTGAGCATTGGGCATTGAGCATTGGGCATTGAGGGCCGCGCGCCCGGTCCTCGTTTACGTCGCAGCAGCTGTGGCCATGACATGGCCGCTGTCGATGAATCTCACCTCGTTGCTGGGCGCTCCCACTGGTCCCGGCGATCCCTATCTCAACCTCTGGATCCTCGGCTGGGGCATGCGGGCCTGGCTGGACAGCCCGGCCTCGGTCCTGGCCGGGCGCGTCTTCGACGCCAACATCTTTCACCCCGCGGCGGGCACGCTCGCCTACTCGGATCACCTGCTGCTGCAGAGCGCGGCGCTCTCGCCGCTGTATGCCGTCTCCGGCGACGTCGTCCTCTGCTACAACGTGCTGCTGCTGGCCTCGCTCGTCGCGAGCGCGCTGGCGATGCACCTGTTCATCGCGCGGGTGATCGGCAGCCGCGGCGGCGCCTACCTCGCCGGCCTGGCCTGGGGCTTCGGGTCGTACCGCTTCGCGCACCTGCTGCACCTGCAGCTCCAGGCGCTCTACTTCCTGCCGCTCACGTTCCTGTTCCTGCACCGGCTGATCGCGGGACGGCGCAGGCGGGACGCCCTCGTGCTGGGCGTGCTGACCGCCCTGCAGGCGATCGCCTCGGTCTACTACGCGGTCATCGGCGGGCTGGCGCTCGTCGTCGGCGGCGCGGTGCTGGCGGCCATGGCCAGCCGGCGCGGCGCCTCGACAGTGGCGGCGCGCCTGGCCCTGGCGGCGATCGTCGCAGCGGTGCTGGTGCTGCCGGTCGGCCTGGTCTACTGGCGCGTGCAGCAGGACGAAGGCTTCGGCCGCAACCTGTTCGAGGCCAGCCGCAACGCCGCCTTTGCCGACAGCTACCTGCAGGCGCCGCCCGGCAACCTGCTGTACGGCCGCACCGGTGTGCTGCGGCGCGCCGAAGGGCTCGATGCCGACGGGCTGCCGCATACCGGACCCGAGCGCGAACTGTTTCCCGGCTTCGTGCTGCTGCTGATGGCGGCCGCCGGCGCCGTGCTCGGTTGGCGCAGCGATGCCAGGCCGCTGGTGGCCGCGATGGCCGCCCTCGTCGTGCTCGGCTTCGTCCTGTCGCTCGGTCCCGACGGCGTGCGCGCGCTCTACGCCACGCTGCACCGCCACGTCTTCGGCTTCCAGGCCATTCGCGCCGCTGCGCGCTTCTCGGTGCTGGTGTCGTTCGGGCTGGCGACGCTCGCCGCGCTGGCCTGGCGCGAGCTGTCGGCGAAGGCCCATCGCCCCGGGCGGGCGCACGCCGCCGTCGCGTCGGCGGCGCTGGCGCTCGTCGTCCTCGAGAGTGCCCACCTTCCGGTGGCGCTGGCCGAGGCGCCGGCGCTGCAGACCGGCGTCGGGCAGTGGCTCCGCAGCGCCCCGGGGGACGGGGCCGTGGTGGTGCTCCCGCTTGGCCTCGACATCGACAGCACGCCGTCGATGGTGCAGTCGCTCGAGCATGGGCGCCCCATCCTGAACGGCTACAGCGGGCAGCGGCCCTCGTTCTATCCGTCGCTGGCCGACACGCTCACCACGTTTCCGTCGCCTGAAGCGCTGGTGGCCCTGCACGAAGCGGGCGTCCAGTACATCGTTGCGCCCGCGCCTGTCGATCGGCCGGACGGGGAGGAGGCGTGGCCGCTGGTGCCGCGGGCGCAGTTGCCGGGCGGCACCATCTACGAGCTTGCGTGGTCGCCGGAGGTCGAGGAGCGCTACGCCCGGCTCACCAGCGTGGTGCCGCCGCTGCCCGGCGCGATTCCGTTCGAGCTTGGTGAAGAGTCCACCTACACGGTGGCGTGGGATGGCGCGGGGATGAATCTCGCGGCCGGGGAGATTCGGCTGTCTGTGGAAGGGCCTCCGTACAGGCTTGTTGCCCTGGCCGAGACGGCCCCCTGGGTCGCGCGCTTCTTCGAGGCGCGCGATGCCTTCGTCACCACGACCGACGCGGCGCTGCTGCCGCTGGTCCACGAGCGGGAGCTCAACGAAGGCAGCCGCCACGTGACGCGCCGCTACGAGTACGACGCGGCCGCCGGCGTCGTACGCAGCGGGGACGTGACGCTGCCGCTCACCGCGGGCGCGCGGGATGCGATCGCCTCGATCTTCTATGTCCGCACGCTACCGCTGGCCACCGGCGACACCGTGCGATTCCCCGTGAACGAAGCGGGGCGCAACCTCATCATTGAGCTCGAGGTGGGCGGCGTGGAACAGGTGGCCGTGGCGGGGGCCTCGCGCCAGGCCATCCGCCTGTCGCCCCGCGTGCGCCAGCGGGTCGAGCGGCGGGCCCCGGTGGACGCGACAATCTGGCTCAGCGACGACGGCCGGCGCGTGCCGGTGGTGGTGGAGGTGGCCGCCGGCTTCGGCCGGGTCCGGCTGGAATTGACCAATTACCGCGCCGGCGGCTAGTGCTGCTATACTCGGTGACACACCAACAGTTCGAAACGCCTTTGGCCCCGGGTGCACAGGCAGCGTGATCGAGACGCGACACCTCTCGAAACTTTACAGCCGTGGTTTGTACGCGCTGCGCGATCTCTCGCTCACCGTGGACAAGGGTGAGTTCGTTTTTCTCACCGGACCGAGCGGCGCCGGCAAGTCCACCTTCCTGCGGCTGCTGCTGATGCAGGAGCGCCCCAGCGAGGGCGAGATCCTCGTCAACGACATCAACCTCAATACCCTGTCGCGCAGCGAGGTGCAGGAGTACCGCCGCGGCATCGGCTTCATCTTCCAGGACTTCAAGCTCATTCCGACGCGCACCGTGCTCGAGAACATCACCTTCGTGCCGGAGGTGCTGGCCATGCCGGTGAGCCAGCAGCGGCGCAAGGCGTTCCAGGTCCTCAAGTGGGTCGGGCTGCAGCACCGGATGAACGCCTACCCGCGCGACCTGTCCGGCGGTGAGCAGCAGCGCATTGCCATCGCCCGCGCGCTCGTCAACGACCCCTACCTCGTCCTCGCCGACGAGCCGACCGGCAACCTCGATCCCGACCTGTCGCTCGAGATCATGAACCTCCTGCGCGAGGTCAACGCCGGCGGCACCACGGTGCTCGTCGCCACCCACGATCGCGAGCTGATTCGCCTGGTCGGACGCCGCACGATCACGCTCGAGCAGGGGCGCGTGGCGGAGCTCTCGTGAGGACGCCGTGAGAACGCTGCGCTACGCCTTCCGCGAAGCCGGCTTGAGCCTGTGGCGCACTCGCGGCGGCACCATGTTCGCGGTCCTCGCCATCACGCTGGCCATGCTCGTGCTCGGGACACTGCTGCTGGTGACGTCGAACGTGGAGCGGCTGCTGGCGCAGTGGACGGCGGCCGCCGAGTTCTCGGTCTACCTGCGCGACGACGCGACCTCGGAACAACGCGGGGCGATCGAGGCGGCCATCGACGCCAGCGGCATTGCCGCCGCGCGCGAGTACGTCTCGAAGGCCGACGCGATAGCCCGCTTCCGGCGCGAGTTCGTCGACCTGGCGGCGCTGACCGACGGGTTCGACGACAACCCGTTCCCGGCCTCGCTCGAGGTACGCATCCGCCCCGAGGCTGAGCAGGACGGGCGCGCCGCCCGGACGGTCACGCAGCTGGCGTCGCTGGCCGGCGTCGCCGACGTCCGCTACGATCGCGAGTTCCTGTCGCGGCTGTCCGGCGGACTGCAGGCGATCCGCGGCGCCGGCCTGGCGCTCGTGCTGTTGATGGGACTCGCCGCGGCCGTCACCGTGGCCAGCGTGGTCCGCCTCGGCCTGCACAGCCGGCGCGACGAGCTCGAGATCATGCAGCTGGTCGGCTCGCCGCTGGCGTTCATCCGGGGGCCGTTCGTCGCCGAAGGGTTCATCCAGGGGGGGCTGGGCGCGGCGCTGGCGCTGCTGCTGCTCTGGCTGGGCTTTATCGTGGCCCGCGCCCGGTGGGGGGCCGACCTGTCGGCCATGCTCGATGGCGCGGCGATCGGCTTCCTCCCGCTGCCGCTGGTGGCGGTCGTCCTGTTCGGGGGGATGGGGGTGGGCGCCCTGGGCGGCTTCGCCGCCTCCCGCCATGCGGTTTGACATCCCCTTGTCAGGTCAGCCCGAACCTCGCTAGACTGGAGAAGCCTCAGATGTCAGCGGCAAGGAACCGGTTGTCTCGCTTCCTGACCGACTCTCGTCCCCAGCTGGGCGACAGCGCCTATCATCCCTTGTTCGATTTTTATCGCGAAGAATTTGCCAAGTGCCAACGCTGCCTCGAACAGCAGCGCGAGTTCTACTCCGATCGCGTGATCAGCGACATGGAGCGGGCGCTGACCCGGGCGATGTCGCAGATCGAGCGTCTCTGCTCGAAGGCAGACGCCGACCAGGTAGTCAGTCACCTTCTTCGCCAGTTCGACATCGTCGCCGGCCTCTCGGCCTGGTCCGATCCCAAGCACGTTCACTGATTCAGCCACATCTCGAGCGCATTTTCGCGACGGCCGTCGCAGCCGTTGATCCGGAGATCCTTGTACGCGGCGCGCGCCACGTGGTGCCGCCCGCGCGTCACTACGACGTCATCGCAGCAGGCAAGGGCGCGGTGGGCATGCTCGCGGGCGTGTCCGACCTGCCGGTTCGGCGTGTCGTGCGTGCCGGCCCCGCCGATGCGGCGCACCCGCTGCCCGACGAGCGCAGCGTGCAGCGTGGGGCACGGGCGCTGGCCGTCGCCCGGGAGGCCGCGGCTGACGATGTCCTGCTGGTGCTGATTTCCGGCGGCGCCTCGTCGCTCCTTGCCGGCCCGGCCGACGGGATCACGCTGGCGGATAAGCGGGCCACGGTGCGGCAGCTGCTGGCAGCCGGCGCGCCAATCGGCGAGCTGAACGCCGTGCGCAAGCATCTTTCGGCGATCAAGGGCGGCCTGCTTGCTGCGGCGACGCGGGCGCGCGTCTGCGCGCTGTTGATCTCGGATGTCGTCGGCGACGATCCGGCCGTGATTGCGTCGGGGCCCACGGTGGCCGACCCGTCGACCTTCGGGGATGCGCTTGCGGTCCTCGAACGTCGTGGCGGCGCGGCCGCCTATCCAGCAGGCGTGTCCGAGCGGCTCCGTCGCGGCGCCGCGGGCGCGGTGCAGGAAACGCCCAAGCCTGGCGACGCCGCATTCGAGCGCGCGACCACGACGGTGATCGGCGGCCTGCAAAACGCCCTGAGCGCCGCCAGCGAGGCGGCCGTGGCGCTCGGCTACCGCGTCGTCATCGTCGATGCGCCCGTCGTCGGCGAAGCGCGCGACGCGGCGCGCGACGTGGCGGCGCGCGTGGAGGCCGCTCGACGCGAAGGGACGCCGCTGTGTGTCATCAGCGGCGGCGAAACAACCGTGACCGTCCGCGGCAGGGGACGTGGCGGGCGGAACCAGGAACTGGCGCTCGCGCTGGCGCCGCATCTTCGCGCCGTCGGCGGGGACGTGGCCGCGATCTGCGCCGGCACCGACGGTGTCGATGGGCCGACCGATGCCGCCGGCGCTTACGTCGATGCGACAACGCTGACCCGGGCCGCCTCCGCGGGGCTCGACGACGAGCGCTATCTCGGCGACAACGACAGTTACGCGTTCTTCGATCGCCTCGGCGACCTGATACGCACCGGCCCGACTGGAACTAATGTGGGCGATATCCAGATTGTGGTTGGTCGATGGTAGATGGTGGATGGTAGCGGGTTCCTGGTTCGTAACCAGGCACCAGGCACCAAGCACCAGGCACCAAGCACCAGGCACCCATCCACTACCCACCACCCACCATCTACCAACTACCATCTACCAACGACCATGTATTCCCCCGACGACATCCTCAGACTCATCCGCACGCATGTGCATCACCCAGCGACAGCCCGCGAGCTGACGCAACTGCTGCGCGTGCCGCGCGAGGAGCGCGTCTCCTTCAAGCGCCAGCTCAAGGTGCTCGTCGCCGACGGCGCGCTGCTGCAAATCCGCGGTAACCGCTTCGGCATTCCCGAGAAGATGGACCTGGTCGTCGGCCGGCTGACGACCAACCCCGGCGGCTTCGGCTTCGTCGTTCCCGAGGGGCAGGAAGGCGCGCCGCGGGCCGAGCGGCAGGACGTCTTCATCGCGGCCGCGAACCTGACCGAGGCGATGCACGGCGACCGGGTCGTCGCGCGCGTCGAGCGGCGCACCGAGAAGGGGCTCGAGGGGCGGATCATCCGCATCCTGCAGCGCAGCCAGGCAACGCTGGTCGGCCGTTTTGAGCTGGATCCGGCGGGCCTCGGCTACGTCGTGCCGTTCGATCGGCGCGTGCTCACGGACATCCACGTGCCCACGGGCCAGTCCTCGTCAGCCGAGGCCGGCGAAATGGTGCTGGTGCAGATCACCCGCTGGCCCACCGCCACGCGCGGCCCGGTCGGGCGCATCGTCGAGGTGCTCGGCAACATCAACGATCCCGGCGTCGACACGCAGATCATCATCCGCAAGTTCGGCATCCCCGACGCGCACTCGGAGGAGGCGGTGGCCGAGGCGCGGCGGATCGGCCCGGCGGTGCGCGAGAAGGACATCCGCGGCCGCACCGACTTCCGTGGCGTGACCACGGTGACCATCGACGGCGAGCACGCTCGCGACTTCGACGATGCGATCACCATCGAGCGGCTGGCGAACGGCCACTACTGGCTGGGCGTGCACATTGCGGACGTCTCGCACTACGTGGAAGAGGGGAGCGCGCTCGACGAAGAAGCCTACGACCGCGGCACGTCGGTGTACTTCACCGAGCGCGCGGTGCACATGTTCCCGGCGGAACTGGCGACCGGGCTGTGCAGCCTGAACCCGCGGGTCGACCGGCTGGTGCAGTCGTGCCTGATGGAGGTGGACCGGCGCGGCGCCGTGGTGCGCCATGAGATCCACGACGGGGTCATCAACAGCGACGAGCGGATGACCTATACCGACGTCAACGCCATCCTGACCGATCGCGACCCGGCGACGATCGCGCGCTACGCGCCGCTCGTGCCGATGTTCGAGGCCATGCGCGATCTGTTCGAGATCCTCCACGCGCGGCGGCGGCGGCGCGGATCGATCGACTTCGACCTGCCGGAGGCCGAGGTCCACCTGACCGAGTTCGGCCAGATCAAGGCGATCGTCGCCAGCGAGCGGAACGTGGCGCACCGGCTGATCGAGGAGTTCATGCTGCTGGCCAACGAAACGGTGGCCTCCCACCTGGTGGCGCAGGACGTGCCGGCGCTGCACCGCGTGCACGAGCCGCCGGATCCGAAGAAGGTCGCCGACTTCGAGGCGTTCATCACCACCCTCGGCTACAGCCTGGCGGCGTCAGGCGCGGCGCTGCGGCCGAAGCATTTCCAGAAGCTGATCGACCGGATGAAGGGGACGCCGGAGGAGCGGCCGATTGCCGCGCTCATGCTGCGCACCATGCAGAAGGCGAAGTACGACGCGGTCAGCCTCGGCCACTTCGGGCTGGCGGCGGAGCACTACACGCACTTCACGTCGCCCATTCGCCGCTACCCCGACCTCGTCGTGCACCGGATGCTGCGCGAGTCGCGCCAGGGCGCGATGAACGGCGGGCGCCGGGAGGAGATCGAGGAGGAGCTGCCGGAGGTGGCGCGCCACACGTCGGAGATGGAGCGGCGCGCCGACGAGGCCGAGCGCGAGCTGCTGCAGTGGAAGAAGGTCCGCTTCATGGCGGACAAGGTGGGCGACGAGTTCGACGGCTTCATCACCGGCGTCGCGCCGTTCGGGCTGTTCATCGAACTGGTCGAGCACTACGTCGAGGGGCTCGTGTCGATGTCGAGCATGGCCGACGACTACTACCGGTTCGTCGAGCAGCAGCACATCCTGCGCGGCGAGAACACGCGGAAGGCCTATCGGCTCGGGGATCGGGTGCGCGTCCAGGTCGTGCGCGTCGACATGGAGCGGCGGCAGATCGACCTCGGCATCGTCGAGATCCTGGAGGCCGTGCGGCGCGAGGAGCGGCCGCGCGGACCCATCCGGAGCAGGACGAAGCCGAAGGTGGAGAAGCGGCGGGCGCAACGCCCGGGGCGTCGAGAGCGCGAGGCGAGGACGGGCAGGAAGAGACGTTCGTAGGTCCGGCTTGAGCCGGACCCGGGACTAGACCGACTTCGGCTGTTCCTCGTCTTCCTTGCCGCCGCTCTTCGTGGCGTCCTTGAAGTTGCGGATCCCCTTGCCGATGCCGCGGCCGAGCTCCGGGAGGCGGTTGGCCCCGAAGATCAGGATCACGATGGCGAGGACGATCAGGAGCTCGGGTAGACCGATGCGGCCCATATGTCACCTGTAGGCACGCCTTGACGGCGTGCCGGTTGCAGCGTTGAGGCTCGATTGTACCATGGGGAATGGAACGCCCATGATTGACCTGCGCACGTGGGGGCCGGCTTCAGCCGGCCTGTGTTGGCTGGCGACGGCCCTGCTGGCCGCCCAGGAGCCGCCGCAGGCGCGGTTCACCGGCGGCACGCAACTGGTCGAAGTCTACGCCACGGTGACCGACGCCAGGGGCGAGCCGGTCACCGGCCTGCGCCGCGAGGATTTTCAGGTCTACGAGGACAGCCGCCCCCAGCAGATCGAGGCGTTCGCTGCCGGGGAGTTCCCGCTGACCGTGGCGCTGGGCGTCGACCGCAGCTGGAGCATGGCGGGCGAGCCGCTGCGGCTGGCCAAGCAGGCATCGCAGGCGTTCCTGCGCGCCCTCAAGCCGGGCGACCGGTCGATGGTCATGGCCATCAGCGCCGAGGCCGATGTCGTCGCGCCGCTGTCGGCGGACACGGCCGCCCAGGCGCGCGCCATTGCCGCCCTCGACCCCTGGAGCACGACCGCGCTGCACGATGCGATCATCGCCGCGCTCGATCGGCTCGAGCCGGAGCCGGGGCGCCAGGCGCTCATCGTGTTTTCCGACGGCACCGATCGCTACAGCACCGCCACCGCGGCGCAGGTCGTCGAGCGCGCGCGCCGCAGCAACGCGCTGATCTACCCGATTGCCATCGGCCGGACGCGCCCGCCCTTTCTCGCCGAACTGGCGGTCCTGACCGGGGGGCGATCGTTCCTGCTGCGCGACCCGCGAGAGCTCGAGGCGACGCTCACCACGGTGGCCAGGGAGCTGCGCTACCAGTACCTCCTGGGCTACGCGCCGGCGTCGCCCAACCAGCCCGGCACGCGCGAGTGGCGATCCATTCGCGTGACGCTGACAACGCCCGCGCCGGGGACACGCGTGCGGGCCCGCGATGGATACACAACCGAATGACGCATCCCATTGTGCTGGGGCTGTTCGATACGCCGGCGGCAGGCGCCGCGGCGGCGCGCGCGCTGCGCGACCTGGGCATTCCGCGCGAGCGGGTGTCGATCGTGGCGCGCAATCACGATGTAGAAGGCGAGCTGGCCAGCGCCAGCGGCGGGTCTCCCGGTTCGGAGATCGAGGACTCGCGCGTCGCCTCGGGGCTGGCGGAGCTCGGCGCGCACCTGATTGCCGCCATCGCCGTGGTGCTGCCGGGCATCGGCCCCATCGTCGCCGGCGGGCCGCTGGCCGCCGGGATGGGAGAAGCGGCCGGGCACCTCGCCGGCGGCCTGTCCCGGACGCTTCAGGACGCCGGCATGCCCGAAGCGGACGCCGACGCCTGGACCGCGCAGATCGAGCGGGGCGCGGTCCTGATTGCCGCCCATGCGTCGGCGGCCACGGCCGCGGCGACGCGGACGGCCCTGGAGACGGCTGGGGCGTCTAAGGTGACAGAAGGAACCTGGCACGAGTAAGCTCCGCGCGATCAGCTGTCAAGCTGTCGAGGTACCCCTTTTGCACTTGCGGCTCATGGTGCGCGTGCGAAAATGAGCCGAACCCAGTCTGCCGCGGCAATGTCGAACTCAACCCCTCCGACCCGGCCGGAACGGACCCCCGAGTCCGACCACCTGAGCGTCCGTCCGGCGGAGCTCGGCCCGCGCGAGGTGCACTTCCAGTTCGAGCGGCAGCAGCAGCGGATCGGCGGCGCGATCGGCGCCTCGGTGCTGAGTCATGCCGCCTTCCTGCTCGTCCTCCTGCTGATGTTCCGACTCGCGCCTGAGCGCGTGCAGCAGGCCATCCTCCCCGATCGGCTGCCCGACGACATCGTCTACCTGGCCGATCCCGGTCCTGGTGGCGGCGGGGGCGGCGGGAACCAGATGCCCGAGCCGCCGCGCAAGGCCGAGGCCCCGGGTGAGCAGAAGATCACGGTGCCAGCGGTGAAGGAACCCGAGCCGGTCCCCGAGATCGTCGAGAACGAGCCGCCGCCGCTCGATCAGTTGAACATTCCGGTGCAGACGATGGCGTCGGACCTGATGGCGCCGCCGGCGCCCGGCGCGCTGACCGGGACGACGACGAGCACCTCCACGGGCAGTGGCCGCGGTACCGGCGCGGGACCGGGGCAGGGCTCCGGGCTTGGGCCAGGTACCGGCGGAGGCACCGGTGGCGGGGTCTTCCGCCCGGGCAACGGCGTCGAGCTGCCGCAGCTCGTGCGCCAGGTCAAACCGAGCTACACGTCGGAAGCGATGCGCGCGAAGGTGCAGGGGGTCGTCCTGCTCGAGTGCGTGGTGCAGACCGACGGCGGCGTCGGCAACTGCTCGGTGCAGAAGTCGCTCGACCAGACCTTCGGCCTCGACCAGGAGGCCATCCGCGCCGCGCGCCAGTGGCGCTTCCGCCCGGGCACCCGCTTCGGCGAACCGGTGCCCGTGCTCGTCACCATCGAGCTCACGTTCACGCTGCGCTAACGCGGCGCGAACTCGCTCCCGGGCTTCCACTGCGCACGTTCGTCCGCGTTCGCGACGGCAATCACCAAGCGTTCGAAGAACTGGTTGAACCTGGCCGCGGCCTCCGGTACCCACGGCTGGTCCAGGTCGTCGAGCGGCGTGTGGTACTGCTCGCGGTACCAGCGCCGGTACTCGACTTCGTCGGGCGTGCCCGGCTCGTAGCCGAAGATGAAGCTGGTTGCCGGCACGCCGATCTGCATGAACGGCCAGTGGTCGGTGCGGCGGAGCAGGTTGCGCAGCGGCTCAGGGTCCGCCTGCAGCCGGATGTTCATCGGCCCGGCCACCGCGCGGGCCGTGTCGCCAAGCGTCGACTCGTCGATCGCGTGCATCGTCAACGTCTGCAGCGGGAAGATCGGCCGGAGTTGATCCAGGTTGATGGCGGCCACCAGCTGCTCGCGGGGCACGGTCGGGTGCTGCGTGAAGTAGCGCGACCCGTGCAGCCCCTTTTCCTCGCCGGTCACCACGGCAAACAGCAGCGAGCGGCGAAGGCGTGTGTTGCGTTCGCGCAGGTGCTCGGCGAAGTCGAGCAGCGTCGCCACGTACGCCGCGTTGTCGAACGCGCCGTTGTAGATGTTGTCGTTGCCCCAGGGCTCCCCGATGCCGTAGCCATCCACGTGGGCGATGACGACAACGTGCTCGCGCTGCAGCGCCGGGTCGCTGCCGGGCAGCACGCCGAGCACGTTGTCGGACGACAGGCTGGCCGTCTCGAAGACCGGCGCCAGTTCCAGCGCGGCGTTCAGCGGGAAGCTGGGCACCGGCCGGCCTGCGCTCGCTAGGTCGACTAGCTGCTTATAGGTGTAGCCGGTCCCCTCGAGCAGCGTGTCCGCCTCGGCGGGGTTGAAGCGCAGGTTCATCGGCCCGCGGGCGGCGGGGAAGTCGGCGTCGGCACGCACCAGCGACACGGAGTACTGCACGGGCCAGCGCGAGGGTTCGGGGCCGGCCTCGCTGTCGATGCCGATGACCGCGGCGGCGTTCGCGGGCGGCGCCGGCTGCGGCGGCCCTTCGACGAGCCGCACCGGGTTGAGCCGCACCACGATCTTGCCGGCGGTGTCGAGGCTGGCACCGTTGTCAGAGCCGGCGAACACGAGCTCGCCCGAGACCGACGGCGCCAGCCCGGTGGCCGGCGCAACGACGATGTGCTGCAGCCAGCGGAGCGGCTGCTGGCGTCCGCCGCGGGTGAGCACGGCGCGCGATTGCTGCGGCTGCAGGCGCATGCGCTTGAACGCGATCGGCTGATACCAGCCGTCCTCGCCGGCCGGCGTGAGCCCCTGGCGCTGCAGGTGGGCGACGACGTATTCCTGCGCCTTGCGGTGCTCGGGACTTCCCGTGTCCCGCCCGCGCATCTCGTCGCCGGCCAGCGCCTGCACGTGGCCCCACCAGCGGCGGGTTTCGGCGTTTGGCTCGACCGCGCTGACGGTGATGGCGGATGCGAGAACGGCTCCGACGAACAACGTCTTCTGCATGGCCGAGAGAATACTTCCGTGGTTCAATTCGCGGCATGAAGAAACTCGTTGCTGTCGTGGTCTTCGTGGCGTGCGCCGTTTCGACATGGGGCCAGCAGGCCGGGCCGCTGGTCGATGCGACCCGGCTGCGCATGCAGCCCGAGGCCGGGCTCGACTTTCCAGGCACGACGCTGATCGTGGCGGGAGATCCCGAGAAGCCGGGGATGTACGTGATCCGCCGGCGGTTCACGCCCGGCGAGATGAGCATGCCGCACATGCACGATCAGGCGCGCTACGTGACGGTGATCAAGGGGACGTGGTGGACAGGGGAGGGTGACGTGCAGGACCGGGACAAGACGACCCCGGTGCGCCAGGGCGGCTTCATGCTGCACCCGGCTGGGCTCCACCACTACGACGGCGCCAAGGACGAAGAGGTCATCGTCCAGATCATCGGCATGGGCCCGGTGAAGACGACGTACTTCGAGCAATAGAAAGGGCCCGGCAAGCCGAAGCTCGCCGGGCCCAATTCAGAATTCAGAATTCAGAATTCTGAATTAGTACATCCCGCCCATGCCGCCGCCGCCAGGCATGGCCGGTGCTTCCTTCTTCTCCTCCGGGATCTCGCTGACGAGCGCCTCGGTGGTGAGCAGGAGCGATGCGATCGACGACGCGTTCTGTAGCGCGTTGCGGACGACCTTCGCCGGGTCGATGACGCCGGCCTTGACGAGGTCCTCGTAGACCTCGGTCGACGCGTTGAAGCCCTCGTCGGCGTTCTTCGCCGCCTTGACGTTGGCGACGACGATCGAGCCCTCGGCGCCGGCGTTGGTCGCGATGTGGCGCATCGGCTCCTCGATCGCGCGGCGGATGATGTTGGCGCCGACCGCCTGGTCACCTTCGAGCTTGAGCTTGTCGAGCGCCTTGCCGCCGCGCAGCAGCGCCACGCCGCCGCCCGGGACGATCCCCTCTTCGACGGCCGCCTTGGTCGCGTGCATCGCGTCCTCGACGCGCGCCTTCTTCTCCTTCATCTCGGTCTCGGTGGCGGCACCGACCTTGATGACGGCGACGCCACCGACCAACTTCGCCAACCGCTCCTGCAGCTTCTCGCGGTCGTAGTCCGAGGTGGTGTCCTCGACCTGGGCGCGGATCTGCTTGACGCGCCCCTCGATCGCCTGCGACGAGCCGGCGCCCTCGACGATGGTCGTGTTGTCCTTGTCGATGGTGACCTTCTTCGCCTTGCCGAGGTCCTCGAGCTTGATGTTCTCGAGCTTGATGCCGAGGTCCTCGGTGATGGCGCGGCCACCGGTGAGGATCGCGATGTCCTCGAGCATCGCCTTGCGGCGATCACCGAACCCGGGCGCCTTGACGGCCGCGGCCTGCAGCGTGCCGCGCAGCTTGTTGACCACGAGGGTCGCCAGCGCTTCGCCGTCCACGTCCTCGGCGATGATGAGCAGCGGGCGGCCGAGGCGCGCCACCTGCTCGAGGACCGGGAGCAGGTCCTTCATCGAGCTGATCTTCTTCTCGTGGATCAGGATGACCGGGTTGTCGAGCACGACTTCCATGCGCTCGGCGTCGGTCACGAAGTACGCCGACAGGTAGCCGCGGTCGAACTGCATGCCCTCGACCACGTCGAGCGAGGTCTCGAGCGTCTTCGACTCTTCGACGGTGATGACGCCGTCCTTGCCGACCTTGTCCATCGCCTGGGCGATGATCGTGCCGATGGTCGCGTCGCTGTTCGCCGAGATGGTGCCGACCTGGGCCACCATGTTGCCGGTGACCGGCCGCGCCAGCTTCTTGATCTCCTCGACGACGACCTCGACCGCCTTCTCGATGCCGCGCTTCAGCTCCATCGGGTTGGCGCCGGCGACGACGTTCTTCGCGCCCTCGCGGTAGATCGCCTGGGCGAGGACGGTGGCCGTGGTGGTGCCGTCACCCGCGGTGTCCGAGGTCTTGCTCGCGACCTCGCGCACCATCTGCGCGCCCATGTTCTCGAGCGGGTCCTTGAGGTCGATTTCCTTGGCGACGGTGACGCCGTCCTTGGTGATCGTCGGCGACCCGAACTTCTTGTCGAGGACGACGTTGCGCCCCTTCGGGCCGAGGGTGACCTTCACCGCGTTGGCGAGGGCGTTGACGCCGCGGAGGATCGCCTGGCGCGACTCTTCGCCGTAAATGATCTGCTTGGCCATGTGCGTTCGCTCCTACTTGCTCTCGAGAATCGCCAGGACTTCGTCCTCGCGCATGATGAGGTAATCCTCACCGTCAATCTTGATTTCCTGCCCGGAGTACTTGCCGAACAGGATGGTGTCGCCGTCCTTCACGTCGAGCGGCTGCCGCTTGCCGTCATCCTTCACCTTGCCGGCGCCAGCGGCGATGACCTTGCCCTGCTGCGGCTTTTCCTTGGCGGTGTCGGGGATGATGATCCCGCCGATCTTCTGTTCGCCTTCGTCGAGGCGCTGAACGATGATGCGGTCGTGTAGCGGTCTGACTTTCATCTCAGTGTGCTCCCAGGCTGTCTGGTAGAGGCCCGGAGGTGCCCGGCACGTGCCGTCCCCTGGGCGAAATCCTTAGGTAATTGGTCGGTTTGTGCATGGTGAGTTGGCACTCACTCAAGACAACTGCTAATTCTAGCCGGGGCCGAAAACGGCGTCAAGGCCGCTTCAGGCGGTATTCGGTCAGCTTGCGGCTCAGGGTGTTGCGGTGGATGCCGAGCAGGTCGGCCGCCTTGCACAGGTTGCCGTCGGCCTTGGCCAGGACGTGGCTGATGAAGCGCTTCTCGAACTCGCGCGCGGCGTCCTCGTAGCGGATCCCCTTGGTGACCATCTCGTCGACCAGCCGCTCGAGCTGTTCGCGCATCGGCATTACTCGATCTCCCGCCCGGTCAGGCGCCGGAACGCCTCCAGGTACTTCTCACGGGTGCGCGCGACGACCTCGTCGGGGAGCGAGGGGACCGGCGGTTGCTTGTTCCAGCGGATGTCCTCGAGATAGTCGCGCACGTACTGCTTGTCGAAGCTCGGCTGCGGCCGTCCCGGCTCGTACTGGTCGCGCGGCCAGTAGCGCGACGAATCGGGCGTCATCGCCTCGTCGATCAGGAGGATCTCGCCCTCCGGCGTGAGGCCGAACTCGAACTTGGTGTCGGCGAGGATGATCCCGCGCGATTCGGCGTGCGCCGTGCCGAAGGCGTAGAGCGCCAGCGTCAGCTCGCGCAGCCGGGCCACGTAGCCGGCGCCGATGATCCGCGCCGCTTCGGCCTCGCTGATGTTCACGTCGTGGCCGCTCGCCGCCTTGGTGGCCGGGGTGAAGATGGGCTGCGGCAGCCGATCCGACTCGCGCAGCCCGGAGGGCAACGCCACCCCGCAGACCGCCCCGCTCGCCTGGTAGTCCTTCCACCCGGATCCCGACAGGTAGCCGCGTGCCACGCACTCCACCGGGAACGGGTTCGTCTTCCGGACCAGCATCGACCGCCCGCGCAGCAGGCCGGCCGCCTCACGATAAGGCGACGGGTACTCGGCCGGGTCCATCGTGATCAGGTGATTCGGGACGATCTGCCGCGTCTGCTCGAACCAGAAGCGCGACAGCTGCGTCAGCACCTTCCCCTTGTCGGGGATGCCGGAGCCGAGCACGTAGTCGAACGCCGAGATGCGATCCGTGGCGACCAGCACCAGCGCGTCGCCGGCGTCGAAGATGTCGCGGACCTTGCCGCGCCGGTCAGGCGTGTGCCCGGCGACGCGGGTTTCCAATAACGGGGAAGGGGAAGGCACGAGGGAAGCGCGGATCTTACCGGGAGGCCCGTGGCCCCGCAACCGTACGCAACAGCATCTGCTGTCGCCGCGCAGGGCCCTGATATATTGTAGGTTCTTCCCTGGTGCTTTCCACGACGCGCGGACGCCTTCGTACGGTCATCGTCTCGGTTCTGGCGATTGCCCTTTTTGCCTGGTTCCTCCGGCACGCCAACCTCGGCGAGATCGTCGACGCGGTGCGCGCGGCGCGCCCGGAGATGCTCGGCGCGGCGTTCGTGTTCGTCGTCATCACGTACTGGGGGCGCGCGTTCCGCTGGCAGTACCTGCTGGCGCCGGTGGGGCCGACACGCTTCCGCACCGCGTTCCGCACGACGGTGATCGGGTTTGCGGCGTCGTTCATCCTGCCGGCCCGCGCCGGCGACGTGCTGCGGCCGTACCTGCTGGCGAAGCAGGAGGGACTGAAGCCGACGGCCACCTTCGCGACGATCATCGTCGAGCGCGTGCTCGACCTGATTGCCGTGCTGGTGCTGCTGGCGACCTGGGCGTGGGGCAGCGCGGCGAGCACGGTGCCGGCCCGCCTGCTGCGTCCCATCCAGGTGTCGGCGACGCTGGCCGGGGTCGCCGCAGCGGTGCTGATGGGGCTGATGTTCGTGCTCGCCTCACACCCCGAACGGGTCGGCAATATCGTCCGCGGGCTGAACCGCGTGCTGCCGCATCGGTTCGCCGACGCGCTGGCGGGGCTGGCGCGGACCTTCAGCGAAGGGCTGGCCGTGGCCCGGACGCCGCGGCCGCTGGTGCTGGCGCTGCTCTGGTCGTTTCCGCTCTGGGTGGCGATCGCGCTCGAAAGCTACTTCGTGACGCGCGCCTTCGACATCGACATGCCGCTCTCGGGCAGCTTCCTGGTGCAGGCGCTGCTGGTGATCGGCGTCGCGGTGCCGACCCCCGGGGCGGTGGGCGGGTTTCACGAGGCGTACCGCGTGGGGGTGACGACGTTCTTCGGCGCCGGCAACGGCGCGGCGATCGCCGCCGCCATCGTGCTGCACGCCATCTCGTTCGTGCCGGTCACCATTGCCGGCGTGCTATTCATGGCGGGCGACGGGCTGAGCGTCCGTGGCCTGCGCGGCATGACCGACGAAGCCGACCGGGCCGAGCACCCGGAGAGGGGTAACGATGAAGTGCCCGTTCTGCGGCCATCTGGGCGATAAGGTCGTCGACTCGCGCGAGAGCAAGGAAGGCGAGGTCATTCGCCGCCGCCGGGAGTGTCTCGACTGCGGCCGGCGGTTCACCAGCTACGAGCGGATCGACGAGATCCCCTACATGGTGATCAAGAAGGACGGCACGCGCGAGCGCTTCGAGCGGCAGAAGCTGATCGGCGGCCTGCTCAAGGCGGTCGAGAAGCGGCCGGTCAGCGTCGCTGCCGTCGAGGGCGTGGCCGACAAGGTCGAGGCGACGCTGCAGGATCGTCCCGAGAAGGAGATGAGCACCGACGAGATCGGCCGGCTCGTCATGGACGAGCTCAAGCGGCTCGACAAGGTGGCCTACGTCCGCTTCGCGTCGGTCTACCGCCAGTTCCGCGACATCGGCGAGTTCATGAGCGAACTGAAGGATCTGCTGAACGCCAAGGAATAAGGAACCCGGAACAGGGAAGCGAGTGGCGAAACCGTTCCGCAACAACACGCGGCTGCTCATCGTCGGCATCCTGGTGCTGCTCGGCCTGCTCGCCGGCCTGCTGACGCTCGCCAATCGCTCCGCCGGGCTGGCGCCAGACTTCCTGACCGAGTTCGTCCTCTACGCCCTCTCCGCCACCAACCTCACCTTCCTCGTCGCCCTCGTCTTCGTCCTCGTCCGCAACATCGTCAAGGTGATGGTCGAGCGGCGGCGCGGCCTGCCGTTCTCGAAGTTCCGCGCCAAGCTGGTGGGGCTGCTGATCGGGATGACCGTCGTCCCGGCGCTGCTCGTGCTCATCGTCGGCGGCGAGCTGATTCGCAACAGCGTCGATCGCTGGTTCAACGCGCCGATGGAGGAAGTGCTCTCGTCGGCGACGACGATTGCCGGCGACTACTACCAGGAGCGGCAGCGGCTGGTCGCCGAGGAAGCGAACCGGCTGGCGCGGGCGCTGGCCGGCGCCGACCTGTCGGCGCAGGGGTCCCTCCTCAACGCGATCGAGCCCGATGTGCGGCAGCAGCGCGTCACGCTGGTCGAGGTCTACCGCGCCACCGGCGGCGGCGTCGAGCTGACGGCGCAGGCCGCTGGCGCCGCGCTGCCGCGCGCCTACGAGCGGACGGCCGCCGACCAGCTCGCCGCGCGCTCGGCCGCCGCCGGGCGCGAGGCGCGCAGCATCGAGGCGATGGCGGGCGGCGGGCAATTGGTGCGCACGGCGGTGCCGGTGCGCACCTCGCCGAACGGCCGCGTGCGGGGCGTCGTCATTGCCAGCGAGTACCTGACCGGCGACTTCGCGGCGCGGGCGCGCCGCATGACCGACGCCTACGAGGGTTACCAGCAGCTGCGCGTCCTGCAGCAGCCGCTCACCGGCGTCTACCTGTCGTTCTTCCTGATGCTGACGCTGATGATCCTCGTCGGCTCGACGTGGATGGGCCTCTACGTGGCCAAGCGCATCACCCGCCCGGTGCAGCAGCTGGCGCTCGCCGCCAAGGAGATCGGCGCCGGCCACCTCGATCACCGCGTCGTGCCGGAAACGGTCGACGAGTTCGGCTCGCTCATCGAGGCGTTCAACAGCATGGCCGGCGAGCTGTCGGCGAGCCGCCGCCGGCTCGAGCAATCGGCCGTGGAACTGGAGCGGAAGCACCGCGAGGTCGAGGGGCGGCGCCAGTACGTGGAAACGATCCTCGAGCGCATTGCCACCGGCGTCGTCTCGATTGACGCCGCCGGGCGCGTGCGGACGGCGAACTCCGCCGCCACGCGGCTGCTCGGGATCGATGCCGGCGTCGCCGGGCTGCCGGCGGCCACCGTGTTCGGCGGCCCGGAACTGAAGCCGTTCGGCACGCTCATCGACACGCTGTCGCGGCGCCGCGACGAGGCGCTGCCGCAGGACGTGACCATCACCCGCGACGGGCGCGAGATCCACCTGGCGGTGATGACGACGCCGCTCCGGCGCGACGACGGCGGCGACGAAGGGCTGGTCATCGTCTTCGACGACGTGACGCCGCTGGTGCGGGCGCAGAAGGTCGCGGCCTGGCGCGAGGTGGCGCGCCGGCTGGCGCACGAAATCAAGAACCCGTTGACGCCAATCCAGCTGTCGGCCGAGCGCATCCGCCGCCATTTCGGCAACGCGCCCGATGCCACGCGCGCGCTGGTCGACGAGTGCACGTCGACGATCGTCGGCGAGGTCGAGTCGCTGAAAGGGCTGGTGGACGAGTTCTCGCAGTTCGCGCGCATGCCGGCGCCGCGCGCGGTGCCGACCGACCTGCACGCGCTGCTGACCGAGACGCTCGGCCTCTACAACGGCATCTTCGCCGAGGTGGAGATCCGCCCGTGCTTCACCGCGACGCTGCCGCGCGTCGCCGTCGACCCGGAGCAGATTCGCCGCGTGGTGATCAACCTGATCGACAACGCCATCGAAGCGATGGACCGCAAGGGGACCATCGACATCTCGACGGCGCACGACCAGGCGAACAACGTGGTGCGCATTGTCGTCGCCGACGACGGGCCGGGGATCCCGCCGGCCGAGCGCGACAAGCTGTTCCTGCCGTACTACTCGACCAAGCGCCGCGGCAGCGGCCTCGGGCTGGCCATCGTCCGCCGCATCGTCGCCGAGCACGGCGGCAACATCGACGTCGCCGACCACGAGCCGCGCGGCACCCGCTTCTCGATCGAACTACCATGCTGATATGCCGGCCATCCTGATCGTCGACGACGAGCCGGGCGTCCGCAGCTCGCTCGGCGGCGTTCTTCGAGACGAGGGGTACGAGGTCGACGCCGTCGACAGCGGCGAGGCCTGCCTGGAGCGGCTGGCGCAGAAGGCCTACGACGTCGTCGTCCTCGACATCTGGCTGCCGGGGATGGACGGGCTGGCGACGCTGGCGCGCATGCGCGAGCGGCAGGTGGACGTGCAGGTCGTCGTGATCTCGGGGCACGGCAACATCGAGCAGGCGGTCCGGGCGATCAAGATGGGGGCGTTCGACTTCGTCGAGAAGCCGCTGTCGCTCGAGAAGACCGTGCTCGTCGTGCGCAACGCGCTGCGGCAGCGGCGGCTGGAGGCGGAAAACCAGGCGCTGCGCGCGCGGGTCGACGCGCAGCATACGATGGTGGGCGAGAGCTACGCCATGGTGCAGCTGCGCGAGCAGGTGGCCACCGCCGCACCGACCAACGGCCGCGTGCTGATCTTCGGCGAGAACGGCACCGGCAAGGAGCTGGTGGCGCGCAACATCCACCTGATGAGCCGCCGCCGTACCGGCCCGTTCGTCGAGGTCAACTGCGCGGCGATCCCCGAGGAGCTGATCGAAAGCGAGCTGTTCGGCCACGTGCGCGGCGCCTTCACCGGGGCCGTTGCCGATCGCCGCGGCAAGTTCGAGACGGCGCACGGCGGGACGATCTTTCTCGACGAGATCGGCGACATGAGCCTGAAGACGCAGGCCAAGGTGCTGCGCGTGCTGCAGGAGCAGGTGATGGAGCCGGTGGGCGGGTCCAACCGCATCAAGGTGGATGCGCGCGTGCTGGCTGCCACCAACAAGGACCTGCCGGTCGAGATCCGCGCCGGCCGCTTCCGCGAGGACCTCTATTTCCGGCTGAACGTCGTGCCGATCTTCGTGCCGCCGCTGCGCGACCGGCACGAAGACATCCCGCTGCTGGCCGACCACTTCATGGCCATGCTGGGGCGCGAGTATGGGCGCCGGCCGAAGGTCTTCGACGCCGAGGCGGTCTCCGTCCTGCAGCGCTACGCCTGGCCGGGGAACGTGCGCGAGCTGCGCAACCTGGTCGAGCGGCTGATGATCATGGTGCCGGGCGATCGCATCAGCGCGCGCGACCTCGCGTTCCTCGACACCTCGGCGCCCGCCGGTGTCGCCGCAGCTGGCAGCGAGGCGCTGCCGCGCCAGGCGTCGGTGACGCCGCTGCACGAGGCGCGCGATCAGTTCGAGAAGGAGTACATCCTGCGCGCGCTGGCGGCGCAGCAGGGCAACATCTCGCGCACCGCGGAGGTGCTGGGCATCGAGCGCTCGAACCTGTATCGGAAGATGCGGGGGTTTGGGATTGGGCCGCGAAGAGAGCTCGATGATGAAGTGGAAAAGTAGAGGAAGTGGAAAAGTGGAAGAGGTGAGTGGGGGAAGTAGCGCCTAGCCCCTGGGCGCCGTTCGAATTCGGTTCGAGTTCTTCCTCGCGGTCTTGATCGACGCGGCGAAGATTCGTGCCAGCTCTTCGGACTCCTGGACCAGTGCCGGGTCGTGGCGAATGCCCGCATCCCTCAGATAACGAAGCCAATCCGCGGCTTCGTCGGCTTCTTCGAACACGGTTCCAAGCTTCGCCTCGAATTCGGCGCGTGACCGCCCGCGGCGTGCCGCGCGGTAGTTCTGGCGAACCGAGTTGGCCGCCCGCCGAAGCTGGGAGGCAGCTTCGCGCGCTTCGTCGGTCTTCGGGAGAGATACGCAGAACGTTCTGACTGCCAGAGCAAACTTACGCGTCCGGACGTAGAGATCCCGGTCGGCCATGCGACAGGCCAGTGCAGCGCCCATGCCGACGCAGATTGGGCCCGAATGTCCCGGCCGCGCATTGGCGGGTTGCACTTTCTACTTACTTTTCCACCCTTCCACTTTTCACTTTTTCCACCTACCGGGGCCTTTCCGCGACCACGAGAAAGTAGCCCGGCGACGACCACGCCTCTTCCCGCACGTTGATGAAGCCTGCGGCCTGAAGTTCCGAGATCAGAACCACGGGCTGGATGCCGTGGGCGGCTCCCTGATCGCGCGCCGTCGGAGGGCCTGTGATGCCGCCGCGGGGAGGGAAGTCGACCACCGCGAGCAGTCCGCCAGGTTTCAAGGAGCGCAGCAGACTCGCGTTCATGTCGGATGGCTCTGCGAAATGATGGTAGACGTCGCGCATGAAGAGCGCATCGCAACAGCTATCTGGCAACCTTGTGACCGATGATCCGCCCTCGACAACCGTCACGTTCTGGGCGCCGCTCCTCTGCACCCGATCGGTGATTTCGCGCAATCGCTGCGGATTGACGTCGGTGCTATAAACACGACCGGCGGAGCCGACCAGGAGTGCGATACGAACTGTCAGAGGTCCCGAACCTGCGCCAATGTCGCCCACGACCGATCCGTCGCGAAGTTGCAGGACCTCCGCGAGCCTGGTGGCGTCGGCCGCATCATCCGGCGCCTGCCCGTAGGCCGGATGGCCAAGCAGACAGAGGACAACGAGCGGGATCCGTAATCCGAGATGTCGCTTGGCCATGGGCGCGCAGCCTACCGCACTTCAAAACTTACTTTTCCACTTTTTCCACTTTTCCACTTTTTCCACTTTCCCACTTTGCCTGCGTAAGTCATTGACGCTCATTGCTTTCTGGCTCATAATCGCAGCCACTTCCTGATGTCCGACCCGCTGCGCAGCGAACCCGCCATGGGCGTGTCCGCGGCCGCCGATCAGGCGGCCCGTATCGAGCAGCTGCTGCTCTCCGGACTCGATCACTACTTCGCCGGCAACTACGAGCAGGCCATCCACGTCTGGACGCGCGTCGTCTTTCTCGAGCGCGGGCACGGCCGCGCCCGCGCCTACATCGAGCGGGCGCGCAGCGCGATGGCGGAACGGCAGCGCGAGTCGGAGGAGCTCCTGCACCGCGGCGTCGCGGCCTACAACGCCGGCGATATCGACGCGGCGCGCGAGCTGCTCACCCAGGCGGTGGACGAGGGCACTGGCGCCGACGAAGCGCTGGTGTTCCTGCAGCGCTTGAACCGCGCCGAGGCGGCCGCGGCCGGGCGCCTCGCGGCGCCGGCGGTGGCTCCGGCTGCCGCCGGCATGCAGCGGGCCTCAGCGGTGGCCGTCAACCGCCCGTGGGTCATGCCGACGCTGATCGCGGCCGTGATCGTCAGTGCTGTCGCGCTCGGCGCGGCGCCGCTCACGGCCTGGATTCTCGAAGTCCGCGGACCGGAGGCCGCCTCGGCGCAGCCGGTCGCGCCCGAACCGCTGCCGCTGGTGACGAGCGCTGACATCCTGCTGACGCGCGCGCGTGATCTCTATACAGGCGGTCACCTCCACGATGCCCTGCGGATGCTCGACCGCATCGATGTGGCAGACCCGCTGCGTACCGAAGCCGACCGCATGACGGGCGACATTCAACGCGACCTGCTGGCCGCCGCCGGGCTGCCGCCGGCGCCCCTCTCGGAGCCTGCCTCCCGCCCATGAAGTGTCCCAAGTGCGATTACCTGGGATTTGAAACCGGCGATCGGTGCAAGAACTGCGGCTATGACTTTTCGCTCCTGGCGGATGCCGAGCCGGCGGCCGCCGCGGCGGTGCCCGTCCTGGCGTTCGACGCCGATCTGACGCTGCGGTCGCAGCCGGTCGTGACCCCGGGAACCGATGCCTGGCTCCAGCATCTTGACACCACGCTGACGTCGGCCGAGTCGACGTCGCCGCTCGACGCGCGCGGGGACGACATCTTCGACATCTCGTTGACCCCGGCCACCATCGAATCGCCGGTGCCCGATGCATTCGTTGGTGATCCGGGCTCCGACAGCCGCGCCATCGACGACGTGGAGGTCTCGCGTGCCGCCGCGCCGGCGGAGGCCGAGGAACGGGAAGAGCCCGAGCCGCTGCCGGCGCCCGTCGTCACCGCGACCGTGCCTGCGCCGGCGTTGCCCCTGTTCACGCCGATCGACGACGACACGCCGCTCATCACGCTGCCGCCTGCGCCGCGGCCGCCGCTGTCGGTCCGCCGGACTCCCGACCTGCCGCGGCTGCGCGCGGTGCCGAAGCCGTTGCCGCGTCCCGGGCCGGCCGTCGAACCGGTGCTGGCGTTCGTGGACGAGACCGAGGCCGACGCCGAGGCCGACGTCACAACCGAGCCGGAACCGCTGCCGGTGCGCACGCGCGCGGGGGCCGCCGCCTCGTCACGAATCTGGCGCGCGGCGCCGGCGTCCGGCCGTCCGGCTCCAGGGCGCCGCCTGGCCGCAGCCGCCCTCGATCACCTGATCCTGTTCTCGATCGATTTGATCGTCGTCTACTTCACGCTGCGGATGGTCTCGCTCGACCTCGGCGCTTGGCAGCGGCTGCCGCCGGTTCCGCTCGGCGCGTTCCTGCTGCTGATCAAGCTGTCCTACTTCAGCGCCTTCACCGCGGTGGGCGGCCAGACGGTCGGCAAGATGGCCGCGCGCCTGCGCGTCGTGACCGACGACCAGGGGGGCGAACTGGAAGGCGCGCAGGCGGTCCGCCGGACCATCGTCGGCGCCCTCTCGACCGTGGCCTTCGGCCTCGGGTTCCTGCCGGGCCTGGTCGGCGATGGCCGGGCGCTGCACGACCGCGCCGCGCACACCCGCGTCGTCGAGCTCGAATCCGCCTAGTCGAGTCGCCGCTCGACCGAGTACCGTACCCAACCATGCGCCGCCGCCTTGGTCTCTTCATCGCCACCTGTGGCTACATCGGCTACGCGCCGGTCGCCCCCGGCACGTTCGGGTCGGCGGCCGGGCTGCTGCTGTTCTTCGCCGTTCGCACGACCGGCTCGGTGACCGTGGAACTGGCGGCGATCGTGCTGCTGTTCGCGGTCGGCATCTGGAGCGGCACGGAAGCGGAGCATCACTTTGGCGGCCTCGATCCAGGGCCGGTGGTGCTCGATGAAGTCGTCGGCATGCTGATCACGCTGGCGCTGCTGCCGGTGAGCCTCGGCGGCGCGATCGCCGGCTTCTTCGTGTTCCGGCTGCTCGACATCGTCAAGCCGTGGCCGGCGGGACGCTTCGAGCGCCTGCCGGGCGGGCTCGGCGTGATGGCCGACGATGGCATGGCGGCCGTGTACGGGAATGTCGTGATGCAGGGGCTGCTGTGGGCGGCGCCTGCATGGTTCCGGGCGTGACCGCCGGCGCGCCCGCGCCGCTGTCGCGCGCGGCCATCATCGCCATCGGCAGCGAATTGCTGACGCCGTTGCGCGTCGACACCAACTCGCTGCACATCACCGAACAGCTCAACAGGCTTGGCATCGACGTCGTGGCCAAGGTGGTGGTCGGTGACGACCGCGCCGAACTGGCCCACGTGCTGGCCGCGGCGCGCCAGCGAGTCGACCTCATCGTGTGCACCGGCGGGCTGGGACCGACCGACGATGACGTGACCCGGGACGCGGTGGCGGACGTGACGGGTTGTCCGCTGCGCGAGGATCCCGCGATCACCGACAGGCTGCGCGCACGGTTTGCGGCACGGTTCGCCGGCCCGATGCCCGAGATCAACCGGCGACAGGCGATGGTTCCGGAGGGGGCGGTCGTGCTGGAGAACAGCCGCGGCAGCGCCCCGGGCCTCTGGATCGACGATGGGGCGCGGGTGGTGCTGCTGTTGCCGGGTCCGCCGCGCGAGCTGCAGCCGATGCTGGCGGCGCTCGTCAGCGGACCGCTCGCGGCGCGTGCCGCCGGTGTCAGCCTGGTGCGCCGCATCCTGAAGATTGCCGGCCGGATCGAGTCGAAGACCGAAGAGGAGCTGCAGCCGGTGTACGCGAAGTGGGCCGCGGCGCCCGTCAGGATCGAGGCGACGATCCTGGCGGCGCTCGGACAGCTGGAACTGCACCTGTCCGCACGAGCCGGCACGCGGGAAACATCCGAGGCGGCGCTCGAACGGGCGGCGGAGGATGTGATGGCCGTGCTTGGCGCCGATGTGTTCAGCCGCGACAACGAGAGTCTCGAGACGGTGGTCGGCCAGCTGCTCGCTGCGCGATCGCTGCGTATCGCCGTGGCCGAGTCGTGCACCGGCGGGCTCATCACCTCACGGTTGACCGACGTCATCGGGAGCTCACGGTACGTCGAGCGATCGGTGGTGACCTACAGCAACGCTGCCAAAACGGATCTGCTCGGCGTCGAGGAGGAGCTGTTGCAGGCGCACGGCGCGGTCAGCGACCCGGTGGCGCGGGCGATGGCCGAAGGGGTCCGCACCCGCGCCGGCGTGGACGTCGGTGTCGGCGTGACCGGCATTGCCGGGCCGGGCGGCGGCACTGACGCGAAGCCGGTCGGTACCGTCGTCATCGCCGTGGCGACCGATGAAGGCACGCACAGCCGGACGTTCCGTTTCCTCGGCGAACGCGAGCAGGTGAAGTTCCAGGCCTCGCAGGCCGCGCTCGACATGGTGCGGCGCCTGCTGCTGTGAGGCTGTTCGTCGCCATGCACCCGGGGACGGCGGTGGTGGCCGCCGCGCAGCAGGCCATCGCCGAGCTGCGGACGCGCGCGGCCACCCTCGCGCCGGGAGCCCGCATCACCTGGATCCCGCCGGAGCTGATGCACCTGACGGTGCGCTTCATCGGCGAGGTGACGGAAGAAACCGCGGCGGCGGTGGCCACGTCGCTCGGGCATGCGCTGCCAGCTTCGCCGTTCACGCTCGAAGCGGCGGGGGTGGGGGCCTTCTCGAACCATGGCGCGCCGCGGGTGATCTGGGGCGGACTGACGAGCGGCACGGCGGAACTGCGCCGCGTCGAGCGGCTGGTCTCCGAGCGGCTGACCGCTGTCGGCATTCCGCCGGACGATCGCGAGTTCACGCCGCACCTGACGCTGGGCCGCGTGCGCGACGCCGCCGGGCTTCGCACCGGGGCGCTGCTGGCCGGGCTGGATCGGGTGCCGCTCGGCAGCGGCCTCGTCGACGCGATTACACTGTTTCAAAGCCGGCTCTCGCCGCACGGGCCGACGTATGTGCCCCTGCACCGGAGCGTGCTTAGTATTGACGGAGTGACGAATTGACGAATTGACGGATTTGATTTCGTCAACGCATTTCGTCAGTCCGTCAATTCGTCAATTCGTCTATGGAAGAAACACTCGCGGTTTTGCTCGGTTACCTGGTGGGCTCGGTCCCATTCGCGTTCCTGCTGGCGCGCCGGCGCGGTGTCGATTTGCGCCGCATCGGCAGCGGCAACGTCGGCGCCACCAACGTGCTGCGCACGGCCGGGCCACCGCTGGCGGTCGCGGCCATGTCGCTCGACGCGCTCAAGGGGACGCTCGCCGTCGGCGTCGCGGCGCAACTGACGGTGGGACCGGCGACGCCGGTGGTGGCCGGCCTGGCCGCGATCATCGGCCACATCTATCCCGTGTGGCTGCGGTTCCGCGGGGGCAAAGGCGTGGCCACGGCCGCGGGCGTGTTCGCCGTCCTGGCGCCGATCGCGCTGCTGCTGGCGAGCGCGGTGTTCGTCGCCACGGTCTGGATCACGCGCTACATCTCGGTTGGATCGCTCGCCGGCGCGGCGACGCTGGCGGCGTCGGCGTCGGCCACCGGCGCCCCTGGCGCGGCGGTGGTCGGCTCGATCATCGCGGCGGTCATCATCCTGCATCGTCATCGCGGCAACCTGGCGCGTGTCCTTGCCGGCACGGAGCGGCGCGTGGGGCAGCGGCTCTCGTGACCGCGCTGGCCCACACGCGCGCGGCCGTGCTCGGCGGCGGCGGCTGGGGCACGGCGCTGGCCGTGCACCTGGCGCGCATCGGCCACGATGTCGTGCTGTGGGCGCGCGACCCCGCGCTCGTCGCCGACATGCAGGCGCGGCGCGCCAATGCCGTCTACCTGCCCGACGTGATGCTGCCGGAGCGGCTGCGTCTGACCGCCGATCTCGGCGACGCGCTGCGCGACACGACGTTGATCGTCGCCGCCATTCCCTCGCACGGCACACGCGCGGTCCTGCGCCAGGCGGCGCCGCATGTCCGCCAGGGCAGCATTCTCGTCAGCGCCACCAAGGGGCTCGAGCAGGACTCGCTCTATCGCGTCTCGGAGATCATCGCGCAGGAGCTGAAGGGCGTGCGTGTCGGCGTCCTGTCCGGCCCGAGCTTCGCTGCCGAACTGGCTCGTGAGCTGCCGACCGCGGTATCGGTGGCCTCGACCGACGCCGCGCTCGTCGAGTCGGTGCAGCGGGACTTCCGCGCGCCGTACTTCCGGCTCTACGGCACGAGCGACGTGATCGGTGTGGAAATCGGCGGGGCGCTGAAGAACGTGATTGCCATTGCCGCCGGTGTCGCCGAGGGGCTCGGGCTCGGCCACAACGCGCAGGCGGGCCTGATCACCCGCGGCCTGGCCGAGATCGCCCGGCTGGCGTGCGCCGCCGGCGCGCAGCGCGAGACACTCGCCGGCCTGACCGGCCTTGGTGATCTGGTCCTCACCTGCACGGGCGCGCTGAGCCGCAATCGCAAGGTCGGCGTCGAGCTCGCGCACGGCCGGCACCTTGGCGACGTCCTGGCCGGGATGAAGATGGTGGCGGAGGGCGTGCGCACCACTGAGGCCGCGCTGCAGCTGGCGCAGCGCCACGGCGTCGAGCTGCCGATTGCGGCGCAGGTCGCGGAACTCCTCGCCGGCCGCAAGGACGCGCGGACGCTGCTCTACGAATTGATGCTCAGGCCGCAGCGCAGCGAGGTCGGGTGATGGGCTTCCTGGACAAGCTGCGCGCCGGGCTGGCGAAGACGAAGCAGCAGATCGTCGGCCGCTTCGACGAGATCGTCGAGCAGGCCGACACGCCCGAACAGCGCACCCGAGCCATCGACGTCGACACGGTCGAAGCGCTCGAGGAACTGCTGCTGTCGGCAGACGTCGGCGTGGCGGCGACCGAGCAGATTGTCACGGCGGTGCGCGCCCGTGCCCGCCGCGGGGAGAGCCTGCGCGCCCTGGTGAAGGAGGAGATCGGCAGGATCTTCGACGAGGTCCGCGCGCCAGCGACCAACGGCCACCAGCCGCACGTCACGCTGATCGTCGGCGTCAACGGCACCGGCAAGACGACCACGGTAGGGAAGCTCGCCAACCTCCTCAAGGCCGACGGCAAGCAGCCGCTCGTCTGTGCCGCCGATACCTTCCGGGCGGCGGCGGTCGAGCAGCTCGAGATCTGGGCGCAGCGCGCCGAGGTCGACATCGTCCGCGCGAAGGAGGGCTCCGATCCGGCGGCGGTGGTGTTCGATGCGATCCAGTCGGGCAAGGCGCGGGGACGCGATCCGATCCTGGTGGACACCGCCGGACGGCTCCACAACCGGGTCAACCTGATGAACGAGCTGGACAAGATCAAGCGCGTCGCCGGCCGCGCCGCCGACGGGGCGCCGCACGAGGTGCTGCTCGTGCTCGACGCCACGGTCGGGCAGAACGGCCTGCAGCAGGCGCGCGAGTTCACCAGCGTCGCCGGGGTCACCGGCATTGTCCTCACCAAGCTGGATGGCACGGCGAAGGGCGGGGTGGCGGTGGCCATTGCTCACGATCTCAAGCTGCCGATCCGCTATATCGGGGTCGGTGAAGGGATCGACGACCTGATTCCGTTTTCGCCGCGCGACTACGTCGACGCCCTGTTCCAGGAGAAGTGGTAGAGGACGTGGTGGAGGAGGTGGCCGCCGGTCGCTTCATGCAGCGCGCGCTGCAGCACGCGCGGCGGGGCCTCGGCCGGACCAGCCCGAACCCGGTGGTCGGCGCCTGCGTGGTCACCGCCGAGGGCGTGGTCGTGGCCGACGGCACCCACGAGCGCGCCGGCGAGCCGCACGCCGAGGTGCACGCGCTCGAGCGCGCCGGCGAACGCGCGCGCGGCGCCACGCTGTACTGCACGCTCGAGCCGTGTGCCCACCAGGGACGCACCGGCCCCTGCACCGACCGCATCATTGCCGCCGGCATCCGCACGGTCGTCGCGGCCATGGAGGATCCCAACCCGCTCGTCCGCGGCCGCGGCTTCGCCACGCTGCGCGCGCATGGCATCGAAGTGGTCGTCGGGATCGGCCGCCAGCAGGCGACGCGCCTGAACCTGCCGTTCATCACCGCCGTGCAGGAGCGGCGGCCGTTCGTCACGCTCAAGGCGGCGGCCAGCCTGGACGGCTACATCGCCGCGGCGCCGGGGCAGCGCACGGCCATCACGTCGGCGGCGGCGCTGCGCCACGCGCACTATGTGCGCGCCCAGGTCGATGCCATCGCCATCGGCTCCGGGACGCTGCTGGTCGACGACCCGCTGCTGACGGCGCGGCTGGTCTACCGTGAGCGGCCGCTGACGCGGGTCGTGTTCGATTCACGGCTGCGCACGCCGCCGACGGCGCGCCTCTTCTCGACGCTGGTGCACGGCCCGGTCGTGATCGTCGGCAGCCGGCCGGCAGACCCGGCGCGGGTCGACGCGCTCACGCGCGCCGGCGCGGAGGTCGTGCTGACCGAGGGGGTGGACCGGTTCGGCGAGGCGCTGCCAGCCCTGGTCGCGCGCGATATCCAGAGCCTGCTCCTTGAAGGGGGGACCGGCCTGCACCGCGCCGCGTGGGAGGCAGGGGTCGTCGATCAGGTGCAGTTGTACGTGGCGCCGCTGCCGATCGGCGGCGGCGGTGTGCCCCTGCTCGATGCCGCCAGTTTCTCCGTCGGCGACCTCGACGAGCTCACGGTGACGCCGCTCGGTCCCGATGTACTGTTCGAGGGGTATGTTCACCGGACTCATTGAGGGCGTCGGCCGGGTGACGGCCGTGACGCCGGATGCCGCCGGCCTGCGCATCCGGCTGCAGACGCGCCTCGCCGGCGAGCTGGCGCCGGGCGACAGCCTGGCGGTCAACGGCGTCTGCCTGACGGTCACGCGTGTGGCCCGGGACGAGATCCACGCCGACCTGGGCCCGGAAACGGCGCGGGTGACGACGCTGGGCGGGCTGGTGGCCGGGGCAGCCGTGAACCTCGAGCGGCCGCTTCGCGGCGATGGGCGCTTTGGCGGGCATTTCGTCCAGGGGCACGTCGACGGCGTGGGACGCGTCGTCGAGGTACGCGAGGAGGGGGACGCGCACTGGCTTCGCATTGGCTTCCCGCCAGAGGCGGCGCCGCTCCTGGTCGCCAAGGGCTCGGTCGCCGTGGACGGGGTGAGCCTGACGGTGGCCACCCTGCTGGACGACGCGTTCGAGGTGATGCTGATCCCGTTCACCTGGACGAATACCGCCCTGGCCGGCCGCAAGGCCGGCGACCGCGTGAACCTGGAATTCGATATCGTAGGGAAGTACGTACTGCGCAGCGTCCGCCTGCAGGCGGACCGGAACCCATGACGAAGAAGACAACGACAACCGCACGCCGCGCCGCCCCGAAGACTCCGTTCGCTCCCATCGAGGACGCCATCGCCGCCATCAAGGCCGGCCGCATGATCGTCGTCGTCGACGACGAGGACCGCGAGAACGAGGGAGACCTCACCATGGCTGCCTCGAAGGTCACGCCCGAGGCGATCAACTTCATGGCCAAGCATGGCCGCGGGCTGATCTGCCTGGCGATGATGCCCGATCGGCTCGAGCAGCTCGAGATCCCGCTCGAAAAGACCGACCACTCGGCGCGGCGCGACACCGCGTTCTGCGTGTCGATCGACGCGCGCAACGGCACGAGCACCGGCATTTCCGCCGCCGATCGCGCCCGCACGATCCAGGTGGCGATTTCGAAGAAGTCGTCGCCCCGCGATCTCTCGCGTCCCGGCCACGTGTTTCCGCTCAAGGCGCGCGACGGCGGCGTGCTCGTCCGCGCCGGCCACACCGAGGCGGCGGTCGACCTGGCGCGCATCGCCGGGCTGGAGCCGGCCGGGGTCATCTGCGAAATCATGAACGACGACGGCTCGATGGCACGGGTGCCGCAGCTGACGAAGTTCGCGCGCAAGCACAAGCTGCCGATCATCACAATTGCCTCGCTCATCCAGTACCGGATGCGTCACGAGCGGCTGGTGAAGCGTTCGGCCACCGCCGACCTGCCGACCGAGCAGGGCGCCTTCCGCATCTACGCCTACGACAACGAGGTGGACAACCTCACGCACGTCGCGCTCGTGCGCGGCGAGATCGGCGACGGCAGGGACGTCCTGGTGCGCGTGCACTCGAAGTGCCTCACCGGCGACGTCTTCCACTCGGCGCGGTGCGACTGCGGTCCGCAGCTGCACACGGCCATGGCCCGCATTGCCGAGGAGGGGCGCGGGGTGCTGCTGTACCTGAACCAGGAGGGGCGCGGCATCGGCCTGGCCAACAAGATCAAGGCGTACGCGCTGCAGGACCAGGGCTTCGACACCGTCGAGGCGAACGAGCGTCTCGGGTTCAAGGCCGACCAGCGCGACTACGGCATCGGCGCGCAGATCCTGACCGACCTCGGGGTCAAGACCATGCGGCTGCTGACCAATAACCCGCGCAAATTCGTTGGATTACAGGGGTACGGACTGTCCGTGTCGGAAGCGGTGTCGCTCGAAATTCCCGCCGGGGAGCACACCCGCAAGTACCTGAAGACGAAGAAGGACAAGCTGGGGCACAGACTTTCGTCTGTGTAGCTTGCCCCGTCGGCCTATCTTCCACTAATATAAGCGTTTGCGCCTGCTGGGGTTAGGCGGCGCAGGGACCCCCGATGTTCGAGTCGCTCAGCACCCGCATCCAGGACGTCTTCAAGTCGCTCCGCGGCGAGGTGCGGCTGACGCCCGAAACGGTCGAGGCGGCGCTGCGCGAGATCCGGCTGGCGCTGCTCGAAGCGGACGTCAACTTCAAGGTCGTCAAGGCGTTCATCGACCGGGTCCGCGACAAGGCGATGGACCAGGAGGTCCTGAAGAGCCTGACGCCGGGGCAGCAGGTCATCAAGATCGTCCGTGATGAACTGCTGGCGCTGTTCGGCGCCGCGGAAGGGGGCCTCCGGAAGGACGCCGGCACGCCACGGGTGGTGCTGATGCTCGGCCTGCAGGGCTCGGGCAAGACCACGACCTCGGGCAAGCTGGCGACCTGGCTGAAGCGGCAGGGAAAGCACCCGCTGATGGTGTCCACCGACGTGCGGCGCCCGGCGGCCATCTCCCAGCTTTCGGTGCTCGGCGAGAAAGCTGACGTGCGCGTGCACGCGCCGGAGACGATGGACCCGGTGGCGCGCGCCGCGGGGGCGCTGGCCGAAGCGAAGGCCAAGGGATTCGACACGGTCATCGTCGACACCGCGGGGCGGCTGCACATCGACGACGACCTGATGGGCGAGCTGCAGGCCATCAAGGAGGCCGTGCAGCCGTCGGACCTGCTCTACGTCGCCGACGCGATGACGGGGCAGGACGCGATCAAGAGCGCCGGCGAGTTCAACCGCCGGGTGGGCGTCACCGGCGTCGTGCTGACCAAGCTCGATGGCGATGCCCGCGGCGGCGCGGCGCTGTCGGTGGTGTCGGTGGTCGGGGTGCCGATTGCGTTCGTCGGCAGCGGGGAGACGCTCAACGATCTCGAGCTCTTCCACCCGGACCGGATCGTCTCGCGGATGCTCGGCATGGGCGACGTGCTGTCGCTCATCGAGAAGGCCGAGCAGGCGATCGACAAGGACGAAGCGGAGGAGCTGGAAGAGAAGCTTCGCCGCAACGATTTCACGCTCGACGACTTCAGGAAGCAGCTGAAGACGATCAAGCGGATGGGGCCGCTCGAAAGCCTGCTCGGGATGATTCCCGGGATGGGCGAGATGAAGAAGCAGCTTGGCGACGCGCGGCCCGACGAGAAGCAGATGGGGCGCGTCGAGGCGATCATCAGCTCGATGACGCCGCAGGAGCGGCAGAACGACGGGATCATCAACGGCAGCCGCCGCAAGCGGATTGCGAAGGGGAGCGGCACCTCGGTCGAAGAGGTGAACCGGCTCCTGAAGCAGTTCAACGAGATGCGGAAGGTGCTGGCGATGATCGGCCAGGGCGGCGGGATGAAGGGCGCCATGAAGGGCATGCGCGGCATGAACCCGCAGCAGCTGCAGCAGATGCAGCAGCAGGCGGCGCGCCAGGGCGGCGGGTTCGGCGCCCCGGGCAAGAAGCGGAAGAAGGGTGGGCCCTGGGGGCTCATCAAGACGCGGTAAACCTAGGCACCAGGCACTAGGCACGAGGAACTAGATCGATGCTGTCGATTCGAATGACGCGGGTGGGCTCGAAGAAGAAGCCGTTCTTCCGCGTGGTGGTCTCGGAAGGGCGCTCGGCGCTGCAGAGCGACATCGTGGAGAACCTGGGGACCTACAACCCCCGGAGCAAGCCGGCGGAGGTCGCCCTGAACAAGGAGCGCGTCCAGCACTGGCTGAGCAAGGGCGCGAAGCCCTCCGACTCGGTGCGCACGCTGCTGGCCAAGCACCTGTCGAAGGATCTCTCGGCGCCGGCCGAGCCGGTCGTCGCGCAGTAATGAGCCCCTCGGCTCCGCTCGGGGCAAGCGAGAGCAGCCCGCTGCGCAGCGTCGTCGAGGTGGTCGCCAGGGCGCTGGTCGATCACCCGGACGCGGTCCAGGTCACCGAGACCGAGCGGCGGGGGATGACGGTGCTGGAGCTGACGACGGCCCCGGGCGACATGGGCAAGATCATCGGCCGGCAGGGGCGGACCGCCGCCGCGCTGCGGACGCTGGTGGCGCTCACCGCCGAAAAGCACGGGGTGCGCGCGCAGCTGGATATACGGGACTGAGCGGCGCAGTTCCGCTTCCTCGTTCCGGGTTCTTGGTTCGTGTTCACGTTCGACTGGTGCACGGTTGACAGGTCGAGAACATTTCCATCGGCAGGTGTTGTCTCAGACGGCCGACGATGAGATTCGAACCTGAACACGAACGGGGAAGTCGGAACAAGGAACCAGGAACTGCGGAAACAGCCCGCTTCGATGAGATGGTGCTGGTCGGAACCGTGGCGCGCCCGCATGGCCTGAAGGGCCACGTGGTGGTGAACCCGGAGACCGATTTCGTCGACGAACGGTTTGCGGCGGGCGCCACGCTCTGGACGCGTTCAGGCGCCGGCGAGGCGCAACTCACGGTGACCGAGTCACGGCGGCAGGGCAACCGGCCGGTTGTGGCGTTCGCGGGGGTCGGCAGCGTCGAGGACGCGCAGCAGCTGGCGGGCCAGGAACTGCGGGTGCCCGAGACGTCGCTGCAGCCGCTGGCGCCGGGCCGGTATTACGAGCACCAGCTGGCCGGCTGCGCGGTGGTGGATGCGGCGGGACAGGCGGTCGGCGTTGTGGCCAGGGTCGAGGGCGGCGCCGGCAGCAGCCGGCTGGTGGTGACCGGCGACCGCGGCGAGATCCTGGTCCCGCTGGCGGAGGACATCTGCCGCGAGATCGACGTCGCCGCGCGGCGGATCGTCGTCGAGCTGCCCGAGGGGCTGCTGGAGCTGAATGAAGTTCGACGTCGTGACGATCTTCCCGGGCACGATCGCCGCGGGGCTCGCGGAAGGGGTCGTCAGCCGGGGCATTGAGCGCGGGCTGCTGGACGTGGCGATCCACGACCTGCGGGACTACACGGCGGATCGGCATCGCAGCGTCGACGACATGCCCTACGGCGGCGGCCCGGGCATGGTGATGAAGGTGGAGCCGCTGGCGAAGGCGGTGGACGACATCCGCGCCCGCCGCGGGACGCCGGATGTGGTGCTGCTGATGTCGCCGCAGGGGCGTCCCTTCCGGCAGGCGGATGCCGAGCGGTGGAGCCGGCTGTCGCACGTCGCGCTGCTGTGCGGGCGCTACGAGGGGATCGACGAGCGGGTGCCGGCGCTGGTTGGCGCCGAGGAAGTGTCGCTCGGCGACTTCGTGGTGAGCGGCGGCGAGCTGCCGGCGTTGATCGTCATCGACGCGGTGAGCCGGTTGGTGCCGGGCGTGGTCGGCGACGAGCAGTCGGTGGTGGACGAGTCGTTTTCGCGGGGACTGCTGGACTACCCGCATTACACGCGGCCGGCCGAGTATGGCGGGCTGCAGGTGCCGCAGGTGCTGCTCTCGGGGCACCACGCGGAGGTCCGGCGGTGGCGAAAGAAGGCGGCCCTGGCGCGCACGCTGGCGCGGCGCCCGGAGCTGCTCGAGCAGGCGGCGCTCGACGATGAGGAGCGCGCACTGCTCGAAGAGATCAAGCAGGGCAAAGGTTAGAGGTCAAAGGGCAAAGGTACCTTTGACCGTCCACCTTTGACCTTTGACCTGACAAGGAGACAGAGCGATGAGCGCGTTGGAACTGATTGAGAAGGCGCAGCTGGCTGAGCGCCCGGACATGAAGTCGGGCGACACGGTGCGGGTGCACGTGAAGGTCCGCGAAGGCGACAAGGAACGCATCCAGATCTTCGAGGGCATCGTCATCGGCCTGCACCGCGGCGGCGCGCGCGCGTCGTTCACCGTGCGCAAGGTGTCGTTCGGCCAGGGTGTCGAGCGCATCTTCCCGCTGCACTCGCCGACCATCGCCAAGGTCGACGTCGTGCGGTCGGCCCGCGTGCGGCGCGCCAAGCTGTACTTCCTGCGCAACCTGAAGGGGAAGGCGGCGCGCATGAAGGAAACCAAGCGCGTCCAGTAGCACGGCCGTCCCATGGTGAAAGTCCGGGCGTTGCGGACGCTCGAGAACTCCCTGCGCCGCTGGGGGTTCTCCCGCATCGCCGGCTGCGACGAAGTCGGGCGCGGCTGCCTCGCCGGCCCGGTCGTCGCTGCCGCGGTCGTGCTCGACCCCGCCCGCCACATTCCCGGCCTCTTCGACTCCAAGATGATCACCGCCGCCGAGCGCGAGCGGCTGTACGGCGTCATCACCCGCAAGGCGGTCGCCTGGTCGGTGGTCGGCGTGGCGCCGACCGAGATCGACCAGCTCAACATCCATCGCGCCTCGCTCGAGGCGATGCGGCGCGCGGTCATGGCGATCGCGCCGTTGCCCGACCTCGTCCTCGTCGACGCGTTCCGCATTCCCGGCCTGCTGATGGCCCAGCGCGGCGTGCTGCACGGCGATCGCAAGTGCGCGGCCATTGCCGCCGCGTCGATCGTCGCCAAGGTCACGCGCGATCGCGAGATGCTGGCGCACCACGCCACCGATCCCCGCTACGGCTACGACCGCCACAAGGGCTATGCCACCGCCGATCACCTCGCCGCCGTGGCGCGCCACGGCTATTCGGCTTTGCACCGCCGCACGTTCAGGCCGCCATCCCTGTTTGATACGATCGACTAGATCGTGGCCATCGATCGCGAAGCCGCGCTGAAGCGCGCGGAGAAGTCTCTTCGGCAGGGGAAGCTCGAAGGAGCGATCGAGGAATACGTGCGCCTGGTGCAGGAGCAGCCGCGCGACTGGGCCTCGATCAATGCGCTCGGCGATCTCTACGTGCGCGCCGGCGACTCCGACCGCGCCGTCGAGCAGTTCACCCGCGTCGCCGACTTCCTCTTCGAGGAAGGGTTCCTGCCGAAGGCGCAGGCGGTCTACAAGAAGGCGCTGCGCGTCCACAGCACGCACGACCACACGCTGCTGCGGCTGGCGGAGATTGCCACCCGCCAGGGGGTGTTCGTCGATGCGCGCCAGCACCTCCGGCAGCTCGCCGACCAGCGCCGCTTCAAGGGCGACAGCCGCGGCGTGGCCGAGTGCACGGTCAAGCTGGGGCTGCTCGAGGACGCCGATCCGGCGGCGAAGCTGGCGGCCGCACAGGCCGCCGATCAGCTGGGGGAGACCGCGCTCGTCGATCGGCTGCTGTCGGACCCGGCGCTGGCGCTCAACCTCACGCTCGAGGATCTGCAGGCGGGACGGCATGACGAGGCGATCCGCCGCATCATGCGCGTCGTCATGGATGCGCCGGAGCGGACGCCCGACATCGTGCGCCTGGTCGATCAGCTGCTCGAGGCCGGCGACGTCGGCGGCGCGTTCGCCTGCCTCGAAGTCGTCGTCGACGCAGCACTGCTCGAAGGGGACTTGCGGCGCGCCGCCGACCAGCTGCGGACGTTCGTCGCCCGCGTGCCGCACATCCCGGCGCTCACCAAGCTGGTCGACGTGTGCGTGGACGGCGGCTTTGAGAACGACATGCGCGAGGCGCAGGCGCAGCTGGCCGACGCCTACCAGCGTGAGGGGCGCGCGGCCGAGGCGAAGGTGATTCTCGACGACCTGAGCGGCGGCGGCGACCTCGTGATCGACGAGGACTTCTTCGCCAATCTGGGCACCCCGCAGGGGAGTGCCCTGCTGGAAACCGCGCCAGATCCGGCCCCGACTCCGGTTGTCGACGTGGCTGCGCCAGACGTCGTGGAGCCCATCGAGATCGACCTCAGCGAGACGCTGACCGCCTTCGAGCCGGCGCCGCCGCTCGAATCGGTGTTCGCGCAGCTGCGCGAGCGGGCCGACCGCGAGCAGCAGGGTGATGAGGCGTCGCAGCAGTTCGAGGCGGCCATGGCGCACCTGCAGGCCGGACGGCGCGAAGAGGCGATCGCCGGCTTCCGGGCGGTGGCCCGGGTGCCGGCGTGGCGCTTCAAGGCCGGCGCGCAGCTCGGCCGGCTGTACCTGGCGGCCGGGGAGGCGGCGCCGGGCATCGAGTGGCTCGAGCGGGCCGCCGAGGCGCCGGCGGGATCGCCGGAGGAAGGCGCGAAGCTGCTCTACGACCTGGCCGGCGCGCTCGAATCGGTGGGCGAGTCGGCGCGCGCGCTGGCGGTGCTGCTGGAGCTCAACGCCGACCTGCCCGGCTACCGCGACGTGACGCTGCGCATCGACCGCCTCTCCCGCGCCCAGGCCGGGAGTGCGCAGCCGTGACCCGGCTGCTGCTCATCGCCTTCTTTCTCGAGGCGGGCTTCGCGCTGCTCGTCGTTCCCTGGTCGGCCTTCTGGGACCGCAACTACTTCGCCCAGGCGTTTCCGCTGGTGGCGGACATCATCACCAACAACTTCGTCCGCGGCGCCGTGTCCGGCCTCGGCGTCATCAACCTGGCCGTCGGCGCGCGCGAGCTCGTCTCGCTGCTGATGGCGCGCCGCGACCAGGAGGTGACGACGCTGCACTCGGGGACCTCGGGGGACTGAGTGCGGCCGGTCATCTGCCTGATCACGGATCGGCGGCGGGCGGGCGGGGACTGGCGGCAGCGCGTGCCACTGCAGGTGGCGCGCGCCGCGCGCGCCGGGGTCCACCTGGTGCAGATCCGTGAGCGCGATCTCGACGGTGGACCGCTCCTCGGGCTCGTGCGCAGATGTCTCGACGCCGTCCGCGGGACCACTACCCGCGTCATCGTCAACGATCGCGTCGACGTCGCGCTGGCCGCCGGCGCCCACGGGGTGCACCTGCGGGCCGATTCGATGAGCGCGGCGGCGGTCCGGCGCGTGGCGCCCCCGGGCTGGCTGATTGGACGCTCGGTGCACGGGATCGACGCCGCCCGGGCGGCGGCCGGCGGCCGCGGGCTGGACTACCTGCTCTTCGGCACGGTCTTCGAGTCAACCTCCAAGCCGGGACGCCCTGCGGCCGGCCTCGACGCGCTCCGCGAGGTGGCCGGGGCGGTGCCGTTGCCCGTGCTGGCGGTGGGCGGCGTCACGCGCGGGCGCCTCGATGCCATCGCGGCGGCAGGGGCGGCCGGCGCCGCCGGGATCTCGCTGTTCGCGGAGGATTTGCTTTAACATGCCCGCCATGGCCCGGGGAGAGCGTGCCGACGTCGACATCGGCCCGCGGCTGCGGCAGGCGCGGGAGGCGCGCGGGATCTCGCTGCGGCAGATTGCCGATACGACGAAGCTGTCGGTGCGGGCCCTGGAGGCGCTGGAGCGCAACGACATCTCGCTGCTGCCCGGCGGCATCTTCTCGCGCGCCTTCGTCCGCTCGTACGCGCTCGAGATCGGCCTCGACCCGGAGCAGACCGTCCGCGAATTCATCGCCCAGTTTCCCCACGACTCGGTGACCATCGGCACCCGCTACGAACCGCCCGACTTCGAGCAGGACGGCGAGGATCGCCGCCGCTGGGTCGGCATCCTCACCGTCCTGCTCATCGTCATCGCCCTTGGCGCCGGCGCGCTCTACGTGCTGAGCCTGCGCTAGCGCCCGCACCCGCCCATGGACGCCGGATTCCGCACCCCGCTGCTGGACTTCTTCCGCCGTGGCGACGTCGCCCGCGACGTGCGCCTGCTGGCGGCGCAGGGGGCGCTCGCGCCGCGGGCGCACGAGCAGCTCGGGCTCCTGGTGCTGCTGGTCAACGACCCGGACCCCGAGATCGCCCGCGCGGCCGAGGCGACGCTGGCGATGATTCCCCGTGGATCGGTCGAAGCCTTCCTCGCGCGCTCGGACGCCTCCAGCGAGCTGAAGGCGTTCTTTGCCGGCCGCGGCATCCTGCCGTCGCCGCTGGCCGCCGCCGAGGCCGACGCGCCGCTGCTCGACACGTCGCCCCCGGCCGATGCCGATCCCGAAGGTGACGCGATCCCGGAAGGGAAGGAGCGGCCGGCGACCGTGCAGAAGATCGCGGCGATGACGATTGCGCAGAAGCTGTCGCTGGCGATGAAGGGGACGCGCGAGGAGCGCGCAATCCTGGTCCGCGACCCGAACAAGCTGGTCGCCGTCGGGGTGCTCAGCAGCCCGAAGCTGACCGAAACCGAGGTCGAGAGCATTGCCCGCATGCCGACGATCTCGGACGAGCTGCTGCGCATCATCGCCAACACCCGCGCCTGGATCAAGAACTACCCGGTCGTCGTGGCGCTGACCAAGAACCCGAAGACCCCGCTCGCCGTGTCGATGAACCTGCTGTCCAGGCTGAACGACCGCGACATGCGGATGCTGTCGATCGACCGCAACATCCCGGAGGTCCTTCGCATCACGGCGCGGAAGAAGGTCGTGATCGAGAAGAGGTAGAACCTACCTTTTACCTTTTACCTTTTACTTTTTACCTTTTACTTTTTACCTTTGACCTTCTACCTTCTTTTATCCACTCCCTGCGCATCTCATTGAGCCCCTCCATGAACACTGCCGCCTTGTCGCGGGTGTCCTCGTCCGGCAGGCTCTTCAGCAGCTCGATGGCGTGGGCGAAGTCGTGCTCGATGGTCTTCTTCGTCGTCTTGAAGTAGATACGCCGGATTTCGGCGATGGCGTTCTTTGGGTCCGGCGGACCCTGTTTCAGCGACTTGAGGGCGATGAATCCGGCCGGTTTGTCCGCCACGTCATCCTCTCCGGTTGCGCCGCAGCAGCGGCCGAAGCTCGTCGAGCGAGCGGGTGTTGATCACGGCCGACGGCTGCAGCCAGGCGCGGCGGGCCATCAGCACGCCCCACCGCAGGTTGCCGAGTTCCATCACCGAATGCGCGTCGGTCGACACCACAATCGCGGCGCCGCGCCCGGCGGCGGCGCGCGCGTGCGCATCGTTGAGGTCCAGCCGAGCCGGGTTGCAGTTGATCTCGAGCGCCACGCCGGTGCGGGCCGCAGCGGCCGCGACCTGCTCCGCATCGAAGCGATAGGCATCGCGGCGCAGCAGCAGCCGGCCGGTCGGGTGGCCGAGCACGTCGACCCACGGGTTCTCGATCGCCTTGAGCAGTCGATCGGTCATCTGCGCCTCGTCCTGGTTGAAGCGCGAGTGGACCGACGCGACGACGAGATCGAGCTGGGCGAGGCAGTCGTCCGAGAGATCCAGCGACCCGTCTTCGAGGATGTCGCACTCGATGCCGGCCAGCAGCGTCAGCCCCTCGACGCGGCCGTTCATCGCCCGGACCCGGGCCGCGTGGGCAAGCGCGGCCCCCTCGTCGAGGCCGTTCGACATCGCCATCGCCTTCGAGTGGTCGGTGACGGCAATGTAGCTCAACCCCGCCTGCCGGGCGCCGGCGGCCATCGCCTCGATCGAGTCGCGGCCGTCGGTGGCGGTGGTGTGCATGTGCAGGTCGCCACGGATGTCTGGCTGCGCGACGAGGCGTGGCAGCGAACGCCCCTGCGCCGCGTCGAGCTCTCCCCGGTGTTCGCGCAGCTCCGGCGGCACCCAGGCGAGCCCCAGCGCCTCGTAAATGGCTTCCTCGGTCTCGCCGGCCACGGCCACATCGTCCTCGACGCGGAACAGCCCGTACTCGTTCAGCTTGAGCCCGTGCTGGAGGGCGCGGTCGCGCAGCGCCACGTTGTGAGCCTTGGAGCCGGTGAAGTACTGCATGGCGGCGCCCCGGCTCTGTGGGGGCACCAGCCGCAGGTCCGCCTGGTAGCCGGCGGAAAGCCGCACGCTCGATTTGGTGTCTCCCTGGCCCAGGATTCGCTCCACCTTGGGGTGGGCGACGAAGTGCTGCATCAGCTCCGCGCCGCCGCCGACCGCCAGGATGTCGATGTCGCCGCAGGTCTCGCAGCCGCGCCGGAGGCTGCCGACCGGAATGAACTCGACGTCTGCCGCGCATTCGCGCAGGTAGGCGATGAGTTCGGCCGAGACCGCTGCGGCGTCGCTGAGCAGATGGCGCCCGGCATCGCGCTGCCGTTCCTCGATCGCCTTGAGGATGAGCGCCTCCTTCTTCGCCCCCATCCCCTTGAGCGATCGCAGCCGCCCGTCGCGCGCCGCCGCCGCGAGGTCGCCGAGGCTGCGCACGTTGAGGGCGGAGTAGAGCAGCGCCACCGTTTTCGGGCCGACCCCTTGCAGCCGCAGCAGGTCGAGGATGGTCGGCGGGAACTCCTGGAGCAGTTCCTGGTGATAGGTGCAGGCCCCGGTCGTGACCAGCTCGCGGATCTTCGCCGCGAGGTCCTTGCCGATGCCCGGCACGTCGCGCAGCTGGCTGTCGTCGCACCTGTCGAGCGGGTCTGGCCAGGCGGCGATCGTCTCGCTGGCCGAACGGTATGCCCGGATCTTGAAGAGGTTCTCGCCCTTGATTTCGAGGAGATCGGCGATCTCACCGAAGACGTGGGCAATGCCGCGATTATCCACGTGAGAGGCCGTCGCGCTCGATGCGGTACTCCAGCAGCCGGGCGCCGCCCTCGGTCAGCGCCGCGCGGATGGCATCGCGATGCTCGGGCGGGCCGTAGCAGAACAGGCAGCCGCCGCCGCCGGCGCCGCACACCTTGGCCGCAGTCGCCCCGGCCTGCATGGCGCGCGCGATCAGCGCATCGATCGCCGGCGTGGTGACTCCGGGCGCCAGCCGCTTGCGGTTGTCCCACTCCTCGGCGATCGCCCGGCCGACGCCGTCCCAGTCGCCGGCGCCGAGCGCCGTCCGCATGGCGGCGGCGGTGTCGCGAATACGCTCGAAGCAGTCGAAGATGTGCGGATCGCCGTCGATGTGGCGCTTGGTGATCTCCCAGTTGTTGGTGCCGGAGTTGCGCGGCTCGCCGGTGTAGCAGAGGACGATGCGACCCTCCAGCTCGCCGGCATCGACGTCGAGTGCCACCCGGCGGACACCGTCGACCTCGAGCTCGAGCGCGGCGATGCCGCCGTACAGCGCGGGCCGATAGTCCTGCAGGCCGGTCGGCACCTTGATGGTCTGCGCCTCGACGTTCATGGCCACCTGCAGCAGCGCTTCGGGCTCGTAGTGCGTGCGCTTCCACTGCGCCAGCGCCGCGCAGACGGCCACATTCAACGCCGAGGAGCCGGCAATGCCGGCGCCGGCCGGCGACTCGCAATCGGTCGTGAGGGTGATGCCCCTCGCCTCGAAGAAGTGGCAGAGCAGCGACAACAGGCGCAACTCCCGGCGGTCGAGCAGCTCGCTCCAGTGGGCGGCCTCGACGGTGGCGCCGGTGTCCTTCGACTCGATGACGATGCGGTCGTCGTCGCGCGGCTCGATCTGCGCCCGGGCGCGAAGGCTGATGGCGGCGTTGATCGTCTGCGCGCCGGGGTGAAAGAGGTAGAGCGGCCAGATGTCGATGGTGCCGCCCGCGAGATCGATGCGCGTCGGCGCGCTGGTCGAGATACGCACGACAGAATTATAGGCAGTTCACTCTTCCAGGTTCCCGCTTCCTGGTTCGTGTTCAGGTTCGATCCCACGCTCGCAGCATGCGCTGGGTTGCGACGGTCCTGTAGGCTCGCTCAACTCGCTCGTTTCAGGCAGCGCCAGACAGAGCCGCCGCAGGCGTTCGACGAGGGGCCGGCTGGGGCGAACCGTCATAACAAGCCCGCCGTGAACAGCGTGCCCTCTTCCACGAAACAGAGCCTGTTGCCAAAGGGGTCGCGGCAATAGAAGGTTCGTTCACCCCACGGCTGCGTGGCGATGGGACGGTCGATGAACCCCTCGGGCGTGGCCTGGACCCGCTCGAGACACGCGTCGAGCCCGTTCACGGCGAAATACAGGTGGTCGGGATTCGGTAGGTCTTCCGGCCGTCGCCATCGCCTTGCGGGTCGAAGCACGCCAGGATGACGGCGCCGCACCCGAAATAGTGCCGTCCGGGCGAGATGCGGCGGCCGGGTCAGTGCCCGCTTTACACCGCCATTCAAGTCATCGAGGGCCGATGGACCGACTGACCCGATACGGCCGCGCGCTTGCGCCGGTATTCGAGGCGCTGTGGGTGTGGGGCACGGCGCATCTGGCTCGCCGGCAACGGGCACCGGTACGCCGCACGACCTGAGCCGCGAACAACGAACACGAACGCGGAACCGGGAACAGGGAAGCATGAACGATCGAGGGCCATATAATCAGGCTGATGGCCCTCCGCCATGACATCGGTCAACTGCTGATCGGCAGTCTTCCGGGCACGGCCATCCCCGTCGAGGTGCGATCGATCGCCCGCGAGTTCCAGCTCGGGGGCGTCACGCTCTTCTCACGCAATATCGAGGCGCCCGAGCAGGTCGCCGAGCTGTCGCGCGACATCCAGTCCCTGGCGTCGGAGACGCCGCTGTGGGTGGCGGTCGACCAGGAAGGCGGGCGGGTGGCGCGGCTCAAGGCGCCGTTCACCGAGTGGCCGCCGATGGCGGTGTTCGGCCGCAGCGACGATGCAGGACTGGCGGGACGGTTCGCGCGGGCGCTGGCGGCGGAGCTCAGGGCCGTCGGCATCACGCTCGATTACGCGCCGGTGCTCGACATCCACACCAACCCGAAGAACCCGATCATCGGCGACCGCGCGCTCGCGGAGGACGCCGAGATGGTGGCCCGGCTGGCGGCGCCGATCATCCGCGGGCTCGAGGACAGCGGCGTGGCGGCCTGCGGCAAGCACTTCCCGGGGCACGGTGACACGGCGGTCGATTCGCACCTCGACCTGCCGATCGTCGAGCACCCGCCCGACCGTATCCGGCGGGTCGAGTGTGTCCCGTTCCGTGAGGCCATCCGCCAGAACGTGGCGTTCATGATGACGGCCCACATTCTGGTGCCCTCCATCGACGAGGAGCGGCCCGCCACGCTGTCGCCGCGCGTCGTGCGCGATCTGCTGCGCGACGAACTCGGATACGAGGGGGTCATCCTCAGCGACGACCTCGAGATGAAGGCGATTGCCAACACCTACACCGTGCCGGATGCCGCGGTGCAGGCGATTGCCGCCGGCTGCGACGGCATCCTGATCTGCAGCGGGAACCTCGAGGTCCACGCCGCCGCGCTCGAAGCGCTCGTTCACGCCGTTGAGGACGGCCGGCTGCCGGCAAGGCGCGTCGAGGACGCGCTGGCCCGCCAGCGCCGCGCGAAAGAGCGCTTCCTTGCCGCGGGCGTGGCCCCCGGCCCTGCCTCGACGCTCACGCGCGTGGTCGGTTGCGACGCCCATCGGCGCGTGGCCGACGAAATGGCCCGTTACCTCTGATGCGAAAACCGCACGCTCTGAAGCCCGGCGATGCCGTGGCCCTTGTCTCGCCCGCCAGCCCGTTCTCCCGCGAGGAATTCCAGCGCGGCGCCGAGGAGCTGACGCGCCTCGGGTTCCGGCCCGTGTACCACGACTCGGTGTTCGACCGGTCGCTCTTCACGTCAGGGCCGCCGGAGCTGCGCGCGGCGGCGTTCGTCCGCGCGTGGTCCGACCCCGGCGTGGCCGCCGTCATGGCGGTGCGGGGCGGCTACGGCAGCGTGCAGCTGCTGCCGCAGCTCGACGGATGGGATCCGGGCCAGAACCCGAAGGTCTTCATCGGCTACAGCGACAACACGTCGCTCCTGACCTGGCTGACCTGCGTGCACGGGATCACCGCGATCCACGGGCCGATGATCGATGGACGCCTGTCCAAGGGCCGCGAGGGCTACGACGAGCGTTCGTTCCTGGCGCTGCTCTCGGGCGCCGGCAAGGGGATGACGCTGGCACCCGACGGCGTGAAGACGCTCATCGAGGGGGAGGCGTACGGGCCGCTCTACGGCGGGACGCTCACGCAGTTGTGCGCCTCACTCGGCACGCCGTACGCCTTCAACCCACCCGAGGGCGCCGTGCTCTTCCTCGAGGACGTCAACGAGCGGCCGTACCGGATCGATCGGCTGCTGATGCAGTTGCGCCTCGCCGGCATCCTGCGCAAGGCGACCGCGCTCGTATTCGGCGAAATGCGCGGCTGCAACGAGCCGGAAGCCGAGTGGACGCTGTCGGACCTCCTGCCCGAGTTGCTGGAGGACTTCGACGGCCCGGTGGTGACAGGATTCCCGTCCGGCCACACCACCGGGCCGTGCTGGTCGCTGCCGCTCGGCGTCCCCGTGTCGGTGCGGGCGGTTGGCACACCGTCGCTCGTCGTGGAGGAGTCGCCGGTTGAGTAGCCGCATCCACCTGATTGGGATTTGCGGCACGGCGATGGCGACGCTGGCGGCGCTGTTGAAGCAGCGCGGCCACGACGTGCGCGGATCGGACCAGAACGTGTACCCGCCGATGAGCGACTTCCTCGCTGCGGAAGGCATCCCCACGCTCACCGGCTATGCCGCCGACCACATCACCAGCGATCTCGACCTGGTGATCGTCGGCAACGCCATCTCGCGCGGCAACCCGGAGCTCGAGGCGGTGCTCGAGCAGAAGATCCGCTACTGCTCGCTGCCCGAGGCGGTCCGCGAACACTTCCTGTGGGGATCGCGCTCGATCGTGCTCGCCGGCACGCACGGCAAGACGACGACCACGGCGCTGACCGGGTGGCTGCTGACGGATGCGAACCTCGACCCGACGGTGCTGATCGGCGGCATTGCCAGGAATTTCGGCGAAGAGGGGTCGAGTTATCGGGTGGGCGCCGGCCGCGACTTCGTCATCGAAGGGGACGAGTACGACAGCGCCTTCTTCGACAAGACGGCCAAGTTCCTCAAGTACCTGCCCGACGTCGCCGTCGTCAACAACGTCGAGTTCGACCACGCCGACATCTATCCGGACCTCGAGGCGGTGCTGCTGGCGTTCCGCCGCCTCGTCAACCTGGTGCCGCGGAACGGCCTGCTGCTGCTCGGCGCCGACAGCCCGCACGCGCTGGCGCTCAAGGAGCGCGCCGTCAGCCCGGTCGAGACCTTCGGCCTGGATGATGCCGCCGATTGGTGCGCGGCCGACGTCGAGTTCGCCAACGGCACCACACGGTTCGCGGTGCGGCGCCGCGGGCAGCGGTTCGGCGAGTTCGAGTCGCCGCTTTTCGGGCAGCACAACGTGCGCAACGCCCTGGCGGCGATCGCGGTGGGGGCGTTTGTCGGGCTCGGGGCGGCGGAGCTGGCCGACGGGCTGCGGCGGTTCCGCGGCATCAAGCGCCGGCTCGAGACCGTCGGAACTGCCGACGGCGTGCTCGTGCTCGACGACTTCGCCCACCATCCGACCGCCGTCCACGAAACGTTGTTGGCGCTGCGGACCGGATACCCGGATCGCCGTATCTGGGCCGTCTTCGAGCCGCGTTCCGCTTCGTCGTGCCGCCGCGTGTTCCAGGATGACTTCGCGCGCGCGTTCGGGGCGGCGGACGAGGTGGTGATTGCGGCGGTGTTTCGGTCGTCGCTGCCCGAGCACGAGCGACTGTCGGCGGAGCAGCTGGTGGCCGATCTCGGGCGCCAGGGCCAGCGGGCGCGCCACATCCCGGCCGTCGACGACATTATCGAGACGATCGCCCGCGAGCACCGGCGGGGGGACATCGTGCTGGTGATGTCGAACGGCGGGTTCGGCGGCATCCACCGGAAGCTGCTGCAGGCGCTGGGGCGGTGATTCGCGCGGCCGGTGACGCGGGACTGCTCGTCGAGCTCGAGCCCGTCATCGACGCCGCGGTCAACGCCCGGGCGCTCGCCATTGCCGCCGCGGTGCGAGGCGCGGCACTGCCCGGCGTGCGGGATGTCGTGCCGGCCTGCCGTTCCGTGGCCATTCACCTCGACACCGCCGCCGATGCCCGCGCGTTGACGCCGCGAATCGCAGCGCTGGCCGACAGTGCCGTTGCCACCGAGCAGGGCAGGGACGTCGAGGTGCCGATCGTCTACGACGGGGTCGACCTTGATGCCGTCGCGACGCGTGCCGGGTTGTCGCCACAGGCGGTCGCCGACAGGCACGCCGCCGGCGAGTATCGCGTGTTCATGCTCGGCTTCCTGCCTGGATTCCCCTACATGGGGCCGGTCGACGCGGCGATCGCCGCTCCGCGCCACGCGACGCCGCGGCTGCGGGTGCCGGCCGGCTCGGTCGGGATCGCGGGGCGGCAGACCGGGATTTACCCGTTGGAGTCCCCCGGCGGCTGGCAGATCATCGGCCGCACGCCGCTGCCCATGTTCGACGCCAGCCGCGATCAACCGGCGACGCTGATGCCGGGCGATCGCGTGCGGTTCGTGCGGGACGAGGCGCCCCGTAAAGGGGCGCCCTACGAACAGGCACCCCGTGAAGGGGCGCCCTACAGCAGGGCACCCCTTTACGGGGCGCCACCCGCCATCACCGTCCTCGCGCCTGGCCTGTTCACCACCATCCAGGACGACGGGCGCTGGGGGTATCAGGCGCTCGGCGTCCCGGTGGGAGGGGCGCTCGATCAGCGCGCCTACGCTCGCGCCAATCGACTCGTGGGCAACGCTGCCGGCGCCGCCGTCATCGAGGCAACGATCCTGGGTCCGGAGCTTCGGTTCGAGCGCCGGACGTCCGTGGCGATCACCGGCGCGGACCTCTCGCCGACCCTCGACGGCCGTCGCCTGCCGATCAATCAGCAGTTCGAGTGCCCGGCCGGCGCCGTCCTGCGGTTCGGCCCGCGCCTTCGCGGCGCGCGCGCGTACATCGCGGTGGCCGGCGGCATCGACGTCCCGATGGTGCTCGGCAGCCGCTCGACGCATGCGCTAACCGGCCTTGGCGGACGCCCGTTGCGCGCCGGCGACACTCTGACCGTCGGTGATGCGCCGGCGAGCGCCGGGCGCGGAGCGCCTGACGTTGAGGATGTCGCCTACGGGCTGGACTCGCCAGTCACGCTTCGCGTCCGCCGCGGGCCGCAGGCGGCGAGCTTGCCCGCGGACACCCTCGGCATCCTGGGACGATCGACGTTCCGCCTCTCGTCGCGTTCCAACCGCATGGGCTACCGGCTTGAAGGCGCTTCGCTCCCGGCACCCCCGGGAGCGATGATCTCCGACGCGACCTTCACCGGCGCCCTGCAGGTGCCGCCCGATGGCGCGCCCATTCTGCTGATGGCGGATCGCCAGACGATCGGCGGCTACCCGCAGCTGGCCGTCGTCGTTGCCGACGACCTTCCGCAGGCAGCACAGCTCGCACCCGGGGACGCGGTTCGCTTCGAGGTGTGCGCGTGACGCCGGTTGCCAACGTCGCCCTCGCGCCGTTCACCACGCTGAAGGTCGGCGGTGCCGCCCGCTGGTACGTCGACGCGAAGGACGAGGCCGACACGGCGGCCGCGATCGCCTGGGCAGGCGCGCGCGGGATCCCGGTGTTCGTGCTCGGCGGCGGCAGCAACCTCGTGGTCGCAGACGCCGGGATCGACGGCCTTGTGCTGCACGTGCGGGTGTCCGGGGTGACCTGGTCCCGCGAGGGCGCCGCGACGCTGGTGACCGCGGGCGCCGGAGAGGAATGGGACGCCCTTGTCGGCGCCGCCGTGGCGCGCGGGCTCGCCGGGCTGGAATGCCTCTCCGGCATCCCCGGCACCGTCGGCGCCACGCCTGTGCAGAACGTCGGTGCCTATGGCCAGGAAGTCGGGCGTGTCATCGAGCGCGTTGACGTGTTCGACACGCGCGAACGAACCCCGCTCTCGTTGACCGCCGCCGAGTGCGGCTTCAGTTACCGGATGAGCCGGTTCAAAGGGCCCGATGCCGGGCGGTTCATCGTCACCCGGGTCGCGTTCCGCCTCGCGCCGGCGGGGCCGACGATCGCCTATCCGGATGTCATCGCCCACTTCCAACAACGTGCGATCATGTCGCCCGGGCTGGACGACGTGCGTCAGGCGGTGATCGCGATCCGGAGGCGGAAGGGGATGGTGATCGACCCGGCCGATCCTGACACGCGCAGCGTTGGATCGTTCTTCGTCAATCCCGTTGTTGGTGATGACGTGCATCGCGCGCTGCAGGCGCAGTCCGGGGACGTCCCGTCGTTTGCGGCAGGCGCAGGGCAGGTGAAGGTGCCCGCGGCGTGGTTGATTGAGCGCGCCGGCATCACGCGCGGCTACCGGATGGGGCTGGCGGCGGTGTCGTCGAAGCACCCCCTGGCGCTCGTCAGCCTGCCTGGCGGCAGGGCAGGCGACATCATCGCGTTGGCCGCCCACATCAAGCGCCGGGTCGCGGAGCGCTTCAGCATTGCCTTGAACCCCGAGCCGGTGCTTGCCGGCTTTGGCGACGACCCGGATGCGGCCTACTTGCAGGACACGAAGGTCCGGCGGAAGCCGGACACGACGAGACAGGGCTGAATGTCCACACTGGTGATCGAAGGAGGCCATCGCCTGGAAGGGCGGGTGGCCGTCGAAGGCAACAAGAACGCCGCGCTGCCGCTGCTGGCCGCGTGCCTGTTGACCGGCGAGGAATGCGTCCTCACCAACGTCCCCCGCATCGGCGACGTCGAGGTGATGGCGCGGCTGCTGGTCGACCTCGGTGCTGACGTCGACGGGATCGGCACGACGACCCTGCGGGTCCGGGCGAAGACCGTGAAGACCCACGCCCCCGACCGGGCGCTGGTCGGGCGCCTGCGCGGGTCGGTGCTGCTGCTCGGGCCGCTGCTGGCGCGGGTGGGGCGGGCGCACATCGCGCCGCCCGGCGGCGACTTCCCGGCACGGCGGACCATCGCCACGCACCTCGACGCGCTGTTCGCGATGGGGGCGCGCCAGGAGCCGGGGCCCGACCACGCGCTCGAGGCGCCTGACGGGCTGAAGGGCGCGTCGATGTACCTCTACGAGGCCTCGGTCACCGGGACCGAAACGGCGCTGCTGGCCGCGGCCGCGGCCACGGGGCCGACCGAGATCCGGCATGCCGCCGCCGAGCCGCATGTCGTCGAGCTCTGCGAGTTCCTGCAGGCGATGGGCTGCGAGGTGAGCGGCATCGGCAGCTCGCGTATCCGCATCGTGCCGCCGGCCAGGCTTCGCGGCGCCAGCCACACGCTGGGCGGCGACTACATCGAGGCGGGGAGCTGGGCGGTCGTCGCCGCCATCACCGGCGGGGAGATGGCCATCGAGGGGGCGCGCGAGGAAGACATCGAGGTCGTCGCCGCCGTGCTGAAGCGGATGAACGTGCAGTGCGGCATGCGTGACGGCGTGTTTGTGGTGAAGCCGTCGGCGCCAAAGGCCATCCGCCGCATTACGACCGGACTCTGGCCGGCTTTCCCGAGCGACCTGGTGAGCCTCGTCACCGTCCTCGCGACGCAGGCCCAGGGACGCACGCTGGTGCACGACTGGATGTACGAACTGCGCCTGTTCGCGCTGGAGCAGATGAGCGGCATGGGCGCCGATATGTTTCTCGCCGACGCGCACCGCATCATCGTCACGGGGCCGACGCGGCTGCGGGGGGGGCGGACGCTCGACAGCCGCGACCTGCGATCGGGCATGTCGCTGATTGCCGCGGGGCTGGCGGCGGACGGCCAGACGCGCGTGGCCCCGCTCGAGACGGTGGAACGCGGCTACAGCCAGCTGGTCGATCGGCTGAAACAGCTCGGCGCCAAGGTCGAGAAGGTGGAGCAGGGCCGAGGCTAAAGTCTCGGGCTCCTTTCGTACGGAGCCCGGGACTTCAGTCCCGGTGGCACTACGGGTTAGGCGGGCGCTGGACGGGCGATCCGGCCGGCGGCGGCGCCGTGGGGGCGATGGTCCCGGCGGGCTGGCCGGGCGCGATCGGCTGCGCCGGCGCCGGTTCGGGCGTCTCGGGCTCGCGCGGCAGCTCCGGGGTGCTGATCGGGAGGTCACCCCCGCCAGCCTGGTCGCCCTGCACGCGGAACGGCCGCAGATCCGCCTCGTTCAGATCGAGCACGCGGATGATGTGCGGCGTCAGCGTGAGCACGATGTCGGTTTCCTGCGTCTCGGTGCGCGTGTGCGCGAAGAGGCGGCCGACCAGCGGCAGGTCGCTCAGCCCGGGAAGGCCGCGCACCACCTCGCGCTCGTCGTCGCGAATCAATCCCGCCAGCAGGTTCGTCTCGCCGTCGCGCAGCCGGATCAGCGTGCTGATCTCGCGGCTGCCGAACGTCGGCAGGTCGCCGAACCCGGTGCCGGCGATGCTGCTGATCTCGACGTGCAATGCCAGCGATACCTCATCGTCGTGATGCGTGCGCGGCGTGATGTCGATGTTCACGCCGATGTTCTGGTACTGGAACGACGTGATCGGCTGCTGCGCCGCGCCGCCGGTGGCGAGCGGCGCGAAGGTCGTCACCGGCACCGGCACGCGCTCGCCGAAGCGCGCCTGCGCGGCGACACCCTCCGACGTCCGCAGCTGCGGGTTGGCGAGCGTGCGGGTGTTCATGTCGGACTTGAGCAGCCGGTAGTAGAGCCCCGGCAGGTTGGTCAGGAAGATGTCCGACTGCGAGAGGCTGCGCAGGTCGCGCAGGGTCATGCCCTGGCGATTGGCATCGGCGGCGCCGTCGACGCCCGCGGAGCCGGGGGAGGCGAACTGCAGGCCGTACTCGCGGAGGCGCGTGCGATCGACCTCGAGCAGCTCGACATCGATGACCACTTCCGGGCGCGCCTTGTCGATGGCGGTAATCAGGCGACCCGCGGCCGCGACCCGCTCCGGCGTGTCCTTGATCGACAGCGCGTTGGTGGCCGTGATCGGCGCAATGCGGCGGCTGTCGATGACGATGCGGAGGAGATCGATCGTTTCCTTCAGGTCGGCGTTGCTCAAGTAGAAGGTGCGAACGATTTCGTCCTGGTACTCCACGCGCTTGGCCGGAGTGTCGGGAATGACCGTGATCGTCCGCTGCCCGCTGACCTGGTAGAAGCTGCGCGTCGCGCTGCCCACGGAATTGAGCGCGTCGGCCAGCGACGCGTTACGCAGGTCGATGGTGATCGGCTGGCCGCGGAAATCCGGGTCGAAGACGAGGCTCAGGTTCGCAAAGCGGGCGATGGCCGTGTAGACATCGCGCGCATCGGCGTCGCGGAACATCAGCGCGTCGGGCAGCCGTACGTCGGAGGGGAGCTCGGCTCCCGGCGCCGGCAGGTCGCGCGAGGCCTCGATCAGCGTCTCGAGCTGCGTCTTGCCTTCGCGCGCGACGGCGACACGGTTGCGCAGCTGGGTGCGCACGTTGCGCAGCAGCTCGTCGATGTCGGCGCTGCCCGGGTTCATCTCCGCCGCCAGTTGCAGCTCGACGAGCGCCTCGTCGAGCCGGCCGGTCGCTTCGAAGCGGCGGCCGCGGGAGAAGTGCTCCTGCGACGAGCGCAGCCGGGCGCGCTCGAGCGACAGGCGGGCCGTCGTGTTGTCGGGATCCTCCTGGAGCGCCCGGGTGTACTCGGCAACGGCGCGGTCGTAGTCCTGGATCTGCTCGGCCCGCTCGCCGGCGCGGACGAATGCCTGCCCCGTCGCGCAGCCGGCCAGCAGCAGCACGACGAGCGAGGAGAGCAGTAGCTGCGGAACTTTATTTCCGCCCGTCTTAATTGCGTGTGCCATCCGTGATGACGTCAACCCCGCGAGGAATTCGGAACGCGAACTCCTTATCGGACAATCCCTGATTCTCCTTCAAGTTGCTGAAGGTCAGCGTGGATTCTCCGCCCTGGCGGTCCCTGGTGGTCAGGGCCCGCCACTGGAGCGTTCCGGGGTCGACGGCGAGCACGAAATACTCGTATTCCGGCTCCGGCCGGCGCGGCGTCAGCTTGAGGGCCACGGTGCCCGGCGACGGTGCATCCATGTAAGCCGCTGTGAAGTCGCGTGCAATCTCGCCCTTGCCGGCGAGGAAGAGGGCCGGCGTGCTTGCCTGGTTCTCCGGCGGCACGTCGGCGACGATGACCTGCTTGTCCTCGGGGATGTAGGAGTAGATCTTCACGCCGTCCGAGACGAATTCCTTGCGCTCGGGGGCGGTGTAGACGAACCGCATCCTGCCGGGCTTCTTCACCGCCACCGTCCCCTGCTCGCGCGTCTGGGTCCGGAGGACGCCGCCGCGGTAGGTATGGACGAAATTGGCAGAGAAGTCGCGGATAGTCGAGTACCGCTGCTGCAGCGAGCGGGCCAGCGCCTCAGGCGCGGGGCGCTGCTGGGCCACGGATCGGACCGGCAGCACGGCGGCCAGGGCAACCATGACGACGAGGGCGATCCGCATAAGTCAACGATAGCACGCAGCTTACGGCCGAGCCCGGGCCAGCTGCGGGGCGCTGGCCGGTATGCGGAAGCGGGGTCGTGACGCGTAGATGCCCGCGGCATAGAACGGTTCGGCCGGGGGACAAGGGTCCGGGAGTAGGCCCAGAATGCCAGCGTCGCCACCAGACAGGCGGCGGCAATCCGAAATGCGACGTCAGGCACGGGCGCGCTTGCGCGCAATGAAGGCGCGCACGTCGTCGACGCTGCGGGAATTGAGGACGTGGCGCGGTTCGACCCACCCGCGCCGCGCGGTGCCGACGCCGAACCGCATCTGCCGGCCGAGCCAGTCGGCGCGGTGGGCGTCGCTGTCGATGGCCAGCGTCACGCCACGCGCGGCCGCCCGGCGAGCCAGGGCGCCATCCAGGTCAAGGTGCCCGGGCGCGCCGTCGATCTCGAGCGCGGTGCCCGTGGCCACCGCGGCGTCGAAGATGCGGTCGAAGTCCATGTCGTGGCCGCGCGACAGGCCGGGCGAACGGTTGGCCGGGTGCGTGATGATGCTGACCAGCGGGTGGGCGATGGCCGACAGGCAACGCTCGGTCAGGCGGGCAGCGTCATGGCCGGCCGCGTCGTGCAGGGAGGCCAGCACCAGGTCGAAGCCGGCCAGCAGCGCGTCGTCGAAGTCGAGGCTGCCGTCCGGCATGATGTCGACCTCGACGCCATGGAGGACCTGGATGCCGGGAACCTTTCGGCGGATCTCCTCGATCTCGGCACGCTGCGCAGACACGTCTCCCGTGGTGAGGTTGCGTGAGGCCGCCGAGTGCTCCGAGTGGTCGGTGATGGCGATGTACTCGTAGCCGAGCTGCCGCGCCTCGACGACCATCGCTTCCACGGTGTCGCGGCCATCGCTCCACGTGGTGTGCATGTGAAGGTCGCCGCGGATGTGCATCGACGTGACGAGATCCGGCAGCTGCCCGGCCTCGGCCAGGCGCACCTCCTCGCCGGTCTGCCGCAACTCCGGCGGAATGAAGGGAAGGCCCAGGGCGGCGTAACAGTCGGCCTCGGTGGCCGCTGGCAACGGGATGCCGTTCCGGGACAGCCCGGTGGCATCGAAGGTCAGCTGCCGGTCATGCGCCCGCGCGACCAGCGTGTCGAGGTGCGCGCGCGATCCGGTGTGCCACAGCAGGGCCGCCCCGGCCTGCGCCGGATCCGTCATGGAAACCGCCACGCGTCCACGCGGCGTCTCGGCCAGCGGCAGGGCCACCCGCGCGACCTCATCGTGGCGGGCGGCCGGGGCGACGATCAGCGCCGCCACGCCAGACACCTCCGGCTCGAAGCGGCGGATACCGCCAACCGGGAGGACGTCGTCCACCTCGATCGCGCGGCGCAGCTGCTGCCGGAACGTGCTGGCGAGCATGTACGCCCGGCCAAATGGAGTCGGAGAATGCACAAGGCTCAATGCTCAAGGCTCAATGCCCAACGACAACACTTTGTCATTGAGCATTGGGCATTGCGCATTGTGCCTTGTTTAGGGAACCGCGCGGCGGCGGACGAACATCCGGTAGAGAAACAGCAGGAACACCGCGCCGATGAACGACATCAGGAACCCTGCCGCCTCGCCGGGGCCGTAGAACCCCATCGCCCGGCCGACGAAGCCGCCGAGCACCGCGCCGGCGATGCCGAGCAGCATCGTGATGATGATGCCGCCAGGGTCACGCCCCGGCATCACCAGCTTGGCGAGCGCGCCGACGATCAAACCGAAGAGAATCCATCCCAGAATCGCCATCAGTTCACTGCCTCCCGGGGCCGCCAATTGCAAGCGGAAGGCCCGCGCTGTTACACTTGGGGGTCGCGCCTGCTCAGCGGTGTCCTATCTGGGAGGCAGGCGTTCACATCACTCGGGCCGCTAGCTCAGCTGGGAGAGCGCCGCGTTCGCAATGCGGAGGTCAGGAGTTCGATCCTCCTGCGGTCCACCAACTTCTCACATCGATGCCCACCGTGAAGCACATCGGCGTCCTCACCGGCGGTGGGGATGCGCCCGGTCTCAACGCGGTCATCCGGGCGGTGGTCAAGTCGGCCACCAACGCCGGCGTCAAGGTGCTCGGCCTCGAGGACAGCTTCGACGGGCTGATCTACCCTGAAAAGTCGCGGCCGCTTGCGGCGAAGGACGTGACCGGCATCCTGCGCCTCGGCGGCACCATCCTCGGCACCGTCAACCGCGGCGACCCGTTCGCCGAGCCGATCATCACCGAGCACGGCACGTTCAATTATGGCGACCGCGTGCTGGAGATGTTCCAGAAAATGGGGCTGGATGCGCTGGTCTGCATCGGCGGCGACGGCACGCTCGCCATCTCCTACGAGTTCTACAAGAAGGGGATCCCGCTCGTCGGCGTCCCGAAGACCATCGACAACGACATCTACGGCACGACCAGCTGTTTCGGCTTCGACACGGCGGTCAGCTTCGCAACCGACGCCATCGATCGGCTGCACACGACCGCGGAGGCCCACCGCCGCATCATCGTGGTCGAGGTCATGGGGCGCTACGCGGGCTGGATCGCGCTGCACGCCGGCGTCGCCGGCGGTGCGGACGTCATCCTGATTCCCGAGATCCCGTACGACCTGTCAAAGGTCGCCGACTGCATCCGCGGGCGCGATGCCCTTGGCGCCCGGTTCAGCATCGTCGTCATTGCCGAGGGAGCCCGGCCGAAGGGCGGCACCGTCTCGCTCATCGAGGAGGCGCACGCCGGACACGTCGAGCGGCTGGGCGGCGCCGCGGCCTTCTGCGCCCGCGAGCTCGGCAGCCTGACCGGCAAGGAAACACGCCATGTGGTCCTGGGCCACCTGCAGCGCGGCGGCGCCCCGACGGCGTTCGATCGCACGCTGGCGACGCGGTTTGGCGGCAAGGCCGTCGAACTGCTGCTCAACGGCCAGTACGGCAAGATGGTCGCGAACCATCCGCCTGACATCGTTCCGGTCCCACTGGGAGAGGTCGTCGGGAAACAGAAGCTCGTGCCGCTGAATTACGACCTGCTCCTCACCGCCCGCGCGATGGGCGTTTCGTTCGGGGACTGAAGTCCCTCGCGTCCAGCCCTTACTCCGGCAGGAGTTCGAACAAGTAGTCGGTGTCGATGCGGCGGACGAGCCGGCAGTCGGCGCGCCCCTCTGCCGCCGCGAGCAGCGAGGCGGCCGCGTCGGGAAACCGATCGGCGTGGACGACCACGTATTGGATTCCGAGTGCGCGCATGCGCGGAATCGACTCGGGGAAGGCGCGCACCGTCGCCACGACCCCGCCATGCCCGGGCGGCATGGTCCGCCCGAATCCGTTCACGATCGGCCGCCAATGAACGGTCGAGTAGAGCAGGTAGTTGGCGCCGCGGACCCATTCCACTGAATCGGTGTATTCGGGCAACGACACGAGCGATCGCGCCCCGCGTACCTCGGCGGTCTGGTAAATCGCCGGAATCGCATGCGGAGCCGGCTTGCCGGCCGGAAACTCCACCACGAACCACTCCGCGAGCATCAGCGGCACCAGGGCGAGGGTGGCGACGAGGCCGGCTCGTCCGAACCGGGTCATCACGCCGGCAACCGCCGTGGCGATCAGCCCCGCCAGCCCGAGATTCATCAACGCTGCGAATCGCGCCGGCGCGCGAATACCGTCAAGTCCGGGGAGCGCCGCCAGCGCGTTGAAGGGGGCGAACGGGGTGATGCCGATGCCCGGGATCGAGGGGCCGAAAGACAGGAGTCCCGCCGTCACCGCCAGCAGCGGCAGGAGCCAGGCCCGCGCATTGCGCGGACGGCGCGCGGCGAACAGCAGCCCGCCGGCGATGGCGGCCGAGAGCGCCACCCAGCCGGTGAACAGGGTCGTCTCGCCCCAGATCTCGCGCGGCCGAGTGTCGCCGCGCGTCAGCAACTCACGGCCGACGAGCGAGTTGGCCGGAGGCATCACGTAGGACGCCGCGTCCGCGGAGTTGTCGACCACCTCGACGCGGCTGCTGCTGATCTGACCGTAGTGCCGGGCGAATGGATAGACGACCGCGGCCATGACAATCGTGGCCAGGCCGAACTGCCGGAGGCGTGTCCGCCAGGGGCCGCCGGCGCGAGGCGCCACCAGCAGGACGGCGAAGAGCGCATGCGCGACCACGAGGAACACCGCCACGTACCAGGAGGTCAGCAGGCCGATGAGGGCAACGGCCGTCCATCGCGCGAGACGGGGCAGCGTGGGCGCGTCGAACCAGCGCTCGAAGAGCAGCAGCGACAACGGAATCGGCCACAGCCAGATCAGGTGCAGGTGGCCGTGGGCGTGCGACATCACATAGAACGAGAAGACGAACACCAGGCTGCCGACGAACGCGGCCACATCGCTGGCGACAGACCGCCGGATGAGCAGCCACGCCGCGAGGCCGTTGAGTGGGAACGCGAGCCACCAGGTCGCGTGGTGCGCGAGGATTGGCGATGCGCCGGCCGCCGCCCACGGCAGGGTGAACAGGCTCACGCCGAACAGATGCTCGTTGTACTGCAGCGAATGCTGCGCGGGGAAGAACAGGTTCGACTGGAACAAAGGCTGCCAGTCGAGGACGGCGTGATTGTCCCAGGCGAGCGTCCAGACGATCAGGCGCTGGTCCCCGCCGTAGGTGGCGCTGGCAAACGCCCCGTAGTTGACGTAGGGCCACGTCATCACCACCGTGAGCAGCACGTAGGCAGCGGTGACGAAGGCAATCCGGCGGGTCATCGACGCTGTCTCCCGACAACGGGCCAGAGGACGAGGCAACCGGCCGCCAGCGCCGCGGCCGCACTGATCCAGCCGCCGACGATCAGGTGCGTCGGGCGGAACTGGAACGTCACCTCGCGGTCACCGTCGCGGACGACGCAGCCGATGAAGTCGCCGTTGACACGCTCGACCGGCGCGTCGCGGCCGTCGACCGTGACCCGCCAGCCGTCGTGGAACGACTCGGAGAGCACCAGCAGCTGTGCCGCCGGCGCGTCCACCTGGACCCGAATGCGTCCCGGCCGGTCATCGATCACCCGCGCGTGGCCAGGTGGTTCGTCCGCGACATTCAGCGCGCGCGTCGTCAGCGCGGTCGTCGCGACGTCGATGGTCGCGAGGTCGGCGGCCGGGTTCGCGCTGGCCTGGACGCGCGCCACCAGGCGCGCCCGGGGCAGCGGCGTGGCAGCGGCCGCAAACCAGGAGCCGCCAAGCTGGGTGTCGGCTGGCACCCGGGTGGCCTCGCGGAAGCGGCTGTTCACATACGCGACCTCCGCCACCCGAAGCGCGTTCGGCGTGCCGTAGTCGAGCAGGCGTGTGGGCGGCAGGGCCGTGTAGCCGTCGAGCACGCGATAGCCGGCAAGAGTGTAGAGGTTCGGGAAGCCGCCGTGCGCCATGCGGCCGCCACTGGGCCGCATGCCGGCGGGCGTTTCAACGAAGCCCGACACGTCGTCGCGCGTCACGAAGTCCTGCCAGGCGGCCACACCGGCAAGCCCGTAGACGGCCTCGTCGGCGCCCGCGAGCAGCACGAGCATGGTCATGGCGATGCGCGCGTGCCGCGCCAGCGTCACAAGCGCCGCTGCCGTCGCGAACAGGATCGGTCCCAGCATCACGGGCCAGGTCGGGGAACCACTCTCGCGCGTGATGAGCAGCACGGCGACGATCCCCGATGCCGCGGCGGCCCCCCACGCGCCAGCAAGTCCAGCCCGCGGGTGGCGCGTCTGGCGGAGGAACTCCTGCAGGGCGAAGGCAGCAGTGATGGCAAGCGCCAGATCGGCGAACAGGATGAATCGCGCCGGCACGCGGAATCCGCCGACCAGCGGCAGCCCCGTTTGCAGCAGGTACAGCTTCCCGTAGCTGCCGGTCGCCAGCCAGAGGCCGATCGCGCCGAACGCGAGGGTGGCCACACCCAGGCGGCCGGACGCCGAGCGCAGCCGATCGGTGGCCCATTGCGTGCCGACCCACCACGCGGTGAGCACAAGGGTGACCGCGCCGCCATAGGCTCCAAGCTCGTCGCCTGCCGGCGCCACCTCCGTCCACCGCGTCACGCGTCCCCAGAAGAGATACGGCTCGACGAGTTGCAGCAGCAGGCGTGGCTCGAGCGCAAACGTGGCGGCGAAATCGGTATCGGCCGCGCGGGTGGATGCCGCCGTGGCCGAGAGGGTGGCGAGCACCTGCAGCGCGCCAACGGCGGCGCCAAGCAACACCCCGCCGGCGACCGCGATGCCCGCGCGGAGCGGCGCCTGACCCGTTCCGCGGACCATGAGAAACACCACGTACGCCGCGAGGGCGAGCAGCGACAGCCAGAGCGCCTGCGGGTGGCCGAACAGCAGCTGCGATCCGACCAGAAGTCCCGCCACGCCCGCGGCAGCGGCACGGGTCCCGCGGTCATCGGCGTCGAACGCTCGATCGGCTGCCCACAGCAGCCATGGCAGGTGCGCCACGACCAGGACCAGGTTGGGGTGGACGCCGTGTTGAAGCATGAAGCCGCTGAAGGTAAACGCCATCGCGCCAAGCGCCGCCGGTCCGCGATCGCACCAGCGACGCAGGAAGAGCCACATGCCGCCGAAGGCCAGCGGATACGCAAGCACGATCTCGATGGCGAACGCGGTGTCGAGCGGCAGCAGCCGGTAGAGCAGCCAGTGCAGCGGATGGAAGGGACCCAGCTGCCCTTCGCCGGCCACGTAGAAACCGTTGTAGAGGGCCGGCATCCAGGCGACGCTGTCTCCAGACGCCAGCGCGTCGGCATAGAACCGGCGCAGCGGATAGTGGAAGTGCAGCAGGTCGCCGGTGAAGGGAATGTCGCCGGTGACGATCGATCGCCCCATGAAGGCGAGCATGGCCAGCGAGGCGAGCAGGGCGACCCCGGCGATCACCGGTTGTAGCGCCTCGCAATCGCCCAGAGCTCCAGCGGGGCGTCCAGGAACGCGCGCGCCGTCACCGATGATCCGCCGCGCTCGTGCCACGCCTGGAGCGGCGACTCGATGGCAAACGCGGCGGCGCCCTGGCCGGCCGCCAGGTTGCGCAGCCGCGCCAGCAGTTCGACGTCGAACAGCCACCGGCTGGCGAACGGGGCGTCGAACACCCGCGGAACGATCGCCGCGCGCAGCAGCTTGGCCCCGCACTGCGTGTCGTACACCGGGAGCTCCAGCACGAGGCTGGCGATGGTCGCGAAGACGCGCCCCGGGTAGTGCCGGCGCGCCGACCGCTCGACCGCGGCGCCGAGCCGGCGAATGCGCGAGCCGAGCACGATCAGGCACTCCGGCCGTGCCGCCGCCAGTGCCTGCATCGTGCACACCTCGTCGAGCGGCGTGGCGAGGTCGGCGTCCCAATACGCGATGTACTCGAACGGGCGCCACATCGACGCGTGCAGCATGCCCTGGCGCACGGCTTCGGCCTTTCCCGCGTTGGCCCTCAGCGTGACGACCTGCACCCGGTCGTCACCGGCCTGGTCGCGCAACGCGGCAAGCCGCCGTGGTGTCCCGTCGCGGCTGCCATCGTCGACGAAGCAGAAGGCTGTCTCGGGGTGCGCCCCGAGAAAGGCGGTGAAAGCGGCCGCATCGAGGCGGCGCTCCTCGTTGTAGCAGGGGACTACGAGGCAGAGGGGCGGCACAGGGCGTAGGCAGAGAGGCCCGGCACGCGCAGGCCGCTGCGCTGCAGGGCCGCGGACCAGGAGAAATCGAGCAGCAGCAGGCGCGTGAGGAGGTCGGTCAGCGCCCGCCCGCCGCTCCAGCCGGCGACACCGGCCTGGCCTTCGGCGGACCGCTGGCCGGGGAATGCCCACACCTGCAGCTGCCGGAGCACCAGGGGACCAAGAAAGAACTCGCCCGCCTGCTGGACGTGGAATCCGCCGGCCTCGAGCCGCTCGGTCAGCACAGGCGGATCGTAACGCCGGAAATGGTGAAGGAAGGCATCGTGCGGCCCGAACAGCCGCTGGTGCGCCGGCACCGTGACGACCAGCCGCGTCCCGGGGCCGACGAGCGGCGAGCGGCGCAGCGCCGCGAGAAACGCCACATCGTCCTCGACGTGCTCGATGACATCGAGCAGCAGGATGACATCGGCGGTGCCGAGCGCCGCCGCCTCCTCGAGGCTCCGGCAGACCGCGACGCGATGGCCGTCGAGCCGCCGGCCCAGCCACGCCAACGTGGTGTCGTCGAGATGCGGGTCGACCGCGGCAAACGCCGCGGCGGGGAAGCGGCGGGCCAGCTCGCCAACGACGAACCCGTCGCCGCACCCGATATCGGCGACCACTGCCGGGGTCCTCACGCCTGCCGCGTCGAGGAGCCTGGAGACAATGCCGAGGCGGGCGCGCTCCCAGGGATGGCGGCTGGTGGTCTCCCGGGTCGCGGCGCGACGCTCACGCAGATCCATGCGGCAGGACGCGCAGGCTCAGTGGCCGAGCAGCTCCGCGTCCTTCTTCTTCTGCAGCTCGTCGATCAGCTTGACGTGATCGTCGGTCAGCTTCTGGATCTGCTCGAGACCCTTCCGCTCGTCGTCTTCCGAGATCGTGTGCTCCTTGAGCAGCTTCTTCAGCCGGTCGTTGGCGTCGCGGCGGACCTGGCGGACGCCGTTGCGCCCCTCCTCGGCCTGCTTGTGCACGTGCCGCGACAGCTCCTTGCGCCGCTCGTCGGTGAGTGCCGGGATCGGGATGCGGACCACCTTGCCGTCGTTGGACGGGTTCAGGCCGAGATCGGACGACCCGATCCCCTTCTCGATCGCCTTGAGCAGCGACGGGTCGAACGGCTGCGCGACGATCAGCGCCGGCTCCGGCACCGACAGGGTGGCCACCTGGTTGAGCGGCACGCGCGCGCCGTAGGCCTCCACGTGCACGCTGTCGAGCAGGTTGACGCTGGCGCGGCCGGTGCGGACGCCGGCCATCTCCTTGCGGACGCGCTCGATATGTCCGTCCATGCGCGTCTTCACTTCGCCGAACATGCCTTTGAGGTCGTTGAAATCCATCACTGCACACTCACAGTCGTGCCGATCGACTCGCCCAGGACCACGCGGCGGATGTTGCCCGGCTCGCGCAGGTTGAAGACGACAATCGGCAGCTTGTTGTCCATGCAGAGCGAGATCGCGGTCGCATCCATCACCTTGAGCTGCCGCTCCAGCACCTGCAGGTAGGAAATCGTCGTGTACTTGGTGGCGTCCTTGTCGAGCATCGGGTCGGCGGTGTAGATGCCGTCGACCTTGGTCCCCTTGAGGATGACGTCGGCCTTCATCTCCATCGCCCGCAGCGCCGCCGCGGTGTCGGTGGTGAAGTACGGGTTACCGGTGCCGGCCGCGAAGATGACGACGCGCCCCTTCTCGAGGTGGCGGACGGCGCGGCGCCTGATGAACGGCTCGGCCACGGCGCGCATCTCGATGGCGGTGACGACCCGGGTCAGCACGTTCTGCTGCTCGAGGGCGTCCTGCAGCGCCAGCGCATTGATGACCGTCGCCAGCATCCCCATGTAGTCCGCGGTCGCGCGGTCCATGCCGCGCGCGCTCGCCGCCAGCCCGCGGAAGATGTTGCCGCCGCCGATGACGATGGCCGTCTGCACGCCGAGGCGTTGGATGTCGCCGATGTCACGGGCAATCCGGGTGGCGACCGCCGGGTCGACGCCGAACTGCTGATCGCCCATCAGGGCTTCGCCGGACAGCTTCAGGAGGATGCGGGTGTAGACGGGGGCAGGGGAGTCAGCGGACACGAGCACAAATTATAGTTCACCGTTCCCGGTTCCTTCTTCCGGGTTCGTGTTCAGGTTCGACCCGAACTCGGAAGAGGGAACCGGGAACCCGGAACTATTCGTTGCCTTCTCCGACTCGCATCCGGACGAAGCGCGAGAGCTGGATGTTCTCGCCGGTCTTGGCGCTGGCCTGGGCGACCAGCTGCGAGACGGTGACCTTGTCGTCGCGGACGAACGGCTGGTCGAGCAGGACGAACTGCGAGTAGAAGCTCCCGAGCTTGCCCTCGATGATCTTGTCGATCACGTGCGCCGGCTTGCCCGAGCTCTCCATCTGCGAGCGGTAGATCGCCTTTTCCTTCTCGACCGCCTCGGCCGGCACGTCCTCGCGGCGGAGCCACTTCGGGTCGGCGGCGGCGATGTGCATGGCCACTTCCTTCGCCAGGTTCTGGAAGTCGTCGGTGCGGGCGACGAAGTCCGACTCGCAGTTGACCTCGAGCAGCACGCCGATCTTGCCGCCCATGTGGATGTAGCTGGTGATGACACCCTGCGCCGTCGCGCGCCCGGCGCGCTTGGCCGCCTGGGCGAGGCCGCGCTTGCGGAGCAGGGTGATCGCCTCCTCCATGTTGCCGTTGGCCTCGGTGAGCGCCGCCTTGCACTCCATCATCCCCGCGCCCGTCTTGTCGCGCAGCTCCTTGACCAGACCCGCCGTAATCGTTGCCATCTTCGATCTCCGAAGAAGCTAGGAGCGAGAAGTCAGAAGCCAGAACGTCGACGTTGGCGTCCAGCTTCTGGCTTCTCACTTCTGGCTTCTCGCTCCTGTCTGTACACAACAACGCCGGCCCCTGAAGCACGGGCCGGCGCACATCTCGAACAGCCGCCCTACGCGCCGGCGGGGGTCGGCGTCGGCTCGCGGCGCTGCGGCCGGACGCTGCGCGTCAGGCGCGCGGCGGCGTCGGCCTCGGCGGCTTCCGCGGCGCGCGTCGCGTCCTCCTCGGCAATCCGCGACTCGCGCAGCTGGCGGCCGCCGGTGATCGCCTCGGCGATCTTCGACGCGAACAGCCGGATCGACCGCAGCGCGTCGTCGTTGCCCGGGATCACGTAGTCGACCTCGTCGGGATCGCAGTTGGTGTCGACGATGCCGATCACCGGAATCTTCAGCTTGCGCGCCTCGTCGACGGCAATCTTCTCCTTGCGGGTGTCGACGACGAAGATCGCGTCCGGCAGCCGCGACATGTGGCGGATGCCTTCGAGGTTCTTGAGCAGCTTGCGCTTCTCCTTCTCGGCGCGGGCGATCTCCTTCTTCGACAGCGTGTCGTAGCGGCCGTCGGTGACCATCGCCTCGAGGTCGCGGAGCCGGCCCAGGCTGCGCTGGATCGTCGCGAAGTTGGTGAGCAGCCCGCCCAGCCACCGCTGGTTGATGTAGAACATGCCGCAGCGCTGCGCCTCTTCCGAGATCACGTCCTGCGCCTGCCGCTTGGTTCCGACGAAGAGCACCGTCCGGCCGTCTGCCGCGAGGTTGGTGACGAACTCCTCGGCGTCGCGGAACTTCTTCACCGTCTTGTTCAGGTCGACGATGTAGATGCCGTTCCGTTCGCCGAAGATGTACTCCTTCATCTTCGGGTTCCACCGCTTCGTCTGGTGGCCGAAGTGAACCCCCGCCTCCAGCAGATCCTTCATCGCAATCCCGGACAACTTTGCTCCTTCTCTTCCGGCTGAAGCCGGAAGCTACAGTGGCTTCCGCCTTCAGGCGGAAGTCGAACCGACTAGCGCTTGCTGAACTGGAAGCGCTTGCGCGCGCCGGCCAGCCCGTACTTCTTGCGTTCCTTGACCCGCGAATCCGACGTCAGCAGCCCGTCCTTCTTCAGCGCCTTGCGCAGCTCCGCGTTGAACTCGGTCAGCGCCCGCGCGATGCCGAGCCGCACCGCCCCCGACTGGCTGTTCACGCCGCCGCCGTCGACGGTGGCGACGATGTCGAACCTGTCGCCCGTCTCCGTGAGCACCAACGGCCGGCGCACGTTCATGCGCAGCATCTCGGTGGGGAAGTAGTTCGCGAACTCGCGGTGGTTGACGGTGATGGCCCCGGTGCCGGGGCGAAGGAAGACGCGGGCCGTGGATGTCTTGCGGCGGCCCGTGGCGTAGTACTCGGTAGTGATGGCCAACGTTTACGCGACCTCGATGGTTTTGGGTTGCTGAGCGGCGTGCGGATGATCAGCCCCGGCGTACACCTTCAGCTTCCGGTACATCGCATCGCCCATCTTCGTCTTCGGCAGCATGCCGCGCACGGCCTCTTCCATGAGCCGCGTCGGTCGCCGCTTCCGGACGTCCACCGCGCGCTCCTCGCGCAGGCCGCCCTCGAAGCCGCTGTGCCGCCGGTAGATCTTCTGGTCTTCCTTACGGCCGGTCAGCTTCGCCGCCGCCGCGTTGATGATGACGACGTGGTCCCCGGTGTCGATGAATGGGGTATAGGTCGCCTTGTGCTTGCCCTGCAGGAGCTTCGAGGCCAGGGTCGCGACCCGGCCGAGCACCTGCCCATTGGCATCGATGACATGCCACCGGCTGTCAACGCTCTTCGCGCTTGCTACGAACGTACGCATGAAATTGGGAGTCCTTCACTCAGGAGGCCAGGACTTCCGCCCCGGCCGGCCCTCTGGCGGCTACGCCTTCTACAGCCGCAAACCCCGATGATACGGACGGTTGTCGGGATTGTCAAGTTTGATGCCGGGTTTTGGACCCGAACTCGGGGGGCGTACCGCAGCCGGTGAAGGCGGGGGCCGATCGTCCGATAAAGAGACTCGACGGTTCCCAGACCTCCGGCCGGTGCGCCGTGTCGTTACAGAAGCGTAAGTCCATGCCTCATCTGTAACGCGCTACGGCTCCGCCCGACGGATTTGGCGGCCAGTTTCGAGCTCTGCCGTGCTGGTACGTGCATTGCCGAGCTTACGCAGGCGCTTCGCCCACCCATAGGAGAGGCAGTGTTTCGTAAACCCAGGGCCCTCGTCGGGCTCGACATCGGCTCGAGCGCAGTCAAGGCGGTCGAACTGAAGGCGGCCGGCAAGGGATTCCGTGTCGCCGCCTTCGGCAGCGAGCCGGTGCCGCCCGAGGCCATCGTCGACGGCGCGATCATCGACGCCGCGGCGGTGACCGATGCCATCCGCCGCCTCTTCGACGGCCAGAAGGCCTTCAAGACGAAGGAAGTCTGCGCCTCGCTCTCGGGCAACGCCGTCATCGTCAAGAAGATCACGCTGCCGGTGATGACCGATACCGAGCTGGATGAATCGATCTACTGGGAGGCGGAGCAGTACATCCCTTTTGACATTCAGGACGTCAACCTCGACTACCAGGTGCTCGACGCCGGCACCGGCCCCGAGTCGCGCGGCAGCATGGACGTGCTGCTGGTCGCGGCCAAGAAGGACAAGATCGGCGACTACACCAGCGTGATCGCCCAGGCCGGGCGCACGCCGGCGGTCGTCGACGTCGACGCCTTCGCGCTGCAGAACGCGTTCGAGGTGAACTACGGCCTCGAGCCGGGGCGGATTGTCGTCCTGCTCAACGCCGGCGCCAGCGCCATCAACATCAACATCCTGCAGGGCGACCAGTCGGTCTTCACCCGCGACATCTCGATGGGCGGCAATGCCTACACCGAAGCGGTGCAGAAGGAGCTCGACCTGCCGTTCGAGGCGGCCGAGGCCGTCAAGCAGGGGATTCCCGTCGACGGCGCCACGTTCGAGGACGCGCAGCCGATCCTGCACGCGGTGACCGAGAACGTCCTGCTCGAGATCCAGAAGACGTTCGACTTCTTCAAGGCGACCGCCGCCTCCGACCAGATCGACCGGATTATGCTGAGCGGCGGCGCGTCGCGCGTCGACGGCTTCCGCGAGATGCTGCAGGAGCGGTTCAGCGCGCCGGTGGAGGAGTTCGACCCGTTCCGCGCCGTCACGTGGGACCGCAAGCTCGGGGCGCCGTCGCCCGAACTGGCGGCGACCGCGGCGGTAGCGGTCGGCCTCGCGCTGCGGCGGGCGGGCGACCGATGATTCGCATCAACCTGCTCGGCGGCGAGCGGCAGAAGAAGACGCGCGCGGTCGCGTTCGATCTCGGCCGCCAGCTGACGCTTGCCTGCACGCTGATCCTGGTGCTGACCGTCGCCGCCCTTGGCTGGTGGTACTGGTCGCTCGGGCAGGAGTCGGCGCAGGTCGACGCCGACCTGGCCACGGCGCAGCAGGAAGTGGCGCGGCTGCAGTCGGTGCTGAACGAGGTCCAGCAGGCGGAGCAGCGGCAGCAGCAGGTGCAGCAGCGCGTGGCGCTGATCGAGCAGCTGCAGCGCGGCCAGAACACGCCGGTGCAGCTCCTCGATCACGTCAGCCGCAGCCTGCCGGACATGCTCTGGCTGACGGAGATGTCGCAGGTCAATGACCAGGTGACGATCCAGGGGCAGAGCACGACGCTCATCAGCGTCTCCGACTTCGTCGGCAACCTTGGCACGAGCCCGCTGCTGCTCAAGCCGATTGAGATCGTCAGCAGCCAGGTCGAGCCCGCCACGCTGGCCGGAGCGTCCGCCAACGCCGGCAGCGTCGACGTGATCCGGTTCACCGTCCAGGCACGCATTGCGCCGCCGCCTGGGACCGTGGCGCCGGCGACGGCGAGCCCGGGAGCGACGCCGTGAACCTGACGCTCAACAAGCTCCCGTGGTACGGGCAGATCGGCGCCTTCATCCTGATCGGGCTGGCGGGCGCGTTCGTCTTCTACACCTATTACGCCCAGCCGATGCGCGACAGCATCACGCAGCGGCAGGCGCAGCTGGCGCAGGTGCGCGCCCAGATCGACAACGGGCTGCGCAACGCCCAGCGCCTGCCCGAGATTCGCCGCGACATCGCCGCCCGCGAAGCGCAGCTCGAGCAGCTGCGGCAGCGGCTGCCGGAGGACAAGGACGTCGCCGATCTGCTCCGGCGGATCCAGGCGATGGCCACCCAGTCCAACCTGGCCATCCGCGGCTTCACGCCGCAGGCGGTCACCAACCGGCAGGTCTACGTCGAATGGCCGATCGGGCTGCAGGTCGAGGGGACCTACCACAACCTGGGGGCGTTCCTCGAGCGGGTGAGCAAGTTCCCGCGCATCATCAACGTGACCGGCATCACCATCCGCGCCCGGGAACAGCAGACGGCGGCCGGCACGATCACCGCGGAGGCGACAGCCATGACGTTCGTCATGACCGAGCCGCCCGCCGCGCCGGCCGCGCCTGCGGCGCCCGCACCAGGAGGCGCCGAATGATGCGCGTGCTCCTCGCTGTGATCGGCCTGGCATTGGCGGCTGCGTCGGCGTTCGCCCAGCAACCCCAGGCACCGACGGCGCCTCCGGCGCCGCCCCAGGCACCAGCAGTACAGGGTTTCACCTACAACCCGGAAGGGCGGCGCGATCCGTTCGTCAGCCTCCTGCGGCGTGGCGCCGATCCGCAGCGCGGCGACGCGGTGCGCCCGCCCGGGATTGCCGGGCTGCTCGTCTCGGAAGTGTCCGTGCGCGGCATTGTCGCCAGCCGCAATGGACTTGTCGCCGTCCTGCAGGGTGCGGATGGGCGGACCTACATCGTGCGCCAGGGCGAAACGTTGTTCGACGGCGTCGTGCGCAGCATCACGGAGGACGCGGTGGTGTTCCTGCAACAGGTCAACGATCCCCTCTCGCTGGAGAAGCAGCGTGAGGTGCGGAAGGTGCTCCGGCAGACCCAAGAGGCCCAGTGATGGAGTATCGCGCTCGTCCCCCCCTCGTGTTCCTTTCGGCCGCGTGCCTGGCCGCAGCCCTGAGCGTGACGCTCCTCGCGGGCAGCGCCGCCGACCCGGCGCTGCTCACCAAGATCGCGTCGCGGCTCGACGACCGGACCGCCGTCATCAGCATCGAGGCGACCGACCCGGTGCCCTACGTGGCGTCGCAGCCCGACCCGCGCACGTTCGTCGTCGAGCTGCGCGACGTGGCCGCGTCCGGCTATGCCGATGACTTCGCCGCCGACCCGAAGAGCCCGGTCTCCAGCGTCGAGGTCGAGGCCGGCAATGGCATCGACGGGGTGCCGGTGACACGCGTTCGCCTCTCGCTCACCCACGCGGTGCGGCCGCGCGTCCGCAGCGCCCGCAACGTCATCTTTATCGAGACCGACCGCGTCGACACCCCGGTCAACCGCGGCGTCATTGGCGCGATTGGGCCGGCCAGCGCCATTCGCGACCTGCGCGTGAGTGCGCGCGGCGCGGTCACCGCGGTCACGCTCTACGGCACGGGGCGGCTGGTGGCGAGCGCCATCGAGGAGCCGAAGAGCGGCCCGCGCCGCCTGATCATCGACCTGCCGAACGTCACCTCGTCGCTGCCGACGACCACCGCGGTCAACCAGGGGCCGGTCGAGCAGGTGCGCATCGGCCTCAACCCCTCGGCCCCGCTGGTGACCCGGGTGCAGATGGAGCTGACGCGCGCGGCGACCTACCGCGTGGAGCCGTCGGCCGATGGGCAGGACCTCACCGTCGTCTTCGACGAGCCGGTGCAGGATCCGATCGCGGCCCTGCGAGCCCCGGTCGTACCGGCGCAGGCGCAGGCGCCGGCGCCTGCGGCCGCGCCCGCGCCGGCCCCGCAGGCACCGGCCCCCGCCGTGCAGGGCGGAACGCTCGCGCAGGGGCTGGGGACGCCGCAGGGGACGCGCTATACCGGGGCGCCGGTGAGCCTCGACTTCCAGGGCGCTGACCTGCGCGCCGTGCTGCGCACCTTCGCCGAGATCAGCGGCCTCAACATCGTCATCGACCCGGCCATCCAGGGAACGGTCGACGTGGCCTTGCGCGACGTGCCGTGGGACCAGGCGCTCGACATCATCCTGCGCGCCAATCGCCTCGGCTACATCGTCGACGGCACCATCGTTCGCGTGGCGCCGCTGCAGACGCTGGCGGCGGAGGAGCAGGAGCGGCAGAAGCTGGCGGAGGCGCAGGCGCTGGCCGGGGAGCTGGTGACGATGACGCGGTCGCTGAGCTACGCGCGCGCCGAGGACCTGCGGACGCTGCTGACGTCCACGGTCCTGTCGCAGCGCGGCTCCATCCAGACCGACGCGCGCACCAACACCATCATCATCACCGACCTGCAGGAGCGGCTCGACCGCGCCGCGGGGCTGCTGACGACGCTCGACCAGCCGCAGCCGCAGGTCGAGATCGAAGCGCGCATCGTGCAGACGACGCGCGAGTTCGCGCGCAACCTCGGCGTGCAGTGGGGCTTCAACGGCCGCGCGGATGCCGCGCTCGGCAACACGCTGCCGTTCGGCTTCCCCAACCAGGGTTCGATCGGCGGCCGCACCGGCGCGAACCAGGGCGCCAACGCCCCGGACCCGCAGTTCGACGCCGCCGGCACGGCGGTGGACCTCGGTGTCGACGCCGCGTCCACGGCGGTCGGCCTGGCCCTGGGCTCGGTGAACGGCGCGTTCAATCTCGACGTCGCGCTCTCGGCGCTCGAGCGGCAGGGCCAGGGACGACTGCTCTCCACGCCGCGCGTGGCGACCCAGAACAACGTCGAGGCCGAGATCACCCAGGGCGTGCAGATTCCCATCCAGACGGTGGCGAACAACACCGTCACGGTGACCTTCCGCGACGCGGCGCTGACGCTGCGGGTGACGCCGCAAATCACCGCCTCCGACACGGTGATCATGCGCATCGCCGTCGAGAACGCGTCGCCGGATTTCAGCCGCTCGATCAACAACATCCCGCCGATCGACACGCAGCGCGCGGTGACGCAGGTGCTGGTCGCCGACGGCGACACGACGGTGATCGGCGGCATCTACGTCAGCCGCGAGCAGGCGAGCCAGGACCGGACGCCCGGTCTCTACCGGCTGCCGCTGCTCGGCTGGCTGTTCCGGCGCGATGCCATTACCGACGAGAGCCGTGAGCTGCTGATCTTCATCACGCCACGGATCATGAGGCTGTAGGAGAGGACGCCAGTGACCAACAGGATGAAGCTGGTGACCGCCGCAGCGCTGCTGCTGGCAGCGGCCGGCGCGGGGTGCGGCGACGTGAGCCAGGGGCGCGCGCCCGTGCAGGTCGTGATCTCGGCGCTCGAAGGCGCCTCGGGGGCGGAGCCCGACGAGTTCGGCGGCACGCTCGCGTCGGACGTGCTCACGCTCGTCGAACGCACCATCGACGGCCAGCAGGTGCGGGTGCCGACGATCTTCGCCGACAACGGCCGCGTGACGATGCGGCTGGTGCTGCGCGACCCGGGCGCGCCCGGCAATGCCGCAGCCCCTTCGGCGCTCAACCAGGTGACGTTCACCCGCTACCGCGTGCGCTACCAGCGCACCGACGGCCGCAACACCGAGGGAGTGGACGTGCCGTACACCTTCGACTCGGGGGTCACCTTCACGGTGCCGAACGACGGCAGCGCCGAGGCGGCGTTCCTGCTGGTGCGCACGAGCGCGAAGGAAGAGGCGCCGCTGCGCAACCTGGTCAACTCGCCCGACTTCATCGCCACGATCGCGGAGGTCACCTTCTTCGGTGAGGACCTCGCCGGCAATGCGGTGACCGTCTCCGGGTCGATCGGCATCACGTTTGGTAACTGGGGCGACCCGGAGTAGGTGACCATGCCCATCACGACACTGCCGCGTGTCGCGGCGCTGCTCGCCGCCCTCGCCATGGCCGGCTGCCAGATCGCCAAGCAGGAAGCTCCTGATCTGATCGGGCCGTCGGGGCTTGGCGTGTCGGTGGCCCTCTCGGCGTCTCCCGACGTGCTCCGGCGCGACGGGCAGTCGATGGCCGAGATCAACGTCCGGCTGCGCGGCCCGGCCGGCGAGCCGCTGGCCAACCGCGCGATCGCGATCGGCACGTCAGGCGGCACCCTGACAGCCACCGAGGTCACGACCGACGCCAACGGCGTTGCCACGTTCGGGCTCGTCGCGCCGCCACTCAACTCGTCGCTGACGTCGATCACCGTGACGGCAACGCCGGTCGGCACCAACTTCGACACCGCCACGACCCACCAGGTCGTCGTCGCACTGAGCGGCCCGACGCTGCCGACACCGTCGTTCACCTTCACGCCCGAGGAACCGGCGCGGTTCGACCTGGTGCAGTTCGATGCCTCGGCGACCACCGTGGGCAGCACGGCATGCCTGAGCGACTGCACCTACGCCTGGAACTTCGGCGACGGCGCGACGGGGAACGGCCGCACGGCGTCGCACCGGTTCGAGTCGCAGGGCAACTTCCGCGTGACGCTGACCGTCACCAGCTCCGGCGGGGTCAGCGCCGAGACGTCGCAAACCGTGACCGTCGGCGCGGCCGCCGAGATCACGGCCACGATTACGATGTCGCCGACCAACCCGCGCGGCGGCGAGACGGTCATCTTCAGCGGCGTCAGCTCGACGACGCCGGATGGGGTCGAGATCGCCGAGTACACGTGGGACTTCGGCGACGGCGATACCGGCACTGGTTCGACGGCCACCAACGTCTACCCGACGCTGGCGACGTCGCGGACCTACACCGTCACGCTGACCATTCGCGACGCGCTCGGCCGGACCGACACCGCGACCGCGACCCTGGCCGTCGCGGCGCCGTAACTCGGGGGATAATCGTCCGGAGTGGCGGACAGTCCCCGCATCGACGAACTGAGACGACGGGTCGAACGCGACCCGTCGTCGATCGCCTTCGCGCAGCTGGCGGAGGAGCACCGGCGCATCGGCAACTTTGCCGAAGCCGTCGCCGTGGCGCGGACCGGCCTGGCCCGGCACCCGGCGTACCTCTCCGCGCGCGTCACGCTGGGCCGCGCGCTCCTCGAGCTCGAGCAGTACGAGGAGGCGCAGCGCGAGCTCGAAACCGTCCTGCGCGCATCGCCCGACAACCTGGCGGCCATCCGCGCCCTCGCCACGCTGCACCAGCGGCAGGGCGAGCTGGGCGACGCGGCGCGGCACTACACCACGGCCCTCGAGGTGTCGCGCATGCCGTTCGAGCTGCCGGACCTGCCGCCGCTGCCGGAATTCCCTGAACTGGCCAACCTCGACCTGCCGGTGACCGCGACACCGGCGCTCGACGAGTTCACGCGCACGCTCGAGGCGCTCGATCACATCACCCTGGACCTGCCGCAGCCGGTGAGCGACATCGAGCTGTCGGCGATCGACGAAAACCCCGCCCAGGCCGAGCTGGAGGCGTGGCTCGAGGCCATCCAGCTCGATCGCGCCTCCCGCTGAATCGTGCCGCTGCCCGCTTCGGCCACGCTCGCCGCCCGTCACGTCCGCCTGCGCGACAGTCTCGACGCGCTGAGCCTCGACGCCCTGGTGGTGTCGCTGCCGCAGAACATTCGCTACCTCACCAACCACACCGGCACGGCCGGTCTGCTGGTGGCGACGCGCGATGCGATGCACGTGCTGATCGACTTCCGCTACGAAGAGGCGGTCCGGACGCTCCAGCAGTCCGTGTGGGCCTGCCCGGACCTCGTCACCTGGAAGGTGCCCGGCAGCTACGACGAGGCGCTGATCGAGACGCTGGGGAGGATCGGCGTCACGACCGTCGGTTTCGAAGCGGGGCACGTCACCGTAGCGCGGCACGCCTGGCTGCGGGACGCGCTCGTCGCGCAGGCGCCGGGGCTGGACCTCCGGCCGACCGGGCCGGTGATCGAGCAGGCCCGGGCGGTGAAGGACGCCGCCGAGATCGCGACCTTGCGCGAGGCCGCCCGGCGGCTGACCGGCGTCATGGCGGAAGTCACCCCCGCCGTGCGCCCCGGTTCGCGTGAGCGCGAGCTGGCGGCGGTCATCGAGTCGGCCATGCGTTCCGCCGGTTACGAGCGGCTGGCATTCGATACGATCGTGGCGTCAGGCCCCAACGCGGCGCTGCCGCACTACCGCGCCGGCGACCGCCGGATTGCGGCGGGCGACCTGCTGGTGCTGGACTTTGGCGGCGTCTTGGACGGATACTGCTGCGACTTGACCCGTACACTATCTATTGGGCCTCCGTCGGCGGAGGCTCGTCGGGTTTACGGGGCCGTCCTCGAGGCGCAGGAGGCGGCGATCGCCGCGGTCCGCCCGGGAATCGAGGCCTCCGCGGTGGACGACGCGGCGCGCCAGGTGCTGGGGCGTCACGGCCTCGGCGAAGCATTCGGCCACGGGACCGGGCACGGCCTCGGCCTCGACGTTCACGAAGATCCCCGCATTTCGCGGCCGCGTCCGGGCGCGCCGGCGGTCACGCTGGTTCCGGGCATGGTCTTCACGATCGAACCGGGCGCGTACCTGCCTGGATGGGGCGGCGTGCGGATCGAAGATGACGTGCTGGTGACCGACACGGGGTGCGAGGTGCTGACGGCCGGCGTCCCCAAACTCGACCTTCGTCACGCGTAGTTTCGTAACTCACAATGGATTTCGACGAGATCAAGCAGATCCTCGACATGATGCGCGAGCACGAGCTGGTGGAGTTCGAACTCGAGCGCGACAACATCAAGCTGCGCCTGCGCAAGCACCAGGCGGGCCACTGGACGGCGACACCGGCCGCGCCGGCCGCGTACGCGCCGCTGCCCGCGCCGGTGGCCCCCGCCGCGGGCGAGCCCGCGACCCCGGTCCTGGCCCCGGCCGCCGACGATGCCGAGTTTGCCATCGTCAAGTCGCCCATCGTCGGCACCTTCTACCGATCACCCGAGCCGGGCGCCAAGGCGTTCGCCGAGGTCGGCCAGACGGTGCGCAAGGGCGAGGTGCTCTGCATCATCGAGGCGATGAAGCTGATGAACGAGATTACCGCCGACGCCGACGGCGAGGTGATGAAGTGCTACGTCGAGAACGGCCAGGCCGTGCAGTACGGCGAGCGCCTGTTCGCGATCAAGCCGGCCCATGTTTAAGAAGATCCTGATCGCCAACCGGGGCGAGATCGCGCTGCGCGTCATCATCGCGTGCCGCGAGCTCGGCATCAAGACTGTCGCCGTCTACTCGGAGGCCGACGAGAACTCGCTGCACGTGCGGTTCGCCGACGAGGACGTCTGCATCGGCCCGCCGCGGAGCGCCGACAGCTACCTGAACGTGCCGGCGATCATCAGCGCCGCCGAGATCACCGGCGCCGACGCGATTCACCCGGGTTATGGCTTCCTGTCCGAGAGCGCCTACCTGGCCGAGGTCTGCGAGGCGTGCCACATCCGCTTCATCGGGCCCGATCCGAACGTCATCAAGCTGATGGGCGACAAGGCCCGGGCGCGGCGGGCGATGAAGAAGGCCGGCGTGCCGATGCTGCCCGGCTCCGACGGCATCGTCGAGAGCGAGGAGAAGGCGATCAAGATCGCCAAGGACATCGGCTACCCGGTGATCATCAAGGCGGTGGCCGGCGGCGGCGGCCGCGGCATGCGCATCGTGCGCACGCCGGCGGACCTGCCGAACAACTTCCGCACCGCGCAGCGCGAGGCCGAGGCGGCGTTCGGCGTCGGCGACGTCTACGTCGAGAAGTACCTGGAGAACCCGCGCCACATCGAATTCCAGATCCTCGGCGACCACCATGGCAACGTCGTCCACCTCGGCGAGCGCGAATGCTCGATCCAGCGCCGGCACCAGAAGCTGATCGAGGAGTCGCCGTCGCCGGTGCTGACCGACAAGGTCCGCCGCAAGATGGGGAGCCTGGTCGTCGATGCGGCGAAGGCGGTGCAGTACACCAACGCCGGGACCTTCGAGTTCCTGATGGACGAGAAGGGGAACTTCTACTTCATGGAGGCGAACACCCGCCTCCAGGTCGAGCACCCGGTGACGGAATGGGTCACCGGCGTCGACATCGTCAAGGAGCAGATCCGGATCGCGGCGGGGGAGCGGCTGTCGTTCAAGCAGAGCGAGGTGACCTTCAGCGGGCACTCGATCGAATGCCGCATCAACGCCGAGGATCCCGAAACGTTCGCGCCGTCGCCCGGCGTCATCCACGCCTTCAGCGTGCCCGGCGGCCCGGGCGTCCGCGTCGACACCTTCGCCCACTCGGAGTGCACGGTGTCGCCCTACTACGACTCGATGATCGCCAAGATCATCGTCCACGGCCGCGACCGGCAGGAGGCGATCGCCCGCATGCGGCGGACGCTGGAGATGACGGTCGTCGACGGCATCAAGACGTCGGTGCCGCTCCACCTCAGGATCCTGAACGAGGCGGACTTCGTGGCCGGCAAGCTGGGCACCGGTTTCATGGATCGCTTCCTGAACGCGCCGCCCAGGACGGGCAAGCTCGCGGAGAGCGCGTAATCCTCCCACGGCTTCACGCCATCCTCGACGTCGAAGCTGCCGCCAGTGCCGGGTGGCCGCCGCTCGACCTGGCTGCAGCGTTCCTGCGAGGGGGAGCGGCCTTCATTCAAGTGCGGGCAAAGGCCACGGCATCGCGGCCGTTGCTGGAACTGGTGACGGCGGTCCTCGCGCTTGCTCGCCCTGCCGGGGCCACCATCATCGTCAACGATCGGATCGACGTCGCCAGACTGGCCGGGGCTGACGGCGTGCACGTGGGCCAGGACGACCTGCCGCCCGCCGAGGCACGGGCGCTGCTCGGCCCCGACGCCATCGTCGGCTTCTCGACGCACACCCCGGAGCAGATCGAAGCAGCCGTGCGCGAGCCGATCAGCTACCTGGCGATCGGCCCGGTGTTCGGCACGGCGACCAAGGCCACCGGCTACGACGCCGTGGGGCTGGAGCGGGTGCGGTTCGCGGTGGAAAAGGCGAGGCGGCTTCCGCCTTCAGGCGGAAGTCTTCCAGTCGTGGCGATTGGCGGGATTACGCTGGAGAACGCACCGGCAGTCGTGGCCGCCGGCGCGTCGCAGGTCGCGGTGATCGCGGATCTGCTGGTGGGCGACCCGGAAGCGCGCGTCAGGCGCTATGGAACTCTTTGACCGGATCGGGCGGGTCCTCGTGGACCGACAGCACCTTGTAGAAGCACCAGCCGGTCAGCGAGACCACGAAGGTCAGCGACGCTAACAGGAACAGCCAGCCGAGCGGGGTCATCGGACCTCCTTCACCAGGTCACGTCCGTCGAGATCGAGGCCAGCCGCCCGCCACCGCTTCTCGCCAATGCGAATGCAGTAGAGGATGAGGAGCAGCGTGGCGCCGATCAACGCCAGCGCGCCCTGCTCGAGCGGCTGCGCCATGGCGTTGCTGATCCACGCCGGCAGGTTCTGCACCGAGAAGGCGATGAAGACGATCAGCAGGTAGGCCGGCGTCACGTACTTCATGATGAACTTGAACACCGGCGGGACGCGCATGTGCGCCCCCTGGTGCAGCTCCTGCCAGCCGCGCTCGATGCCGAACACCCACGAGAACAGGATGATCTGGACCATCGCCAGCACGAAGATGAAGAAGGTCCCGACCCAGTTGTCCAGGGCGCCAAGGAAGATGCTCCCGCGGCTGAAGTACATCACCAGGAACGAGCCGATCAGGCAGATGCCGACCAGCAGCGCCGTCGAGCGCTCGCGTGTCCAGCCGAGCGCCTCGTCGAAGAAGGCCAGCGCCGGCTGGTACATCGAGATCGAGCTGGTAATCGCCGCCAGGAACAGCATGAAGAACCAGATGGCGCCGATGATCGAGCCGAGCGGCCCCATCTGGGCGAAGACGATCGGCAGGGTGTTGAAGCCCAGGCCGAAGGTGCCGCCCGCGATCGCCGCGGTGATCCCGTTGACGCCGAGGAAGACGAAGGCGGCGGTCAGCGTGATCATGCCGCCAAAGCCGACCTCGAACAGCTCGTTGGTCGCCGACGCCGTCAGCCCCGACAGGGCCACGTCGTCCTTCTTCTTCATGTACGACGCGTAATTGATGATCACGCCGAAGCCGACCGAGAGGCTGAAGAAGATCTGGCCGGCCGCCGCCAGCCACGTCTGGGCGTTGCCGAGGCGCGTGAAGTCGGGATTCCACATGCGGCCGAGGCCGTTGAGCACGTTCTGCTCCGGCAGGGCCGGGTCGGGCGTGCCGAGGGTCAGCACGCGAACGAGCACGATGAGCGCGCAGACGGCCATCGCCGGCATGGCAAACGACACGAACTTCTCGATGCCCTTGGAGATGCCGCGAAACACCAGCCAGATGTTGATCGAGAAGGTGACGGCCCAGAACACCAGTGTCTGGAACGAGCCGCCGGCGATGACGCCGTTGTTGGAGGCGCCGATGAAGTTGGTGTAAAAGGCCGCCGACTGCTGCGTCTGCTCCGCCAGCGATGCGCTCGCATCGACGATGCCGCCGTTGACCGCGTAGTGCCAGGCGTAGCCGAGGCACCACGCCTCGATGTAGGTGTAGTAGAAGGACACGGCGAGGGGGATGAGCACCCCGATCGATCCGAAGTAACGGCTGGCCGCGCCCTTGCCGACCATGCCCAGGATGCCTGGTGCCGAGCGGAACCCCTTCTGCCCGCCGTAGCGTCCCATCGTCCACTCCGCCCAGCCGACGGGAATGCCGACGAGCAGCAGCGCGACGAAGTAGGGAATCATGAAGGCGCCGCCGCCGTTGGCGGCCGCCTGTCCGGGGAAGCGAAGGAAGTTACCGAGGCCGACCGCGGAGCCCGACACGGCGAGGATCACGCCGATGCGTGTCGCCCACTCCTGTTTGTCCTGTGACATGCCGCTTGAGAATCCGGTAAGAACGGGCAAAAGTCAACGCTTACAATAGGATTTTCGTCACAGGAGACCTCCACGCCCTATGGCTGCACGAGTGCTCGACGGGCAGGCGCTGGCTGCCCGCATGCAGGAAGAACTGACGCCGCAGGTCGCGGCGTTCACCGCGAAACACGGCCGGCCGCCGGGACTGGCCATCGTCCTTGTCGGCAAGGATCCGGCGTCGGAGGTCTACGTTCGCAACAAGCTGAAAGCCGGCGCTGCCGTCGGCTTCCGGACCGACTTGCAGCGGCTGCCCGCCTCGGCACCCGTCGGCGACGTGATCTCGCTCGTCGAGTGCCTCAACGCCAGCCCGGTGCACGACGCCATTCTCGTGCAATCGCCGCTGCCGAAGGCGATGGGGCACGACGCGGAGCAGCGGGTCTTCGACACGATCGCCCCGGCCAAGGACGTCGACGGGTTCACGCCGGACAGCGTCGGCCGGATGGTGCAGAACCGGCCGGCGCTGGTGGCCTGTACTCCGTCCGGCGTCATCGAGTTGCTCGAGCGCGAAGGCATCCCGATAGCCGGCCAGCATGCCGTCGTCATCGGGCGCAGCGACATCGTCGGCAAGCCGATGGCCATGCTGCTGCTGCAGCGGGACGCCACCGTGACCATCTGCCACTCGAAGACCACCAACCTCGCGGCGGTCTGCCGCACGGCGGACATCCTCGTGGCGGCGGTCGGCCGCGCCGGGCTCGTGACGCGCGAGTTCGTCAAGCCAGGCGCAACCGTGATCGACGTCGGCATGAACCGGATCACCGAGGAGCCGGCGGCGCGCGCCCTGTTCCCGGAGGGCCATCCGCGACTGGCGCTCTTCCTCGACAAGGGTTCGGTGCTGGTGGGCGACGTGCACCCCGAGGTCGCCGAGGTCGCCGGGGCGATGACCCCGGTCCCGGGTGGCGTCGGGCCGCTGACCATCACCATGCTGATGCACAACACGCTGCGCGCCGCCCGCCTGCGGATGGGCGACGTGGCGTGAAGCGGGTCGCCCTCACCGGCGGCATCGCCACCGGCAAGAGTCACGTGCGGGCGGTGTTCGACCGGCTGGGTGTGCCGACCATCGACGCCGACGTGCTGGCGCGCGATGCGGTGGCCCCGGGGACGGCTGGTCTGGCGGCCGTCGTCAGACGCTTCGGTGCCGGCGTTCTTGCCGCCGATGGCACCCTCGACCGCCACCGACTGGCCGAGATCGTCTTCGCCGACGCCGGGGCACGCAAGGATCTGGAAGGGATCATCCACCCCGCGGTTCGCGACGCCACCGACACCTTCTTCGCGGCGCTCGATTCCTCACCGCACCCCTTCGCGGTGGCTGACATTCCGCTGCTGTATGAGGTCGGACGAGACAGGGACTTCGAGGTGGTCATCGTCGCTGCCGTCGATCCGGAGACGCAGGTGCGGCGAGTTGTCGAGCGTGACGGGCTCACCGAGGCCGAGGCACGGGCGCGCCTGGCGGCGCAGCTGCCGATCGGCGAGAAGGTGACGCGCGCGGACTACGTGATCGACACCGGTGGCACCTTCGACGACACCGAGCGGCAGGTCAAGGCCGTCGTCGACGCGCTGCGGGCCGCCTAGACGACGGCGTCGTCCTTCGACGGCGCCAGGCGCTCTTCGACGAACGTGTTCCACTCATGGCACTGCGGGCACTGCCAGAGCAGCTCGGTGCTGCGGTAGCGGCAGCGGGTGCAGACGTGCGGGTCGAGGTAGAAGACGGTCCGTCCGGCAAGCTGCACGTAGCGCTCAGCGAGCTCGCGATCGAGGTCCAGGTGCCCGAGCGCGCGCCAGATGGCCTGGTGAATGACCAGCCCATGCGGGTTGTGGGGGAGGGCGTCGAACAGCACATCGAGCGCCGCCCGCGCCTCGCCGGCCGCCACGTAGTGCTGAGACAGGGCGAGCCGCGCGCGCCAGTCGAGCGGGTTGCCGGCGATGAGCGCCTGACACAGGTTGACGAAGCGGGCAGGTGAGCCGAGCGCCGTGTACCCCAGCTGCAGACGATCGAACGCGAGATAGGCGCGGTCGGGCGCTTCGCGCACCAGCTGTTCCCACGCCCCCACCGCCGCGGCCGTGTCCCCCTGCCGCTGCCGCAGGTCGCCGAGGTTCAGGTACGCCGGCACCGTCTTCGGCGCGGCGTCGATCGCCTCGCTGAACGTCCGCAGCGCGGCGGCGATGTTGCCCGCCTTGTCCTGCTCCGTGCCGATTTCGTTGCGGAGGAAGCCGAGAATCGCGGCGCTCTCGGGGCGGCTGGCGCCGTCGATCTTCGCGATGCGCTCGCGCACCTGCAGCGCCTCGCGCCACTGGTGCTGCTCCTCGTAGAGCTTCTGGAGGTTGACCAGCGCGTAGCGGTTCTGCGGGTCGAGCGCGAGGACCTCGGTAAAGGCCTCGATTGCCCGGTCGACGAACCCGGCGCTGCGGAAGTCGAAGCCGAGGCAGAGCAGCACGTAGGCGTGCTCCAGCTTCGTGAGGTCGGGGCGCTGCAGCAGCGTCTGGTGCACCGTGATGGCGCGCGCGACCTGTCCCTTCTGGCGGTACAGGTTGCCCAGGATCATCTGGATCTCCAGGGCGTCGGTGTCGGTGCTGGTGGCCTGGGTCAGCTCGTCGATCGCCTGGTCCACCTGGTTGTCGACCAGGTAGTTGAGCCCGAGCATGTAGTGGGGCGTCTCGCGCAGCCGCCGCCGATCGATCCACCGCCCGTCGCGCAGCTTGTAGCGCTCCCACGCCTTGCCGACGATCAGGCCCACCAGGAGCGCGATCAGGACGCCCAGCAGTGGGAGGTAGGCAGTCATCGGCTGTTGCGGGTCCAACCGGTTAGAAGAGCTCGGTGCGCCACAGGTCGTGCAGGTGAACCACTCCTTCGACTTTGCCGGTGGCGTCGACGACGACGACGGAGGTGATCTTGCGCTGCTCGAGCAGGTGGAGCGCCTCGGCGGCGAGGGAGGACGCGGCAATGGTCACCGGAGCCTTCGTCATCGCGTCGCCAGCGACCTGCCGGCGCAGGTCGGCGCCCGCTTCCATGCGCCGCCGGATGTCGCCGTCGGTGATGATGCCGGCGAGCGCTCCGTCGGCCGCGACCACGCAGGCCATGCCGAGCCGCTTGCGCGAAATCTCGCGGAAGACGTCGGGCATCGGCGTGTCGAGCGCCACGGCCGGCATCTCGTCGCCGCTGTGCATCAGCTGATGGACGCGCATCAGTTTCTTGCCCAGCTTGCCGCCCGGGTGCAGGTTGGCGAAGTCCTCCTCGCGGAACCCCTTCGCCACGAGCAGCGTCATCGCCAGCGCGTCGCCGAGGGCGAGCGCCGCGGTCGTGCTCGCGGTTGGCACCAGGTTCATCGGGCACGCTTCCTCGGACACGCCGCAGTCGAGCGCGACGTCGGCGGCGCGGCCGAGGGTGGAGTCGCAGTTGCCCGTGATCGCCACGAGCCGCGCGCCGAGGCGCTTGATCGTCTCGAGCAGCCGCAGCACCTCGCCCGTCTCGCCGCTGTGCGACAGCGCCACCACCACATCATCGGACTGCAGGACACCGAGGTCGCCGTGAATCGCCTCCGCGGGGTGCAGGAAGATGGCCGGCGTGCCGGTGCTGGAGAGCGTCGCGGCAATCTTGCGGCAGATGATCCCCGACTTGCCCATGCCGGTGACGATCACGCGGCCGCGGCAGTCGAGGAGGACGCGGACCGCCTGGTCGAAGCGTTCGTCGAGCCGTTCGACGAGCGCGAGGATCGCGGCCGCTTCGGTCTGCAGGACCTTGCGGGCCAGGGCCAAATCGGGAGCGGTGAGGCGCGTCACTTCGCCGCTCCAATCGGCTCGCGGGCGGCAGCGTCGATCCGCTTCAGCTTCATGATGAGCGGCTCGAGGCGATCGAGCCGCAAGGCATTCGCGGCATCGCTCTTCGCGCGCGACGGCTCCTCGTGGATCTCCATGAACACGGCATCAGCACCCGCAGCCACGCCGCCGGCCGCCAGCGGTTCGATGTACTCGGCCAGACCCGCGGTCACACCGTCCCCCGCGCCCGGCAGTTGCAGGCTGTGCGTGACGTCGAAGACGACGGGGTAGCCGAGCTCATGCAGCATGGGAAACGCCCGCATGTCGACCACCAGGTTGTTGTAGCCGAAGCTGACGCCCCGTTCGGTGAGCAGGATACGGGGGTTGCCCTCGCCGGCGATCTTCTCGGCGACATGCCGCATGTCCTTCGGCGCGAGGAACTGGCCCTTCTTGACGTTGACGACCTTGCCGGTGCGCGCCGCGGCCACGAGCAAATCGGTCTGCCGCGACAGGAACGCCGGGATCTGCAGGATGTCCACCGCGGCTGCCGCCGCGGCGGCATGCCCGGGTTCGTGGATGTCGGTCAGCACCGGCAGCCCGGTGCGGGCGCGGATGTCAGCGAGGACCTCCAGCCCGGCGTCGAGCCCCGGGCCGCGAAATGAATGGCGCGACGTGCGGTTGGCCTTGTCGTACGACGCCTTGAACACGACCGGGACGCCGCAGCGGGCGGCAATCTCGCGCACCGCCTCCGCCAGCCCCATCGCGTGGTCCGGGCTCTCGATGACGCACGGCCCGACGATGAACGCCAGCGGATGGCCGCCGCCGATGGAGAAGGGCCCGACGCTGACCGGTTGCACGGGAGACATTATAGATAGTCGGCAGTCGGCAGTCGGCGGTCGGCGGTCGGCAGCGCGCCGACATGCTGCTCACCGTGGACCGTCCACTGCCGACCGCCGACTGCCGACTGCCGGCTTTGTGCTGGTGCGCGGCCTCGACGAAGCTTGCAAACAGCGGGTGCGGCCGGTCCGGCTTCGACTGGAACTCCGGGTGGAACTGCACGGACACGAACCACGGGTGCGACGGCAGCTCGGCGATCTCGACGAACTTGCCGTCCGGCGATCGGCCCGAGATGCGCATGCCGTGCTTCACGAGGTCCGGCTCGTAGAGGCAGTTGAACTCGAAGCGGTGGCGATGGCGCTCGTGGATGAGCGACTGGCCGTAGATCTTCTGGGCCACCGATCCAGGCGCCAGTTCGCAGGCGTAGCGTCCCAGCCGCATCGTGCCGCCCAGCTCGTCGACGCCCAGCAGGTCGCGCAGCTTGTAGATCACCTTGTGCGGCGCGTTCTCGTCCACCTCGGTGGAGTCGGCGCCGTCGAGGCCGCAGACGTTGCGCGCGTATTCGACGGTGGCCCACTGGAAGCCGTAGCAGATGCCGAAGAAGGGGATCTCCTTCGCGCGCGCGTACTCCGCCGCCTTCATCATGCCGCGCGTGCCGCGCGAACCGAAGCCGCCCGGCACGAGAATGCCGTGCGAGCCCTCGAGCAGGGCGGTGCCGCCCTCCTTCTCGAGCGCCTCGGCCTCGACCCACTGCAGCCGGACCTTCAGCCGATGCTTGAAGCCGCCGTGGTACACCGCTTCGTTGAGGCTCTTGTACGAATCCTCATAGCCGGTGTACTTGCCGATGACGTGAATGGTGAGCTCGTCGACCGGGTTCTTGATGCGGTCGACCAGTTCCTCCCATGCCTTGGTCTTGGCCTCGGTGAGCGGCAGGTGCAGCTGCTTGAGGACGATCTGGTCGAGACCCTCGGCCTTGAACACCAGCGGCACTTCGTAGATGGTGTCGACGTCCTTGGCCGTGATCACGGCCTCTTCGGCGACGTCGCAGAAGAGCGCGATCTTCCGCTTGAGGTCGGCGTCGAGGAAGCGGTCGGTACGGCACAGCAGGATGTCGGGCTGGATGCCGATCGATCGCAGGTCGCGCACGCTGTGCTGCGTCGGCTTGGTCTTCAGCTCCCCGGCGGCGCCGATGAAGGGCACCAGCGTCAGGTGGATGTAGATTGCGTTGTCGCGGCCGACGTCGAGGCGGAACTGGCGGATCGCCTCGAGGAACGGCATGCTCTCGATGTCGCCGACCGTGCCGCCGATTTCCACGAGCATGACGTCCACGTCGCGCGCCGCGAGCCGGATGGCGTCCTTGATCTCGTTGGTGATGTGCGGGATGACCTGCACGGTGCGCCCGAGGTAATCGCCGCGGCGCTCTTTCTGGATGACCGACAGGTAGATCTTGCCGGTGGTCCAGTTGCTGTTGCGCGTGGCCACCATGTTGGTGAAGCGCTCGTAGTGCCCGAGGTCGAGGTCGGTCTCGGCGCCATCGTCGGTGACGTAGACCTCGCCGTGCTGGTACGGGCTCATCGTCCCTGGATCGACGTTGATGTAGGGGTCGAACTTCATGAGGGCCACGCGGTAGCCGTGGTCCTCGAGCAGCCGCCCGATGGAAGCGGCGGCCAGCCCCTTGCCCAGCGATGAAACCACGCCGCCCGTGACGAAGATGTATTTCACCGGGCGCTTGCCCTCCGAAGCTTCAGCGAAGGAGGGCCCCTCAGGTCGTTGCGTCATGCGGCCTCACGTGCGCGCGGCCAGCGTCAGCTGGCGGACGCGCTCAAGGTCCTCGGGTGTGTCCACGCCGATGGAGTCGTAGGGGGTGACGACGGTACGGATGCGGATACCGTGCTCGAGCGCGCGCAGCTGCTCGAGCGATTCGGCCAGTTCGAGCGGCGTCGGTTCGAGCTGCGCGAACCGCAGCAGGAAGGCCCGCCGGTAGCCATAGATGCCGAGATGCTTGAAGGCAGCCCGGAGCGGCGCGCGCGAGAAATACAGCGCGTCGCCCTTCAGGTCGCGCACCACCTTCACGACGTTCGGATTCGCATAATCGCCGGGATCCAACGCCGTGCACGCCGTCGACATCTCCAGCGCCGGGTCGGCGAGCAGCGGTTCGACCACCGCGTCGATCGTCGCCGGGTCCATCAGCGGCTCGTCTCCCTGGACGTTCAGCACGACATCCGCCTCGAGATCGGCCGCGACTTCGGCCAGGCGATCCGTGCCGGTGCGGTGCGTCGGCCGCGTCAGGCGCGCGATCCCGCCGAAGGCCTCGATGGCCGCGGCAATCCGCCGGTCATCGGTGGCGACCACGACCGCATCCACCGTGCGCGCAGCCGTCGCGCGGCGGTAGACGTGCTCGATCATCGGCTTCCCGGCAATGTCAGCGAGCGGTTTTCCGGGGAGCCTGGTGGCGTCGAAGCGGGAGGGGATGACGGCGACGATTCGGGGGGGCTGTGACGTTCGCTCGAAAGGATTGCGGAACGTTACAGGGTGCACGACGAATTCTAGCATGGCAGCCCCGGGCTACAGGGCATTGCCCGAAACCCCGATGTACAATTCAGCTGTCGTCATGACTTGGAAGTCGACCGCGATCGTCTCCGGAGCGGGGATTTTGGCCACCTGGCTCGCATCGTATCCGCCGGCGCCCGGACCCGCACCCGCGGCGACGCCGGCAGTGCCGGTCGCGACGACCGGGGCCGAAATCCAGCACGAAGCCGCCCGCCTGCAGCAGAAGGTCCGCGGCGTGATCGAGTACGAGCCGCCGACGCGCAATCCATTCCGGTTCAACGCGCGCGTCGAGCGCGAGGTCACGGCCCGCTCGACCGCGATCGAGTTTGCACCGGTCGTCGAGCGGCCGGCCGCGCCGCCGGTCACCTTCACGGGCGTCGCCATTGAAACCGTGGACGGCCAGCAGGTCCGCACCGCCATCCTGGGCACCCCCGGCGGCCTGGTGTTCGCCAAGGTTGGCGACGAAGTCGCCGGCTATCGTGTCTCGGCGATCGCGGACGATGCCGTGCAGCTCACGGCCGTGGATGGATCGACGCTGACCGTCCGCTAGCGTTCGTGGCGACCCTCGTTCGATCCGAACAACCTTCCAACGACATCGACACGCTGCGCGCCAGGGTCGCGGAGCTCGAGGCCGTGCTGCGCGATCGCGAGGCCGAGGCCGAGCAGGTCAAGGCCGATCTCGCGACGTTCAAGGGGCGTTATCGCGACAAGGTGGGGCACCTGCACGAGGAGCTCGAATCGCTCGAGGATGCCATCGCCGAGATCGAACTCGGCGAAATCACGAGGCGCCTTGACCAGGCCGGCCGGGCGGCGCAGGACGATGCCGCCGATGCGGACGCGGACAGCGCGCCCCAGTACACCGGCGATGCCGTCCGGAAGCTTTTTCGCGACGTGGCGAGGGCGATCCATCCCGACCTCGCCGAGGACGACCTGGCCCGGCAGCGGCGCCACGCGCTGATGGTCGAAGCCAACCGCGCCTACGAACTCGGCGACGAAGAGCGTCTGCGATTAATCCTCGAGGCCTGGGAGAAGAGCCCGGAGGCCGTGCAGGGTGACGACCCCGAGGCGACCCGCCTCCGGCTGGAACGGCGCGTGGCGCAGATTGAGGCGCAGCTCGACGTTTACGCCGCCCAGCTCGCGGAGATGCGCGAGTCGGCCATCTGGAAGCTGAAGGCGATGGTCGATGAAGCGGCGGCGAAGGGGAGTGACCTGATCGCCGACACCGTCCGCCGGCTGCGCCGCGACATCGTGGTGGCGCGCAACCGCCTGGAGGCGATGCAATCGCGGCCGTGACGCTTTCGCGTAGAGCCGGCCGGCCAACGCCTGTATGATCGGCCCCATGTCCTGGTCCCGTGCAATCGCCCTGATCATCGTTCTGGGAGTGCCGCCGCTGGCGCATGCCCAGGACAGCCGCGCCGGCAGCCCGCTTCGAATCGATCGCGCTGATGGGACCATCCGGACGGACCACCTCGCGGTGGTCACCTACGCGAGCGACGAGGTCGTCAAGGCGGGCTCGGAGCTGTCGCTCGTCTTCGAGATTACGCCGCGCGCGCGCATGCACGTCTATGCGCCTGGCGCCGAGCCGTATCAGATCATCCGCCTGCAGCTCGACCCGCATCCGGCGGTGACTCCGGGGACGCTCGAGTACCCGCCGTCCGAGCTGTACCTGCTGGAGCCGATCAACGAACGCATGCCGGTCTACCAGAAGCCGTTTGTACTGCGTCAGCCGGTGGTCGTTCGCCCATCGGCAACCGGCGGCCGCCAGCTCACGATCAAGGGGACGCTGCGCTACCAGGCATGCGACGACCGCGTCTGCTTTGCGCCGAAGTCGGTGCCGGTGTCCTACTCGATCACGGTCCGCTGACGCCGTGAGCGTCATGGGAAGGGGAACAATGCGCGTATCGCTCTCGCTCGTGAACCGTTGCTGGGCTGCCCTGGCGATCGCGGCGCTGGTCAGCCTCGGCGCGGCGCCGGCTGGCGCCCAGGACGCGCGGCCCGAGCCGCTCGTCCGCGCCGTGCGGTCGGCGATCACGGCCGGGCAGTTCGAACGGGCCATCAGCCTCGTCGATCAGCGCCGAGCCGCCGCCGGCGCCACGCCCGAGGTGATCGCGGCGATCTCCTGGCTGGGGCGCGGCGCTTACGCCGCGGGACGGCTCGACGAGGCGGCGCAATTTGCGGCCGAAGCGCACGACCTCGCGCTGGAGGCGCTGAAGACGACCCGGCTCGAGGACAGCGCCGATCTCGAGATCGGCCTGGGTGCGGCCATTGAAACGGAAGGCCTGGTGCGCGCCGCCCGCGGCGCACGCGCGGAAGCCGTGTATTTTCTCAGCCGCGAGCTCGAGACCTATGCCGGTAGTCCCATCCACAAACGGCTGCAGAAGAACATCAACCTGCTGAGCCTCGAGGGCGCGAAGGCGCCAGCGCTGCAGACGGCGGAGTTGATCGGGTCCGTCCGCAGCCTCGACGCGATGAACGGCAACGTCGTGCTGCTGTTCTTCTGGGCGCACTGGTGCGGCGACTGCAAGGCCCAGGCGCCGATCGTGGCGTCGGTCCTGGAGAAGTATCGTGCGCAGGGGCTCCGCCTCGTGGCGCCGACGCAGCGGTTCGGCTACATCGTTGCCGGCACGGCGGCGCCGCCCCAGGCCGAGCGGCGCCACATCGAAGCCGTTCGCGATCAGTACTATCCCTTCTTGAAGACCGCCCCTGTGCCGCTGGATGTCGCCAACCACCAGCGGTACGGCGTCAGCACGACACCGACGCTCGTGGTGGTCGATCGGCTGGGCATCGTGCGCCTGTATCACCCGGGGAACATGACCGAAGCGGAGCTCGAGGCCGCCATCCGGCCGCTGCTCTAGCACTAGACGAGGGAGAGACACCATGAAACCGATTCAGACCCGTCGGGCCCTGGTTGCGGGACTCGGTGCGGCCCTGGCGAGCTTGACCGCGGGGGTCAGGCCGGCACGCGCGCAAGCGGCAGCCGGCCGGTTCGCTCCGGCGCGCCATGACACGGACCAGTGGATGGACCAGCTGCCTGGCACGCACCGCGTGTTCGTCGATTCGGCGAGCCGATCGGGCGGACAGGATGCCGTGCTGTACGCCAACAACCTGTTCAACACGAACCAGGCGGCCTACGGCATCGCGCCCGCCGACCTCGCGATGATCGTCTGCTTCCGCCACTTCTCGACGCCGTTCGGTTACAACGACGCGATCTGGGCGAAGTACGGCGCCATCCTGTCGCAGTTCATGCAGCTGCCGGCGGCGGCGACCGCGAACCCGGTGATGAGCGGCATTGCGGGCATGCCGCCCGGCATTGCGCTCGCGCCGGTCCTGGACAAGGGGCTCGTCGTCGCCATTTGTGCCAATGCGACCCGTTACATCGCCGGCCAGATTGCCGGCCAGACCGGCGGCACGGCGGACGCCGTTTTCGCGGAGCTGACGGCCAACGCCGTGGCGAAGGGACGGTTCGTCCCGGCTGGCGTGGTGGCCGCCACTCGGGCGCAGGAGTACGGCTACAGCCTGCTGTCCTGCGCCTGACCGATGAGCCAGTCCGTCGCGGCCGGCGCCGCGCCCCGCGTGGAATCGTCGCTGGTGGCGGCCCACGGCGTCGCGGCGCTCGTCACGCTGCTGGCCGCAGTGTCGTTCGGGATCCTCGCCTCGCTCCAGCTGCTGCTGCCGGATCTTGGTGCCGACACGCCGTGGCTGGGGTGGGGACGCGTCCGCTACGCGCACACCCAGGGCATCATGCTCGGCTGGCTGGGGAACGTGTTCCTGGCGTTCCTCTACCACGCCGTCCCGATCCTTTCCGGCCGTCCGGTAACGAGCGCGACGCTCGGTCGCTGGCTCTTCGGACTCTGGAATCTCGTGGTGCTGGTACCCGGCTGGCTGCTCGTCCTCGCCGGCGTGAGCCAGCCGCTCGAATGGGCTGAGTTCCCGCCAATCATCGACGCCTTCGTCGTCCTCGGCTTCGCGCTGGCCGCCCTGCAGTTCCTGCCGCCATTCTTCCGGGATGGCGTCGAATCGACTTACGTGTCCGGCTGGTACGTCATCGGCGGGCTGGTCTTCACGCTGCTGGCGTACCCGATGGGCAACTTCCTGCCGGAAGTCGTGCCGGGGGCGATGGGCGCGGCCTTCAGCGGCCTCTGGATTCATGACGCCATCGGCCTGTTCGTGACACCGCTGGCGCTGGCCATTATCTACTTCGTCATCCCCGCGGCGAGCGGGCGGCCGATTTACAGCCACTTTCTGTCGATGCTCGGGTTCTGGCTGCTGTTCTTCGTCTACCCGCTCAACGGCACGCACCATTACGTCTACTCGGTGCTGCCGATGGAGGCGCAGATGGGCGCGATCGCGGCGTCGACGATTCTCGGCATCGACGTGGTCATCGTCGTCGCCAACCTGTTGCTATCGATGCGGGGAAGCGGGTGGTTCCCGAACGACGTCGGCTTGCGCTTCGTCGGCACGGCCACGCTCTTCTACCTGGTGGTGAGCCTGCAGGGCGCCGTCCAGGCGCAGATGGCCGTCAACCAGGCCGTGCACTTCACCGACTGGGTCGTCGGCCACTCGCACCTGGCCATGCTCGGCTTCGCGACGTTCGCCGGGGCCGGCGGGCTCGTGCACGCCTGGACGCGTACGAATGGGGTCCGCTACAACGCACGCGCCTGCGAGTGGGCGTACTGGCTGCTGCTCGGTGGCGTGTGTGTGATGGTCGTCGACCTGACGATCGCCGGCCTGGTCGAGGCGCAGGCGTGGCAGTCGGGGGCGCCGTGGATGGAGTCGGTGCGCGCCGCGCGTCCGTACTGGCTGGTCAGGACGCTGTCGGGCATTCCGATTGCCGCAGGCTTCGTGGCACTGCTGCTGGGGATCACCACCGGGCCCCGGCGTGCCGGGGGTGATCAGGAGGTCCGGCAACCCGCGGTGTCGCCGCTACATGGCCCACAGACCCCGGCGATCGGGGAACCGGCATGAGCATCGGCAGCGGGCGGGCGTTGCGACGAGCCTACCTGGTGGCGGGGGTCGCGGGCGTCGGCTTCTTCGCGATGTCGGTGCTGCTGCTCGGGCTGTGGCCCGGACAGGTGCTGAGGGGCCGGATGGAGCGGATGACGCCCGGCGAGCCGCTGGCGCTCAGCGCCAGCGAACTCCGCGGGCGCGACATCTACGCCCGGGAAGGGTGCGCGTATTGCCACACGCAGCAGGTGCGATACCTCGACGCCGATATCGTGCGCTTCGGCGCGCCGACGCTCGCGTGGGAAACGCGCTTCGACTATCCACACCTGTGGGGGACGCGCCGCATCGGTCCCGATCTCGCCCGCGTGGCCGGCACGCGGCCGGCGGACTGGCACTTCGTGCACTTGTACTCGCCGCGCGTGCTCGTGCCTGACTCGGTGATGCCGGCCTACCGATCCCTGTTCGAGGGGGCGCCGGAGCGCCCCCGGCAGGAGGCGCGCGACCTGGTCGCGTACCTGGAAACGCTCGGGCGCGCACGAGAGCTTGCCGGAGACGAGGGCGAGGCCTTCGCCCGCGAGGCGTGCAACTGCCCGGACGACGAGATGGCGGCGCTGGCGTTTTCGGCGCGCCCGATCAACGCCAGCCCCGCGCGCGCGCGCCGGGACGGCGAGTATCCCGTCCTGCCCGCGAGCCAGGACCTCGTCCGGGGACGCGCGTTGTTTGCCGCCAACTGTGCGGGATGTCACGGCCCCGACGGCGCCGGCGACGGCCCCGCGGCGTTCGCCCTGTCGCCGCGGCCGACAAATCTGGCCGAGCATCGCTACAGCAGCGATCGGTTGGCCCAGGTGCTCTGGAACGGCAGCGCCGGCACCGCCATGTCCGGATGGCGAGATCGATCGCTGTTGGACCTGGCGGCGCTCGCGGCGGCGGTGCGGGCGCTTTCGACGGCGCCGCGCGAGGAGCCTCCGGCGGCCGGTGTCCTCGTCCTGGGTGAACGCGTCTACGAAGCCAATTGCGTCCAGTGCCACGGGGTGAACGGGGACGGACGGGGGAGCGCGGCCGCCGAGCTGCCGGTGGTCCCGACCGATTTCCGCCGCCAGCAGCCGGCGCTGTCCGCGGCTCTCAGGGCGATGCGCGACGGGGTGGCCGGCACTCGCATGGCTGTCTGGACGGATCGCCTGGCACCCGACGAACTGCTTGCCGTGGCCCACTATGTGCGCGGCTTCTATGCCGCGCCTCCTGCTGTCGTGGCGCGAGGTGGTCGATGATCTCCAACGCCGTCGTCATTGGAACCGTGCTGTTCGGGATCGCGTTCCTGCTGGCCTGGTTCTCCTCGCCGGAACTTCGCCGTCGCGTCGAGCAGCCCAAGTATCGGTTCCTGTCGCGGCTCGAACAGCACGAGCGGGCGCATGGCGGGCCGGAGGAAGGGAGGGCCGTCCGATGATGCCTCGTCCGGGACGTCGTGGAACCGTCGCCGCCATGCTGGGGTGCGGCGCCATTGGCGCGCTGGTGCTCGGTGCCAGCCTCTACCAGCGCGGGCCGGCCGCCGCCTCATCGGCCGTGACGCCGGCAATCGCGACGGAGGAGTACGGCCGGCGCTTGCTGCTGGAGACGTCGCAGTGGCTCGGGCCGGATCACCCCGATCCCGAGAAACGCTACACCGGGAGCCGGCTGGCCTGCAGCTCGTGCCACCTCGAGGCGGGCGCTGATCCCGGCATGCTGTCGCTGCTCGAAACCGCGCCGCTGTATCCGCGCTATTCCGGCCGCGATGGCGGTACCCGCGATCTCGTCGATCGGATCAACGGCTGCATGGAGCGGAGCATGAACGGGCGCGCCCTGCCACGGGACAGCGCCGAGATGGTGGCGATGGTGTCCTACGTCACGTCGCTCGAGGCCCGTTTCCGGGCCATGGGTGAGGGCCAGCGCCAGGCCGGCGACCCGGCGCCGTTCGTGATGCCGGATCGTGCCGCCGACGTCGGCGCCGGCGAGCGGGTCTTCGCGGCCCGGTGCGCCCTCTGCCACGGCGCGGACGGCGCCGGGTTGCGGGCATCAACCGATCCCGCCGCCGGCTACGTCTTCCCGCCTCTGTGGGGGCCCGACAGTTTCAACGACGGGGCCGGCATGCACCGCGTGCTGACCGCCAGCCGCTTCATCAAGGCGCGCATGCCGCTCGGCGAGCCGACGCTGACCGATGACGAGGCGTTCGACGTGGCGGCCTACATCAACGCCCAGCCGCGCCCGGCGATGGCGAACCTCGAGCGCGATTATCCCGAGCGCGCCGACAAGCCGATTGACAGTCCGTACGGCCCATACGCCGACCCATTCCCGCAGGCGCAGCACAAGTTCGGGCCGTTTAGGCCGATTCAGGAGTACTACCGCGCGCGGCGGGACTGAGCCAGCGCGGGCGTTTAGTTCTCGGTTGGCATTTCGACCCGTTCGATCACGAGCATGTTGACCGGGCCGGTTTGGGCCTCCAGCTTCAGGCCGAGCTGTTCATCGAAGGCGGTGAAGATCGACGGCCGGTCCGGATTGGCGATGGCAACCGGATCCACCCCGGGCAGCTGCTGCAGTGGCGTCCATTCCAAGATGAAGTCGAAGGTCCCGGCCAGCCCGGTGCGATCGAGAACCATCCTTCCAAGCTGGCCGCTCACGGCCCGGCCCAGGAGATCCAACGGCACATCCGCCCCGGCAAGACGGCCGATCGCCGGTGCACCGCGGAACGCGCCGCAGGGCGGCGGTGGCAGCGGCGCGTTCGGATCCAGTCCACGCACGTTGTTCGGTGTCGTCTGCGGATCGACGCAGCCGCTGTTGTCGGCATGCGCCGTGAGGCGCGGTCCGAGCGCGCCGGTCCGCGCGACCACCAGCGCGTAGACCGGCTGCTCGCGGGTTTCGCGTCGCACGACGAGGCCGAACCGGTCCGCCAGCAGCGCCTGGAGCATCTGGTTCATCTCGGCGGCGGTGGGGTTGCCATCAGCGCGGGCTTCGACGTCGACGCGTGTGTCGGTCGCCCACTCCGGCACACCGGCGATCTCGAAACGCTGCAGCGGTCCGTAAGCCTGGGCGATGAGGACGTCGATCGGGATGTTGGTGCGCACGAACCGCCCCCCCAC
>JBFWUM010000002.1:0-198505 GCA_050247255.1 Vicinamibacterales bacterium | reverse complement strand
ATCACCTGCGTCTGCACCGCCAGGTTGTGCTGCGGCGTCATCAGGTGGTCGATGGTGTGCAGCCGGCCGCGCAGCGACGGCGGAAAGTCGGAGTGGTCGTCGAACCGCTGGTTGGTGTTGAGCAACACGACATCGTGCTGCTCGGCGAGCTCGGCGAGGTAGGTCGCCGCAAACGCGCGGTTCTCGGGCGTGTCCGGGAGCGCGGCGTTGCCGTAGAACTTTGCCGCGATGTAGTCGCGCGGCAGGGCGGCGGTGACCCGCGGGTCGGGCTCCGGGGGCATCAGCGTCGTAAAGACGCTGAACGCCTCGACGAGCGTCATCGGCGTCCGCTGGTACCAGAAGTTCTCGTACAGCCGGTACATCTGCGCCGGGTGGATCACCTCGACGGCGCCGAGCCCCCGCCTCGCCCGCACCCGCTCGATGATCTCGTCATCGAGCGACGTGCGCTCGAGATGCTTGAGCCTTCCCCCCTGCTCCGCAATGCGGCGATCGTTCGCCTCGCGGAACTCGTCGGGCGTGTAGAAGGAATACAGGTCCTCGTAGTGCGGCGTGATGTGGCGGTACCACGGCGCCGCGCCGCCGCGCGAGACGACGATGAGCCGATCGGGGTCGAAGTTGCCGTAGGTCTTCGCCCACGCCAGGAACGGAATCCAGTACAGCAGCTCGAAGCCGGTCTCCGAGATCCACGGCCCGAGGATGATCGGCCCGCTGCCGCGGCCGAGGACGGTGACCAGCTCGCGCGTTTCGCGGGCTTCCGGCAACTGGGTGCCCGGCAGGGTCTTGAGCGTGTGGCGGCCATAGCCGACCTTGGGGGTCAACGCCGAGTTCGTGAACTCCGGCACGGTCGACTTCGGCGGCTTGATCCGCGTCATCTGCTCGACGACGAAGTCCTTCAGCCGGCGGAGGATCTCCGCGCGCCGCCGCTGGTAGGCCTTGCGCAGCCTGTGTTTGGTCCGCTTGCGCAGCGGCTGCGTCCGCAGGTGGAGGGCAACGAGCACCGCCAGCGGATACAGCAGCAGGAACCCCACGGCGCCAGACAGTCCCGCGCCTTCACGCGCCGGCTTCGGCAGCGCCGCCGCCTCCTCCACCGCATCCGCGAAGCGGCCGGTCGCCTCGATGTCGCGGCCGAACGGACGCACGAAGCCGTCGACGAAGCGGGCGGCGCGGAGATCGCCGCCACCGTCGTCCGCCAGCAGCCCCGGCAGCGAGGCCACGTGCTCGTCCAGCGAGTGCGTGAGGTGCAGCAGTCCGCCGTTGACCTCGGTCAGGTAGTGGAAGTGGAGCGTCCCCTCCTGGTTGCTCTCGGAGATCTCCGGCAGCGCCACCGCGTGCACCGGCTTGCCGACCGCAGCCGCCTCGATGAACGCGCTCGTGTTGATGCCGACGACGCCGGCGCTGTAATACATCGAGTCGAAGTAGTCGTCCTTCGCCTCGTCATCGACCGGATGCGCGCCCCAGAAGGCGACGTCGCGGTATCCCGACAGGTCGGTGGTCTGCCACTCGTCGAGCCGCGCCGGGTGCGGCCGCACGAGAATGCCGATGTCGCGAATCCGCGGCTCGCTGCTGCTGCGGATGGCGCGGATCCAGGCCTCGACGAATGCCGGCTCGTTGGCGGTGCCGCGGAAGAGCGACGAGCAGACGTACAGGAGGAACGGGCGATCGGCCGGCAGGCCGACGCGGCGGCAGAAATCCTCGCGGCCGCGCGACGGCCGCCGGTTGAACCACTGGTCGTACGCCTGCGCCCCGGTGACGACGATGCGTTCAGGCGGCACGCCGTGGAACTCGATCGCCTCGCGGCGCTGGACGTCGTTCCAGACCAGCACGCGGTCAGGCATCTGCCGCAGGATCGACTTGCTCGACAGGTGATCCCAGCTGGCCACCGGCAGCGCGGTCCGCAGTCCCAGCCGCTTGGCCGCCGCCAGGTGCTCCGGCTGCGGCGAGCCGATGTCGACGAGCGGCGTAATCAGCACCAGGTCCGGGGCCTCGCGCTGCAGGAACTCCATCATCCGCGCCGCCGGCGGCAGGCCGCGCTCGAGCGCGCGCAGGACCGCTCGCACCGGCCCCGGGCCGATGAACGACTCGGCGGCAGCCACCACCAGGCGCGGCGTCCGTTCGCGGGCCCGCGCCTTCAGGTGCGGCGTCCGCTCGTAGGGCGGGCGCAGGAAGCGCAGGTAGTCGAGCCCCAGCCTGATCTGCGTCGCGATCAACGCCCACGCCCCGGTGTACCGGCCAGGGGCGTCGGCAAGGCGCACGTTCGGAAAGCGCCCGGCGATCCGCTCGACCATCTGCCGGCCGCCAAGTGACTCCTCGCGATCGGCCGCGAGGACCAACTCGTGGCCGCGCTCGGCCAGCCGGGTGATCGCCGACTCGAACAGCCGCAGGTAGGCGTAGTGGCGCGCGAAGAGCAGTATCTTCACGCCTGCTCCCCGCGAATGCGGTCCCATGCGCCGTGGATGGCGACCAGCACGTGATAGACGGCGTGACGGTAGTAGTGCTTCAGCATTTTCCAGCCAGAGATGGCCTGCTCGATGCCGCGGCCGATCGCTGTCGATGTATCCGTCTTCTTCAGGTGGCGCCAGCCGTAGGTCAACTGGTAACGCCGGAGCATCCGCTGCCATTCGGCGGCATCGATGCCCAATGTTGCGAGCTCCGCGGCGCCGTACGTCCGACGAAGCATCGCCGCGTGCTGCAGGAACGGCGGCCACCAGAACCACGACGGCTCGGTGCCGGGCAGGAGCAGCGAGTGCCGCTGGCGCACGACGCTCGCCGACGGGTTGTTGCGACGGAACCACAGGACCTCGGGCACCTGGCGGACTTCTCCCCTGAGGACCAGCTCCGCGATCACCAGGCGATCGGGCCGCAGCACCTGGCGAAACACACCGGCCGCTTCGAGCGCGTCGAGCCGCATGAGGCCGTAGACCATGTCGCCGGCGCCGACACCGTTGGCGCAGAAGTGGTTCCAGCGGGTCCGCAGGTCGCGCATGCCCGCGGTATCGAACAGCCGCGGCTCCTTCTTCTCGATCGCCTCGCCGGCGGGGGTCACGCGCTGCGTGATCGGATACGCGAGCACCGCCTCGGGGGCGGCATCGAGTTCGGCAACCAGCCGCGCCAGCCACTGCGGATGCCAGCGATCGTGATCGCTGACCCAGGCGAAGTACTCCGCCGAGGGACACTCGCGGCGGGCGAGCGCCGCCGCCTCACGCCACGTGGCAATCATGCCCTCGCGGCGCTCGCGCCGGTGATACGTGATGCGCGGATCACGCCCGGCCCACGCGCGGGCGATCGCCTCGGTCTCGTCGCTCGATCCATCGTCAACCATGACCAGCCGGAAGTCGGCGTGCGACTGGGCCAGGATCGACTCGATTGCCTCGGGCAGATGCGCGGCGTTGTTGTGCAGCGTCATCCCGAGCGCGACGCGCGGCCCCTCGGGGCGGCGGCGGCCGACCAGGTGACGGTAGCCGTGCGCGCCCCTGGCGCTGCGCTTCGACGTCGCCTTCATCGCCGCCGTGTAGTCGGAATCGAGCACGTCGATCTCGCGGAGCGCATAGCGATCGGCAAGGGCGGCGCGAACGCTCGCGATCTCGGTGTTGTAGGGCGAACGCTCGCGGTTGAAGCTGTAGATCAGCGGGCACCCTGACGCCGCGGCGGAGTCCGCGTAGGCGCGGACCTGGGCGTGGGTCATTTCCTGGAACGACACCATGTTCAGCGTCAGCGCCAGCGGCATCGACCGCACGAGATCTGCCCGCGTGTGCGGCACGAAGACGAAGTCCGCCTGCTGCCAGCCGTCGGGCAGCGCGCTCCCCTCGCAGAACAGCAGCCGCGCCCCGGGGAAGAGCGCGCCGAGATACGTCGCGGAGAAGAGGAACAACTCCGGAAAGTCGACGATGACGTAGGTGGCGTGGGGAAAGAGCGTCTTGAACTGGTAGGCGAACCCTCCCCAGCCGGCGCCGATCTCACAGACGGCCGGGCGCGTGGCGCCACGGATCTCGGCGAGCACGCCGCCCCGCTCCATCCCGATCAACACCTCGTAGAACTTCAGCGTGTCGACGTTGAACAGCCGGCCGTCGATCGCGTAGCCGAACCCGCCAAGCGCCGGGTGTTCCGGCACCAGCAGCTGATCGCCGCCGAGCGCGCGCAGCGCCGCCAGGCGCGCCTCGAAGTGCGCGCGCCGGCCGTCGCCTTTGTCACGGTAGTCGTAGGGGCGGATGCCGGTGATGTGGAAGGCGTGGTGGCGGAGCTTGGCGAGGACGAGCGGCGAGGCCTCGATCAGGTAGTCGATGTTCGAGAGCTCGTCGGCCCAGTACGCACTAGGCGATGCCACCGCGGCACCTCCGTCGTGGGGGCCGGCGTGAGCCGGCCCACCTGCGCCCTTGATACGCAGCACCGCATCGCGCGCGCGGGCGTAGGGGGTCTGCGGATCGAAGGCCGTCACCGCGTTCTCTCCGCGGGCTTGGTCCGCGCCGCTTCGGCGATGCGCGCGAGCCGGGCCGGATCGAGCTCGCGAGGCGATCGCACCAGCGACTCGCCGGCCAGCCGCGACGTGGCGCGCGCGGCCGCACCGAGCAGCACGCGCACGGTCCCGCCCCACCAGGGGGCCGCCTGCGCCGCGACCGGGAGATGCCCGAGCTGCTCGACGGCGGCCACGAACTCGGGCGTGGCCGGCCGGTCGAGGCCGTGCGGACGGACGAAGTTCAGCAGGAAGTTGCGGTGCGGGTGCTCCGTTTCCGGCGCCATCGTCAGCGCCGTCGCCAGCTGCGCCACATGCTCCGCCGGCGTGCGCGCCACGCGGAGCACGCCGCCGCCGACGTCGCGAAGGTAGCTGAAGTGCGGTGTGCCGTCCTGGTTGTCATGGAACCGCGGTACCAGGACCGTCAGCACCTGGCGGCCGACGATGGCCGCCTCGACGAACGCGCTGGTGTTGAGGCCGACCACCGCCGCGCTGTGAAAGAGCGCGTCGAAGTAGTCTGCGCGCGACTGCGTGTCGATGGGATTGGCGCCCTTGATCGCAACCGGGCCGAGGTCACGCAGGTCCACGTCCTGCCAGCCGGCGGTCTGCGACGGGTGCGGGCGAACCAGCACCGCGGCGTTTCGCACCACCGGATCGCCGGACTGTCGCAGCCACTGCAGCCACTCGCGCACGAACGCCGGCTCCGACGGACTCCCCTTGATCAGGCCCGAGCAGACGTAGAGGATGAGCGGCCCCGACGCCGGCAGGCCGAGGTCCGCGCAGAACGCCTCACGGCTGCGTGACGGGCGCTGGTCGAACCAGCGATCGAAGCACTGGGCCCCGGTCACGACCACGCGGTCGGCGGGCACGCGGTGCACGCGGATCGCCTCGTCCCGCTGGATGGGGTTCCAGACGATCACGCGCTCGGGATAGTCACGCAGGTACGCCTTGCTCGTGAGGTGGTCCCAGCTCCACACCGACAGCGCGGTCGGGATGCCGAGCGTCGCCGCGGCGCGCACGTAGTCCACCTGCTGCGAGCCGAGATCGACGAGCGGCGTGATGAGCAGCGCATCGGGCCGTTGCTCGCGCAGGAAGTCGGGGATCGAGGACGGCGGCGGAACCGACGCGTCGAGCGCATGCAGGAAGCGGCCGACGAGGCGGCGCCACCGCGGACCGCGCAGTAGCGGCGGGTCGGCGAGCGCAATCAGCAACCGCGGCGTGCGGTCGCGGGCGCGCACGCGCCGCAGCGGCGCCGTGTCGTAGTGCGGCTCGAGATAGCGCAGGTAGTCGAGCCCGAGCCGCAGCCGCCGCGCCACGCCGCTCCACGTGTCGGCACGGCGCTCGGGGACGAAGCCGAGGGTGATGCGCGGCTGCTCGCGGGCAAGCGCTTCGACCGCGGCGCGCCCGCCGAGCGTCTCTTCCCGCTCGACCGCCAGGTGAATCGTGTGGCCGCGCGCGGCGAGGTCGCGCAGCGCCGCGTCGTAGTTGCGGAAGTACGTGAAGTGACGGGCGATGAACAGGAGCCTCATACCGGCTGCCCCGCCTTGGCCTTCGTCCCCTTGCTCCGCACCTTGGCGTCGCGCCGCGCCTCACGCTCACGTTCCAGCGCCGACAGCCACCAGGCACGGCCGGATGGAGCGGCCGCGGACGCCGCCAGCCGATTGCGCGCAAACCGTGCGATCAGCCCGGGCCGCGGTAGATCGCCCGCCGCGACCGCGGTGCCCCGCAGCTGCTCCACCGCGGCCACGAACGTCGGCGTCGCCGGCCGCTCGACGCCGGCGGGCCGGACGAACGACTCCAGGAACGCGCGATGCGGATGCTCCCCAGTCGAGCGGCGCGAGAGCGCGCGCGACAGCTGCGCCAGGTGGGTGTCGAAATCGCGGCTCACCTGCAGCAGGCCGCCGCCGGATTCGAGCAGATAGCGGAAATGCCGGCTGCCGTCCTGCGTGTCGTGGAAGGTGCGCCCCGGCACGATGGCCAGCACGTCGCGGCCGACAATGCCCGCCTCGATGAAGGCGCTGGTGTTGATGCCGACCACCGCGGCGCAGTGATAGAGCGAATCGAAGTAGTCGTCGCGGCTCTGTCGATCGATCGGGTTGCCGCCCCAGAAGGCGAGCGGCCCGGCGTCACCGAGATCGAAGCCCTCCCATGCCGCCATTTCCGACGGGTGCGGCCGCACCAGCACGGAGGCGCCGGCAACGGCCGGATCGGCGCTGCCGCGCACCCGCTGCAGCCATTCGCGAATGAACGGCGGCTCGGGCGGGCTGCCCATGACGAACCCCGTGCACGCATAGAGGATAATCGGCCGATCGGCCGGCAGCCCGAGCTGCGCGCAGAACGCCTCGCGGGTACGTGACGGCGTGCGGCCGAACCAGTGGTCGAAGCACTGCGCCCCGGTGACGACCACGCGATCGGGCGGCACGCCGTGCACCGTAACCGCCTCGCGGCGCTGGGTCTCGTTCCAGACGAACAGCCGCTCCGGATACTCGCGCAGCAGCGCCTTGGTCGCGAGGTGGTCCCAGCTGAAGACCGGCAGCGCCGTGGGAATCCCAAGACGCTTCGCCGCGCGCAACAAATCGACCTGCGGCGAGCCGAGCTCGACCATCGGCGTAATCAGCACGGCGTCCGGCTGCCGCTGGCGCAGGTACTCCTCGAGCACGGGCGAGACCGGCACGGCCAGGTCGACCGCGTGGAGCCAGCGCCGCACGCGCTGCTGCCACCGGCGGCCGCGTCCAAGTTCCGCGAGCGCAACCAGCAGGCGTGGCGTCCGCTCGCGGGCGCGGTTCCGCCGCAATGGCGCGTCGTCGTAGAACGGCTCGAGGTAGCGCAGGTAGTCGAGCCCCAGGCGCAGCCGGCGCGCGAAGTCGGCCCACGGCTCGCCGCCCCGATCGGGCAGCTCGCCGAAGGTGATTCCCGGGCACTCGCGCACGAGCGTCTCCACGGCCTCCCGGCCGCCGAACGAATCGCCCTTCGCGACGGCGAGGTGCACCGAATGACCGCGCGCCGCCAGCTCCCGCAACGCCAGGTCGTAGTTGCGGAAGTAGGCGCAGGTGCGCGCGACGAACAGGATGTTCACGCCTGGCGCCTCAATCGTCCGCCTCACCGTCGGTGTACGGCGGCAGATCACGCGTGTCGAGCCGCGGCAACTCGAAGGGACCGTCGACGCCGACCTGCAGGCGCCGGCGCACGGTATTGAAGGCGAGCGAGTAACCGCTGTCTGCGAGGATGCCAACCGTCTCGGGGGTGTAGGTCTGGGGCCCGCCCCACGGATAACAGAACGACACCCGCGCCTGTCCGGTCAGGCCGGCAATCCAGGCGATTCCCGGGGCAATCTCCTCGCGCTGCGCACGCGCATCGAGCCGCGACAACATGCGATGGCTGCGCGTGTGGTAGCCGAAGGCCATGCCGCCCGCCGCCATCTCGCGAATCTGCGCGGCATCGAGATAGAGCGCGCGCGCGACGTCGCGGCTGTCGCCGACATGACGCGCGAAGATCGCCTCGAGCACGCGCTCCGCATCGTCGAACGGGAGCTGGTAGTTGATCAGCTGCTTGATGGCGCGATCGCCGGCATCGTCCCAGTGGTCCGCGCCGAACACGGCGCGCGCGGCGTCGGACACCGCCGGCACCAGCTCCGCCTCGGCGAGCACGGCGCGGCCGAAAGCCTCCGCCCCCATCGACGCCAGCAGCAGCTGCGTCTTGTGGACGCCGAGCAGTCGCGGCTCGGCGGTGGGATTCTCGGAGACGAAGAACAGGCCGCTCAGCCCGCGCGCCCGCAGGATCGGGAACGCTGCTTCGTAGTGGTCGATGAACCCATCGTCGAACGTGAGCAGCGCCGCGTTGGGCGGCAGTGGACGGCCGGCGTGCACGGCGGCGTCGAGCGTCTCGACGTCGATCACCGTGTGGCGCCCCTGCAGCCAGTCGAGCTGCTGCTCGAAGAGCGCCGGCGGCAGCGCGCGGATGCCGGGGAACGCACCGGAGCCCGTGTCGCGGACGTAGTGATACATCACGACGAGACACGAGCCGGCCGTCATCGCGCCGCCGCTCCCATGGTGACCAGTGCCAGGCGCGCGTCGCGCGCGGCGCGATCGCGCAGATAGCGGTCGATCATGCCGCTGGAAAAGTTCCCGTAGAGGCGACGAACGGCGTCCGCCGAGAAATCGGCGCGCTTGTAGACGCGCCCGCCGCCCGCCTGCGGAACGCCTGGCAACGGCCCGGCAGCAAAGGCAATGGCGGCATCCGCCAGCGTGTCGGCGGCAGCGATGATGGTCTTGTTGCCGATGTCATGCGGCCCGTCGCCGGCGGCGATCTCCGGCCTGGCGTGGGCGATGATCGGCCCCGTGTCGACGCCGGCGTCCAGGTAGTGAATGGTGGCGCCGCAGTACTCCGGCTCGCCGTTGACGAGCGGCCAGAAGTTGGTGCCGGCGCCGCGATAGTACGGCGACAGCCCGAGGTGGATATTGAGGATGCGCCCGGGGAAGGTGTCGATCAGCGGCTGCCTGAGGAGACCCGTGCCGAACACCAGCACGACCGCCGGCGCCAGCGCCCGCATGCGATCGATTTCCTGCGGATCGTTGCAGCCGTTGGGGCCAACCCGCGTCACCTCCGCGCCGCCGACGCGCAGGGCAGCGTGCGCCGCAAAGAACGCGGCCTCCGACGCGTCGCGGGCGTCGAAGTGGCGCCGGATGACCGCCTCATCGTCGGGCGACGCCGCATAGCGCATCGGCTCGAACGACTTCTGCTCCAGCCACACGCCGGCGACCTCGACGCGCTCGGCCAGGCGGTTGGCGACGAACTGGTGCCGCCGCATCGAGCTGGTGAGGACGATGGCGCGCACGGATCGAGCGCTCATGTCCCACCACCGAGCGCGCGATGGGCGAGCCGCGCGACCCCTTCACGCCCGCGCCGGTAGAACACGGCAACGTCGTGGCGCAGCTGCCGCCAGACGTGGCGGCGCGACTTGGCACTGCGCTGCTTCGCCTTCGCCCGCAGGCGCGCGTCGCGGTCGGCCAACTCGGCGCGCTGGCGCGCCTCGAACGCCGCTTCACGCCGCGCGCGGGCGCGGTCCTTTTGCCGCTCGATGCGCGCCGACTCGACGTCCCGCTCGTCCATCAGCAGCCAGCGGCCGGCGTCGCTGGCGCCCAGGGCGGTGGCCAGCCGCGCGACCACGCCGCGCAGCCGGGGCGCGTCCTCCAGCGTGCGATCGGAGGAGGGGGAGCTGGCGCCGAGGCGCTCGACCGCGTCGGCAAATGGCGGCGTCGCCGGCGTGTCGAGCCCCGCCGGGCGGACGAAGGTCGTCAGGAAGCGCCGGTTCCGTTCATCGCGCCCCTGCTGCGCAATGGCGGCGTTCAATTGCCGCGCATGCTCCTCGAGCGTCGCCGCCGTCTGCAGAATCCCGCCGTCGACGGTGAGCAAGTACTGGAAGTGCGCCATTTCCTCCTGGTGCGAGCGGTACTCGGGGACCAGGACGGTGAGGATCGGCCGGCCGACGATGCACGCTTCGAGAAACGAGCTGGTGACGATGCCGACGACGGCGCTGCTGTAATAGAGCGAATCGAAGTAATCGCGCTTGGCGTCGGCGTCGATCGGGTTGCTGCCGTAGAACGCTACCTGCTCGAGCCCGTCCAGCGTGACGTCGTTCCACTCGCGCAGGCGTTCCGGATGGGGCCGCACCAGGACGCCGACGTCGCGCAGCGCCGGCTCGCGGCGCAGCGTCGCGATCCACTGCTTGATGAACTCGGGCTCCGGCGGCTCGGGTGACGGCGTCAACGCCGAGCAGACGTACAGGACGAACGGCCGGTCGGCGCGCAGCCCCATCGCGCGGCAGAACTCCTCGCGTGACCGATCTGGCGTCCGGCCGAACCAGGCGTCGTAGCACTGCGCGCCGGTGGCCACCAGCCGCTCGGCCGGCAGGCCGTGCAGGTCGACGGCCTCCCGAACCTGCACGTCGTTCCACACGATCACCATGTCCGGGGCGATGTGCACCAGCGCCTTGCTGGACAGGTGGTCCCAGCTGGCGATGCACGCCCCGACGGGGATGCCGAGCGCCCGCGCGCTCTTGAGGTGATCGAGCTGCCGCGAGCGCGAGAACGTCAGCCCGGTCAGCAGCAGGACGTCGGGTGCATGGGCGCGCCAGTAGGCATCGCCCGCGCTGCTCCGCGGCAGGAGCTGTTCGACGCGGGTCAGCAGCCGCTGCGATCGCGCCGGGCCGAGCACCGCCAGCATGCCGTGCACCAGCCGCGGCGCGCGCTCGCCGTAGCGCCGCCGCAGCTTGGGCGAGTCGCCGTAGCGGCGGTCGCTGAAGCGCACCAGGTCCAGGCCGACGCGCAGGGCGCTCGCCGTCAGGTGCGCCGGCTCGGCATCGAACGGCGGCACGTAGTCCCACGTGATGGCGGGATACTCGTCGGCGAGACGGCGGGCCAGCGCCTCGCCGCCCAGCCGATCTTCCTCTTCCGCCGACAGGTGCACCGCATGCCCGCGAGCGGCAAGCTCGCGCACCACGGGCTCGAAATTGCGGAGCCCCGCGAAATGCACGAGCGACAGCGCGATTCTCACGAGCGGTTACGGGCGGCGGGCGATGACGCGGAGGTTCTTGCCGTAGGCGCCGGCGTTGATGAAGAACTGCAGCGTGTCCGCAATCGCCTCGAGGCCGGCATCGTCCTGGCCGTGCACTTCGCGCCGGTACCAGAGGTAGTCGACGATGTCGAGCCCTTCGGTCGCCACGTACTCGGTGCGCAGCCCCTCGCGCGCCAGCAGGTCCTGGATCGTGACCGGCGTGTAGTAGTTCAGGTGGTGCGTCGGCCAGATGAAGTGGGCGTCCTTCCCCATCAGCAGGCGCGATGCCGAGTCGTAGTTGGGCACGTAGAGGAAGACGATGCCGCCGGGACGCAGCAGGCTGACGGCCGCGCGCAGCGTCCGCACCGGATCGATGAGGTGTTCCAGGACGTCGAACAGCGAGACCGCGTCGAAGCTGCCGGCGGCACAGCCGGCGTCCTCGAGCGCCGCGGTACGCAGGTCCAGCCCCCGCGACCGGCCGAACTCGATCGCCGACGGGTTCAGGTCGATCCCGGCCGCGTCCCAACCGCGGTCGCGCGCCGCCTCGACGACGAACCCGGTGCTGCAGCCGACGTCCAGATACCTCGGCCGCGGCACCGAGAGCTGCGCGGCCATCAGCGTCACGCGCTCGGTGCCGAACCGCTGCACGCGGTACTCGTGACTCTTGATGCCGAGGTCCTTGACGATCTCCTGGTACGCCTCCGACGCGTAGACCTCGCGGTAGTGCTCCTCATTGAACGCCGGGCTCACGTAGACGAGGTCGCAGGACGCGCAGCGCACCAGCGCCATGTGGTCCTTGTCCAGCTCCGGCCGCGCCTCGGTGGCGCCGCAGGTCGGACAGGCACGCGGCGTCAGCAGCTCCTCCGGAATGCGGCCGAATCGCGCGACCAGCTCGTCGATCGAGTGGGTGCGCCTGGCGATCAGCTGTTTGTACGACCCTCCTGGTCGCAGCTGGGCCACATCCACCGGCTGGTACTCCCGGGGCTGGCGATACGGGATAGACAGGGTGTCCGGACGATCGGCGACCTTCCCGCTCATCGGGCGGCGCTCCTTCGCGAAAGAACGAATTCGACCAGCTCCAGGTCCGCCGGACCATCGATGTCGATCGATTCGAGTGGATCCATGACGAGCGGGCGGCACTCCCCCTCGTAGAACGACGCGGCGTCGAGCACCCGCGTGCGGCAGGCGAGCACCGCCGGCCCGTTGCGCGCGTAGAGGCGCGGCTTGTCCTGGCGCCGCGTCACGACGGCGCCCTCCTCGAACCGGCGCAGCCGCTCGCCCTCCATGCGCATCAGCGATCCCGGGGTGAACTGGTGCGGCACCTCGACGACGCTGACGACCGTGTCGGCGCCCGACCGTTCGAGCAGGTCGATGGCGGCGTCGATATGGGCGCCGCGGCGCAACGGTGACGTCGGCTGCAGGAGGACCACGGCATCCGCGTCGAACCCGCGCGCGGCCATTGCCTCGACGGCGTGGCGCAGCACCGGCATCATCGGCGTGTCATCCGCCGCCAGCGACGCTGGACGGAGGAACGGCGCGTCGAGGCCGACGGCGCGCCCGGCGTCGGCGATTGCCGGGTCATCGGTGCTGAGGACGACGCGATCGAGCCGCCGGCTCTCGCGGACAGCGTCCGCCGTGTAGGCCAGCAACGGCCGCCCGGCGACGACGCGCAGGTTCTTCTGCGGAATCGCTTTCGAACCGCCGCGCGCCGGCACGATGCCAAGGACCCGCATCAGGCCGGCTGGGTGAACACGAGGCGCTTCTGCACCGACAGCGGCGCGCGGGCGAGCACATCGGCAATCCGGCCGCCGGCGCGGCCGTCGCCATACAGCGGATCCGAGGCATAGCGCCCGTGGGCCAGCTGGCGCTCGATGCCGGCGACGATCTCGTTCCGGTCGTAGCCGACGTCGATGACGTTCGGCCCGCGGTCGCGCCCCGCCTGCCGGGTGCCGATGTTGACCGCGGGCACTCCCAGGTACGCGCCCTCGCGGATCGGCGCGCTCGAGTTGCCGACGGTGCAGGCGCACAGCAGCATCAGCCGCACGTAGGTCTCGATCGGGAAGTTCTTGTAGAAGCGGATGTACTCCGGCTGCAGCTTCTCGCGGAACGTCCGCATGCCGGTGGCGATGTCCTCCGAGCCGGCGTCGACGTTGGGCCAGAGCATGATCGTCGGGATCTTCAGCTCGTGCAGCGCCATCAGCGTTTCCCAGATCTGCTCGCGGCCGTGGCCGAACTCGGTCGTCACCGGGTGCTGGTTGACGAGCAGGAACGGCCTGGTCAGATCGATGTGCGCGCCCACGCCCTCGCGGTCGAGCCACTCGGCGTGCGGCACGCCGCCCGAACCGGCGGCGATCTCGCTCACCAGGTCGATGCGCGGGCAGCCGACGGCATGCACCGTGTCGGGGGGCTCCCCCATCCTGATGATCCGCTCGGCGGCCGCCACGTTGGCCGGGAAGTGCACGTGCGCGAGCTTGGTCACGGCGTGGCGGATGCTCTCGTCGATAGTGCCGCTGATCTCGCCGCCCATCGTGTGCGCGACGGGGATGTTCATGTAGGCCGCGGCAATCGCCGTGGCCATCGTCTCGAAACGATCGCCGACGCTGACGACGACATCGGGCTTGAGCAGCTCGAACATCGTCGGCAGCTCGAGCAGGCCGAGCCCGGTGGACTTGGCCATGGTCGCCGGCGTTTCCCCCTCGACGATCATCGTCACGCGCGCATCCGGGGTGAAGCCGTCGGCCTCGATGACGTCGACGACCGAGCCGAAGCGATCGAGCAACGCAGACGCGCCGACGACCAGCTGCAGCTGCAGCGCCGGATGCTCGTGCACCGCGCGCATCACCGACTTGATGCTGCTGTAGTTGGCGCGCGAACCGATGAAAATACAGACCTTGCGGGTGTCACTCATGGCTGATGGCATTCGCTTCCTTGGCACGCCGCTCGGCGGCGCGCCGTTGCGCACGCTGCTCCGAGTAGGCGCGCATCTCCAACCGGCTGGCGTGTTCACGCGGCGACAGCCAGAACCGCTCGTGCTTCGGGTCGGCGGCGCCGCGCGCCAGCCGTTCGACCAGCGCCGACCGCCAGGCGCCGGCGGCGCGCGCCCGTTCGTCAACGGCGACGGCCGTGCCCTCCAGCTGCTCCACCGCGGCCACAAACGCCGGCGTCGCCGCCCGAGTCAGCCCACCCGGACGGACGAACGACTCGAGAAACGCCTTGTGCGGGTGCTCGGCGGACGGCGGATGCGACAGGGCCTCGGACAGCTGCGCCAGGTGCGCGTCGAAATCCCGACTGACGCGCAGCAGGCCGCCGCCGATCTCGAGCAGGTAGCGGAAGTGCACCGTGCCTTCGTGGTTGTCGTAGAACTCGCGCGGCAGCAATGCCAGCACCTCGCGGCCGACGATGCCGGCTTCGATGAAGGCGCTGGTATTGATGCCGACGACCGCCGCGCTGTGATGCAGCGAGTCGAAGTAGTCGGCGCGCGTCTGGTTATCGATCGGATTGCCGCCCCACACCGCGACCGGCCCGAGGCCTTCGAGGTCGAACCCCTCCCAGCCGGCGGTCTGCGACGGGTGCGGCCGGATCAGCACGCCGGCGGTCGCGACCCGCGGGTCCCCGCTCGCGCGCAGCCGCCGCAGCCACTCCCGCACGAACGGCGGCTCCGGCGGGCTCCCCATGATCAGTCCCGTGCAGACGTAGAGGACGATCGGCCGGTCGACCGGTAGGCCCAGCTGCGCGCAGAACGCCTCCCGCGTCCGCGAGGGCCGGCGCTCGAACCAGTGATCGAAGCATTGCGCGCCGGTCACGACGACCCGATCCGCCGGCACGCGATGCACCTCGACGGCCTCCCGCCGCTGGGTATCGTTCCAGACCAGCACGCGCTCGGGGCACTCGCGGATGAATGCCTTGCTCGACAGATGGTCCCAGCTCCAGACGGCGAGGGCTGTCGGGATGCCGAGCTGTCGCGCGGCGCGAAGGAAATCGATCTGCTGCGAGCCGAGCGTGACGAGCGGCGTGATCAGCAGGAGGTCGGGGCGCTGCTCTCGCAGGTAGTCCACCAGCACCGACGGCACCGGGATCGCCAGGTCCAGGGCGTGGAGCCAGCGGCCGACGAGACGCCGCCAGGCCGCGCCGCCGACGAGCGGCGGCGCCGCCAGCCGCCCCAACCCGTACGGCGCGCGGTCGCGGGCGCGCACGCGCCGCAGCGGCGCATCGTCGTAGAACGGCTCGAGGTAGCGCAGGTAGTCGAGCGCGAGCCGCAGCCGCCGCGCGAGGTTGGCGTGGGCATCGGCGCGCCGATCGGGCACCTCCCCGATGGTGATCTGCGGGCATTCGCGAGCGAGCGCTTCGACCGCCTGGCGGCCGCCCAGCGCCTCGTGCTGCTCGACCGCCAGATGGATCTGGTGGCCGCGCGCCGCCAGCTCCCGCAGCGCGGAGTCGTAGTTCCGGAAGTAGGTGAAGTGCCGCGCGACAAACAGGATGCGCATGCTCAGACGCCGAACGCCCGCAGCCGCCCGGCGACGGCCTTGCGCACCCGCTGCAGCCGCTTGACGGTGATCTTCGTGGTCTTGTCGATGCGCTTGCGCGCCCGGCGGTTGGCCGCGTCGAGCTGTTTCCGCAGCGCCCGCCGTTGCCGATCCGACGCCTTCGCCGGCCGATGGGCGAGGACCGCGATCACCGGACGCAGCAGCCAGGCCACCGCGCGCATGACGCCCGCGCGCTCCGGCGCCACCACCGGCCAGCCGGCCGCCTGTTCGACGCCCTCGGCGAAGATCGGCGTGCAGTCGCGATCGAGCCCCCGCGGCCGCAGGAACCACGACACGAATCGTTCCGTCTGCGCCCGCGCCGCCGCTTCGTCAGCCAGCGAGGCGGCCAGCAGCTCGAGATGGTGGTCGAAGCCGCGGCCGACCTGCAGGAACCCGCCGTTCTCCGGCAGGAGATGGTGGAAGTGGAGCGTCCCCTCCTGCGTCGAGGCAAAGTCGCCGGTGACGATCGAGTGCACCGGCCGGCCGATGATCGCCGCCTCGATCATCGCGCTGGTGTTGATACCGACCACGGCGCGGCTGTAGTACAGCGAGTCGAAGAAGTCGTTGCGGTTGGCCGCGTCCACCGGGTTGTACTTGCCTCGCGGCCAGACGGCCACGTCGGCAAATCCCGACATGTCGACGTCGGCCCAGATCCAGCCGTTGTAGGGATGCGGCCGAACCAGGATCGGGACGTCGCGCAACGCTGCGTGCGGCGAAGACCGGACCGCGGCCACCCACCGCTGCACGAACGGCACTTCCTTCTCCGGCGCCGAGATGAACATCGACGACCCCGTGAACAGCAGGAAGCGGTCGGCACGGCGTAACCCGACGTCCGAGGCAAACGCGTCGAGGCTGCGGCTCGGCGTCCGCTGGAACCACTTGTCGAACAGCTGCGCCCCGGTCACGACGACGCGTTCCGGCGGCACACCGTGCAGCTCCGCCGCCTCGCGCTTCTGCGCCTCGTTCCAGACGAGCAGCGCGTCCGGCTGCACGCGCAGCAGCCCTTTGTTGGTGAGGTTGTCCCAGCTCGCCACGGCCACCGCCACGCGGATGCCTCGCTGACGCGCGGCGCGAACGACGTCGACCTGGTCCGAGGCGACGTCGACCAGCGGCGACACGATCACGATGTCGGGTCGATGCTCGTCGAGAAAAGCGCCGATGCTGGCGCTCGGCGGAATGCCCGTCTCGACGGCGGCCAGGCCGCGTATGGCCCGATCGACCGACCGCGGCGTCCAGACGCCGAGCCGCGTGTCGATCCCGCGGAGACGATACGGCAATCCCTTGCGCGCCAGGCGCGTGCGCAGCGCCGGCGCATCGGCGTAGCGCGGATGCAGGTAGCGCAGGTAATCCATCGTCCCGCGGACGGCGCGCGCCATCGGATACCAGGCGTCGCCGCGCGGAGGGACCAGGCCGAGAATCCGGATCCGTTCCGGCGAGCCGAGCTCTTCGAGCCGGACCGGCTTTTCGTCCTGCTGCTGGTTGACCGCCAGCAGCACGTCATGACCGCGCTCGGCCAGGCCGCGAACCGCCGAGTCGTAGAACCGGAGGTACTCCGGCGACGCCATGACGAACAGGATCCTCACGCCGCGGCTCCTGCGGCGGGCGCCGCCAGGCGCTCGATGGCCTCGACGATCAGCGGCGTCGCCGCCTGGCTCAGCCCGCGCGGGCGGACAAACGTCTCGACAAAACCCCGGATTTGCTCGCGGTCGCGCTCGACCGACTGGAAGGAGCGCCCCAGCTGCGCGGTGTGCTCCTCGAGGGTGTCGGCCAGCCGCAGCAGCCCGAGCGTCTTCAAGTGCTGGAAGTGGAGCGTCCCTTCCTGGGTGCCGGCAAACTCGTCGGCGCGGATCGAATAGACGAGCCGGCCGACGATGCCGGACTCGATCAGCGCGCTGGTGTTGATGCCGACGACGGAGTGGCTGTGATACATCGAGTCGAAGTACTCCGCCCGCGCGTCCAGCCGGATCGGATTGGCGCCGGCGCGCGGCCAGATCACGGCGTCGCCGAACTCGTCCAGGTTCACCGCCGCCCACTGCGCCGCGTTCTGCGGATGCGGACGCACCAGGATGCCGGCGCTGCGCAGCACCGGCGAGGCGCTCGCGCGCACCGCGCGAATCCACCGCCGCACGAACTCGACCTCCCGTGGCGCGATGAAGGGCGACGAGCAGAGGTACAGCAGCAGCGGACGTTCCGCCGGCAGGCCGACGCGCGCGCAGAATTCTTCCCGCGACGTCGACGGCTGCATCGCGAACCAGTGGTCGTACGCCTGCGCGCCGGTGACGACGACCGTGTCAGGGGCGATGCCGTGGAGCTGCGCCGCCTCCTGGCGCTGCTGCTCGTTCCAGACGATGACGCGGTCGGGACGCTCGTGAATGAGCCCCTTGGTCGTCAGGTGATCCCAGCTGCCGACGGCCAGCACGCTCGGCACGCCGCGGCGGCGCGCGGCGCGGACGAAGTCAGCCTGCTGCGATCCGAAGTACAGGAGCGGCGTCACCAGCAGCACGTCCCACGGGCCGGCCTCGAAGACGCGCTCGACCTCGGGCCGCGGCGCGATGCGGCGTTCGAGCGCGCCGAACAGGCGCTGCAGCAGCCGGATACCGGCGCGGCTGCGGACGAGCGGCAGCTCCGCGATGCGCACCACCGGCGCCGGCGCGTGGTCGCGCCCGCGCGCCCGCAGCTTCGGCGCGTGATCGAACTCCGGCGCGAGATAGCGGAAGTAGTTGAGCGAGTCGCGCACCGCCGCCGCAAAGCGGTGCGACGCGGTGCCCTTCTGGAAGCCGGCGACCTCGAAGGTGAACGCCGACGGGTACTGTGCCGTCAGCCGTTCGACAATGGGCGTGCTGTCGACGGCATCGGAGGTCTTGCGCCGGTCAGCGACGACGTGGAGGTGATGGCCGCGCGCGGCGAGCAGGGCCAGCGTCGACTCGAAGTTGCGCAGGAAGCCGAGGTGCGTGATGGCAAACAGGATCCGCATCGTCTAGCGTGTCGCCACCGGCTGGCCCTTGGACGGCCCGCTCAGCGGCGATCGGTACAGCATGAGCATCTTGTCGTCGGGCACGCCGGCGGCCGCCAACCGCTTGCGCGTCGCCCCCGGGCGGTCGAGCGCCGTGACGATGACCACGTCATAGACGACGCTCGCGTGGTCGCTCACCGGCAGCACCGGCAGGCCGAGAAACGCGCCGTCAGGCGCATCGTCGAACACGGCGACCGGTTCGAGCCCCATCTGCTTGACCAGGAGGTAGACCAGCTCGGCGACGTCGCCGGTGCCGTAGATGGCAATGCGGCGGCGGTCGGCCATCTCGGCAAGGCTCTGGCGGATGTGCTGCCGCGCGTCCCGGTAGAAGTCGAGCGAGTACTTCATGAACTCGAAGGTCAGGCGCGCCTTTCGCGCCAGCCCCCGCGGCGTCACCATGTAGACGAGACGGTTCGGGGCGACCGTGACGCACTTCACGTAGCCCTTGCGAATCAGCCGGCGCAGGTAGAGGTTCGTCAGGCCCAGGGCGATGCCAAGGCGCAGCGCCAGCGTCCGTTGCGTGACGGTGGATTCCTGCTCGATCGCTTCGAGCAGGCGAAGGTCGCGATGGGATTCGGCGTCCACGTTGAGGGTGGTGAAGGGAGGGGCCGGGCGCGTACAGGCTTCCGCCCTCTGACTTACAGGCGAAGCCGCCGCCGGGACCGCGTTCAGCGGTTGAACGTGTCGTTCAGAAATTGAACACGCAAATTTTCCTTGGATCCCGTCGATCTGTCAACACGACGGGCCGGCCGTTACGCGCGGCCGGGAATCAGGAGGAGGTCGGTCTTTGACTGGGCGGCGCCGAGGTAGGCCAGCCCGGCGGCGAGGGCGCTCACCGGCTGCAGCCGCGGCCCGGGCTGCGGCGAGCCGATGTCGATCATGTGGGCAAAATGGGGCTCGATCGCGGCGATCAGCTCGGCGACGCTGCGCCCCGCCTTGGCCAGCAGCCCCGGATCGACCTCGAGCTGCCAGGCCGCCTGGCGCCGTGCCAGCAGCCCGGCGGCGCCGCGCAGCACGTCGATTTCCGACCCCTGCACGTCGACCTTGACGAACGTCACGGCCCGCGGATCGCAGCCGACGTGCTCCATCCACCCGTCGACCGGCCAGCAGGGGACCTGGACGACGCGATGCCCGGTCCCCGAGATGTCCTTGAAGAGGACGCGGTGTCCGCCCATGAAGCGGGATTGATGCAGCGTGACCTCGCCCCGGGCGGCGCCGACGGCGACCTGGTCGGGCAACACGATGCCGCGCATGCCGTGGGCGATCACGTTCTGGACGAGCGCCGCGTAATTGGCCGGCTCCGGCTCCGCGGCGTAGACGGCGCGAACGTCGCCGAGCAGCGCCCGCGTCACCGAGGTCCGACCGATGTTGCCGCCAAGGTCCAGCATGACGCCGCCGACGGCCACCTCCCGCGTCTGCAGGATGACTCGGTACGGGAACGACTGCTTGACCGTTCGCTCGGCGCGCTCGGGCAGCCGCGGGTCGAGCGGCATCCACCAGGGGATGCCATCGACGTGCACCTGCTCGAGCCGCTGCTGCCGTTCCGCCTCGTCCTCGAGCAGCCGCCGATACGCGGACGATGCGGCGAGAAAGCGCTCCTCGCGCGCGGCGGCGGCGGCAGCCGTATGGGCGTCGAGCGCCGGCTCCTGCGCGCGCGCCGTCAGCACGAGGCGGAGCACGTCCGGCGACAGCGCCGCGCGGCGGCGCTCGTCGAGGCTGCGGCCGACCGCGGCCAGCCGCGCGCGCTCGCGCTCGAGCGTCGACGTCAACTCGGCGACGCGCTGCTCGTGGCGCTGCCCCTGGGCGCGCGCGCGTTCGAGCTCGCGCTGCAGCCGGTCACGTTCGCGCTGCAGCGCGCGTGCCCGCCCGGGCGCCCGCAACAGATCGCGGATCACGTGGCCGCGCCCGGGGCCGCCGCGCCCGGCGTCAGCTGCCGCAGCAGCGGCAGGACGGCGGCATCGACCGGGGTGAACGACGCGGCGCCGATCGCATCGAACACCAGGCGCGCCGTTTCGAGGTGATGGGCGAAGTAGGTGTAGTCGGAATAGACGGCCACGGTCGGCACCCCGCACAGCGGGGCCAGGTATGAGAAGCCGCCATAGGTCCCGAGGAAGGCGCGGGCGCCGGCAATGACCGCAGTCTGGATGCCGAGGTTCGTTTCCGGCCGCATGGCGTCCTCGATCGACACGACGCGGGCGCCGGCGTCAACCGCCACGTCGCGGTGATCGTCGACCTGCAGCCCGGGGCCCAGCAGCACCACCGGCGTTTCGCGCGACAGCGCGTCCACGGTGCGCGCGACGAGCGCCCGATTCGCCGGGGTGTCGGGGAAGCAGTCGCTGAAATAGAACCGCGTCGCCACGTACTCGCCGGGCAGCCGGCGGCGGAGGTCCTCCGGCAGCGGCGCCGCGATCCGCGCGTGGTCGGCCGCCTGGGTCACCCACGCGATCGACTCCTGCTGCTTCCAGTACGGCATGTAGAGCGAGTACATCAGCGCCGGATGGATCACCGAGGCCGCGCCGGGCTGTTGTCGGCGCACGGCGCGGAGCACGCGGCGATCGAGCGTGCTGACCGTGCGCTGCTTCTTGGTTTCCCCCGAGGTGCCGGCGCGGAACTCGTCCGGCGTGACCAGCGAGAAGGCATCGACGTAGCCGGCGCCGGCGATGCCGTACCACGCCGCCGTGCCGCCGCGCGAGACGATGACCAGCCGCCCGGGAGCGATCCGGAACTTGCGCACCGCCCAGCGGACAAAGGGTGCCCAGTAGAGGAGCTCGAAGCCCACCTCACCGGTCCACGGGCCGACGATGACCGGGCCATCCCGGCGGGCCACGAGATCGAGCCGACGATAGACCTGCTCGCGGGTCGCCTCGCGCTCGCCGCGGGCACTGCGCGCCAGGCGGGTCGCAACATTGGCCTGTCGTTTCGCCTGACGCTGAAGCAGCCTCGCGGTGCGCTGCAGCTCCGCGATCGCGGGCTGCAGCGCCTCGAGCCGGCGGCCCAGGGCCGCGACCTCCTCGGCCTGCGACGCCACCGACCTGGCGAGCCCGGGTACGCCGAGCGCAGCAGCCAGCCGCTTCAGCATCAGTGCGCCACCAGCCGCAGGCGACCGCGCTCGTCGAACTCGGCGATGCCGCTGGCTACGGCACGGGCGACGACGCCTTCCCACTGGTCGGCGACACGCCCGCGACGTCCCTCATCGAGCCTGAGGATCGCGCGATCGTGGGCCATCTGGTACCGCTCGATGCGCCGCTGCCGCGCTGCGGCCGTGAGCCGCTGCGGCCGCGCGGTCTCCGCGCGGCGGGCCAGGATCAGGTGCGACTCGGATTCGTTCTTGTAGAACACGGTCTCGAACCCGTTGGCGGCCAACCCTGCGATCAGCGACTCCTGGTCGAAGGCCTGCAGGTGCAGCGGGTTCAGCGTCGCGATCATCGACTGGTTGCGATAGAGGAACTCCCCATCGTCGGGCTCGTTGTGCAGGTAGATGTGGCCGCCGGGCGTGAGCTTGCGGCGCAGCTCGCCAAGGAACGCCCGCGGGTCGAGCACGTGCGTGAGCATGTGCTGGCAGATGATGAGATCGAACTCGCCGTCGAACGGGATCGAGAACCGCTCGAAGTCGATGACTTCCGACATCGGAATGCCGTAGAGCTCGCGCGCGATGAACTGCTGGCTCTCCCAGATCGGCATGCCGGCGACGTCGCATCCCCAGTGGCGGCGCAGGCCATCGAGCATGGCACCGCTCTTCACCCGCACCTCCAGCACGCGGGCGCCGCGCGGCCGCAGCAGCTCCCCGAGCAGGTCCACATGACCGCTGCTGTGGAAGCGGTCCCGCCACAGCCCAGGGACGTAGCCTCCGCGATGCTCGGCCAGGTGATCCGACACGAAGACCCCCTTCGCCAGCATCAGGCGCAGCCGCTCGCGATCGGCGTCGGACAACGGATACGGGTTCAGCATCGGGTTCGAGATCTCACGCGCCCCACCCCGCTTCGCGGTCACCTCGCCGAAGTGCTCGAGCATGAACCGGTAGCGGTCGCCGAACGGACGCCGCGTCGCAAACAAGAAGCCGCAGCAGTGGCAGATCGCGTAGTCGTAGCGCGCCGATCCATCGTCGGGAGCCTTGGCCAGCAGCAGCAGCTTGTTCCAGGGGTTGACGATGGTGAACTCGGCGCCGCCGCAGACGGCACAGGCCTCGAGCTGCCGCCACTGCCGCGCTTCGGGATCGGGATGATCGGGAAGAATCGAGTCCCACGCCAGCGGCGCCGTCTCCGGCGGCTCGACCGGAATGGCGCGCGTCGCCAGCCGCGGTGCATCCTCATCGTCCACGCCAAGACGATCCACGGCGCGTGACAGCCGGCCGAGCTGCAGCTGGTAGCGCCGGAGCTCGGTCTTCTGCGCCTGGTGCGCCTCGCGTACCTCGACCCGCAGCTTCTCGAGTTGCTTCACCAGCGCGCCCACCTGCGGGTCGGCGGTGTCGTGCGGGCGCTCACGCTTGCCGGCGCGCAGCCATCGGAACGTCATCAACCGTGACCCAGCCCGGGAGCGCTGTAGACAAGCACGTCGGTCCCGCCGTGACGCACGTCGCTCAAGTACGCGAGCGCGTCGGCGAGTTCGGCGACCGGCCGCACGCGGGCACCGCCGGCATGGCGATTCAGGTCGGTGAAGTGCGTGAAGTGCGTACGCAGTATGGCGAACAGATCCTCCGGCGAGCAGCCGCGACGTGCCAGCAGCGGGAAATCCACCTCGATCTGCCAGGCCACGTGCGCCTGCGCCAGCACCCGAGCCGCCCCGCGCAGGACGTGCACCTCAGACCCCTGGGCGTCGAGCTTCACGAAGGCCAGGTCCGCCGGGTCGATGCCGACGCGCTGTGCCCAGCTGTCGAGCGTCAGCAGCGGCACGTCGATGGTCTCGCGCGCGGTTGCCGCCCCGGGATCGATCACGGTGTGGCCGCCGGCGGTGCTGCGGCGCTCGAGCCTCGCAACGCCGTCTTCGGCGCCGATGGCCACGCGGTCCGGCATCACCAGTCCCGTCAGCTGGTTGTCGACGACGTTCGCCACCAGGCAGGCATAGTTGAGGGGATCCGGCTCGGCGCAGTAGGCGGCCGTGACGTCCCCGAGAATGACGCGCGGAATGCTCATGCGCCCGACGTTGGCCCCGATGTCGATCATCGCGCCGCCGACGGCCACCTCGCGCGTCTGGGTGATCGTCCGATACGGAAAGTCCTGTTGCGCGAGGTAGCGTTGTACCGCGGCCTCGTCGTCGGGCCGCATGAGCGGCGCCGACCATCGCAGTCCGTCGACCGTGATCCTCCGGACCTGCGGCGTCCGTGCTGATCCCTGCTCGAGGGCGACGGCATAGGCGGGCGCGCCGTCACAAAATTGCCGTTCCCTCGCGCGGGCTGCCGGCGAAGCGCTGCGGCCGGCAACAGCCGCGGCGCGCACGGGGAGGACGTGCCGCAACACATCCTTGTCCAGCACCACGCGGTGCATGCGATCGAGCCGCGCCCGCATGTCCTGCAGCTGCGCCTTGCGCGGATCCGGACCGGCCGCCTCGCGTTTCGTCAGGAGCCTCGACAGGAACGCCAACACCCGCTATTAAACCATCTCTCCCCGGCCCACCTTCTGGGGACCGATCGGGAATTCATAGGTGCACCGTTCAGTGCCGACTGGGGCGTCGGATGGAATCGGCTGGTACTCGTGGGCCCCTTCGTCATCGACGACCGCGAGCGCGCTGTTGGCCACGAACGGCACGCGCACCGCGGCGGGATCGTCGGGGCTGCCGACGGTGCTGCCGAAATCACGATCGGAACCAGGCGCCGCCATCGCGAGCGCCACGGTGAACAAATGCCAACGATTCGGGCGGCGGCGCGAGCCTTCGAAGCCGGGCAACCGAAGCAGCAGCCGCCCCTGCGACGCCGACAGGCGGGGCCTCCGCCGGCCGGCGTCGGCAGGCTGCGTCAGGGCCTCGAGATGCGACTCGGCGATGGACCCGAAGCGGCGCACGACGGCCGGGCCCAGGACGTCTCGGGCAAGTTCCGTCATCAACCGCCAGACAATCACCGATTCGACCGGCGCGAGTGCCGGAGGCATCGGCATCTCCAGCCGCAGCGTCCCAGGGTCGTCGAAGCAGGAGCGCGGCGGCAGATTTGCGACCAGCGCTGCGTAGGCGTCTGCCGGCAGCACGTCCGTGATCAGCGCGTGCGGCGCGGGAGCGGCAATCACCGCTGTGCGCTCGACAGCGGCTGCGACATGACTGGCCAACCGGCCGGGGGCGAACGCCGCCTCGAGGCGATCGAGGCGGGCGTCGAGACCAGGGATGTCGGCTGTCGCACTGGCGACCGCGTCGACCCGGCGATCGGCATCAGCCAATCGACGCCCGGCAGCCTCGAGGCCGCGCCGGGCCTCGCGGATACGATCGCGCGTCTCGCGGATCGAGTGAATGAGGCCGGCGAGCGCGGGATCGGGGCCGTCAGTCACGCTCGACACGAAGCATTACCTCGTCGATGAAGCGCTCCAGCCGATCGAGCGGCACCTGCTCCCCGCCGAGGAAGGTGTGGATCGGCTGCTCGCACGCGGCGGCCAGGTGGGCATAGAACCGCGGCGAGTCGCTGAGCGCCGAGAGCGGCGGCTTCCTGGCCCTGACCCAGCGCGACCGCGTCCCCGCCTGGTCGGCATACCACCGGATCAAGCTGTCGCTCAGCAGCGTGACGACGTGCGTACCGGGGTTCGCAAAGAGAATGTCGGCCAGGCCGGCGCCGCTGACGCCGGCGACGACCCTCGCCTCGCGGAACAGCCGCACCTGCTCCTCGAGCGAGTAGTTCGCCATCACAAGACGCTCGAACCCGCGCCGCTCGAACAGCTCCTCGACGGCCATTTCGTTGGCGACCCACTGCCGGCTCGACGTGGCATCCCGCCGTGACACGTAGATCAGCCGGCGTGGCCGAGCCGCCGCGGGATACTGCGACAGGACGCGCTGGCGCAGATCGAGCATCGCCGGCAGCGGGCGGCCCCGCACGATGCGCCCCTCCGTCTCCTGCACCAGCACCCGATCGCATGCGATCGGCGTGCCGTCCCAGATGACGACGCGGTCTCGCCGGATGCCGACGAGCGCCAGTGAATCCCAGTGCACGTTGGACGGCAGCGGCGGCAGCAGGAAGACGGCGTGCGGCGCCAGTGGTTCGAGCGCCAGCATGTGCGGCAGGCAGTCGAGCAGCCAATGGCCGACGTTGCGGAGCTTGCGCTTGAGGAAATCGTGGGTGAAGCGCGGCAGGATCACGTCGCCGAGGCGCGCGGCGGGCATCGGATCGCTGCCGTCGGCGCGCAGACGCACCTGGAGCACATCGCCCTTCGTGACCACCGCCGCGCGACAGTCCAGAACGCTGCTCGGCAGCCCCTGCAGCTCGCCCGGTACGGCCTGCGCTTCCGCCGTCAGCAGCCGGCGCCACAGCTGCTGGACGTCTTCCGTCTCGGTGGCAACGGTGGTGACACCCAGCCATGGCTGCAGCGGCAGCGACACGTGGCGCCCGACGTGGAGCCGGCGGATGGTGCTGCGGCGGCCGGCGCTGCCCTCAACCACCACCGAGGTAGTGCGCAACCGCGCGGCCGGCAGCGCTGCCAGCCCCGCCAGCTCGTCGATCCGTTCCTGCTGGCGCGCCGCCAGCTCCTCGATCGAGCGCCGCTGGGTCGCGGCCTGCTCATCGAGACCCTGTACGGCGGCTTCGAGCCGCTCGACCTCCTCGCGCAGCGCGTCGAGCGCGCCGGTCAATCGCTCGACGGCCGCCGGTTCGACAGTGGACCCCGTCCGGCGCAGAGCCTGCAGGAGCCGCCTAATAGTCACCAACCTTGCCGCGCCACGCGGCACGCTCGCTCTCGGGCAGCGTCTCGACGAGCCGGCGAATCCACTCGGCGGGCGGCCCAATACGGAACTGGTAGATGTAGCGCTCCAGACCAGCCGGTTCGGCGTCATCGGGAATCGATGCGCCGTGCGCGCCGGTCGAATTGAGGAAGACGATCAGGCGGTTTGGTTTGAAGAGAATGTCCTCGACGAGGTGGCACTGCTCGTCGCGAATCCAGTGCGGCAGCGCCGAGGCGGCGCTGACATCGCCCTCGACCGTGTAGAACTGCGTGCCCCAGCGTTCGTCATCGTCCGGTTTCGCCAGATAGAGGATGCCGGTGAGGAAGCCCCACCGCGGATCGCGATGGGGAGGGATGCGGTAGCCGCGCGTCCGCATCAGCAGGCGGCCGTCGGAGGCGACGAACTCGAGCGCCTGCCGCTCTGCGTCGCCGAGCCCCGGGAAGCTGTCCCGCACCCACCCGTCGAGCACGCCACGGAACCGCTCGACGAGCACCGGGCGCAGCACGTCGGGGACGACGGTATCGACCATGTGCCGCCATACCCGGCGCGAGTAGGCGGGCGCCAGCGCGAACGGCACGCGGACCTGCGCCTTGTTGAGCGGCTGGTCGTTGAAGATCTCCGAGGGCGGCAGGCCGGTGATGATGGCGTCGTAGAGTGCGGCCGGCAGCACGTCGTCGACGACGATGTACGGGCACGGCTCGGTCCGCATGGCGGCGGCAGCGACCGCCGCCCGCACGTGGGCGTGAAGTCCGTCGGTATGCAGGGCCGCCGCCAGGCCGGCTTCCCCGGCCTCGAGTGCGGCGTCGCGCTGGAGGACTGCCCGCAACTGCGCTTCGCGGCGCTGCAGCCGATCGTGCTCGCCGCGAAGGGCCTGCAGCTCCTTTGTCAGCACGGCGAGCTGCGTGCCGAGCGCGGCGCGGACCTCGGCGAGCTGGGCGCCCAGCGCGTCGAATCCGCTCCGCTGCTGCTCGGCGTGCCGCCTGGCCTGCTGGCGCAGTTCCTTGACGTCGTCGCGCGCGGCCGAGAGTCCGCGCTCCAACTTGTTCACCGCGAGCCGGGTTTCGGCCGCCGCACGGGGACGGACGACGCGCCAGGTTTCGCTCAGCCGCCGCAACATCACGTTGTCCTTGATCGCTGCCGGAGTGTCCGGCCCTTCATTGTAGCGTCAGCGGAAACAGGGCCAGTCGAGTGCCTCGTGCGTCCGCACCGGCGTCCGGTTCCGGTCGACGAGCAGCACCATGGTTCGCCGATCGCTCAAGGTGCGCTCCCCCGCCGCGACGAAGCGCTCGTCCAGGTAGCGAACGATCAGCGGGAACGATTCGCGGAACGACGGCAGCTCGCCCGCATCGAAGAACACCATCGGCACCGACTGCCGGCTCAGGCGGGCGATGGTCGTCTGCTGTTCCTCCGCCGTCTCGAAGAACCCTGACCGCAGATCGGCATGGCCGCCGGCGAAGGCCCGGCCGGCGAGGGACAGCACCTGTGGCATGTACGGGGTGAAGAAGACACGGTCTTCCGGCAGGGTGCACTCGCGGACGTAGGCGGCCAGGCGCATCGACTCCTCGTCGGGCCGCTGCGCCAGGTTGACCGGCCACGAGGCGCGCATCACCTCGGTGATCTGGGCGACGCGCTCGAACGCATTGCGGGGCCGCTCCGCCATCGACGACTTGTCCAGGCGGCGGTAGGTATCGTCCGAGAGCAGCGCGGCCACGATCAGCATGATCGGGAGGGTGATGGCGGCCAGACACGCCGGTGCCGCCCATCGATACCGCTGCAGCGGAGCGCGCAGCGCCTCACGCCGTACCCACGCCCGGACGAGCCCCGCGCCGAGCCAGGCGATCAGCACCGCATGCGGCACCGACGGGTCGGCCAGCCGCGCCTCGAGGGGATGCCGGAAGAAGCCGGCATTCAGCACCAGGCCGAGCACGATGACCACGGCCACCTTCGCTCCCGCGTGCGGCCAGCCCGGGCGAAACGCATCGCGACTCGCCGCCAGCGCGGCCGCTGCCACCGCCGGCAGCGCGAGCATCGTGTAGTACAGCCAGGCCACGCGGTTGTCGTGATAGGTGGCGCGCGCACGCTGGAGCCACGGCCCCTGGGTGGCGGCTTCGCTGACGCCCTCGGGGTTGTCGAGCGGCCCGGGCCAGACGACCTCCGCACGGCCGCGGTCGCGCTCGGCCCAGGCGCTGGCGCTTCGGAAGTACGGCACCAGCCCGCCATTGAGCTGGATGAACACCAGATACGGGGACAGCAGCGCCACCACCAGCGCGCCATAGACGACGGCGTGCCGCAGCCGCGCCGACCAGGTGACGCCGCGCAGGCCGATCAGCAGCGTTGCCATGCCGATGGCGACGAAGACGCCGTGATCGTGGCGCAGCATGAAGCCGGCGGCGGTGACCGCGGCCACCGCGAGCGCGCGGCGGGTGCCGGGCCGGTTGGCAAACCCCCACAGCACCGGGATGGCGACGGCGTAGACGATGATCTTCGGGTAGTTGTAATAGCGCGGCTCGAGGAAGACGTGAAAGGCGGCGCCAAGCAGCCCGAACAGCATCGACCCCGAGGCCCTGGCGGCGATCCAGAACGTCAGCGACGCGCCGAGCGAGAGCACCACGGTCGAGAACAGCAGCTCGCTCCACGTGCCCCGGCCGATCACCGCCTGCACGGCAGCGCTGACGTAGAAGTAACCGGGCGCGCCGTGATCGACGAAGTCGCGGACCGGCAGATCGCCAAACAGGATCTGCCAGCCGCGCACCAGGTAAAAGAAGTGATCGTCGGTCAGGCCTGCGAACGACCCGCTGGGGTCGTTGTAGCGCAGCAGGAATGAAAAGACGAACACGAATACCGCGACAGCCGCGGTCGCGATCCGCATGGTCACACCGGTCGGCGTCATCGATCGAGGCATGGTATCAGGCGGCGCCAGAAGTCGCGGCGCTCGCCGCGGTACAATTCCCGCTACTCATGCAGGCACGTCATGTCGACCTCCGGCTTCGGATTCCCGGCTTCCGGCGCTATGCGCGCGATCGGGAGCGGCTGCGCATCCAGGCCGAGGAGCTGGAGCAGCTGCGCACGCGGCTCGCTACGGTCGAGCGGCAGGCGGCGGCGCTGGCGGCGCGCGCCGGCCTGGCCGAGGCGGATCCGGCCGCCGGCAGCGACGAGTGGGCGGCGAGGGCACGGCGCTACGAGTATTACTGGGCCAACGCCGAGAAGAAGATCGACCTGCTGGCGATGCGGCCGTTCGGCCCGCTGGCGAGACGCGTGCTCGAGGAGGGCCGGACGTTCCTGAACGTCGATCGCCTCTACACGCTGTGGCAAGGCGTGATGGCGCTGCCCGCAGACGCGGCCGCCGTGGCCGAAGTCGGCGTCTTCAAAGGGGGGTCTGCCCGGCTGGTGGCCGAGGCCATGCAGCTGGCCGGCCGGATGCACCCGTTCTACGCCTGCGACACCTTCGCCGGGCACACCGTGGTCGACGAGGCGCTCGACGGCCGCCACCGCGTCGGCAAGCAATTCCGCAGCAAGGGGGGCTCGCTGGCGCCCAGAGTGCAGAAGTACCTGTCCCGTTACGACTTCCTGCATGTCCTCGAGGGCGACATCCGTGACACGGCCGCGCAGTTCAGCGACGAGCAGCGGTTCGGTCTCGTGCACATCGACGTCGACGTCCACCCGATCACGCAGTTCTGCCTCGAATTCTTTGCCTCGCGCGTCGTCGTCGGCGCCACGATCGTGGTCGACGACTACGGCTTCGTGACCTGCCATGGCGCCAAGGTCGCCGTCGATGAGTTCGTGGCGGCGCACCGCGACCGCTTCTGGGCCATGCACCTGCTCACCGGCCAGGCCGTCCTGACGCGCGTCCGCTGACGCGTCAGTGCAGCTCCTGCTTGCCGGCCTTCGTGACAATCGGGATCTCGCGCATCCAGAGCTGCTTCTCCCACCAGCTCCGGTGCGTCCGGTACCACTCGATGGTCCGATCGAGCCCCTCGTCGAGCGGGACGCGCGGAGTCCAGCCGAGCAGCCGCTCCGCCTTGCGCCGGTCCGCGGTGTGGCGAAAGACCTGGCCTGGACGGTCGCCGACATAGGTGATCAGGCTCTCGGGCTTCAGCATCTTGCGGACGATGAGCGGCGCCATCTCGCCAAGCGTGGTGCTCTCGCCGTATCCGAGGTTGATCACCTCGCCGACCACGAGGCCGCCGTCGCAGTGCAGGATGCAGTCGAGCGCGCGGCAGGTGTCGTCGACGTGGAGCCAGTCGCGCGCCGCCGATCCATCGCCATGCACCCGCAGCGGCTCGTCGAGCAGGCAGCTGGTGATGAAGCGCGGAATGGCCTTCTCCAGGTGCTGGCGCGGCCCGTAGTTGTTGAACGGGCGCACGATCACCGCCGGCAGGTTGTAGGTGGCCCAATAGGAGTAGACCAGCCGGTCGGCGCCCGCCTTGGCGCTGGCGTAGGGGCTCAACGGCTTGAGCGGATGCTCCTCGCTCATCAGCGCCGTCTCCGCCGTTCCGTACACCTCCGACGTCGAAATGTGGATGAAGCGGTTGATCCGCTTCATGTGCGAGAGCACGGAGTTGGCGATCACCTGGGTGCCGAGCACGTCGGTCTCGAAGAAGTGGTAGTTGTCGTAGATCGAGCGGGTGACGTGCGTTTCGGCGGCGAAATGCACGACCATGTCGGACTGCGCCATCAGGCTGTCGACGAGCGCGGCGTTACGGACGTCGCCGTACCAGAACTGCAGCCGCCCGCTGTTCATCGCCCGTGGTGATTCCACCGGCAGGTTGTCGAGGCTGCCGGCGTAGGTCAGCAGATCGAGCACCAGGATGCGGTAGTCCGGGTAGGTGCGATAGAGATGGTGGACGAAGTTGCTGCCGATGAAGCCGGCGCCGCCCGTTACGAGAACCGTCGTCACTGAGGGTGCTCCACGTTGATCGTTGCCGCGCCCCGGCCGCCCGCCAGGATGTCCCGGCTCGCCGGACCGCAGTTCAGCAGCAGGTCGAGCGCCGACAGGTACGGCGCGAAGGCCCCGTGCTGCTGGGGATATGTGGGGTGGGCGTAGTCCTGCCACTCCACCGCAATGCCCGCGGCGTCGAACCGCCCCACATCCAGGTAGCTCCGCGCGGAGCTCCCGCTCACGTACCTGGTCGCGCCGAAGTGCCGGCAGATAGCCACCAGCCGCTCGCTGCGCTCGCCGCCGATGTCGAGCGTCGACGATCGGGCGATGAGCGGCGCCACCCCGAGCGCCTCGGCGATCAGCGCCGCCACGGCCAGGTTGAGCTCCGCAAGCCGCTGCCACGGGCGGACGAGGACCGCCTCCAGGCGCGGGTAGAACTCGGCGAGGAAGGGCGCCCTCGCGTATGCCTGGCGGATGCCGGCCAGGTGCTTCCGCGCCCACGGCGTGCGGCCGTCGATCTCGACGTCGAGAATCCGCCGCGCGCGAAGGCCATGATGGTGCACGGGCACGGTCAGCCACATCGGCCCGTGCTGCGTCTTGATCCGGTTCCGGTTCCGCCAGCCGTGCGTGTCGTACTGGACGTCGTCGTAATAGACGAAGACGTCGGCGCGCCGCATTTGATCGAAGAAGCCGAGCCACGGCAGATAGCCGGGCTGCAGGATGACGACCGTCCGATCAAGGGGAACCACGGAGCCTCGAAATCGTAGCGTCCGAATCAGCCGGCGGCAACTCCGCTGCGGCGCGACACCTGCAGCCAGAGGACGCCGCCGGCGAGGCTGCCGAGCAGGAGATGACCGAACATCAGCAACGAGATGGCAACGGCGGCCTCGCGCGACACGCCGAGCGGCGCCAGCAGGAGGACGTGCAGCTGCTCGCGCAGCCCGAGGCCGTTGATCGTGATGGGGACACTGCTCAGCACTGACGTCGTCGTGACGGCCATCAGCACGCCCGCGAACGGGAGGCGGGGGCCGGCCTGCATCTGGATGAACACACGATAGACGAGGGCGATCAGCAGGAAATAGACAACCACCGCTGTCGCGGCCTGCAGCCAGACAGCAGGCGACCGCACCGCCCGCTCCGCGATGCCACGGGCCCGCCCGAGCGTCGCCGCCAGCGCCGCCAGGCGCGGCCTCCCACTCGCAAGCCGCAGCGGCAGGTAGGCGTGCCCGCCGGCCGCGATGGCGATCGCGGCCGCACATGCGAGCGCAAGGGCCGTGATGACCACGCGCGCGGTGCGATACGCCGGATCGGCCGGCGGCTGCATCCAGAGGGTCGCGGTGGCCAGCACCGCCAGGAGCCCGAGGCCGAGCACGCGGTCGAGCACCACCGAGGCGGTGACCGGCCCGTAGCCGTGGCCGCGGCCAAGGTAGTACACCTTCGCGGCGTCACCGCCGACAGTCGACGGCAGGAAGTTGTTCAGGAAGACGCCGATGAAGTGCTGTGTCAGCACGCGGTGGAACGGCACCCGGACGCCGGCAGCGACGAGCAGCGCGCGCCAGCGCCACGCATAGAGCAGCTGGCCGGCCATCACGGCGGCGAGGGACAGCAGGTAGAACGAGAGCGGCAGCTGCGCAAACAGCGCGCGGAATGCCGCCCACTCGAAATCGCGGAACAGCAGGGCCAGCAGGAGGATCGTGCCCAGCCCCTGCGCGGCGAGCAGCAGCCTATGTCGCATCGTGCACGGTGACCACGCGGCCGCGGCCGCGATGAGAGCGCCTGCCGAGGACCACCCACCGCGTCCACCAGCCCAGGATGTCACGGATGGCGGTGGCAATGGCGCCAGGGCGCGTCCCGGTTCCCACGCCACGCTGCCGCTTCACGAAGGGCACATGAACCTCCTTGAAGGTCGCGCCCTGCCACCAGGTCTTCAACAGGCACTCGGCGTTGGTGAACGAGCTTTCGCTCTCGAGCGTGACGCCCTGAATCAACGCTCTGGGATAGACGGTGACATTCTGATAGTCGCTGATCGGCAGGCCGAAGAGGACGCGGATCAGGCGATAGTTGACCCACGACACCAGCCCCTTGTACGCGCTGTCGGAGCGATGCCTGAAGACCCTGCGCAACGTCAGCGCGTCTCCCCTGACCCCCTGCAGCACGTCGTACCTGTCGAGCAGCGGCAACGAGGCCATCAACGCCGAGATGTCGTAGGACCAGTCCACCGTCTGCCAGAAAACATAGTCCTTGGTCGCCAGGCCGAGCGCACGCTTGGTGTTGTAGCCAGACCCGCGGTTCCGGTCATTGCGGAACGGCCGGAGCCATGGCCGCGCCGGCCGATGCTGCTCGACAATCTCCCACGTACGATCCGTGCTGCCGTCGTCAATCAGGATGAGCTCGTAGTCGTCGGTGACCGACGCCAGCAGCGCGCCCGCGCGCTCGATATAGTCGCTGACGCTCTCTTCCTCGTTGAGCGCCCAGCCCAGCATCGACAGCCCGAAAGACGCGCGGCCCGGGTTCATCGCGCCGGACGGTACAGCTCGTACCACTCCTGGAAGGCCAGCAGCGCGAGCACCTTGTTGACGTCGCGATAGTCCGCGTCCGGCTCGTAGATGCGGGTGACCAGCGCCTGGACACCTGCCGGATCGAACAGGCCGTGCATGGCGAGGCGGCGGGGCGCCAGCGTCTCGCGCACCCATGCCTCGAGCGGCCCCTGCACCCACTGGGTCACCGGCATGAGGAACCCCTCCTTCGGCCGGTGGATCATCGCGGCCGGGAAGTAGCGTTCGGCCGCGCGCTTCAACAGGTACTTGGTCACCCCGCCGGCGATTTTCAGCGAGCCCGGAAGCGAGGCCACGAACTCGACGACCGCCGTGTCGAGGAAGGCGCTGCGCACCTCCAGCGAGTGGGCCATCGACAGCCGATCGACAAAGGTGAGGACCTGATCGGGGAAGATGCCGCGCCACTCCGCCTCGAGCATGCGATTGAGCGGGTCGGCGGCAGTCAGTCCGCAGAAGGCCTGCCGCAGGTGCTCGGCGGTCGAATACCGGGACATCTCGGCCCGGAACGCCGGCGCGTAGAGGGCCATCCGCTCGGCCTCGCTGAAGACCAGCAGCTTCGCCCGCCACTCCCAGTCGGGCTGGCCCGACACGTCAGGCGTCGCCTGCGCACCGGCGGCCAGTCGATGCGAGAGATAACTGCCGAACAGCTCGTCGGCGCCGTCGCCGGCGACGGCGACCTTGACGTGCTGCGCCATGCGCTGCGCGAGGAAATACGTGGAGACGACGCCGGCAAACGGTTCGTCGAACGCGCGCAGCACGTGCCGCAGGCTGTCGGGATAGCTGGTGACCTCGATCGTCTCCTCGTAGTGCTCGGTCCCCCACCGCTGGGCGACATAGCGCGCCCAGCGGCGGTCCTCCTCCTTGCCGGCGGTCGATGCCTGGCCGGCGTAGGTCAGGGTGAACGTCTGCACCCGCGACGCTGCGGCCTCGGCGGCCAGCACGGTGGTCAGCGAGGAGTCGAGGCCGCCGCTGAGAAAGAATCCCACCGGCACGTCGGACAGCAGGCGCCGGCGGACCGCCGATCGCAGCCGCACCAGCAGCTCCTCGGCCGCTTCACGCTCGTCGGGCACGGCCGCATCGCGCGGCGCGAACGACAGCGACCAGTAGCGCGAGACGTCCGGATCGCGTCCGGGGGTGAACAGCAGCCGATGCGCCGGGGCAAGCGCCTGCACACCCTTGAAGATGCTCATCGGATGCGGCACGTGCTTATAGGCGAGATAGTGGTGCAAGGCCTCGTCGTTCAGCCGCCGCTCGAAGCCGGGAACAGCCAGGATGGCCTTCAGCTCCGAGGCGAAGTACAGGGCGCCCCGGTGCGACCAGTAGTACAGCGGCTTCTTCCCCATCCGATCGCGGGCCAGAAACCCGACCTGGCGCCGGTCGTCCCAGATCGCCAGGGCGAACATGCCGTCGAGGTGCCGCGGCAGATCTTCACCGTGCTCCTCCCACAGGTGCGGGAGCAGCTCGGTGTCGGTCCGGGTATGCAGTGCGTGGCCGGCCGCGAGGAGCGCGGGGCGCAGCTCGGGGAAGTTGTAAAGCTCGCCGTTCTGCGCCGCGACCACGCGGCCATCCTCGCTGGTCAACGGCTGCCGCCCCCCGGCGACGTCGAGGATGCTGAGCCGCCGGGCGCCGAGCGTGAACCGGTCACCGGCGACGATGAACTCGTCGTCGGGACCGCGGTGGCGAAGGGCCGCGAGCATGGCCGCGACCGTGTCGCGGTCGCTGTGCCCAAACACCCCCGCTATGCCGCACATGATGACAAGGCCCTAGCGGCGCGCCGGCGCGTAGCTGCCGGGCACGCCTCCCTCGTGCACCGGCGACACGGCGTGGGGCGCCCGTGCCGAGAAGTCCGGGTCGTGAAGATGCTCGCCCACCGTCCCCGCCACGACGTCAACCCGGTACTCGGCCGCCGCCGCCCACTCGAAGCGGGTCGGCAGCTTCAACACGCGGCAGTACTCGAAGACGAGGACGGCGCCGGCAGGATGTGGAATCGTCCGCGCGTAACGCAACAGGCGCTCGCGGAACAACGCGTCGTTGCCTGGGTAGTACTTCATCGTCGTGAACAGCGACGTCAGGCAGATCATCTCGCCGACGTGGTTGAAGCGCGGCCATGAGCCGAGCCGGGACGCCGCCACCCGCGCACCGCCGTCGCGCGGCTCGACATGGATCCGGATGAAGAAATTCACCAGGTCCACCGAGAACACGCGCCAGATGATGATCCCGAACAGGTTCGTGTACCGCTCGAGCGGCGCCTGCAGCGGGCCGGGGAGCGCCCGGCGCGCGTAGAAGTTGTAGAAGAGCCCCGCGTGGGCGAGCGGCAGCAGCAGCAGGTAGGCCCACAAGGCGAGGGCGAGGACGGCGTTGACGACGGCCACGGACGGGCTCGACGTGGCGGTCGCCACCGCGACGGGGCCCGTCACCGAGGCGATCCACGAATCGACCGGGCTGCCGGGCGTCAGGTAGAGCAGCCCGGCGAGCACGACCATCTCGCACAGGAACCCAAGACGAATCTGCGTGAGGATGAAGATGAAGCTCAGGCTGATGACGAGGCCGCCGGCTTCGCGGGTCCAGGGCAGCAGCATCAGCAGCCCGCCGGCCACTTCGGTGCTCCAGGCCAGCTGGTTCAGCGTCCAGAACACGGGATGTCCGGGACGCACGCGGCTGTAGCGGCGCCACCAGTAGCCCCACATCGGGTTGGCCAGCCCGAGCTCCATGCCCTGGTTGCGCGGATATCCCGCCGTCGCCTTGTAGATGCCCGCCGAGAGCATGATGAACGCGAGGTCCGCCTGGATCACCAGCAGCGACAGCGGCCGCAGCGCCGGGGCGAAGCGTCCGGTGTATTCCAGCAGGAAGATGGCGAGTCCAAGCCAGTAGGCGATGAACCCGGGAGCGCCCATGCCGCGCAGCACCCCGCGCCAGCGCATGTGGATGAAGAAGTAGCGGCAGATCGCGAGGTTGACGAGCGCCGACCAGACCGGCGCAAGGTCCAGGGCCAGCGCCGCAGCCGCCGCCATCCAGGCGGCGAGCATCAGCGGCATCACCCAGGGGTTCTGGATCGCGTCGACGGCCGCGCCGGACTTGGCGTAGCCACCCCACCGCTCGCTCACGAAGAAGCGGCGCGCTTCCGGCAACGCCTGCAGCAGCGTGAGCACCATCAGCACGCCGTAGCCGGCGCGCACGAAGGTGAGCGTGCTGTCGCTCAGTTCAGGGAACATCTGGACGGATTCGCGCGAGCAGCCAGCAGTCGACGAAGCGATCCGAGGCCCGGCGATCGTCGCGCAGCGTGCCTTCCAGCGTGAAGCCGGCCTTCTCGAACGCCCGCCGCCCGGCGGGGTTGATGCTCAGGACGTAGGCGTACACGCGGTGCAGGCCGAGCTGCTCGAACGCATGACGGCTGAGCAGGTCGATCGCCGTGGCGCCGCTGTCCTGGCCGCGGGCCGCCGGGTCGCCGATGACAATCCGGAGTTCTGCCTTCCGGTGACGCGGGTCGATGCTCCACAGCCAGACGTTGCCGACATGACGCCCGTGTCGCTCGATCGCAAAATAGCGGCAGTCCTCCCGGCCGGCGAGCGACGCGAACCAGGCGGCGTGCTCCGCCTCCGAGACCTGGCGCGCGCGGTCCATGAGGCGGGCGATCCCGGGATCGTTGGCCCACTGCCGCGTGAGCGCCAGGTGCGCCGGCTCGAGCGGCACGAGGCGCAGCGCCCCGTCCCCAGTCACCGGCCGTCGGGCCCAGGCTCGTAGATGTCGACCACCACGCCGAGGTCGTGCTTCATCACCGCCTTGAGGTGGTCGCCGGACGTCTTGAGCACCTTCAGCCAGCCGTGCTCCCAGTCACGAATACCCGCGAACCACGCCGAGCAACCACGACACGGAAACGCTTCCGCACCGCGCCCCTCGAGGTGCAGGCGGCGATACCAGTTGAAGCGCTCGCCCTGCCAGATCTCCCTGATCGAGACGTCGTTGGCGTTCGGGAAGAGCTCGGCGGTCCGGAAGCTGATGTCCTGCCCGCACAGCGCGATGCGGCCGAGGGTGTCGACATTCAGGCGCTCGAACGGCCAGACGCACGGCTGCTTCGGCTCCGTGGGCTGCGACTGGTAGAGGTGCGGGTCGAGGGCCCGTCCCATCTGGATGTGCGTATTGTCGTCCCAGGTGAGGAACTTGCGGGTGATCACCTCGTCGACGCCGACGTCCTTGAGCCAGAAGTCGACGGCGGCGTCGAGCTTGCCCTCGATCTGCTGCTGGCGGATCACTGAGACGACAATGCGCGTCGGCGCACGGTGCCGCGCGCGCAGTTCGAGCGCCGCCCGCACGTTGGCCACGGCATTGCCCCACCATTTCTGCGGATCGCGAGGCGGCCCGCCGCGGTGCGGCGGGCGGACCTGCGCGTAGGTCTCGGCGTCGCCGGCATCCATCGAGAACTCGATCAGGTCGATCCCGGCCGTGATCAGGCGCTCGAGCTTGCTGCGCAGGACCGGCGTCGGGCCGAACATGCTGCCGTTGGTGTTCATCCAGACCCGCGCGCCCCTGCCCTTGGCGAACTCGATCATGTCGACCATCCGCGGGTGCAGCATCGGTTCGCCACCGCCCGTACAGCGCATCCACGCCCCGTACTCCCCGCACTCGGCGGCCAGGCGATTCCACAGCGGCTCTGGAAACAGATCGCCGTGGCGCTGGTGGTAGAACTGCCGAATCTCGGAGTTGGCGTCGGTGTACGGACAGTTCGGGCAGCCGAAATTGCAGGGGTAGATGATCGAGATGACGAGCATCAGCGGGAACTCCTCGGCCCCCCGCCGCAACCCGTATGTCTTCTGGTCCTGGACGTCTGCCATCGGCTCCTATCGGCGATAGTGCGCGAGCACCGCGCGCACCGCGGCCACCACATCATCGGCGTCCCGGTCGGTCATGCGCGCATACAGCGGCAGCGAGATCGTCCGGTCGGAGTAGGACTCGGCGTTCGGGAACATCCCGCGACGGAAGCCGAAGCTCTCCACGTAAAACGGATGCAGGTGCACGGCGCGGAAGTGGATGCCGATGCCGATGTTCTCCTGCTGGATCGCCTGCATGATCGTGTCGCGATCGGCGGTGAGCATCTCGGTCCGCAGGATGATCGGGTAGAGGTGGTAGGCGTGGCGGATGTCGGGCCGCTCCGCCGGCATCGAGAGCTCGGGCGTGTCGCGGAAGTGGGCATCCATGCGCGTCTTGAGCTCGGCGCGGCGCGCCCGGAAGGCGTCGAGCTTCTCGAACTGCGACAGCACCAGCGCTCCGGCCAGATCCGGCATGTTGTACTTGTAGCCGGCACCGATGATGTCCCAGTGCTGATAGCCCTCGGCACTGTACCGCTTCCACGCGTCGCGGCTGATGCCGTGCAGTCCCATGATCGCCGCCCGCTCGGCCCACTCGGCGTTATTCGTCGTCAGCGCGCCCCCTTCGGCGCTGGTGATGTTCTTGGTGGCGTAGAACGAGAACGCCGTCAGGTCGGCGATGCCGCCGACCCGGCGGCCCCGGTATTCGGCGCCGATGGCGTGCGCCGCATCCTCGATGACGACCAGGCGGTGGCGCCGCGCGATGGCCAGGATCGCGTCGAGATCGCAGGGGTGACCGGCGAAGTCGACCGGGATGATCGCCCGGGTGCGCGGCGAGATCGCCGCCTCGAGGCGCGAGGCGTCGAGATTGAGCGTGTCGGGCTCGACATCCACGAACACCGGCGTGGCCCCGCGGTGCACGATCACGTTGGCGGTCGAGGCGAAGGTGATCGGCGAGGTGATCACTTCGTCGCCGGGGCCGACGCCTACCGCCTCGAGGGCAAGGTGCAGCGCCGCGGTGCACGAGTTCAACGCGACACAGTGCGCGGCACCGGTGTAACCGGCGAGCACCTGCTCGAAGCGCTTGGTCTTCGGCCCGGTGGTCAGCCACCCGGAGCGCAGGGTATCGACGACGGCAGCTTCGTCGGCGGCGTCGATCAACGGCTGGTGGTACGGCAGGAACGTCGCGCGGACGGGCAATCGATTCATTCTAGGGAGCGGCGGCCGCCGGAGCAATCACGGCCGGCTACAGCAGTCCGGCTGCGGCAGCCAGGATGAAGAGGAGGGCGGCGCCGATCAGCGCCCACGGTGCGGCACCCGCGGCTGCCACGACCGCGCGGGAGGTCAGCCGCACCGGTCGTCGCGCGCGGCGGACGACGGCCGGGCCGAACGCCCATACCAGGCCGGCCGCCACACCGGCGAGCATGGCGCGCGTCGCGACGAGGAACGGCCGGTACTGGCGCAGCGGCGGGCGGAACGCCGTGCGATGCAGGTTCGCGGTGTCATCGACCGCCGGGTGTTCGACGAGGGCGCGGATGTTGCTCGATGACGGATCGAGCAGTTGGTACTGATAGGTGGTACCCTCGCGGCGGCTACCCGACGCCAACCCGAAGCGCTGCTCGAGATCGACGCGGTCGCGCTGCGACAACTCAGGTGCCCACCGTACGTTGATCGACACGGCGGGCGCCGTTATAGTGACGGCAAACAGCGCCGCCGCGCCTGCCGTCGCCACCGTCGCCGGCACGGCGACGCGGATGACAGCGCGCCACAACCGGCGTCCGCCACCAGTCAGCATCGAGCGCTCATGTCAACAACCCGCCCGGCCGCCGTCGCGTACGCGGCGGCCCTGATCCTGACGGCAGCCGTGGCGCTGCTCCTGTTCCGGGTACCGCTCCCGTACCAGGACAACACGCTGCTCGGTCTTCCGCTCGAGCCCTCGGCAACAACGCTGTTTCTCGACACGATGAACCAGTCGGGCTTCATGCGGCCCGCCAGCCGGGCGACGTCGAAGCTCGTGTTCGACGCTGCGGCCGGGCGTGAGTTCGCCGCCTTCCGCACCCTGCACGTCCTGATGTTCCTGGCGCTGCTGCTCGGCGCCGTGCACCTGATGCGCGTGCGGACAGCGCTCGCGGCCGCCCTGGCCACGCTGGCGCTCGCCGCGATCCTCGGCATGCACCCGGTGCACGAGGCCGCCCGCGAAACCGACTTGAACATCAAGCTGCTCATCCCGGCCATCTGCGTCGGTGCGACGGTGCTGGCCGCCGGCGAGCGGCGGGCGTGGTGGCGGGACGCGGCGGCGCTGCTGCTGCTCGTCTATGCGGTGATGGCCAACGAGCTCGGCCTGCTCGTCTGGGTCTGCCTCGCGTCGGCGTTCCTCGTCGGCTGGCGGGGCGTGTCCGGCCGCGCCGTCATGGCCGGCACCGTCCTCGTCGTGGGCTATCTCGCCCTGCGGTTTGTCGTGTTCGACGTCGGCGCGCCGGGGCTGACCGAGCGGGGATCCGGCTTCGGCCTGCGCACCTACGAACCGCCGGAGCTGGTCGCGATGTTCGGCGACAACCCGCTCCCCTACTACGCCTACAACGTCGCCGCGGCGGCGGCGTCGGTCCTGTTCTCGGAGCCTCGCGCCGGCGTCTTCGTGCTGGTTCGGGAGGTCCGGGACGGCACGCTCGAGTCGGGCACGCTGCTGAACGTGGTCGTGTCGACGCTGTCGACGCTGGTCCTCGGGTGGTATGCGTGGCGGCGACGGACGGCCTGGCGCGGTTGGTCCCTCACCCATCATGACCGGCTGTTCCTGGTCGCCGCCGCAGTGGTCGCCGCCAACGCGGTCATCAGCTACCCGTACCTGAAGGACGTGACGGTGAGCGGCGGTGCGGTCTTCTACCCGCTGGCGCTCTTCGCCGCGCTCCACCTGCTGGCTGCCGACCATGACGCGCGGCCCGTCACGCTGGGGCGCGCCGCGCTCGTCCTCGGCACAATCGCGGTGATCTCCTGCGGCTGGGCCGTCCGTGCCTCGGCGTTCGCCATCGACATGCGGCAGGAGGCGGTGAAGGTGCGCCGCGACTGGGAGCGCGTGTACGACGTGCTGGCCACCGACGACCAGGGGCAGGAAAAAGTCGATTGGCGGTTCGTCGAACGGTTCCGCGCCGAGATGCTGGCCATGCCCGCCCCGGCGGCCGACACGGATCCGGCCTGGCTGACGAACCTGGACCCGCACTGAACCCGAATCAGAGGCGATCGACGGATGCGGCCTCGGAGCGGCTGAAGTACAGGAGTCCTCCGCTCAGCACCGCTCCCATCACCGCCAGGCCGATCGCCAGGGCCGGCAGCGAGAAGTCGCCGATGCCGAGCATCGCCCACTTGTAGAGCTCCACGAACGGCGCCATCGGGTTGAGGTACAGCAGGAACTGGTACTGCTCGGGCACCGTCGACAGCGGGTAGATCACGGGCGTCACGTAGAACCAGAACTGCAGCACGTAGCGGATGGAGTACTTCAGTTCCTTGTGGCGGACCTGCCAGATCGCCGTCCACAGCCCGACGGCGAGTGCGGTCAGGATGGTCAGCGCGATCGCGCCGATGGCCGCCAGCGTCGGCAGGCCGAGCCGCATGTAGAAGATGCCGTCCTTCCACCAGTAGAAGACGATGGCGCCGAGAAAGAGGCCAAGCAGGACCAGGAATTCGGCAACCCCTGGCGCCACCGACGAGATCGGCGCAGCCAGGCGCGGGAAGTACACCTTCTTGATCAGCCCCCGCTGCTGTTCGAGGCTGCGGGTCACCAGCAGCACCGATCGCTCGAAGACGCGCCAGCAGGACGAGCCGGTCAGGAAGAACAGGAAGTAGGGAATGCCCTCTGACGGCACGCTCAACAGCCGCCCGAAGATGAAGGTGCTGATGACGATCGGCATCAGCGGGCGGGCGAACAGCCAGAAGATGCCGAGCGTGGTTCCCTCGTAGCGGGCCTTGATCGCGCGCACCGAGAAGAACCAGAGCATGCGGCGGTAGCGCCACAATTCCTGCGCCCGCGCAACGATGCCGAGCCGGACCGGCTCGATGACCCACTTGGGGAGCCGGCGGCCGTCGGGGCCGACATCGTCGGCGTCCACCGCCCCCGCACCGCCGAAGAGGCGCCTAAGCGCTAACAGCATCCTCGATCTTCCGGTGTGCCCAGTCGAGCCTGGGGGCGATGAGCGGCGCCCGCTCGAGCCGCTTGTTCCCGCTGACGATGGTCTCCTCGTGCTGTTCGCTCGAGTACGCCATGAAGGTCAGGGCGTTGTAGAAGGTCAACGGAAACTCCGCGCCCTCGCGGTCGCTGGACATCAGCAGGTTGATGCTCACGGTGTAGGTGGTCTCCGCCAGGAGGTTCGCCGGCAACCGGACCAGGATCTCGTAGAGGCCCTCCTCGCGCAGCAGGCGACGCGTGTCGTCGGACGCGCGGAACAGCAGGTGGCCCCGCGTGGTCACGTCGATGCTCGGCCGCACCAGCTGCTTGCGCCGCAGCGCGTTCAGCAGAATCTTCACGTAGACGTCTTCATCGGTCGGCGCGCCGCCGATCTCGCGGCCGCTGGCGTTGACCAGGCGGACGGCGGTGATGGCCGCCATGCGGTTGGCGCGGCGGCCCCGCTCGGTCGCAATCGCGTCGGCGCGCGCCCAGGTCGCCTGCTGGTACTCGTCGACGACCGCCTCCGGCTCGCCGTCGCGGATGACTTCACCGCCGTTGATCCAGATGACGCGGTTGCAGACGCGCAGGATGGCGTCCATGTCGTGCGAGACGAACAGCACGGTGAGCCCCTGGCGCCCCGCCTCGGCCACGCGTTCCAGGCACCGCTCCTGGAACACCTGGTCGCCGACGGCCAGGATCTCGTCGGCCAGCAGGATCTGCGGGTCCATGTTGATCGCCGCCGAGAACGCCAGCCGCAGGTACATCCCGCTCGAGTAGTGCTTCAGCGGCGTGTCGAGGAACTTGTCGACCTCGGCGAAGGCGATGATGTCGTCCATCCGCCGCATCGCCTCGTGCCGCGAGATGCCGACCATCGCCGCGTTCATCAGGATGTTCTCGTCCGCGGTCAGATCCGGATCGAAGCCGGCGCCGAGCTCGAGCAGCGAGACCACCCGGCCGCGGCCGACCACCCGGCCGGAGGTCGGCGCAATCACCCGCGCCAGCACCTTCAACAGCGTCGTCTTGCCGGCGCCGTTGGCGCCGATGACGCCGAGGATCGTCCCCGGCTGCGTGCGGAACGAGACGTTCCTGAGCGCCCAGAATTCCTGCTCGGCCCGCTCGGCGTCCTCCGCCGGTCGCCGGACCAGGCCGCGCAACCGCTCGCGGAACGATCGGCCCGACCTGCCGGCGGGACGGCCGCTGCGGAAATAGCGCTTGCTGAGACCTTCGACGACCAGACTGTCCATTACGTGGTCGCGGCCGCGTCCGGACCGCCGTTCGATTCTCCCACAGCGTCCGGCGGCACCCGGTCGGGGCGGACCAGCGGCAGGACGATGCCGCGCAGGTCGACGAGCGGCGGCACGGCGTCCCACGAGAACCGCAGGCGCCGGCAGCCGTCGGCGAGCGGCTCGTCCCGTGCCTCGCCGAGGCCCCACGATGCCGGGTTCTGATAGGCCACGGCGTTCGGGCTCCAGCGCTCCCCGGCCGACGTCGCATTGCCCACGGCATGCGCCGACGACCGGCTGGCGACGCGGAACGTGCCGACATGGTTGACGTGATACACGGGGCCGCCGATGTCGGCGAGCGGCACCCCGCTCGACAGCGCCTTGACGACGAAGTTGCGATCGATGCCGGCGCGCACCAGCCGGTAGATCTCATTGAAGCCGCGCAGCTCGTGGAACGTGGCGCGGTCGAGCAGCAGGAAGTCGCCGGTCCCTCCCGCCATGTACGGCAGCGTCAGCTGGCGCGGCGGCCCGTCCAGGTTTCGCGGATCCTCGAGTGCCGCCCAGTCGAGGTGTGACTGATCGATCGAGAGTTTCAAGTCGTGGCGCGCCGCGCGGTAGACGCACCGCGGCGACAGCGCCTGCTCCTGCAGCACGTCGAGGACGCGGCGCCCAAGATAGATGTCGCAGTTGCTGGCCAGCACGAAGCGGCCGGCGGCGCGGCGGATGCCGACGTTCTTGGCCACGTACTCCAGGTACTTGAGGCGCGGGTTGAGCGACAGCGCGTCCTGGAACGCCGCGTCGACGAGCAACCAGCGCACCGCGTCGCGCCGAAGCGACGGCACCGCGTCGCGGACGACCTCGAACAGCGTCGGCGCCCCGGCCACCGGCGCCCATTCGACAAAGACGAATTCGTGGCTGATGCCCCGCGCGTCCAGTTCGCGGTGGTTGAAGGCGAGCGTCCGGAACAGCCGATCGTTGAAGTCGACGCCGTAGCCGTCGTTGCGGCCGGTGAGGACGATCGACAGGTACGGCGCGGCGTCAGGCAGCGCCATCGCCCTCCGGGGCCGGCGCGGCGAGTCCGCGGGTGCGCGCGTCGAGGACGTTGGCGGCGCCCTCGAGGATGTCGAGCTTCACTTCGATGGCCATCAGATGATCGCGGGCGACGGCGAGGTCGCGATCGGTGTCGGTGATGCGCTGGCGGAGGCGCGCGCGCGCGTCGACGTGATGCGCCAGGTCGGCCCGCGTCTTCTCGAGCCGCTCGGTCTGGTGGGCCAGTTCACGGGCGAGATCCGCCGCGCGCCGCTCCGCATCCTCGGCCTTGGCCTTCCAGGCGCGCGATTCACCCTTGGCCGTCTCCAGCTGCTCGGCCAGGCGCGCGAGACGGGCCTCCGCCTTGCGTACCCGCTCCTCGGCGGCGGCGAGCACCGGCGTCCGGACAAGCCCGATCGCATGCAGCAGGCTGTTCACGCGCTCTATATACTACCGTGCGGTGGAGAACACGCTCGCCGCGCGCATCGCGCGGCTCGAGGCGCTGCTCGCAGAGCGAGAGCCGCCGCAGACGGCGACGACGATCGCGACGCCGCCTGCGGCTGACGGCGGCACACCGCTCGATCGACTGGCAGCGCTGGCCGACCGCCTGCGCGCGGCGGGCGGCGAGCTCGCGCAGCGCAGCGGCGCCGATTGGGACGCCGGCGATCGGCTCACCGCGACGCTCCTGCTGCAGGATCTCGCCGCGGCCGTGGCCGCCTGTCGCGAGGTCGCGGGCCTCGGTGCCGGCGAGCTCGACGCCGTCGAGCAGGCGATCGCGGAGATGCGGCGCGAGCTGCCGTGATGCGGATCCCGCTCGCGACGCCGCTGACCATCGTCGCCGCGACGATCCTGGGCGCGATGGGCGCTGCCTACTACCTGACCGTCGAACCCGCGCCCGTCGTGCGGGTGCGCTGGGCGGAGGGCCTCTCGGACGCCCGCCGCGCCGAGCTCGAGCGCGAGTTCCTGCTCGTCCGGCCGCGCCCCGAAGATCGCCGCACCGTCGACTACGACCTGCTCGATACGAGCTGGGACACGCTGGTGGCCATCGTGCGCCATCCTGACGTCGACGACACGCGTGGTATCCAGCAGCAGCCCTACGCCATCCCCTTCGACGCTCCGTACGGCGACAGCTGGATGTGGGTCGCGCATCGCCTCCCGGGGCTGCGGCGGCCGGCGGTCGTTCCCGCCGTCATCGCTGTGTCGGCGGTCGTGCTGGTCGCCGGCCTGGCGCGCGCGCTCAGGCGAATACGCGGTGGTACCAGGCGACCATCTCTTCAATCCCCTGGCGCAGCGACACCCGCGGCTCAAACCCGCCGGTAAGCGAGCGCAGGCGCGTCGCGTCGGCCGCCTTGCGCGGCTGGCCATCCGGCTTGGACCGGTCGTAGACGACGCGCGGGCGCCGCCCGGTCACCTCGCAGATGAGCGCAACCAGGTCGGCAATGCGCGTATCGTCTTCGTAGCCGATGTTCACCGGCCCTTCGGCGCCGGCGGCAACGACGCGCGCCACGAGTTCGGCGGCATCGCTCCCATGCAGGAAGTTCCGCCGCTGCTCTCCCGAACCCCAGACGACCAGCGGGTCCTCGCCGTCAAGCATCCGCTTCACCAGCGACGGAATGACGTGCGCCTTCTCGGCCGACCGCCACGGGTACCGCGCGCCGTACATGTTGAACGGACGGAGGATCGTCATCCGCATGCCGTGGTCCTGCGCGTAGTAGCGCGCCGCCAGCTCCTGAATCCGCTTCGCCCACCCGTAGCCTTCGTTGACCCGTTCGGGAAGCCCGGTGAACGCATCGAGCTCCGGCGTCGGCACGGGTGCATCGTCCGGATAAACGCACGAGGTGCTCGTCATGACGACGTGCGGCAGGCGGTGCGCGACGGCGGCCTGCAGCGGCACCAGGCCGCACAGCACGTTGTCGACCAGCATGTCGCCGTGGTGCGTCCGGCTGAAGCCGACGCCGGCGGCCGTTGCCGCGAGGTTGATGAACAGGTCCTGGCCGGCCAGCACCTCGTCACAGACCGCGCGGTCGCGCAGGTCGGCGCGAATGACGGGGACCCCCGCAGGCAGAACGCCGGCCGGGACGTCGCCGTGCGCCAGGTTGTCGACCACGGTCACGCGCGCGCCGGCATCGACGAGCCGCGGCACCAGGTAGCTGCCGAGAAACCCGCAGCCGCCGCCGACGACGACGCGCCGGTCCCGATACGCCGTCATCATTCGACGCCACCCAGACGCGCCGTGGTGCCGAGGACCGCGAGCAGCAGCGCCCATGCCCCGGCCAAGGCCGTCAGCGCCAGCGCCCCGTTCGACCAGGCGCCCGGCGCCTTGCGATACGACCAGAGGGCGCGCCAGGCGGGACGGCTGCCGGCATCGGCGTTGAACGCCAGGTCGGCCCAGCGTGGCCGATCGTTCCAGAGCATCGAGCCGGCGGCATAGCCCTCGCCCCGGGTCGCGCGCACGGCGATGCCGCGCGCGTCATCGGTCGCGACGATGTCGAACCGGTAGCGGCCGTCTCGCGAGTCGGCCACCGGCTCGAACGCGAAGCGGAAGACACCGGCGGCGGCCAGCTCAGCGGCAGCCACCTCCTGACTGCGAATCACCTGCAATGCGGCAAGATCGACGAGCCTGAGCGTCAGGCGCCCCCGCGGTGACGCCGCAACCGCGACCGGCATGAACTCGACGGCGCGCAGCCCGTCGGCGTTCATCACGAAGGACTGGGAGGCAAAGGTGCACCCGAACCTCTTGTCCGGATCGCAGCCGGTGATCTCCGGCGTCACGAACCGCCGAAGGCCGAGACGGTCGCCGGTCGGCGGAGGTATCTCCCGGACGAGCGTCAGCGCCAGCAGCGCTCCAAGAGCGAGCCACGCGGTCAGGCGACGCCGGGCCAGCAGTCGGTTAACGAACATACGCCGGGACGAGCACCAGCCCGAATCCCGCCAGGTCGAGCGCGGCAAGCCCGGCAATCACGGCGACCGCCGCGCGGGGGCGCCTGCCTGGCGCCAGTGGCATCACCAACCCGAGCCAGATCAACGTCGCAACCGGCATGAACGCGCCGAAGAAATACCGCCCTTGTGGTCCTGCGTTGAGCATGAAGAGCGACACCAGAGCGGCCAGCTGCGGCAGCACGAACAACCACGCCCAGCCCGCCTGCGGCAACCGCCGCCGCACGGTCAGCGTCAGGGCGCCGATCAACCCGCCGATGGTCAGGGCGCGGACGATCCAGAACCACCAGTCGGGCGCCGGAAAGCGCATCCACCCCGCCCAGAGCCACGACGCATCGATGGCGCGGGTCACCACGAAGGACAGCGCCGACAGATCGATGTCCGCCGCCGACCGGCGAAGCACGAACAGATAGCTCCAGAAGGTGAGCAGGCGCTGCGCCGGTTCACGCCAGACGATCCAGATGACCGCCGCCCCGCCGATGAGGACCCCGACGGTCGACGCCACCGGCAGCACGGCCCCGGCGCGGCGGAACAGGGATCGGGTGGCGATCGCGCCCACGGCCAGGACGGCCACCGCGAGCACGGGTATGCCGTTGCGCTTGCTCAACGCCGCGATGAGTCCGGCCGCCAGCACGAGCGCGGCTGAGCGGGCCTGCGCCCAACCGACGGCATCCCTGAGCGCGGCGACCTGCCACCAGATGACGGCGCCGCACAAATTGATCAGCGCATCTGGCGACACGGTGATCGCGCTGAGGAGGAACTGCGGGTTCAGCGCCGCGATCGCCACTGCGCCGCTTGCCGCGAGGGGGCCGAACAGGCGTCGGGTTCCCGCCCAGCCACAGAGCAGCGCCGCGACCCCGAGCGCCACCGAGAGCCAGCGCAGCGTCGTGAACTCGCCGTCGATACCTGATGCCGGCGTCACGCGGAGCACCACCGCCGCCAGCGCGTAGTAGGCCGGCTGCAGCAGCGTGCCGGGAGCGAGCGACGCGGGCACTTCCGCAAACGACTGCGGCACCGGGTCCGGCGTGCGGAGCCCGTATGGCTGCCACCACCGGTGACGGGCCATCGACGCCATCACCTCCCGCTCGACCGCCACGCGCCGCGCCGGCGTTTCCCCTCCCTCGCTGAGCAGCTTGGCCAGGGAGAAGTGCGCGGGCTCGTCGGGCCCCTGCCACGACGGCACGATCGCGTCCGCCGCGATGGCGCGGCAGACGAACAGGGCCACCGCAAGCACGAGGAAACGTCGATGATCGGCCAACGGCTATGAAGACAGCATCGAGACAGGCCAGGCCTGGCGGACGGTCGCGGTGACCCGCGCCAGGTCCTCCTCGGACAGACTCGAACCGGACGGCAGGCAGAGACCGTCGCGAAACAGGCGATCAGACACGCCGCTGAGGTATGCGGAATGGTGGCAGAGGGCCGGCTGCAGGTGCATCGGCTTCCAGACCGGCCGCGCCTCGATACCCTGACCCGCGAGGAGTTCGCGAACCGATTCGCGGTTCGTGCCTGCACGTTCCGGATCGATGGTCAGCACGGTCAGCCACCGGGTGCTCACGCCCCAGGCCGGTTCCGGCATGAACTCGAGCCCGGGCAGGTTTCCGAGCTGCTGGCTGTAGAACAGGAAGTTGCGGCGCCGCTGCGCGACCCGGAGATCGAGTTTGCGCAGCTGCGCCAGCCCGAGCGCCGCCAGGATGTTGCTCAACCGATAGTTGTAGCCGAGCTCGGTGTGCTCGTAGTGGGGCGCCGGCTCACGCGCCTGGGTCGCGAGCTTCCGCACGCGCGCCGCCAGGGCCTCGTCGGGCGTCACGATCATGCCGCCATTGCTCGCGGTGATGATCTTGTTGCCGTTGAACGAGAAGTAGCCGATGACCCCGTCGTTGCCAACGTGTCGATCCCGGTAGCGGGTCCCGGCTGCTTCGGCGGCATCCTCGATGAGCGGGATGCCGCGCCGCTCGCACAGCGTCCGGATTGGGTCGAGGTCCGCCGACTGCCCGTACAGGTGCACGGTGACCACCGCCCGAATGCCCGGCCGTTCGTCGAGCGCCCGCTCGAGCAGCGCCGGATCCATGTTCCAGGAATCGGCGGCGGAGTCGATGAACACCGGCGCCGCGCCGCGGTGCACGATCGGGCCGACGGAACCGACAAAGGTCAGCGTCGACACCGCGACCTCGTCGCCCGGGCCGATGCCGAGCGCATGCAGCGCAAGGTGAAGTGCCGCGGTGCCCGACGACACGGCGACCGCGTGCCGCGCGCCGACGTAGGCCGCGAATTCGCGCTCGAACTCGTCGATGAACGGTCCGGCGGGTGCCACCCAGTTCGAGGCGATCGCCTGCTGCACGAGGTCCGCTTCCTCGGACCCCAGGTGAGGCGGCGACAGCAGGATTGGGGGCAACGACATGTCTTTCTTGCTCTCCTCAGGGGGTCAGGGGACGCGCGGGTGCGCCGGCTACCGTCGCGCCGTCCTCGACATCACGCACGACCACGGCGCCGGCGCCGACGCGGCAGCCCGCGCCAACGCGCACGCCAGGTATCAGGATGGCCCCGGCACCGATCAGCGTGTCTTCCCCAACGGTGACGCCGCCGGCGAGCGTGGCGCCGGGGCCGATATGCGCGTGCGCGCCGATCACGCAGTGGTGATCGACTCGGCACGAGGTGTTCAGGATGACGTCAACGCCGATCTCGGCGCCGGCGTTGACGACGACATACGCCATCACGGCGCTGCCGGCGCCCACCGTGGCGAAGCGGCTGATGGCGGCCGACGGATGGATCGCCGAGACCATGCGTGCTCCGCCTCGGGCAAGGGCTTCGAAGTTCGCGCGCCGGGCGCGGTTGTCACCGATACCCATCGCCACGTCCGCGTCCGGCGCCAGGGAGGCACGTTCGGCGGCCACCGGCAGACCGAGCACCACGGTGCCCCACCTGCGCGGATCGGTGTCGATGAATCCCACGACGCGGCGGGACGCCGACAGCAGGGAGTCGCAGACCACCATTGCATGGCCGCCGGCGCCGATGATGACGACGCCGGCGTCAGCCACGGTGTTCACGCGGCGGGGGTGGAGCGGCGCTCCCGGTGAATTTGGCGGCAGTCGCCTGCCCCGCCTGGGTGATGCCGTCGCCCCGGACTACGGCGCGCATCGTCCAGAGGAGAATCGCCAGATCGAGGCCCATGGACCAGTGTTCGACATACCACACATCCAGCTCGAAGCGTTCCTCCCAGTCGAGCAGGTTCCGGCCGCGCACCTGCGCCAGGCCGGTGATGCCCGGGCGTACCTCGTGGCGGCGTGACTGGCGCGGCGTGTAGCGGGACAAGTACTCCATCAGCAGCGGGCGGGGGCCCACCAGGCTCATCTCGCCGCGGATCACGTTCACCAGCTCCGGCAGCTCGTCGAGGCTCGTGCGGCGAAGCCAGCGGCCGAAACCCGTCAGCCGCTCGCCGTCAGGCAGCGGTTCGCCCCGCCCGTCGCGCGCGTCGGACATCGTCCGGAACTTCCGGATCGTGAACGGCTTCTCGTGCAGGCCTGGTCGCTCCTGGGCGAACAGCACCGGCGAGCCGAGCGTCAAACGCACGACCAATGCCGTCACCGCCATCAGCGGCAGCGCCACGACGAGCAGCAGGGTGCCGAGCGTCAGATCGAACGCGCGCTTCGCCCACGAGTGACCGCCACGACTCACGCGCGCGCCGTCTCCGTGTGGGGCGTACCACCCACCGGCAGGCCGCAATCACCGAGCAGCTCGCGGTACGCCGCGGCGACGCGCTGGAAGACGTGCCGCTCGTCGAAGCGCTCGACCGCGAGCGCGCGCGCCCGCTCGCGCATGGCGGCGGCATGTGCCGGGTTTTCGAGCACCGTGGCGATCGCCTCGGCCATCGCCGGGACATTGCCGAGCGGCACCAGGAAGCCGTTCTCTCCCTCGACCACGACCTCGCGGCAGCCGCGAATGGCCGTGGCGACGCACGGAACCCCCATCGCCGACGCCTCCATCGGCGATCGCGGCATTCCCTCGCGATGCGAGGGCAGCACGCACACATCCATCAACGCATACAGCTGCGGCATGTCGTGACGGTAGCCGGTGAAGACCGCCGTCCCGGCCAGGTCGCGCAGGCGATCGGAGCCGGGATCGATGGCATCCGGTTTCTCGCTGTCGACCGGCCCGATCACCAACAGGCGCAGCTGCGGCACGCGGGCCTGGAGCTGCCGCACGGCGTCGAACAGCTCGAACACGCCCTTCTCGCGCACCAGGCGGCCGACGAAGCCGACGACGCGATCGCCGGGGGCAATGCCGAGCGACTGCCGCAGCGCCGCAAGCTGCGCGGCATCGATGACGCCGCGATCGAAGCGCGTCAGATCGATGCCGTTGCCGATGTAGCGAATCTGCTCACGGCGGCAGATGCCTTCCGCGATCGCGGTCTCGATATCCTCGCGGTTCTGCGACAGGATCAGCGTCGACAGCCGGGCCATCAGGCGCTCGAGGAGAATCCAGGCACGGCGCTTCAACCGCGGCGTGCGCTCGTGGAAGTAGAACCCGTGGATGGTGTTCACGACGACGGGCACACCGGCGAGGCGCGCCGCGAGCTGGCCGAAGAGCGCCGCCTTGACCTGGTGGGTGTGGACGATGGTGAAGCGCTCCCGGCGGAACAGCCGCCACAGCTGCCACGCCGCGCGCAGGTCGGCCAGCGGCGTCATGCGGCGCGTGAATGAGACCGGGTAGTGGGGTACGCCAGCGGCGGCAACGGGGTCGAGGTCCGGGCCTGCGGCGGAAATGGCACTCACCTCGAAGCCGGCATCCCGCAGCGACAGCAACTGGTTGAGCAGCAGGTGCCGCACGCTCATGTCCACCGTCGTCGCATGGACGACACGAGGCCGCGGCGGCATCACGCCGCCTTGACTTCCTGCGCATCGAGGTAGCGCCTGGCCCAGAGTTCGAAGTTGAGCAGCAGCCACAGGTGGGCGTCGCGGACCTCGCGCCCGCTCTGGTGCTCGCGCCAGAGCCGCTCGACGGCCTCGGGGCGGAAGTAGCCGCGCTGGCGCGTTCGCGGATCCAGCAGCACGTCATACGCGAACTGGCGCAGCTCGCCGCGGAACCAGGGGTCGGTCGGCACCGCAAAACCGTGCTTGGGCTTGGTCAGCGTCTCCGGCGGCAGCAGGTCGGCGACCGCGCGCTTCAGGATGCGCTTCGACACGCCGCCCGACATCTTGAACCGCGCCGGGATTCGCAGCGACAACTCGACCAGCCGGTGATCGAGCAGCGGCACGCGCGCTTCCAGGCTGACCGCCATGCTCGACTTGTCGACCTTCTCCAGGTAGGTGTCGGGCAGCCACGTCATCAGGTCGGCGAACATCAGCTGGTTCATGTGGTCGGCGCCGGCCGATTCGGACATCAGGCGCCGGTACGGCGCCACGGCGTCGAAGCGCCGCGCGCTCGCGGCATAGCGGTCGGCAACCACGCGCGCCAGCAGGTCGTCGCTGAACACGCGCAGGAATTGCGAGTAGCGCGTCACCGGGTCGGTGGTCGCCGCGGCTTCGGCCAGCTTCTTCAACCGCCGTAGCCGCGGCACCACGGCGGCAACCGGAGCCAGCCCGAGGTGCCCGGCAGCCAGCAGCGGGCCGAGCGTCCGCATCCAGGCGCCGGCACGGTACCGCCGGTAGCCGCCGAACAGCTCGTCTCCGCCTTCGCCGGTGAGCGCCACGGTCACGTGCTGCCGCGCCAGGCGCGAGACCAGGTAGGTGGGAAAGCAGGCGGCATCGCCGAACGGCTCGTCGAAGTGGTAGACGAGCGTCTGCAGCACGTCGACGAGCTGCGACGGCCGGACCAGCAGCTCGTGGTGTTCGGTCCCCAGGTGCTGCGCCACACGCCGGGCGTCGGGCAGCTCGTTGAACTCGCGGCCGTGGTCGAAGCCGACCGCAAAGGTCTGCACCCGGTGGCTGGTGTTGCGGGTCATCAGCGCAACCACCGTGCTGGAGTCGACGCCGCCGCTGAGGAACGCCCCAACCGGCACGTCGGCGACCATCTGGCGCCGCACGCTGTCCTCCAACAGGGCGCGAATCTGCCGCTCCCACTCCACCTCGGGCACGGACCGGTCTTCCCGAAGCGTCGGCTGCCACCAGCGCCGGATCGCCACCTGCCCGCGTTCGATGCGCAGCGAATACCCGGGCATCAGCTTCCGCACGCCCTTGTACATCGTGGCCGGTGCCACGGCATGGCCGTAGGCGAGGAAGTTCAGCAGCCCTTCATCGTCGACTTCGCGCGCGACGCCGGCGTGGGCGAGGAGCGCCTTGATCTCGGACGCGAACAGCAGCCGCCGGCCCGGCTCGTGGAGGTAGTACAAGGGCTTGATCCCGACGCGGTCACGGACCACCCAGACGACCTGCTGCCGCTCGTCGGCCACGGCAAAGGCGAACATCCCGTTCAGCCGCTCGGCGATGCCCTCGCCCCACTGCTCCCAGCCGTGGGCGATGACCTCGGTGTCGCTGGCCGTCGCAAACCGGTGCCCGTGTGACTCGAGCTCGCGTCGCACGTCCTGGAAGTTGTAAATCTCGCCGTTGTAGACGACGGCAACCGAACGGTCCTCGTTGAACACCGGCTGGTGCCCGGTGTTGAGGTCGATCACCGACAGCCGGCGCATGCCCAGACAGACGGCGGCGCCGTACCACTGCCCCTCATCGTCGGGACCGCGGTGACGGATGGCGTCCAGGGCCAGGCGATCGCCGTCGACCGGAGCGATGCCGCCGGCCAGCTCGACGCGTCCGGAAATGCCGCACATCCGCTAGACGTCACCCACCAGCACGTAGCCCGTGCCGGAGCTGTGGATCGGGACGATGTCGACCTGCCGGACACCGGCGTCGCGGGCAATCTGCCGCACTTCCTCTTCGCGATAGAACAGCACCGGGCAGTTATCGAGCCAGTAGCGCGCCTTGCGCAGCGGCATCCGGATCAGCGATCGCCCCGGAAAGCTGGCGATCACCCGGCCGCGGGAGTGGGCGACCATGCGCCGGAGCACCTCGACCGGCTGCGCCTGGTAGTCGAAGAAGCCGATGGCGATGACCACGTCGAAGCGCTCGTCGATCGAGAACTCCGTGAAATCGACCTGACGGAACTCGCACCGATCGGCCACGCCCTGCTCCGTCGCCAGCTGGCGGGCGATCCCGAGCATCGGCGCCGAGAAGTCGACGCCGAGCACGCGTGCCGCGCCTCGCCGGGCGTACTCGAGCGAGTAGCGCCCCGACCCGCAGCCGACGTCGAGCACCGATTTCCCTACAATCGGCTCCGAGCGATCGAAGGTGATGGCGAACCGCTCGTAGATCGCCTTGCGGAAGAAGCGGTTGAAGCGTCGTTCGAGCGGGCGTCCCTCGTGATAGAGGGAGTCGAACTTCGCCGCGTGGTCTTCAAAGTACTTCTTGGTTCGCAGGTCCATGGTCAAGGATGGCCGAGATGGTCTGGAAGCGGAACTCGCGCAGCAGCCGGGCGAAGCGCCGCCGGTTGGTTCCTCGGTTGAAGTTGTGCAGCACGCTGTAGCGCGCCCCGGTGACGTACTGGTGCCAGGCCGGCAGCGCGAGCCGCAGGTGCGCCCGGCTGAACTCGTAGGGATGAAAGTAGATCACGGCGCCGCGCCCGGCGGCGTTCACCGACGCGATAGCCGCCCGCGTCAGCGCGTACGGCATCAGGCGGAAGTAGCCGCCGCCGCCGACCGGCCAGCGGCGGCCGCGCCATTCGACGGCGGTCATCGGCACTTCGACGATGTCGCCCGCGGCGACGCGGACCCGATGCGGCGCGAGCGGCGCGCCCTCGATGCCGTAGCGGCCGCCGCGGATCGGAAAGATGCTCGAGTCGTAGCGGAACCCGAGCTCGGCGAGGACGTCCAGCGCCCAGCGCGACGCGGCGGTAATCGAGAACTCGGCGGCCCGATACCCGGCAACCGGCGCACCGAGGATGTCCTCGAGCAGCGCCTTGCTGCGCGCGGTCTCCGCCGCGAACTCCGCGCGGTCCTGCGTGTAGACGCGGCGATGGCTCCAGCCATGGCTGGCCACCTCGTGCCCGGCGGCCTGGATCTCGCGGATGAGCGCGGGGTAGGTTTCGGCGACGTTGGCGAGCACGAAGAAGGTGGCGTGCACCCCGGCGTCGGCGAGCGTGGCCAGGATCTCGCGGGTCTGCTCGACGCAGTGCGGCGAGCAGGGTTGTGTCGTGCCGGTGAGCCGCGTGCCGACGAGCTGATGCCAGTCCTCGACGTCGAAGGTCAGCGCGTTGGCGACGGGACGTGCGAATGTCATCCGGCGATCACTGACCCAGGAGATGCCGGCGCGAGGCGTTTGCGGTGGACATACAGCTGATCGGCCGCGAGCAATACGAGCCAGAAGTGCCGCAGATAGAACCCCTCATTGAAGAGCGCGTACGACGACCAGAACGCCAAGGCCAGCAGCAGCCCGGTGGCGACGTCTCCGGTGGCGTCCTCGGCCTGCATCGTCACCCACAGGTTCCGGCCCGCGACGGACGCGATCCACAACAAAACGAGGAGCCCGGCCGGTCCCATCTCGATGAGGAACCACAGCGGCGTGTTGTGGATGATGAGCGGCACGCCGAAATCGGCAGCGGACGTGGCGAGGAAGGTGCCGAGGCCGATGCCCAGGGCGAGCGTTGCCGGACTGGCCGTATAGTCACGCCAGGCAACAGCGAGGATCGCCGCGCGGTCCTCGAGCCCTCGCGCGTTCAGCATGGCGCCGTCCCGGAGCGCAAGGAGGCCTGGTCTCGGTGCCCGGTCCGCCGACGAGCTACCCCGATCGGGAACCGGCGCCTGCTCGGGAGTCGCTGCGACCCGCTCGAGCTCTGCCCTCGCCGCGTCGAGCGCTGCTGCCGGCAACTGGTCGAGGCACTCGCGCGGCGCCGGGCCGCTGACGCAGTTGCGCGCCGCGCTGCGCAGCCGTATTTCTGCCGATGCGAGATCGCCTTCCGAGAACACCGAGCACGATGGCTCCCAGGCGCGCGCGCACTGGGCGGCATCCACAAGGCGCTGGCGCGCCACTCGAACCTGGTCATCCGGGACCCGAGCGCACAATTCGGGCCTCCATGTGATCGCGCACGAGTCGCTGAGCCGGGCCCGCAACTCGCCCGCCGCTTCGCTCGGCGCCGACTGGACCGTCAGCAGACTCGTCCACTGGACAATCGCGACCCACCCAAGAGGGATCATGAACGCAACCGCGGTCACCGTCGCAGCGACCGCTGGTGCGAGGCGAACGCGCTGTCCCTGGATTCGCCGCACCGCCAGCAGGGCCAGCAGCACGACGGCGCTGCCCGCCAGGCTCAGCCAGGCACTGCGGGAGACCGTCAACCCTACCGACAACAGGAGCAGCGCGAAGTTTGCGCCCCGCAGGACCTTCCAGGAGCCGGGCCGGCCGTCTGCCAGCCGGGGCAGCTCGAGCGCCGCGATCATGGCGACGTAGCCCGCCCAGTTACTGGGGTTCAGGAGCCACCCGTACATCCGCTGATTGCTCAGATAGAGCGGATTGGGCAGCACGGTCATGCTCAACGCCACGCCCCCGAGCGCCAGCGCGTTGGTTACCGAACCGGCGACGACGAAGAGATTGACAAGACGCACGACATCGGCGGTCGAGCGCAGCTGCATGGCCAGCGCCAGGCTCGCGAGCACCAGGAACACGACGCCGGCGTCCTTGTTGAAGAGGACGTAGGTGCTTATCGTGCCATGCCGCACGTAGCCGATGGCGGTCGCTGCAGCCATCACTGCCAGAAGTGCCGCAAAGGGCGCACCGAGCGTCGTACGCGGCAACCTGGCGCGCTTCAAGAGCACGTCCCCGGCCGACTTGACGATGACCGGCAGGATCAGGAAGTCGGCGAGCGCCACTCGGAGCAGCGTCAGCGACTGTGCGACCTGGACACCGAGTGCCATGACATACGCGGCGGCGCCGGCCGTGCGATCGAGAACCCAGGCCAGCAACGAGAAGGTGGCCAGCGCCACCGCGACCGTCCACGGCGGGGCGTCCGCGTACGATGCCGCCACTGCCGCCACCGCTGCCAGAGCCACGACACCGGCGGTCACTTGCGCGCCCGGCCTAGAAGCGAGCATGGGCATCCAGGATGCGACCAAGCGTTGCAGCGGCAGTCTGCCGCCAGTATGGTCGCAGCGACTCAGCATCACTCCGGCAGGTGACGCCCCCGGTGGACGACTGCTCGTCGAGCCATCCAGCCAGGATCGCGCGCGCCTCGTCGCGGGTCGACGCCGTCTGGCCGGCTCCCGTACGGCGAAGCAGATCAGCGACGACACTCCCCTGGGGTCCGATGCTGATCACCGGCCGGCCAGCTCCGAGGTATTCATAGATCTTCGCCGAGTACCAGCCCTTCTCGCGTCCATCGGCCCAGTCGAAGAAGACGAGAGCCGTCGCCGACTTCTGCAATCCGAGCGCGTCCCGATAGGGCACCGGAGGTTCAACCGCCACGAAAGGGCCGATGCCGGCTGCCTCGGCGCGCGCGGCAAGGGGCGCCAGATACTGCCCGACGAACCGCAGGCGGAAAGCCTCCGGGCGGATGGCGCCGCTTTGCGCAAGCGACGCAACGGCGCCGAACAGCGGGTCCGGATTCTGTTTGCCGTTGTAGAACATCCCAGTGTAGACGAGTTCCATCCGTCCGGCCGGCGGACATCCGTCTGGATAATCGAGCGGATCGAAGCCGTTTGGCACCACGTAGGTCGGCCGGGAGAACCGTCGCGCCAGGGCATCAGACCAGACGCCTGACGGAGTCACGAGGGCATCGGCGCGGCTGAGCACCTTGTGTTCGAGCCGGCGTTCCAGATATCGCAGCGGCGGAATTCGGCGAAAGTTGTGATTGTCCGTCCAGAGATCGCGCAGCTCGGCCACCCACGGAATCCCGGTGGCCGCCGCCGCGCGCCACGCCGCCAGGTGACTGGCGTTCGGCAGCGAACTGCTGACCAGCACATGCGGGCGCACCTCGCCAATCAGCCGGATTGCCGCGCGTGCGGCCGGTGCCGCCCAGCCCACCTGCGCATCGGGAAAGCAGACCACGTTGCGGTACGCCTGCCCAAGCCTCCAGAGCGAGGCGGACTTCCAGGAATCGGTGGTTTCGGAGCCGCGGGCCGTGACCGCACCTCGGCCCACGAGCATGCGGGGGAGCGCCATCACGTCGAAGGAGCAGGGGATGCGATAAATCCGCTGCTCGGGCACTTCGATCGGCGCTCCCGCGGGAAGATCGGCGGCATCGACCGTCAGGACGTGCGCCTCCCATCCGACATCCGCCAGGTACCTCGTCATCTTCGAGACGCGGGTCGCGCCAACGCTGCGATAGGGTGGGTAGAAGTACGAGATGAACAGTACCCGCTTCATCAAAACGCTCGCACGCGATCACCGGCACAGAAACTGCCGAGTAGCCGAACGATGCGTTCGGCAGCATCACCGCGGCCGAATACGCCGATGTCTGTGGCCGGGTCCGGCGTGAGATCGAGCGCCGCGCCAAGATCACCCGGCGCGGAGCCCATGATCCGATTCCACCCTCCGGCCGTCGTCTCCGGCCACTCCGTTTCGTCCCGCAAGGTCAGGCAGGGAACGCGCAGCCAGAAGGCCTCCTTCTGCATGCCGCCCGAGTCGGTGAGGATGGCGCGGGCGCCGGCCTGCAGGTGAAGGAAGTCGAGGTACGGAAGCGGCCGGGTCAGGACCATGCCCGGCGACGCGGCCAGCCGCTCATAGGCGTCTCCCGCGCGCAACAGTGCCTCGGTCCTGGGATGCAGCGCGAAGACCACCGGCATCCGCGCCGCCAGCTTCGTCACCGGATCGAGCAGGCGCGTCAATGCGTCGACGGACGTCGTGTTTTCGGCGCGGTGAATCGTGAGCACCGCATAGTCGCCCGGCCGCACGCCGAGCTGCTCGCGCACGGTGCTTCGGGCGGCGGCAAGGTCCCGTGCCCGGATCTGCACGTCGAACATCACGTCTCCGACGTTGGCCACCCATGGCGCGCGCCCGGGCAGCGGTTCGTCACCGGTGACCAGGGCCCCGTCGCCGACCAGTCCCTGGAATCCCTCACGGCGCAGATGGTCGACCGACGTGCGCGAGGAACAGCACAACAGGGACGACACGTGATCGGTCAGTACCCGATTGACCTCTTCTGGCATCGCGCGACGAAACGAGCGCAGCCCCGCCTCGACATGCACCGCTGGAACGGGGACTTTCGCCGCGGCGAGCGCGCCTGCCAGCGTCGAATTCGTGTCGCCGTACACGAGCACGGCGCTGGGTTGTTCGCGGAGGATGACCTCCTCGACCCGCTCCAGCATGCGGCCGGTCATCTGTCCGTGGCTCCCGCCGTTGATCCCCAGCTCGTAGTGTGGCGGGCGCAGGCCGAGCTCACGAAAGAACACCGACGACATGTCGTCGTCGAAGTGCTGGCCGGTGTGCACGAGCACTTCGTGCAGCCCGGCTGCCTCCAGCACCCGGGACACGGCCGAGGCCTTGATGAACTGCGGACGGGCGCCGACGACGGTCAGGATTCTCACGCGGTGAGCCGGGCGTATAGCTGCGCCTCGGCGGCGAATGCGGCCGCCGGCGTATAGGCCTCCAGGAATCGCTCGCGGAGCCGTGCCCCGGCGGCGGCGGCGGCGGCCTGATGGTCGAGCAGCCAGATCAGCCGCTCGACCCAGAGCGAGGGGGACTGCGGTGGAAGCAGCCAGCCACTCACCCCCTCCGTCACCATCTCACGGTGCCATTCGATGTCGGACACCAGCACCGGCCGGCCGAGCGCCGCGGCTTCCAGCAGCACGAAGCCCGACATCGGGATCAGGATGGCGGCGGCGCCGAGCATCAGGCCGAGCACCGTTTCGTTCGGCTGCCACCCCATGAAGCGCACCCCGGGCACCCCGGCAAAGCGGCGCTCACCCTCGGGCCTGAGGTGCCCATCGCCGCAGAACACGAACTGAAGCGCGCCCGGCCTGCGGGCGAGCACGTCCGCGGCCACGTCGAACATCTCCTTTGAGAACTTGTAGTGATTGAGATGACCGACGATCAGGACGTACGGGGTTGCGGGGTCGAGCCCGAGGGCCGTCGGTTCCACCGGCGCCGGCGATCGCTGCTCGTCGAGCATGCGCTCCAGGATCCATGGGATCACCGTCGCCTTCCGATGAGCCGCTCGCTTTCCGATGATCGCTGCGACGTAGTCCCGCGTGAACTGGTTCGGGACGATGATGGCATTGGCAAGCCGCAGCACCAGCCACTCCATGCCGAAGGACAGCCATCGGCTGCCGAAGTAGTAGCGCTGCTCTCGCACCTGCACCAGCCGGTTGTCGCCGCCGAGGGAGACGACCGTCGGAATGCCGAGCAGGCGCCCGGCGATGGCGCCGAGCAGGCTGCCGAAATACGGCGCGCGCCCCCGAACGAGCGTAATGCGCTCACGCCGCATCGTCGCGACGACTTTCACCAGCGCCGCCGGGACGGCGGCCGCCGACCCGAGGATGCCGCGCGTACGCCCGATGAAGAATGGCACAACGTCCACGCCCGCTTCGGCGAAGCGGCCTGCATACCGGCTGTCCGCGGGAAACGGCGTGAAGTGAATCACCTTCTCGGCGATGCCGCGCGGGTTGTAGAGCGCGAGCGCGTGGGACAGGTTGCCCTTCCGCTCGAGCGCCTCGAGCGACGAGTCCATGAAGTTGGCGATGCGCAGCGGCGTGGTCAATCAGAACTGGAAGTAGATGAAGTCGCTCGTGTCGCCCGGCACGACGAGCAGCCCGCAGATCATCGCTCCCGCCAGCACCGCCCTGACGCCGCGCGACGGAGCCGCCATCAGGCGGCGCTCCTCCATCCACGCCCAGGCGTGCAGTCCGGCGAGCGGCAGCAGGAACAGCGCCGCGGTCAGCGCGCCGGGCGGCGGCGGGCCGAAGTCGAAGGTGAACAGGTTAGCGGCGAAGGCGAAGGCGCCGGTGATGGTCTCGCTCCGGAAGAAGATCCACGCCACGAGCACGACGACCTGCGTGACGACGGGCCAGACGAGTCCGACCGCACGGAACGACCAGCGCCCGTCGTCGCGGTGGAACCCGAGCCACCGCTCCAGCGCGAGTGCGGCCCCGTGCAGCGCGCCCCACGCGATGAAGGTGTAGGCGGCGCCGTGCCAGAGTCCGCCGAGGACCATGACGGCGAGGAGGTTCACGTACGTGCGCCGCCGCGAGCCGCGGTTGCCCCCCAATGGCAGGTACAGGTAGTCACGCAGCCACGTGGAGAGGGTGATGTGCCAGCGGCGCCAGAACCCGCGCAGCGACGCGGCGATGTACGGGGCATTGAAATTGATCGGAAGCCGATAGCCGAGCAGGTAGGCCAGCCCGCGGGCAATGCTCGAATAGCCGGCGAAGTCCGCGAAGATCTGACCGGAGAAGGCCAGCGCCGTGACCAGGGCCAGCGTGGCATTGGACTCCGGACTGTACGCCTCGTTCCAGTGCGCATTGACGAACAGGCCCAGGTTGTCGGCGCAGACGACTTTCAGGAAATACCCGGCGAGGATCAGCCAGCAGCCCTCGAGAAACATCCCCGCCTGCAGCCGGCGCGGCCGCTGGAGCTGAGGCAGAAATTCGGAGGCCCGGACGATGGGGCCCGCCACGAGCTGGGGAAAGAAGGCGATGAACAGAAAGAATCGCTTGAAGTCGGGCGCCGGCGCGAGCACGCCGCGATAGACGTCGATGGTGTAGGACATCGACTGGAACGTGTAGAAGCTCAGGCCGATCGGCAGGACGAGCGCCAGCACCGGCAGGTTCACCGGCAGGCCGAGCGCCGAGGCGAGGTCGCCGGTCGCCGTCAGCAGGAAGTTCCCATACTTGAACGCCGCCAGCAGGCCGAGGTTGACGGCCAGCGAGGTGACGAGAATGGCCCGGCGCCGCCCCCGGTCCCTCGCCGCCGACTGCGCGAGCAGCCGTGCGGCGGCGAAGTCGACGACCGCACTCGTGAGCAGCAGCAGCAGGTACGCCGGCACGTGCCAGGCATAGAAGACGGCGCTCGCCACGATGAGGACCCAGACGAAGGCGGGCTCGATCTTGCGCCGGCCGATGGTCAGGCGCGCAAGCATCACCGCAAGGAAGAGCGCCGCGAACGGCCACGAGACGAAGTTCACGCCGTGATCACCGACTGCGTCACTTGCGGGGCGCGCTCAAGGCGTCCAGAAGTTCCGGGACGATCGCGGCGGCGACGAGGCGATGCCCGTCCTCAGACAGGTGCAGCGCGTCGACATAGAGCGGCGCAGCGGTGTCCGCGAAGAGATCGCCAAGGTACGTCACCGGCGCAGCCGGGCACGGTTCGGCCGCGGCCATGCGGGCGTAGGCAGATTCGAACAGCGGCCGCGCGCCGGCGTAGCGGCCCGCCTCCGCCTCCTCGTACGCCGTCTGCAACGGCTTGCCGAAGACGACCGGCTGCCAGTAGAAGCGAACGGGAAACCCGAATTCCGCGCCGAGACCGGTGGCCGACCGGGCCGTGCGGCAGAAGTCGTCGACCGCCGCGGCCGCCAGGCTCGCGGCGTCCCACGCGGGCGCCGCGCCCGCCGTTCGCTCCGAGCGGCGCCTCACGAACGCGGCGACGCCATTCAGCCCCGTCGTCAGCATCCGCAGGACCTGCGGCAATCCATCCGGCCGCGTCGCATTGAACTCGAGCCGCCGATTGTCCTCGTTGGTGGGGAGGCCAGGGGTGCCACTCTGATAGGCCGAGAACACGTCCTCGATGCCGCCGTAGAACACCGCGAGGTCCGGAATCTCCCCGCGGCGAAGAGACGAGAGCAGGAGCGCCACCGACTGCGCCGTCACGTAGCCGCTCTCGCCGAGGTTGACGACGCGCGCCTCCACGCCGGCCGCCGCCATGGCCTTGGCAAGCTCAGAGGGCAGCGTGTACTCGTCGCGGGCGCCCGATCCCCAGACCGTGGAGTCGCCGAACACGAACACGAGCGGACCGCCGCCCGCGCCGGGCGCGCGCCACGTCCGCCTGACGCCGTGCTCGTCCACGTTGATGAACCGGCCGGCATACGGCAGCCGACGCCAGTAGACGTACGGCTGCCAGGCGACGTCGCCGCTCTCGCGGAACTCACGGTAATAGTCGGCCGCCCAGCCGGACCCGGCGTAGACATCCGCCTGTACGCGGGGATCGGGAAGCCAGCGCTCGATGGCGAGCAGCGCCGCCCTCGACGCCAGCTCCGCGGCCACGACGGTGGCCAGGCACACGTTTACCAGCAGCAGTGCCACGGGCCACGAAGCGCGGCGGGGCGTCAACGAATCTGGCTGACCGGGTAGCTCGAACAGAGCCGGCAAATCTCGACCGACCCCTGGTCGCGCTGGATGCGGGCGCGGAGATCACGGTACCTGGGCCCGTTCCAGATCTCCTCGAGCGATTGCGACAGGATATTGCCCATCACCTCGGTCCCCCGCGTGTCGCGGCAACACGGCACGACGTTGCCGTTCACGTGGATCGACAGCGAGTAGTAGATCCACGGACAGACGTTGTCCGGCAGGACCTTGGGCCGCAGGATCCCCCGTTCGAACGCCGCCTCGTCGTAAATCCAGTGCTTCCGGTTCACGGGAAGGAACTGCACGCCCTGCGCCATGGTCCGCACGCACGGGTCGATGACGATCGCCCGATCGACCCCGAGGCGGGCCATCTCCTCGATGAAGCGGTCCGCCTCGTGCTCGTTGTGCTTCATCAGGATGAAGCCGCACTCCACCCGGAGCGGGGCGCCGTAGTGGTTGCGCAGGCGCAGCGTCTCGCGCAGGTTGCCGAGGGTGCGATCGAGCTGCCCGCGCACGCGGTAGACCTCGTGCGTGGCCTGCGTCATGCCGCCGATCTGGAAGCTCACGCGATCCAGCCCGCAGCTGATCAGCCGCTCGGGATCGACGAAATCGCCGTTGGTGCAGGTATCGATGAACGGGATGCCGGCGCTCTTCGCATACCGGATCATGTCGTAGGCGCGTTTGTTCAGGAACGGCTCGCCCATGAAATAGAACATGAGCGTGTTCGTGTGCGGCGCGATTTGATCGATGATGCGTGTGAAGTCGTCGTAGGCCATGTGGCCGGTGGTCCGGCCGAGCGTTCCTTCGCCGGTTTCGCAGACGGGACATCCGAGGTTGCAGGCGTTGGTCGGCTCGATGGTGATGTTCATCGGCCGGCCGGCCACCCAGGTCGATCCGCGGGCCAGCGACAGCGTGGACCTCAGGTGGTCACGGCTGCCGCGGCGGCCGCGAACCAGTCCTTCGACCGCGAACACCGCGCCAAGGGCGGCCGCGAACGGACGGTTCGTGCTGGCCAGCCTGGCCACGCTCTGTCGAAGGGCACGTACCATCTGCAGATCTAGCGTATCACCCGCGTCCGGCCTCGCCGGCGACCGCGACGCCCGCACCTGCCGGCGCCGCGGCGGCGGGCGCCCCCTGGTTGAAACAGTAGAGCCGATAGGTATCGTCGCTCACGCACGTGCCCGACGGCAGGTCCCGCTCCGCCTCCGGCGTCAGCATCCCTTCCATGGTGAGCAGATACCGCACGTCGTAGCGACGCATCAGTTCATCGAGCGGCATCAGGACCCGGGGCCACGTCGGCTCGATCAGCCGAAAGCCGTAGCCGTGCGCCCCCCACAGCACCGGCTGGCCGGTGCGATACGCCACCACTTCGTACCAGTTGGCCGGCAGGCACATGACCACACCGCGATCGCAGGCGGCGAGCCGGTTCAGCATCCGATCCAGTCCCTCGTCCACACGCGCCCGGCGGCTGTGCAGGAACTGCCGGTAGTAGAGCGCCACCCCGAGGAGGTTGAGCCCGATCGCGATCGCGACGACCGAGGTCGAGAGCACGGGCGAGCGCGTGTACGCGTAGGTGAGACCAAGGACGAGCGAGGCCAGCAGCGACGTGTTGTAGACGTAGAGATAGCCGGCGCCGAAGCGCTTCAGCGGCACGACGATCGACGTCAGGACCGCCCAAAGGCAGGCCAGCAGCAGCCACAGGAGAAACGGCGTCGGATAGATGAGCAGCGCCGATGGGGCGAACACGCGCTCGTAGACCAGCAAACAGGCAATCCACGCCGCCGGATTGAACCCAAGCAGGATGAAGGCGTGCCAGAGCACGCCGCGCAGCCCTGTCTTGTGCAGCTTTTCGGGCCGCTCATACGACCCATCACCGTAGATCGGCGACTCGCGGATCGGATCGGCGCCGATCCATCGCCAGTTTCGGTGCCAGAACTGGACGATGTCCAGGTGCGCCCGCAGGACCTTCCAGTAGAACCCGCGGCTGAGGACGAGCGCCGCTGCCATGCACGCGGGCACCAGCAGGAGCAGCTCCGGCCGGCGGTAGATCGCGGCGGTGCCGACGACGAGCACCAGGAGCAGCTGCGTCGTCATCTTGTGGGTGAGCAGGATCAACCCGCCGAGGACGACGACAAGGAGCCAGACCCACCACTGCCCTCCCTGCACCAGGACCGACAGCAGCGCCATCAACAACCCGTCGAGCATCATCGCCGCGAGTCCGCGCGGGTTCAGCTGGCTGTTGTAGGAGATCTGGATCGGCGTGGTGGCGTAGACCAGCCCGGCGACGATGAGCACGGCGTCGTTGCCGCCGCTCTGCCACGCGGCGATGCCGAGCAGGAGCGCGAGACGGCCCAGATCGATGAGGACGGCAACCTGTTGACTCCATCGATCCAGCAGCGCCGATGGCAGGTGGGCCAGCAGGACGCCGAACAACGGCGGATACCACTGCCCCTCCTCGAGCACGTACTGCGGCAGGCGCGGCGGGAACTCGCCCGTCCGTCGGTAGGTTTCGACGTACGTCTTCCAGTACCAGTGATCGACGCCGGCGCCGGCCGGCGACAGCCACTGCGGCACGGAGCGCAAGAGCCACGCGGCGAGAATGACGACGACGATGCCGACGGTCGTCAATGTGTCAGGCAATCAGCAGACGTCGAACGAAGTTGCCGGCCGCCCCAGGGCGGGTCCCGAAGCAGTCGTCCATCAATTTTGGTGAGACCGATTCAAAGCGCCGCGCGGCCACGATGATTGCGGTGAGACCAACCCCGCAGGAAGCGAGTCGGAACAACCAGGGGAGCTCTGGCGGCGCCTGCAGCATTCCGCTGAATACCGCCGTCAACCACACCGGCAGCACTCGATCGAGGCGCATGTCCAGATACCAGTGCTGATCGGTCATGTAGACGATTTGGCCGAACAGATATGAGGCGACGGTCCCTGCCGCGGCACCGGCGGCCCCAAACGACGGTATCAACAGCACCGAGAGGCACAGGTTGGTCGCGGTCATCAGCGCCAGGTAGACGACCAGGCGTCCGAGCCGCCCCTGAACGCTGAAGAGCACAGAGTAGAGGCTGGTTACGGCCGCCGACGGCACCACGACGCCGAGCAAACGAAGGGTTGCGGCGGCAGCCTCGAAGTCACTCCCTGCCGCAACGGGAAGGAGCCCGGGCAGGACGACAACCGCAACCTGTGTCGCCAGTGCCCAGGCAACCAGCAGCGCAGGCACCGCTTCGGCGACGTACCGCTGCGACGTTCCGGGAGCCCGCATTTCGAGGTTGATCAATCGCGGCAGGACCACCGTCGACAGCAGGCCGTGGGCGGCCATGATTGACACAAAGACCTGATACGCGAGGCCAAACTGCCCAAGGTCGACGGTCGTCGCGAAGGAACCGAGCAGGAGGTGGTCTCCCCAGTCCGAAAGGTAGCCAACCGCAAACCCCGCGCTCAGCGGCGCCGCGTAGAGGAGATGGCGCCGCACGTCGGCCACCGGCGGCGCCGCGAGCCGGGTTTGCGCCCGAGCCAGCACCGCGAGCCAGACGGTCAGCCAGGGCAGGCCCAGTGCCAGCGCGACGGCGATCCCAAACTGCGGAATGCTGCCGTTGCGAGCCCCCATCAGGACCACCGCACCAACCATGCAGGCCGACGCCACCACGCCGACCATCGCCTGGAGGGGAATGCGACCGGTCGCCTGCAGCGTGGCCTGGCACTCGGCGACAATCCAGAGCGCACCCACGTAGAGGCCAACCACCCCGGCCGTCCCCGAGGCCAGCCCGAACCCGCGCTCGAGCCACTCGAATGGCTGTAGCCACAGGAGTGTGCCAATCGCCATCCCGCCGCCCACCAAGAACGGCAACCGAGCCGACAGTGTCTGCGACAGGCTGTGGTGAGCGCTCCACTCCTCTACGCCGAAGCGAACGGTCGATGCGTGCGTCCAGTTCAACAACAACGTGTGCAGCATCGTCGCGGCAGCAACCAGGAGGGTCCAGCGCCCGAGAGCATCGGGCCCGAGCGTCCGTCCGATCACGACCGAGACCAGCAGGCCTGCCGCCACGGCAAACGCTCGCCCGAATAGCAGTGCGATCAGCGACTGCGCGTCGCGCAGGAATGTCACGTGATCTTCCGAAGCCGCATCCGCCACATCGCCCGTCGGCGCGCAGGGATTCTCCGCTCAAGCCACGATCCATAGTCGGCCGGATCGTAGGGCCCCGGCCAGGCCTGCTGGCGTATGAAGTTCACGAGCCTGGGAACATACGGCGCATAGACGCCTTCGTAGCCGGCGTCGATCGTGGAAAACCTGTGAGCTGTGAGGCGTCGGATGACCTCCTCCGAATGTAGCCGGCCCATGAAGCGGCGCGGCAAGAAGGCCCCGTACGCCTGGTCGTTGGCTTCAACGAGCACCCAATACCCGCCGGCCGCGAGCACGCGGTGCACTTCCGCGACGTGCCTCGCCAGACTGGCTTCGTCCAGGTAGTGAAGTACCTCGACGTCCAGCACCAAATGGAACGACCCATCGCGCCAAGGCAGGCGCGGGGCCGCGGGCGGGACCACCTGCAAACTCGCCGGGCGGAGGCGGTCCCACCACGCGTGGCCGGCCATGTCCTGGCCGGAGACGCGGTATCCGAGGCGCTGAAGAATCGCGATGTGACGGCCGCGCCCGCTACCGTGATCCAGCACGGCAGCTCCGGCAGGGATGTCGAGGCCGCCCAGGTAGTGCGCTGCCCACCGCTCGGCGAGTCCGACATCCGAAAGCGTGCGCCGGTAGTAGGCTTCCAGCCTTCGTGCCGTCACGTGCCGGAAGGGCATGAACCAGCTGGTCAGCGGATTGAGCTGGCTGCGCAGCAGGCCTCGCACGCTGCGACGTGTGGTGAGTCGATTGCCTGAGGGCGCGACCCACTCGAGTGGGCCGGAGCCACGCACAACGGCGCCGCACGACGAGCAACTGCCGGCGCCGACTGCTGACGGGCCAACGGCGGCACCACACCAGGGGCACGCGACATCCCGCCACTGGTCTGTGGCGGTCATGCGGCGGCCGATACGAATTGCTGCATGACCCGGTACACCGACGCCAGCGTGCGTACCTCGGCGCCGCTGTCCCGGATAAGCTCCAGCACGCGGCGGAAGGCCGGCAGGCTCCCGGCGCGGTAGAACGTCGGCCGGTTGGCATGGGCGGGATGGTAGTTAAGCGTGATCACGCGTTGCGGCAGCCCCTCGACGCGGTGACTGAGCAGCTGGGCCACCAACTCCGGCTCCGCTTCCATCACACTGGCGCTCTCCCACCCGCGAAGGATTCGTTGCTCGGCTGCGTGAGCCACCTTGAACGGCATCCATAAGGGGAACTGCGCGTCCGGAAACTGCGCGTAGGTGCCGCGCATGCCGTCGGCGCGGTCAACTCCCCACCGGAGGACCTGTCCGCGGAACAGACTCGATCCCCCGAGCACCGTCGCCTCGCGTGTCAGCACCTCGTCGAACGCGTCAATCCATTCAGGGTAGATGAGAAACGGGAGGTGCCGATGCAGGGTGCCGACGGCCACGCCGTGCCGTCGGGCCCAGGCCACCTGGCGCCGCAGCCCGTGTCGCGTGATGCTCGTCCGTGCCGGCGCATAGGTCGTGGCCGGGAATCCCAACGTCGTCCGCAGCCGGTTCCAGACGCGCGAAAACCGCGCCGTGTTGTAGTGAAACGCGACCTCGTGCTGAGGCGATCGCCGGAGCCGCTCCACCCAGAAACGGGTGTTGCGATCCCGCAGAACCGCATGGACCGCAGGGACGCCGCATGCGTCCTCCAGGTCGATGTACGCGGTGTCCCGCGAATAGTCGAGATCATGGCGCAGGACCACGGTGGTGGCGGCAAGGCCCGCGACGGGCGTCGGCCCGGTCGGCGGCAGTTCCACACCCGCGATCCTGAGCCAGCCCAGGAGATCGCCGACGAACTCATCGAGCCAGAAGAGACGATGGCGCCAGGCCATCCACGGCTCGACGTCCTCCTGGCCCTGTAGCCAGGCCTGCAACGCATGGAAGGGCGACCCGTTGAGGAAGACGACTCCCTTCCAGCGCACGACGGCGGCCGCCCCGTTCATCCGGGTGAGCAGCGCGCGTGCCGGCGTCTGCCGCTCGCCTCCAACCGCCACCACCTCGCCGAACCCGACGGCATCATCAGGCCAGCGATCGCAGGAAAAGACCGGCCATCGCGGCGGCCCGACGAGCCCGACGCGATCGCCGAACCGGTAGGCAAGACCGGCATCTGGCTGCTCTGGGGTGCTGGTGGTCCCTGCGAACTGTTCTGGCAGGACCGCACGCCACCCCTCGGCCGAGCCACTGGCCAGGACCCGCCCCCCGCGCGCGATACGGGCACGGAGGGCTCCAGTGGCCGCTCCGGCGCCGGCCCGATCGAGACAGACCACCAGGAGCGAGGCGTCGTCAAACGCGCCAACGTCGGCCGGCTTCAGCAGCAGCGGCCGTCTGCCGGTGCGCAGGAGGAAGTTCCAGGCTCCGGCGACACCGAGCCCGCTTCCCCCCGCCATCGGCCAGAGCTGCGAACGGCGCCATCCGCGAAACGAATACGACCGCTCACGCTCATCCCGCCCGCCGACCTCAAGGATCGCGGCTGACGTCATGGCGTCCTGGTCGGCGCCTGCGTGCCGAGCTTTGCCGCCATCGCCTCGACAAGTGCAGGGCCCGTCATCGATGGCGACCCGTCGATGCTCGCCTCCGTGAACTCGAGGGGGCGTGCGTCGCCGCACCATACCCGCCAGCCGGCGGCGCCGGCGCCATGCGCGCCCGGCCGGTTCGTCTCCGGGAACTCCCGCGGCAGCCGGGTGCGCCAGACGCGAACGGCGAGCCCGTCGACACTGGTGAATGCCCCCGGATAAGGGTGCGTCTGCGCGCGAACCCAGTTGTGGACAGTCGCGGACGGCAGGGCCACCCAGTCGAACTGCCCGTCTGCCGGCGACCGCTGGGGCACCCGTGTCGCCTCCGCCTCCGCTTGCCGCATCCGCGGCGCGGTCCCGGCGAGAATGCCCGGGACATGGCGCGCGGCAAGCCCGACGGCGGCCACGTTCGCGCGCGCCACCACCTCCGCGATCGTGTCGTCGGGTCCAATCGGGATCCGCGCCTGCGCCACGATGTCGCCGTCATCGACACCATCGGCGAAATGAAACAGGCTGACGCCGGTTTCGCGCTCGCCGTTGATGATCGCCCAGACCAGCGGCGCGCCGCCGCGGTACTTCGGCAAGAGCGACGCGTGCACCCCGACGGCGCCGAGCCGCGCCTGCGCCCGCAGCGAGCGGCCGATCATGTGGAACCAGCCGACCACGACCAGCAGGTCGGGTTCGAGGCGTCTGAGGGCCTCCCGGAAGTCCGGCCGGCGCCCCGCATCCGTGCCGTCGAGCACCGGGACACCGTGACGGCGGGCCAGCGGTGCAAGGTCGCGATGTCGAACGTTGCGGACCGGCCCCGGCGCCCACGAAATCCGAAACTCCTCGGGCATGGTGACGATGCCCGCGATCGGGACACCCCCGTCGAGCAGCGCCTGGCAGCAATCCCAGCCCGTGTCCGTGCACCCGAAGAAGACGATGCCCGCCACGTCAGCCCATGAACCGGCGCAGCCACCACTCGAAACTGAGCAGCGACCAGATGAACAACCGGTGGTTCCGCTCTCCGCGTTTGTGCTCGTCGAGCATCCGGCTGACGTATGGCGCCTGCAGGTAGTCGTAGATCCGCGCGCGGCGGTTGCCGAGCAGCGTATCGATGTAGTCGATGCTTTCGCCGCGGAACCAGCTGGCGTCCGGTGCACTGAAGCCCTGCTTGGCCCGTTCGGTGACCTCCGGCGGGACAACCCGGGCCATCGCCTCTCGCAGCACCACCTTGCCGTCGCCGGTCAGCCACTCGTAACGCCGGAGCTTGGCGCTCTCGTTCTCGTCGACGAGCGGCCCCGGCGAGTCCAGGTTCCGCAGCTTGTAGCGCACGGGCACCCGCTGCAGGAAGTCGACGAGGTCGTGATCGAGGAAGGGCACCCGCGTTTCCAGCCCGTGGGCCATGCTCACGCGATCCTCGAGCACGAGCAGCCCGTGCAGGAAGGTCTTGAGCTCGAAGTAGAGCGAGCGGTTGACGAAATCCTCGCGGCTCGACCCGACGGGAACCCCGGGCGCGTCCATCACCGCGCGGAAGGCATCGTAGGTCGACTGCGCCCGCACCGCCGACCAGACTCCCGGCGCGAACAACTGCGGCTTGTCGCCGTCGGCCACGAGCCGTTGCCAGAAGTCGTAGTACGCGCGATGGAACCCGTCGTGGTCGGCGCTGACGGCCCCGCGGTAGTAACGCCACGGGTATCCGGCCGCCAGCTCGTCGCCGCCGATACCCGACATGACGACGGTGACGAACTTGCTCGCCAGGCGCGCGACGTAGTAGTTCGGGTAGCACTGGCCGACCCGGAGATCTTCCAGATGCCAGATGAGATCCGGCATCACGTGCTCCATGTCCCCCGCGTGCAGCACCACTTCGTAGTGTTCCGACTTGAGGCGGTTGGCCAGCGCCTCGGCCCGGGCACGCTCGTCGAAGCCGAGCTCGAGACCCGATGCCGACGACAGATCGAACCCGCACGTGAAGCTGCTCAATCGGCCCAGGTGCCGACTGGCGACGGCGGCGATGGATCCCGAGTCCATGCCCCCGCTGATGTAGCTGCCCACCGGCACGTCGCTGACGAGCTGGCGCGTCACCGCCCGCTCGAATCGGTGAAAGAGCTCCTCCGCCGCCTCCTCGCGGCTGATCGCGAGCGGATTGGTGAAGTCGAAGTCCCAGTACCGGTGCGACCGCGGCGCCGCCCCGGCGCCGGCGTCGAGCGTCAGGCAGGTGCCGGGCGCCACAACCCGCACGCCGTCGAACAGGGTCTCGTCCGTCAGGACGTTCTGGAACGTGAAGTACTGGTTGAGGGCCGGCAGCGATACCCGCCGTGGCACCGACGGGTGGCACAGCACCGCCTTCACCTCGGACGCAAACACCAGGTCGCGGCCGTCCCAAAAGTAGTACAGCGGCTTGATCCCGAAACGATCCCGTGCCAGGAGGATGCGGCGGTTGTTCGCATCCCAGAGCGCGAAGGCGAACATCCCGTTGAACCGCTCGACGCACCGGTCGCCCCATTCCTCGTAGGCGTGGACCACGACTTCCGAATCGGTGCGGGAGTGAAAGCGGTGGCCGCGCGCCTCGAGCTCCACGCGCAGCGCCTGGAAGTTGTAGATCTCGCCGTTGTAGGTGAGGACGACGTCGCCCGACTCGTTGGCCATCGGCTGGTGCCCGGCGGGCGACAGGTCAATGACGGCGAGACGGCGGTGGCCCAGGCCGACGGGACCGTCGGCGTAATGGCCGTCGCCGTTGGGCCCGCGGTGGGCGAGCGCGTCGGTCATCCGGCGCAGCAGCGGCAGCGCCACCGCATCGCCGCGCACGCTCAGCACGCCGGCTATGCCACACATATCAGTCGCGGATCGCCCGCAGCGTGAACCCGCTGTCCTGGACGTCGAGGCGGGTGACGCGCAACCCCGCCTCGTCGCACCACCGGCGAAGCTCGGCCTCGGTATGCCGGTGAGCGTAGCGGGGGTGGTACCAGTCGAAGTTCACGTGCAGGTTCTCCTCGAACGACAGCGCGTCGTTCCAGAACAGCTTGGCGAAATGCCAGTAGATCAGCCGCTGCACGTCGTGACGCCCGGCGGGGATGCCGAGCACGTCCACCGGCTCGGGCAGCTCGATCGTCACGCGCGCCTGTGCCAGCGCCTGGCCGAGCGCGGTGAGCGGCCGCAGGGCTTCCCAGGCCGCCTCCGGCGGCAGGCCGGCGATCGCCTGGCGCACATGGTCGTCGGTGAACTCGCGCACCGGCGACTTGCGGCGGTAGATGTACACCATCAGCTCCCCACCGGAGCGCACGACGCGCACGAGCGACTTGAACGCGCGTTCCGTGCTCGGCGTATGGTGCAGCACCCCCTCGGAGAACACGACATCGAACGCCTCGTCGGCGAACGGCAGCTGCATGACGTCGGCCTGGACGAATGCCGTCGCCGGAATCGAGCCGAGGCGTTCGCGCGCCACGTCGATCGCGTCAGAGATGTCGATACCCACCCACGCGTCACCGCCCCAGCCAGGGGACAACCAGAAGGACGCGGCGTGCCCGCCGCCGCAGCCGGCGTCGAGCACGCGGCCGCGCGACGCCATGTACCCGGCCATCTCCTCGCTCGAGCCGAACCCGTAGCGCTCGAGCAGCCAGCGGCGCCCCTGCTCGATCGACGCGCTGGAGCCATAACTCGTGGTCCGCTGCCACTTGTACGCGAAGCTCCCCTTCGTCTGTTCCTGCGCCTGATCCGTGGCCCCGACAAACCGTGGGATGCCCGCGCGGATCGGGTACTGCCGGCCCCCGCTGCCCGCAAGCGTCCCCTCCAGGACCGCCCCGTCGGCCGACCGTTCCGTCACCAGGACCCGCATCGGCGAGCGGTCGGCTGGATCGACCATCATCGACAGCAGGTCTTCACGCATCGAAGGCATCCCGGAGTGCGCTGCAGACCTCGTCTACCTCGGCATCGGTGAGCTGCGTGTACACCGGCAGGGACAGCGAGAGGCGCTCGGCCAATGCCGCCTGCGGAAAGTCCTCGAGGCGGTAGCCGTACTTGGCCGCGTAGAAGCCGGTGAACGGCGGTGCGTGTGTGCCCTGCCGCGTGGCGATCCCTCGCGCCTCGAGTCTGGCCATGATCGCGTTGCGCCGATCGTGCAGTTCCGGCATCCGGGCCAGCGTCGGTGCTTCCGGACGGAACAGGCAGACGTACGACTGGTAGCCGTGGGTATAGCCGTCCGGACACGCCGGAAGGTCGAGCCAGGCGGCTCCTGCCAGCGCGGCATCGTAGCGCGCGGCAATCCGCCGCCGGGCGCCGAGGATCTCGTCGCCGCGCGCCAGCTGCACGACGCCGAGCGCGCCCTGGAAGTCGGTCATCCGGTAGTTGTAGCCGAGCAGGTCATAGTCGGAGAGGAGGAACGAGCGCGTCGAGACATGGCGCTCGAGGTCGGAGCGCGAGGCGCCGTGATCGCGCAGGCTCCTCACCCGGCGATCGAGCTCGGCGTCCGCCGTCGTCACCATCCCGCCTTCGCCGGTCGTGATCGCCTTGCGCGGATGAAAGCTGAAGCAGCCTGCCGTACCCAGGGTCCCGGCGTGACGGCCGTCGATCGCGGCGCCGAATCCGCAGGCGGCGTCCTCGAGCACCCAGAGGCCGTTCGCCGCGGCGACGCGACTGACCGCCGGCATGTCGGCGCAGAGGCCGAACAGGTGCACGGGAATGATGCCGACGGTTCTCGAAGTGATGCGGGCTTCGATCTGACGGACGTCGATGTTGAACGTCGCCAGGTCGATGTCACAGAACACCGGCCTGGCGCCCATGTGCTCGACGACATTGGCGGTCGAGATCCAGGTGAACGCCGGCACGATCACCTCGTCACCAGGAGCGAGGCCGAGCGCCGCCACGGCGAGGTGGAGCGCGGTCGTACACGACGTGGTCGCGGCCGCGTGCGCGGCCCCGATCCGCGCCGCGAACGCCTGCTCGAACGCCTGAACCCGAGGCCCCTGGACGACCCACCCGGTCTCGAGCGGCTCGGTGAGGGCCAGCCGCTCCTCCTCGCCGAAGTAGGGGCGCGAAATCGGGATCCTGACGCTCATCGAGCCACCGGCTCTGCCGTTCGAGCCTCGCCCGCACGCCGCCAGCCGATCAGGCGCTCCAGCCCCTCCCGCAGGGGGGTGCTGGCGCGGAAGCCGAGCAGGCGCTCCGCCTTCTCCGTGCTGCCGATTCGATGGGTGACGAAGCTTTGCGCTTCCGGCCGGTACTCGGGCGTCAGCGGCGAGCCGGTGAGCTCGAGCAGCAGGCCGACCAGCTCATTGATCGAGGTGCCGAGGCCAGACCCGATATTGAAAGCCTCGTCGGCGCAGTCGGCCTGCATGCCGAGCACGTTGGCGCGCGCCACGTCCTCGACGTAGACAAAGTCGTAGACCTGCGAGCCATCGCCAAACACCACCGGCCGTTCGCCGGCGGCGATGCGATCGAGCACCTTGACGATGACCGATACGTAGGTGCCGCGATGGTCCATCCGCGGCCCGTACACGTTCATGTAGCGGTTGGCGACGTACGGCAGCTTGTGCTGGGCGTAGATGGCGCGAAACATCTGCTCGCAGGCGATCTTGGTGGCGCCATAGGTGGTGACGTTGTTGAAGGGGTGCTCCTCGGTCATCGGCACCTGAAGCGCGTTCCCGTACACGGACGCCGACGACGAATAGACGACGCGCTTGATGCGATGCTCGAGGCAGGCCTCGATCACGTTCCACGTCCCGAGGGTGCCGACTTCCCATGCACTCCGCGGGTCGGCCAGGCACTCCCCGAGCCACAAGGACGCCAGCAGAAAGACGCCGTCGACCCCCTGCAGCGCGCGCGACAGCGCCGCGCGATCCGTGATCGATCCCTCGACGATCCGGAGACGGGGGTCACCGCTGGCGGCGGCCAGGTTGTCGCGGGTGCCGCGGAGGAAGTTGTCGAAGACGACCACCTCGGCCACCTGTTCGTGCAGGAGCCGGTCGATGATGTGCGATCCGATCAGGCCGGCGCCGCCGACGACGCCGATCCTGGCATGTTCGAGGTTCATGAAGAAATCACCGCAGGGGATGGGGGCTTTCTCGCCAGGACGACGATGCCGAAGCCGCAGGTGGCAACGGCAGTGGCGGCTCGGCGCTCGAACCATCCGTTCAGCGCGTAGAAAGGCCACTGCACGATGCGATGCGCGAGTGCCGCCGCGCGCCGAAGGCCGAGGCGCTCGAGCGGCCAACTGACCAGCCGCGCGGGCAGATGGAACGGCACGAAGTAGGTCCCGCTGAATGTCACGGTTTCGAGCCCTGCCTCGGACACCAGCCGGCGGAGCGCCGGGGCGTCGTAGAACCGGACATGGGTGGGGTCCCACCCGGTCCACCGGCGCCCCCGCAGCGCCGCGGTGGACAGACCGATGACATGCTCCAGCGAGCGCGAATTCTGAGTGGACAGCAGCACCCACCCTCCCGGTCGAACCAGCTGCGCGACGTCGCGAACGAACGCCGCGTCGTCATCAAGGTGCTCGACAATGTCGAGGCACAGCGCCAGATCGAAGGCTCCGCTCGCGAACGGAAGCCGGGTCACGTCGGCAAGGGTGGGGGTCGCGTCCGGGTGATTGAGTCGGTACCCGCCGGTGCAGGCGTACTGCCGATCGACGGGAACGAAACGCGTACGTTCGAGCCGAAGCGCGCGAGCCACCGCGGTGCGATACGCGCCACCGCCGCACGCGATGTCGATGACCCGGTTGATCGGTCCGGTGACCGGACGCAGGGCGCGGACGACCGCCGCCACGCGCAGACGATTGGTCGGCTCCGCCATCAGCGCGTTGTAGCGCGCGACATATTCCGCCGGGTCGCGGACGCTTTCGTAGATGACGCTGCTCATGCCGCCTCCGGCACGCGGTCGATGAACCGGCGCATCCAGGCTTCCAGGTTGGCGAGCCGCCACACGGTGCCGGAATCGCCGCCTCGCAGGAAGCGTTGCCACTGCTCCCCGATCGCCGCTCCAGGCACAACGTCACGCCGCTTCAGTCCGTCCAGTGCGTCGCGCAGCCACGGCTGCATCGGACCCAGGAACCAGTCACGCTCGGGCGTGGCGAAGCCCACCTTGTCCATGCGCACACGCACCGGCTCGGGAATGATTCCGTCCATCGCCTGTCGCAGGATGGTCTTGGTCACGGCGTCGCGCAGCAGCAGCCGCGACGGCAGCGCATACGCGAACTCCACCAGGCGGTGATCGAGGAACGGCAGGCGCGCCTCGCGCGAGAACGCCATGCTGTTGCGGTCGCCGTAGCGCAGCAGGCCCGGCAGGCTCGACGACGTCAGCGTGCGATAGAGGGCCTGCCGCAGCACCGGCGCCGCCGCATAGCCGGGCGCTGTCTCGCCGGCCAGGCTGTCGGCAGTCCAGCGCGGACGCAGGCCACGCGTCGCGTGTGCGCGCGTGCGCTGCCGGCTCCGTGTCTCTTCCGGCAGCAGCGCCGCGGCCAGGTAGCGCAGGGCCGGGCCGAAGGAACCCTGATGCCGCCGGTAGGCGCCCAGCTCGCGCGCCAGTTCGCCGATACGCCCGCCACGCAGGAGCTCGGCGTAACCATAGCCGAATGTCTGCGCCGGGTAGCCGCCGATGATCTCATCGGCCCCCTGCCCGTCGAGCAGCACGGTGACGCCGGTGTCGCGCGCCAGTTGCATCACCTTCCACTGCGCGTACTGGCTGGTGTGCGCCACCGGTTCGTCCTGGAACCAGAGGAACCGCTCGACCTCACCGGCGAGATCGGCGCCCTCGATGAACACCTCGTGCCCCTGGACCGCAGTCGCCCCGGTCACTTCCCGGATGTAGCGCCCTTCGTCGGTGCCGCCCGACCGGTAGCGCGCGGAGAAGGTGTTCTGCTGCTGGGCGCGGCGATCGACCAGCCGCGACATCGCACACACGATGCTGCTCGAGTCGAGGCCGCCGCTGAGGCTCGACCCCACCGGGACGTCCGAGCGCATCCGGAGGCGAATTGAATCGAACAGCAGCTCACGGAAACGCTCCGGCGCGTCCGGCTCTTCGCCGGGGTCGAGCGTTGCGGCCAGGTCGAGCTGCCAGTAGCGCCGGGTCGTGAGGGTACCGTCGCGATCCACAGACAGCGTGTGCGCCGGCCGCAGCTGGCAGATCGAGTCGAAAAAGGTCCGCTCGTCCCCGTCGAGCTGGGCCAGCAGCAGGTAGCGCGTCACGGCCGCTTCGTCAGCGGCGCGCGGCGTGCGCGAGTCAGCGAGCAGCGCCTTGATTTCGGACGCGAAGACGAGGCGCTCGGGCGAGCGGTGATAGTAGAACGGCTTCTCGCCGAAGCGATCGCGCGCGGCGAACAGCCGTTGCCGCCCTGGATCCCAGATCGCAAAGGCGAACATCCCGTTGAGCCGCTCCACACAGGCGTCGCCCCAGTGGGCGTAGGCGGCGAGCAGTACTTCCGTGTCGGACCCGGTACAGAACCGATGGCCGTGCCCTTCCAGCTCGTGCCGTAACTCGAGGAAGTTGTAGATCTCCCCGTTGTACGCGATTACGTGCCCGCTGTCGCGCGCCACCATCGGCTGGTGGCCAGCCGCGCTGAGATCGAGGATGGCCAGGCGGCGGTTCGCCAGGCCGACGCGGGACGTCGCGTCGACCCACTCGCCGCCGTCGTCGGGCCCGCGGTGGACGAGGCGCGCGTTCATGGCGCGCAGCAGGTCGCCGTCCACCGGCGGACCGAAGCTGACAATGCCGGCGATGCCGCACATCAGCTGCGCCACCGCACGAGGTACGACCCGAGCATGCGAGCCTCGGTGTCGAACGAGAACAGGACGTCGGGGCGCAGCGACGACAGCGTGCCGGAGAAGGCGTACTTGCCGAGCATGATCGTGCCGAAGCCGACGGTGGACGCGACCGCCGCCCCCATATACGACCAGCGCGGCACCAGCAGCAGGTTGGCGGCGATGCCGACAGCCATGCCGGCCAGATCGATCGCCGCCGATGATTTCACCCGGTCCTGCATGAACAGCATGTTGTCGGCCGGGTACGTGAGGATGATGAACACGTAGCAGAGCGCCAGCAGCGGCAGCGGCCGAGCCGCCGCCAGGTATTCGGGCCGCGCCACCAGCGACACCACGGGATCGTAGAGAACGAGCAGCGCTGCCGTCGCGCCGACAAAGGCCAGCAGCGCGATCTTCACCATGTAGCTCTGCAGCCTGTCCCGGCGCGCGTGATCTGCCTCGTTGTGCGCGGCGATGATCCGCGGGCCAAACGTCTTGAAAATGGCCCAGGCGGTGAACGTGTAGAGCATGTTCACGAACGTGTAGGCGAAGGCGTAGATGCCGACCTGCTCGAGCCCCCACGCCGATGACAGGATGAAGCGGTCGGCCAGGCGCAGCACGTAGAGGCTCAGGCCCGGCACGATCATGGGCACACTGAAGCCGATCGCGGTCCGGAGCTCATGCCAGGCGGGCGTCGCGTGATACCACTCCCGGCTGCCCACCTGGCGGGCGCCGTACCACAGCGCCGCCAGCCCGCCGGCCAGCTGCGCGGCGATGACGGCGAGCACGGTGATCGGCAGTCCCAGGGCCCACCAGGCGGCAAACGGCAGCACCCAGGCCGCCTGGCTCAGGATGTCCACCCAGTTCGCCTGCTCGATCCTGGCCTGCGCCGTGAAGTACTGCGTCGCCTCCGACAGCGCAACCAGCACAACGAGTAGGACGAGGCCCAGCGCGAAGGCCCCCTCGTACCCCTCGGCGTTGAGCCCCCGCAGGGCGATCGGAACGAGGCCACCGCCGATGATGATGACGACGAGAATGAGCGCCAGCCCGACTTCGAACAGGAAGGTCGTCTTGAACAGGCTCAACTGCGCCGACGGCTCACGGCCGGGCACCGCCCGGTACACGTAGATGCCGAGATTCAGGCCGGCCATCAGCACGCCGAAGGTGCCAACCGTCAGGATCAGTGAATAAGCGCCGTAGGCGTCGGGGGTCAACTCGCGGGCGAGGATGGCCATCAGGCCGACGCGGAGCGCCGCCGTCACCCCCTTCGCCGACAGCGTGTGGGCGATCTGTCGGGCCGCGACCCGGCTCACCCGCGCTCCGGAGCCATCGCGTGCATCACGGCGTCGGGCGGCATCCGGCGGTGCCAGTCGTCGGCGAGCGGCACGCCGGACGGCGCGATGGTGAACTGAATCATGTCGCGATGGGCCCCGGCCCGCGGAACGGTGGCGCGGTGCAGGCAGAGCTGCGGGTTGAGCAGGCAGGCCGACCCGGCATCACCCTCGAAGTACTGAATGCGCGCGGCGTCTTCGAGGATCCGCCGCGCGGGCGGCAGGATCGCCCGGCGCCGCAGGTACCCGCGCCGGATAATCTGCTTGGTGGCCGCAATCGAATGGACGTTGGTCGCGCCAGTTTCGCGCGTGACGCCGTCGGTCATGTAGACGAACAGCCGCAACAGGGTGACCGGGTCTTGGTCGTTGTGCCACAGGTTCGAGTACACGTCCTGCCGCGCGAAGGCGTCGGGCACGTGGACATTTCGCCACACGCGTACGTGCTCGACACGAAAGTGCGTCCCGAAGTACCCCCGCAGCACACCCTGGATATCGTCAGAGAGCAGCTGCGCGATCTCGGGAATGCGTTCCAGCGGATCGACGATGCCTCGAATGGCGTCCTTGATCCGCGGTCCGACCGGCAGAGACGCCGCCGGATCCATCACGAGCTCGGCTACACGTGAACGGATCGCGGCGACGAGCGCCGGCGCGTACGGCTTCCCCAGTGGCAGAAACCCCTCCTGCCGTAGGCGTGCCGGACGGGCGTCCCCCGGCGATCCCGCCTGCGGCGCCCGCGCCCGCAGCGCGCGGAGTTCGCGTCCTGCCCGGAAGTTCTGCGAGAACCCGGCGTCGTTGCCGTAATACAGGCGCGGCAGCTGACCCAGGACCAGGCGATACCCGTACTGGTGCGCGATGCCCCTGACCCACTGCAGCGCCGAGCGCCGCGAGACGGCGGGAACCGCCGGCGTCTCAATCACGCTGATACTCCTGCCGCCGGCGCCAACGAGAGCTCCGCGGCCACCACGTCCGCGACCCGCGAGATGTTGTCCGGACGCAGGCTCGGGCTCGTCCGCTCGCCGGGAGGATGGAAGACGTCCCCCTCGTACATCCCATTGAGCATGGCGGCGACGTATTTCTCCAGCAGGTCGCGGTCCGGCCGGAATTGTTCGATGGCGTGCGCGATGGCACCAGCAACAGCGGTCATGTCGGTCACGTGGGTCACCAGATCGAAGGCGTTGTAGCAGACGTCGCCAAGCGTGATTACCGGCTTCTCGTAGAGAAGCGCCTCCCAGCCGACGGTGCTGGAGATCACGCACACCGCCGACGCCGCCTTGATCAGGGTATGGCTGTCGAGGAACGGCGACAGCAGCCGAACGTTCGGGATCCGCCGAATCGCCTGGTAGTAGCCCAGTGGGCGCCGGCCGAGGCTCGCCTTGTGTTCCTTCACGTAGAGCAGGTGGTCGATCGGCAGCGTCTTCGCCAGGTTCTCGATCACCGCCACCTGGTTGACGAAGTGCGGCGCGAGCACCAGCGTCGTCAGTTCCGGTTGGAAATGGAGCGGGAAGAAGACGAACTTCTCGTCCGCCCGCGGCGCATCGAAATGAGGACGGTCCAGCAGCCGGCTCTTGATGATGCGCGTCAGCCGGCTGAGTACCGCCTCGTGAGGCGCCGCCAGCAGGTAGTTGTCGCGGTCCAGCACGTAACGCCGATAGGCCAGCGACGCCAGGGTGCCGAGGGCGCCGGCATCGAAGCCCGGCTGGGTGGCCAGCTTGATGAAGTAGTCAGGCTTCGTAGCCGCCTCGCGGAAGCCCTCGATGAATGCGGCCGCCTCGGCGCGCTGCGGCACCGGCAAGCCATTCCGCTTGTAGGCCTCAAACAGCGCGTCGACCCGCTCGTATTGATCTCGATGGTTGCGGATGATGTAGAAGCGGCCGTTGACGCGCGCCGGCGCAATCGTCAGAAACGGCACGCCCCGTGCCTTGGCGACTGCATACTGGATGTAGCTCAGCGTGCAGGCGACGCCGTCGCTGATGACCGCCCCCGGGCGGTACTCGTCGAACAACCCTTCGATCAGGCGGAAGCCGGTTTCGAGCACTTGCAGGGCGCGGCGATGCGGGAAGCCCGAGACAAACCTGCAGCCGGCGATCATCAGGTAGAGGTTCGGGCCGTAGCGCCGCTCGCACTCGCGCAGATAGGCCATGTCGGGGTCACGGTCGCCGCGGGCCCGCAGCGCATCGGTCAGCGTCCGCACGCCCTCGAGAGGAAAGCCGATCGCCTCGAGGTCGTGGAGGCTGTCGCGCCCGTAGACGAATCCCGAGAAGCCCTCGATCCCGTAGCGGCGCTGCAGGTCGAGCGCGACCCGCGCGTAGACCGGCAGCACGACCGAGAAATTGATGTGCAGGCGCATTCAGGCCGCCGCCAGCACCCGGTTCACCACCATCGCCACCGCGTCGGTGGCGCCGTCCACTCGCAGGCCGGCCGGCCGTACCGGCGGCGGCGAGGCGGTGCCGCCGGCAATCGCTGCGGCGAACGTCTCCAGTGCCGGGACATCGAAGACCGGCGTGGCCAACCCCAGCCGGTTGGCCACGCACGGGTCGAATGGTGCGTCCGCCCCCAGCCCTATTTGCACGCTGTAGGTGGGGCGCGCCGCCAGCCCGGCTTCGATCAGCGTCACCGAGCTCATGCCCACGACCGCATCGGCCAGCGCGACCAGCTCGCGCGGATGGGCAGCCTCGGTGATCGACACGCTCGCCGACCCGTCGTTCCACCGGGCCGCGAATTCCCGCAGCCCAGGCGTCCATTCGAGCGGGTGCGCCTTCACGATCACCTGGATACGTACGTCCCGGCGGCGCCCGGCGTCGGCCAGCGCGCGCATCACCAGCGAGAGCATCTGCTCCGCGGTGTAGCCGAAGAGCGGCGACCCGTCGTCACGAATCAACCCGCCGGGGCCGGTGAACGGGCGGCCGTCGGGGTTCGCGCGGTGCGGCTCGGAAAAGAACGCGACGATCGGCGCCGCCGGATCGACGCCGAGCGAGTGCGCCAGCCGCTCCCGGTCCGGGTGATACGCGTCCCACCAGAGCCGTGATGCTTCGATGTTCGGACTTCCGGTCACCACGACCCGGCTCGGATCGCCGCCCGCCTCGACAACGCCGCGCGCCGCCACGTCGTCAGGCACACACAGCACGTCGGGCCAGCTGTCGACGCGCCGGCCATCGGTGACGCGTTGAAAGCGCGGCGCGTACTCGAACCAGTAATCGAGGACGGCAATCGATGGACGTCCGCAGTGCCGCGCAGCCAGCCGCGCCGTGTGCTCGAGCCTGTTGTACGCCCCGGCGCCCGTGAGGACCACTCGCGCGTCGCTGCCGGCGATCAAATCGCCGAACGCGCCGGGCGTGCAGTCGTCGTCGAGCGCCACCGTGGTCGCCTCCGGCGCTTCCTGCGGCAGGATCTCGCCTGACGGCCCGCTGGCATAGCCGATGACGGCGGTGCCGTTTCGAACGAGCCGTCGCACGACCGGCGCGAGCGCGCGGCCGCTGCCCGCGTCCGAGGCGACCGCCACGACGTCGACTTTAGACGGCACTGCTCACGAGCTCGTGGCGGTGCTCGTAAACCTTGGCGAAGGCCTCGGCAACGTCGCGCATGTCGTCGAGATCGGCCGGCGGACGGAGGAATTCCGTCCCGATGATGTGCCGCTCGACGCGCTCGGTGACGGGACAAATCCCGGGCGCATAGCTCACCTCGCCGCGATACAGCGGGCAGGCAAACGGGCAGCCGGAGGCGCCATACGCGATCCGCCGCTGGTACATCGGCTGCAGGTAGAGCGGCTTCATGTAACCGGCATACACGAGGGGCCAATCCTGGTTCTCGGCGGTCGGGAGTTCGGCGCTCACCGCCTCCACGAAGCGGTCCCGCGGCACGCCGACCACCTCCTCGTCGAACCAGAACGGCTGCACGTAGTAGGCGTGGGTGCAGCCCTCGGCCACCACCGGCGCATGAATGCCCGGCAGGGCGCCGATGCGTTCGGACAAAAAGGTGGCGTTGCGCACCCGCGCCGCCAGCAGCGCCGGGAGTTTCCGCAGCTGGGCCGAGCCGATCGCCGCCTGCAGCTCCGTCAGCCGCAGGTTGAACCCGAACGTGTGCGCGATCTCGGTGACCCCCATCTCCTCGACCACCGCCTCGCCGTGATTGCGGACGAGTCGCAGGCGCGTCGCCAGCCGCTCGTCGTTGGTGGTGACCACGCCGCCTTCGCCGGTGTGAATGTGTTTGTGGTAGTTCAGGCTGAACACCGTCATGTGGCCGAGCGTGCCAACCGGCCGCCCCTTGTAGAGCGCGCCGGGCGCCTGGGCAGCATCCTCAATCACCGTCAGCCCATGCTGCGCGGCCAGCTCCAGGATGGGATCCATGTCCGCCGGATGCCCGAACAAATGGACGACGATGATCGCCCTGGTCCGCGGCGTCAGCCGCGCCTCGATGGCGGCTGCATCAAGGCAGTACGAGGTCGCATTGATGTCGGCGAACACCGGCACGGCGTTGTTGGCGACGACCGCCGCGGCGGTTGCCGACATCGTGTAGGGCGGGAGAATGACCTCGTCACCCGGCCCGGCGCCCGCCGCCGCCACTGCCGCCAGCAGCCCCGACGTGTTCGAGTTGACCGAGACGGCAAAGCCGGCGCCGGCAAACGCCGCCCACTCGGCCTCGAACGCCTGCACGCGCGCACCGCCGAAGAAGTCGGGGTGCCACGACCCAAGGAAGCGCGACAGCTCGCCGTCCTCGATGACGGCAATCGCCGCATCGCGTTCCTCGCGGCCGATCGGGTTGTGCGCCGGGAAGCGGCGATCGCGCACCGGCGTTCCGCCAAGCAGGGCAAGTGTGGACATGGTCATTCCGGTTCGAAGCATGCGAGCGCCGCGGCCACCAGCCGCTGCGTCTCCCGCTCGATGGCGAGCGCGGCCGCGGCCGCCGCCGGGTCGTCGAGCACCCCGGCGAGCGACGCCACCGCGCGCGTCAGCAGCGGCTCGTCCTCCATGCCGGCGCTCAGTCGCGGGTGGAGAACGCGGTAGCTGGCGTAATCCGGATGCGGCGCCGGCGCCGACCACTCGAGCACCTCGGGGCTCTTCGACAGCTCCAGCTTCCCCTCAGGGCAATGGAACTGCGCCTCCCAGACGTAGTACTCGGCCCGGCGCTCCGCCACGCACATCCAGAAGGTCTCCTCGGCGCGCTGCCAGCGCAGCGTCACCAGCTCGCCGCGGCGGCCGGCGCCGGACACCACCCACCCGCTGCCCCACACCGCGCGCACCAGATCGATGAGGTGCGGCAGGTTGTGCGCCGCGCCGCCGGACACGGCCGCCCACGCGCTCGACGGCGCCGACAGCTCTCCGGCAGCCACCATGCGGCGGAGCGCGGCAACGGCCGAATGGTGGCGCCGGGGGAAGTTGACGATCAGCGGCACCCCCTCGCGCTCGGCGCGATCGAGCAGCTGAGCCGCGTCGCCGGCATCCAGGGCCAGCGGCTTTTCAACCAGCACCGCGCGCGGCCGCGCGTCAAGCGCCGTTTCCAGGTCGCCCGCGTGCTGCGCGTCTGGCGTCGCGATGTAAATCACGTCCCAGCGCTGGTCGAACCACGCAGCGCGCTCCCGCGGCGTCGACGGCACTCCCCAGCGCTGCTCTGCTGCCGCCGCCCGCTCCGGTCGCTGATCGAAGAAGCCCGACACGCTGAACCGCGGCACGCGGGCAAAGGCGTGCGCCATGCTGAGTACGCGCGGCGATCCGGGCGCGTCGAATCCCTGGGCCATCAGCCCGGCGCCGACGATGCCCACCCGCCACGTGGCGCTCACGCCGCCGTCAGCCCGCGCACCTGCAGGCACCTGGCGTGGGCCTCGGGGTGCGCCCGAATCCAGTTGACGATGCTCGTAACGCCGAACAACGGCGACCCGGTGTGCAGGTCCTCGTACAGCGCCCTGATCAGCTCGTAGTCCTCGCGGTAGTCGAGTGTCACCAGCAGGCCCTCGGCGCCGCGCGCCGCCTCGTGCCGGATGAACCGCGGCCGCCAGCGATCCCCCGCCTCCGGGCGATAGAAGCCGTAGGAGACGTGCTCGCGTTCCTCCGGGTCGTGGGTCACGCGCTCGAGCTGGCGCAGCAGGTCCGCGCCGAACACCTGGACGTCCAGGCCGGCGGGAACGGCGCGGTGCGGGTCGGAGTTGCTGATGTACCAGTGCGTGTCGCGCGTGCGGAAGTACTCGTCGATCGCTTCGCCGACGATCGCCGGGTCGACGAGCGGACAATCGCCCGTGATCTCGACGCACACGTCCGCGCCGGTGGCATCCAGCGCGCCGCAGACGCGGCCGAGCACGTCGTCCTCGCTGCCGCGAAAGACCTGGACGCCGAGCTCGGCCCCGAGCCCGGCAATCGGATCGTCGGTGGCGTTGACGGTCGTCGCCACCACGATGGCATCCAGTCGCGGCACAGTCCTGAGGCGCTCGATGAGAATCCGCAGCATCGGCTTGCCCGCCGCGGTCATCAGCACCTTCCCCGGCAGGCGCGACGAGGTCATACGGGCTTCGATGGTGGCGACGCACTTCACGCGGGCACGCTCGGTTCAGGCCTTCTGCGCGACGTGGGCGTTGAGGCCGGCGACCTCGGGATGGGCGCGCATCCAGGCACAGATGTCGCGATAGGACATGTGCCCGGCGTCCAGCCCCAGCGTTGCATACGCCTGCCGCACCATCTCCAGGTCGGCGGCTTCGTCGACGGTCCACCGCAGGTCGGAGTTGTCGACGACATCCTCCACGCTCCGGGTCGCGAACAGCTCGGGGCGCTCCCGCAGGATGTGGTAGGTCACGTGCTCACGGGACGGCTGGCTCGAGCTCATGCGCGCGACCCGTTCCAGCACGTCGACGAAGAGCGCCTCCACGTCGAGCCCGCGCGGGAACGTCCGGGTCATCACATTCGATGCGTAATCGACGTCGCGCGCGGCACCACACAGCGTGTCGACGACCCGCGCCACCACCTCCGGATCGAGCAGCGGGCAGTCCGCGGTCACGCGGACCACGACCTCCGCCCGCGCCTCCCGGGCGGCACCGAGGTACCGGGACAACACGTCCTCTTCGTCGCCGCGAAAGACGCCGACGCCCAGGGCGCGGGCCAGTTCGGCCACCGGATCGTCGGCCGCGCGATTGGTCGTCGCCACGACCGCCGCATCGACCCGGCCCGAGCGCATCACGCGGTCGATCACCCGCTCGAGCATCGGCCGGCCGGCAACGTCCGCCAGCACCTTACCGGGCAGGCGGGCCGAGCCGGTGCGCGCCTGGATGATGGCGACGCGCCTCACCGCGGCTGCTTCTCGAACATCCACCAGGTCACGTCATCCCAGCCGGCGTCGCGCCCGAGGAAGCCGCTGGCGCGCAGCGCCAGCTCGGGAAACAGGCGCTGGTAGAGGCCGCCGAAATCGCGCTTGAACAACGCCCCGCGATGCCCGCGGTAGGGGACTTCGACCGTCTCCTCGGAGAAATACTCGCCGCACAGCACGTAGCGCCGCGAGCAGCGCACGATTTCCGCCATCACCAGCGGCAGCGATTCGGTCGGCTGGTGGATCAGCACCCCCATCGTGAATGCCAGGTCGAACCACCCGTCTCGAAACGGCAGCTCACGGCCGGCGGCATGGACCGCGTTGACCGATGACAGGTTCCTCCGGACATCGGCCAGCGCCGTCGTGTTGACGTCCACGCCGAACACCTCCGGCACACCGCCGACGAGCCAGCGCAGGTTCGCGCCGGTGTTGCAGCCGACCTCGAGCGCGCGCGTCACGGGAAACTGCGCCAGCAGCGAGGTCCAGAACGGCTCCCGCGGCCCGCCCGCGTCGCGGTTGCGCTCGATGTACGCGTCGCCGAACTCTCCGCCCCACAACTGTTCGAGGCGCGTGACCTCGGAACGTGACTCGTCGCGCTTCCCTGATTCCATCCCGGCTCCTAGCGGCGCATCTGGAAGCCATGCGCCTGCAGGTACTGCTTGGCTTCGAGCGGCGTCTGATGGGTGAAGTGAAACATGCTGGCCGCGGCCACCGCGGACGCGCCGCCGCCGGCAAGCGCCTCGCGCATGTGCTCGTAGCTGCCGGCGCCGCCTGCGGCGATGACCGGAATACGGACGGCGGCGGCCACGCGGGCGACGAGCGGGACGTCGTATCCCTCCATCGTGCCGTCGCGGTCGATCGACGTGATCAGGATCTCGCCGGCGCCCCGTGCTTCGGCCTGTGCCGCCGCATCGGCGGGGTCGATCCCCGTGGGTGCGGTCCCGGCGCGTGTGCACACCTCGTAGCCGGTTGCCGTTCGCCGGGCGTCGAGCGACACCACCACGCACTGGGTGCCGTATCGCTCCGCCGCCGCGGTGATGAGGTCGGGCCTTTCGATCGCCGCCGTGTTGAGCGACACCTTGTCGGCGCCGACGCGTAGCAGCCGGCCGACATCCTCGATGGTGCGGACGCCGCCGCCAACGGTCAGCGGCATGAAGCACTCGTCGGCGAGCTCGTCGACCGTGGCAAAGTCGGGTTCCCGTCCCTCGACGGTAGCCGTGATGTCCATGAACACGAGCTCGTCGACCTCGCGCATGTTGTAGACCTTGACCGCCTGGACGGCGCTGCCGACGCGGCGCCACGAATCGAAGCGGACTCCCTTGACCAGGCCCACGTCCTTGAACAGGAGCGTGGGCATGATGCGGACTTTCACTTTTTGACTCGGAAGATGACCGACACTTCCTCGGCGTCCGCACCGGGAACCGGCGTGCGCTCCTGCCAGTAGACCCAGTCCACGTGCGGGGCAAACTGCTCGAGCAGCTCGGCCAGGCCGCCGGCAAGCGGCGCACCGACCTCGCCGGTGATCGCGGTCGTGTGCGAGAAGCCGGTCACCACCACGCCGCCCGGCCGCACCACGCGCAGCAGCTCGCGGCAGGCGCGCGGCAGGTCGTACGAGTACTTCAGCGTCCACGCGGAATAGACGATGTCGAACGAATTGTCGGGGAACCTGATGTCGTGCATGTCCATGCACTGGATCTTCGGGCTGTAGCTGAAGAGATCGATGGCGGTAATGTGCTTCAGCGGGAATCCGTACAGCGACAGCAGCAGGATCTCGGCCTCGTTCCGCGGGCCGATCACCAGCATGCGCGGCTCGGGCGGCAGTGCGTCCACGCAGCGCAGGACGGCCATGAACTTCTCGGTGCGGATGCGGTAGAACTCCCACATCTGCGATCGGTTGTAGCTCCAGACCCGGCCGAGGAACGTGTCGTCGCTCGCGGCGGGCCCGGCGGCGCCGCGCAGGCCGCCGCCGGTCGCCAGCAGCCACCACGCGCGCAGCCGGAACCACACCTCGAACACCGCCGGCCGCATCAACACCGCGCGCCAGACCGGCAACGCGAGCCGCGAGCGCGAGGGCTTGTAGATCGGCAGGAGGAGGGCGCGCAGCCGCTGGCGCCATGCCGCCCGGGGGGCGGCAGGCGGCGCGGCAGCCGTTACGGACATAAGGCTCCCATGTTCAGTTCACACACGCGCCGGAACCCCGTCGCGAAGGAAGTTGCGCAGGATCGCGAAACCAACCCGCTGGCTCTTCTCGGGGTGGAACTGCACGCCGGCGACGTTGTCGCGCTGCACGATCGAGACAAACGGCATCTCGCCGCGCGGCGTCGTCGCGACGATGTCGCGCTCCTCCGACGGCACCATCGCGTAGCTGTGCACGAAGTAGACATCGGCCCCGGGCGCAACGCCGTCGAGCAGGGCGCATGGCCGCGTCGCGTGCACCTCGTTCCAGCCGACGTGCGGGACCCGCGCCTCGGCCAGGCCCTCGAGGCGCCGCACCTCGCCGGGAATCCACCCCAGGCCGTCGGTCACGCCCCCTTCGGTGCCACGGGCGGCCATCAGCTGCATGCCGAGGCAGATGCCGAGGAACGGCACGCCGCGCGCGATCACCTGCTGCGTCAGCGCCTCCGCGAGCCCCGACCGCCGCAGCGTGGCCATCGCCTCGGGGAACGCGCCGACACCCGGCAGGATGACGTGCGACGCCTCGAGCACCGGCTCCGGCCGCGCCGTGACGACCGGCCGGCCACCGCACTCCTCGACCGCGCGTCGGACGGAGTCGAGGTTGCAGAGGCCGTAATCGACGATGGCAACAGTGGGCACGCGCGTCAGTCGCCGTTGTCGTAGTTGATCTTCGTCAGGTTGCCGCGGCGATCCCTGACCAGCTGGCCGTTGGCGTCGCAGACGAAGAGCTTCTTGTTGGTGAAGCGATCGCAGACGGCGACGAACTCGTCGAGCGTCATGTCGATCTCGCCGAGAATCTCCTCGAGCGGCCGTCCGAGATAGGTCCAGGGGAAGCGGCCATCAAGCCGCCTGACGATGGCCATCGCCTCGCCGCGGCTGAGGCGCCCTCGCCGCAGGTGGAGGCAGGCCAGATCGGTGGCGCGCCCGAAGCCGTACTTCAGGAACTTGAAGTAGTCGTGAATGCCCGTCTGGAAGTTGTCGACGTTCTCGTAGTTCACCGCCGATCCTTCCACCGCGTGCGGATGGCTCTCGAAACCGAATGCCTGCGCGACGAGCGTGTTGCGGTAGCCGTCCCACGGCAGGTAATAGCCCAGGAACAACCCGGTGACCCCGGCCTCCCGCAGTTCGTCGTCGGTCGGGTAGGTGTACTGAATCAGGTGCTTCGACTCGATCCCTTCGACGCCGCGGAGATCGGACACCCGCAGGCCGAGCAGCCCCCCGAATTCCTCCAGCCAGCGCCGCGTCAGCACGTTGCTGTCGGCCGCGGCCGCCGGGCCGCCGTACTCGTTCTGGGAGTTCTCTCCCCAGATCAGCAACGGCACGCGCATCGCCACGGCCACGCGGACCGGGATCGTGAAGATGGCGACATGTTCGGGCCAGGAAATGTCGCCGACCTGGGTCAGCGCGAGCCGGTTCATTCGCCGCCGGATTACCGGGTTGGTCGACACCTCGACGTAGTCGACGCCCAGGTGCTTGATGTTCTCGATGTTGCGGCGGCCCACCGGCGTCAGGCTGTCGGTCGTGGCGGTCACGCAGAGGGGATTCATGCCGAGTTCCAGCATCTTGATGACCTGGAACGTGCTGTCCTTGCCGCCGCTCACCGGCACGATGCAGTCGTAGCGCGAGCCGTCCCGCGATCGATAACGTTCGAGCACGGTGTCCAGCTCGGCACGCCGCTGATCCCAGTCGACGACGGCGCGGTGTTCGTAGGCGCGGCAGGCGTTGCACACGCTTTCGTGATCGAGCAGCAGATCCGGCTTGGTGTCCGGCATCACGCAGCGCGTGCAGTAGCGAATCGATCGGCGGGCAACAGTCGCCATCGGTCTCCTATCGGTTGAGGCGGTCTGGCAACGGCGTACGGAACAACGCCATGTGAATCAGGTCGATCTCGCGGCCATCGACGAGTTCCTGCCGGACGCGCACGCCGTCTTCCCGCATGCCGGCCGCCCGCATCACGGCGAGCATGCCGACGTTCGTGGCGACGGTTCCGCCGGTGACCTTTCGCAGCCCGAGGTCGTCGAGCAGGTAGCGGCACACCGCGGTCCACGCTTCGCGTCCGAATCCCCGGCCCCAGAACGCCCGCTCGCCCAGCAGGATGCCGACGTCGCCCACCCCGTTCGGCGCGTCGATCGTGGCGTTGATGTTGCCGAGGTGCGTGCCGGGGGCTTCCCGCAGTTCAATCGCCCACAGCCGGTTGTCCGAGCCCTCGAACGACTGCACGTAGTCGCGCACCGACGCCAGCGTGTGCGTCCGGTGCCGGTGTCGGCTGAAGCGCATGACCTCGGGGTCGTTCAACCAGGCGACATAGCGCGGCGTCACATGGTGCGCCGCCAACGGCACCAGGCGCAGCCGCGCCGTGTCGATGGGCGCGGGAGCGGCGCTCATCCGTTCTTCGCCACCAGGTCCCACGTCAGCGGCGTGCCGCGCCGCACGGCGCGCGCCGCCCGGCGCCCCAGCACCTCGTCGAGATGCCGCGGATGCAGCCCGTCCGCCGGGCGAATGCACCGGATGTTCGCCGCCGTGAACAGGTCTCCTGCCTGGAGATCCTCGGCGACGAAGAGCGAGCGCCGGAACCGAAGGCTGCCTTCCTCGCGCCGGTTGGGACCGTAGCGCACACCGCCGAGCGCCCGCTCCGCAGTGCGCACCGCCGACACCATCGCGCGGAACTCCTGCGGTTCGAGCGAGAACGCGCTATCCGGCCCGGGGTGTGAACGCGACAGCGTGAGGTGCTTCTCGACGATGCATGCGCCGAGGGCGACGGCCGCCACCGGCACTGTTTCGTCCATCGTGTGGTCGGACAGCCCGACCGGCAGCTCGAAGCGGGCGGCAAGGTCGGGAATGGTGCGCAGGTCCATTTCCTCGGGGGCTGCCGGATAGGCGCTCGTGCACTTCAACAGCGCGATGGCGGCAGCACCGCCTGCGCGCAGCGTGTTCACGGCCTCCTCGATTTCCGGAGACGTGGCCATCCCGGTGGACGCGATCACCGGCTTGCCGGTCGCCGCAATCCGCCGCAGCAGGGGAATGTCGACCAGTTCGAACGAGGCGACCTTGTACACCGGCGCATCCAGCGCTTCCAGGAAGTCGACGGCGGTCGCGTCAAACGGCGACGAAAAGCAGTCGAGTCCCAGCTCGCGCGCCAGCGCCATCAGCGGCGCGTGCCATTCCCACGGCGTCTGCGCCTCCTGGTACAGGTCGTACAGCAGCCGCCCGTCCCAGATTGTGCCGTGAATGCGGAAGGGCTCCGCATCCGAGGCGAGGGTCATGGTGTCGGGGGTATAGGTCTGCAGCTTGATGGCATCGGCGCCGGCCTCGGCGGCGGCCCGAACCAGCGCCTCCGCGCGCGACAGGCTCTGGTCGTGGTTCGCCGACAGCTCCGCGACGACGTACACGGGCTTTCCCGGCCCCACGACGCGGTTGCCGATGCGCAGCTCGTTCACGATGCGGCCGCCTCGGGTGTCACCGCCAGTTCGAACATCAGGCAGGGATGACCGTAACGGGCCGCCGGGCCATCGACCGCGGCAAATCCGACGCTCGCGAAGAGGCGTCGCGACGTGTCGTTGTCCTCGAGGACGGAGGCGCGGATGCGCCGCACGCCGAGCGCACGGCCCGCCGGCCGTGCCGATTCCGAGAGCAGCCGGGCTCCCAGGCCGTGTCCGCGCAACGCCGGCGCGACCGCAATGCTGACCTCAGCGTCCTCGCCGCTGCGGTCGTAGCGGACGAAGCCGCCGACCACACCCTCGCGCGCGACGACCCACAGCTGGCAGGCGGGCGACTCGAGCCGGCGGCGATACCAGGCGTCATGCTCGGCAAAGCCGAACGTCTCGCTGCGGAACGAGAGGCGGCGCACGCCTGGATCCGCGGCGATCTCCCAGATCGCCTCTGCGTCGGCGGGCCCGGAACGCCGAACCGCCCAGTCCGGGGGCGCCTCGGTGAGCAGCGCGCGTGCCACGCGCGCCGCGCCCTGGCCGTCGACAATGATCCTGCCGAGCCGCGACATCTCGGCGCGCCTGGCGGAATCGGCGAGCAGGGCATCGAGGGCGGCGCCGATCTCCGCGCTGGTCATCGCCGCGCTGTCACCGAGCCACTGCCAGGCGCCGCACTCATGAGCGATGCGGGCGACCGCATGCTGAACCGGCGTGCTGCTGATGACGAGCGTGGGCACGCCGAGGCAGGCCAGCTCCCACAGCATGATGCCGGTGCTCGCGATGGCGAGGTCGGCACCGGTCATCAGTGCCGGCATGTCCAGGCTGTTCTCGGCAAACCGGATGTGCGGCACGTCCGCAAATGCCGCCCGGACTGCCGCACCACCGGGGTTGGCCGCGCCAATGACGGCCGTCACCTGCAGCTCGGTGCGCGGCGCCAGCGCTTCAAGAATGCGGCTCGTCACGCCGCCGACATCACTGGCGCCGGCGCTGACGAGGATGCGGCGGCCGTCGGGGCGGGCGCCGGTGCGCGCGGCGGCGAAGCCGGGGCGCAGCAGCGTGAACTGCGGCCCGAGCAGCAGGCGAGACGGCGCGCCCGCATAGGGCTGGCGCAGCGCGCCGGGGTTCTGATCGAGCAACAGGTCGACGTCGTAGCGCTCGAGCCGGGGCAGGTCGTCGACCATGGCAACGCGGGCACCGGCGCCGCGGAGCCGTTCCGCGTAGCGCCCGTCGAACTGGTAGCCATCAACCACCACCCAGGGGGCCACCGCGGCCCGCGCCCGCGCCAGCACGCCGTCGGCATCGTCAGGAGCCGGATACGGCCGGTCCAGGTGCACGACCGCGAGCCCATGGTGTGCGGCATGTTCGAGCAGGCCGGGATGCGTGGTACAGGTGGCAAGCGTCACATCGCTCGAGGAGCGCAGGGCCGCCCCGAGCGCCACCATCCGCAGGAGATGTCCGGCGCCGGCTTCCGGCGAGGCGTCCGCCCGCAGCAGCACGACTGGCCGCCGCGTCCCGGGCGATGTCACCGCGCGGACACCGCGCCGGCCGGGTGGGCGTAGGCCGTGACCACCTTGCGCACGGCGGTGACGACATCGCCGACATCGGCGTCCGACATGGCGGGAAAGAGCGGCAGCGTGATCAGCTCCTCGTATGCGGACTCCGCGACCGGATGCGCGCCGCGTCGATGGCCGAGCTGCTGATAGTACGGATGCCAGGTCACCGGGATGTAGTGGACGTTGACACCGATGTTTTCCGCCCGCAGCGCCTTGAACACCGCATCCCGTCCAACGTCCCCGCGCAGGGCGCCGCGTCGAACCCTGACGACGTACAGGTGCCAGGACGATGTGCGATCGCCCGCCACCAGGGGCAGGCGGAGCGGCTCGAGACCGGCGAGTTCGGCGCTGTAGCGCGCGGCGATTTCCTGGCGCCGCTCCACCCACCGGGGAAGCTTCCTCAGCTGGCTCGACCCGAGGGCACACTGGAGATCGGTAATCCGGTAGTTGTAGCCGAGTTCCACCATCTCGTAGTACCAGGAGCCGGCCTCCTGCCGCGCCCGTGCATCGCTGCTGATCCCGTGGTTGCGGAACAGCCGCAGCCGATCGGCGAGGCGCGCGTCATCGGTGGCCACGACCCCGCCTTCGCCGGTCGTCACGTGCTTGACCGGGTGGGTGCTGAACACGGTCAGGGTGGCGAGCGTCCCCACGCGGCGGCCGCGATAGCTCGCGCCGAGGGAGTGCGCCGCGTCTTCGATGACGGTCAGCCCGTGCCGTGCCGCCAGCGCCGTGAGCTCGTCGAGATCCGCGGGTTGACCGGCGAAATCGACAGGAATGAGCGCGCGGGTGCGCGGGCCGATGGCCGCCGCAACGCGCCCGGGATCGATCGTCAGCGTGTCATCACGCACGTCGGCGAACACCGGATCGGCGCCGACGAACCGCGCGCAGTTGGCGCTGGCGACGAAGGTCAGCGGCGAGGTGATGACCTCGTCGCCGGGGCCGATGCCGGCGGCGTGGACCGCCGCGTGCAACGCCGCGGTGCCGGAACTGAAGGCCACCGCGTGGCGCGCGCCGACCGCCGCGCACACGTCCGCCTCGTAGGCGCCGACCGCCGGGCCGGTGGTCAGCCAGTCGGACTGCAGCACCCCGACGACCGCGCGCACGTCGTCGTCGTCAATCGCCTGCCTGCCGTACGGCAGCAGCGTCGAACGGACCGGGCGCCCGCCGTCGACGGCCAGACGCTCCATCAGGCCGGTACCACCTCGCCGCACATCGCGGTCAGTTGCGCGGGCGTCAGCCACTCCGTGTTCGCGTCGCTCGTGTAGGTGAAGCCGTCGGGCAGGCGCGCGCCTTTTGTCCAATGGCCGGCCGACCACCAGCCGAACTCGGGCTGGACGACGTACATGCCATCGAGCTCGAGCGTGCGCTGCGATTCGTGCTCGGAGAGCAGCGCCTCGTGCAGCTTCTCGCCGGGCCGGATGCCGGTGATCTCGACCTTGCAGCGCGGGGCGATCGCTTCGACGAGGTCCGTGATCCGCATGCTCGGGATCTTCGGCACGAAGATCTCGCCGCCCAGCATCTCCTCGGCGCTGCGGATGACGAACCGGACGCCCTGCTCGAGCGTCAGCCAGAAGCGCGTCATCCGCTCGTCGGTGACGGTCACGCGCCCGCTGGCCCGCTGCTGCAGGAACAGCGGGATGACCGAGCCGCGGCTGCCGACCACGTTGCCGTAGCGTACGCAGGAAAAGCGGGTGCCGCTGTCAGCCGCATACGAGTTGCCATCGGTGAAGAGCCGCTCGGCGACCAGCTTGGTGCCGCCGTACAGGTTGACGGGATTCACCGCCTTGTCGGTGCTCAAGGCGATGATGCGGCGGACGCCGGTGTCGATCGCCGCGTTGATGATGTTCTGGGCGCCGTGCACGTTGGTCTGCACGGCCTCGAACGGGTTGTATTCGCAGGCCGGCACCTGCTTCAGCGCCGCCGCATGGACGACGACGTCGACCCCGCGCATGGCGCGATAGAGGCGATCGCGATCGCGGATGTCGCCGAGGAAGTAGCGCACGTTGGATCCGCTCCGGTCGTCCCACGTCTGCCGCATCTCGTGCTGCTTCAACTCGTCGCGGCTGAAGATGATGAGCTTCTTCGGCCGGTAGTCACGCAGCAGGATCTCGGTGAACTTCCGGCCGAACGAGCCGGTCCCGCCGGTGATGAGAATCGTCGAGTCGTTCCAGTTCAGCAACGCAGTGGCTCCTCGGGTCAGGCGGTTTATGGGATCAGGACGCTCAACGGCGAGCCCGCCGCCGCCGTGGCAGGTGTCACCGTCTGGTGCCGGATGCGGTGGGCCAGCTCGATGGCCGGCCGCGCCTCGTCGATGCCGGCGCCGCGCCCGGCCAACACCTCTTCGTAGACGCGCGTGTGCAGGTCGACGAAGCCGTCGGTGAACTGCACCTCGCTGCCATCGACGCGCATGCGCCGGAACGACCCGGCGCGCGTGCCGCCCGTCACGGCGAGCAGGTGCGCCGGCTCGCTCGACAGCAGCCAGCGGACGGTCGCGCGCTCGAAGTCGAGCCGGCCGACGGCGTGCCGCGGCGTCCGCTCGTAGACCGCGGTCTCGAGGACCGGCCCGAACAGCCACAGCAGCAGATCGAAGAAGTGGATGCCGATGTTGAGCACCAGCCCGCCGGAACGCTCCTCGGATCCCTTCCACGACACGTCGTACCACCGGCCGCGCGCCGTCACGTAGGTCAGCTCGACCTCGTGGCGCGCCGACCCGGCGGCGGCGAGCCGGTCCCGCAGCGCGATGAGGGCGGGATGCAGCCGCAGCTGCAGCACCGAGTAGACGCGGTGGCCCGTCTCGCGCTCGATCTCCTGCAGCGCGTCGAGGTTCCACGGGCTGATGACCAGCGGCTTCTCGCAGATGGCATCGGCGCCGGCCCGCAGCGCCAGCCGCACGTGCGCATCGTGCAGGTAGTTGGGCGAGCAGATGCTCACGAAGTGCACGCGCTCCGCGTCCGGTCCCCGCCGCAGCTTCTCGAGGTGCCGGTCGAACCGCTCGATCTCGGTAAAGAACCGCACGTCGAATGAGTAGCTGTCGAGGACGCCGACCGCGTCGTGCGGATCCGCCGCGGCAACCAGCCGGTTCCCCGTCTCCTGGATCGCCCGGAGATGCCGGGGAGCGACGAAGCCGGCGACGCCGGTGATGGCAAAGTTTTTCCGCATGTCAGGATTCGGGAACCGCCGGCGCGCCTGCCCCGCGCACGAAGGTCGGGAGATACCGGCCGAGCTCGGCGCGGAGGACGTCCGCGGGCCCCTGCGCCGCGATCCGGGCCAGGTGCTCGGCGGCGGCGACCCAGTCGATCGCGTCGCCGAGGTCCGGCTCGCGGACGGCCAGGATGTCCGGGTGCTCGGTCGGGGCGATGTCAGCGCCGTCTTCCCACAGCACTTCCTCGAGCTTCTCACCGGGTCGCCGGCCGGTGTAGGCAATCGGCACGTCGTCGGCGCCCGACAAGCGGATCAGATCGGTGGCCAGGTCGACGATCCGGACGGGCTCGCCCATGCGCAGGACGAACAGCTCGCCGCCCCTGCCCATCGCCGCAGCCTCGAGTACCAGGTGGGCGGCTTCGGGAATGGTCATGAAGAAGCGCTTCATCTCGGGGTCGGTGACGGTGACCGGGCCGCCGCGGGCGATCTGCTGCTGGAAGATCGGCACCGCGCTGCCGCGGCTGCCGAGCACGTTGCCGAAGCGGACGACGACAAACCGGCGGCCGAAGCGCGCAGCCGCCTGCCGCACCACTTCCTCCGCCAGCCGCTTCGACGCGCCCAGGAGGTTGACCGGCGTTGCCGCCTTGTCGGTCGAGATAAAGACCAGCGACGGCGTCCCGGCGGCGATCGCCGCGCGCACGACGTTGCAGGTGCCGATGGCGTTGTTGGTGAACGCCTCCTCCGGATTCTGCTCGAGCAGCGGCACATGCTTGTGGGCGGCCGCATGAAACACCACGTCCGGGGCGAACTCGCGGAAGATCCGACCCAGCCGCCCCTCGTCGCGGATGTCGGCGATGACGGTGACCGCGTGCAGATCGGGATAGTCGGCGGCCAGGGCGGCCCGCGCCTCGAACAGGCTGTTCTCGCCGTGTCCCAGCATCACCAGCCGGCGCGGCCGCCACACCGCGAGTTGACGGCAGATCTCATGGCCAATCGAGCCGCCGGCGCCGGTCACCAGCACCGTCCGCCCTTCGACGTGTTCGCTGGCTCGAGACGGCGGGCGGGCCGGATTGCGGCGCAACAGGTCGGCAATCTGAACCTCGCGCAGCCGCTTGGCCGTTGCCTGGCCACCGACCAGCTCGAACACGCCGGGAATCACCTTGGAGGCCAGCTTCAGCGCCCGCGCCTGCTCGACGAGCGCGCGAATCGTGGCGCCCGAGGCCGTCGGCATGGCGATGACAACCTCGACCACGCCGTACTTCGCCGCCACCCGATCCAGCGCCGCGAGCGGACCGAGCACGTAGGCCGGGCCGATCCGCTTGCCCGCTTTGGCGGCGTCGTCGTCGAGAAACCCGACGACCTCGATGCCGAGCTGCGGGTTGCGCTCGAGGTCGCGCGCGACCATGACCCCTGCCGCGCCGGCGCCGGCAATCACGATGCGCCGGCCGCCGTCGCCGTGTTCGTGGCGGCGCCGCGATTCCGAGATGACGCGCGACGCGACCCGCGCGCCGCCGATCAGCATGAAGGTCAGCAGGCCGTCGAGCACGACCACCGAACGCGAGAACGACGGCAGCATCCCGGTCCACAGACCGGCGACGAGGGCCAGCAGCACCAGCAGGGACCCGGCCGTTGTCGCGCCGAGCAGCAGCACCAGGTCGGGCAGCGACGCGTAGCGCCAGTAGCGCCGGTAGACGCCGGCCGCCAGGAACGCCACCGGCTTGGCGACCATGGCGGCGACGCCGAAGAAGACGAACTCCTGCCGGTAGGCCTCGAACCGCAGGTCGAACCGGAGCACGAACGCCGCCAGCGCGGCGAACCAGATCAGGACGAGGTCGGCGGCAAGATAGAAGCGATTACGCATGTGACCCCACGTGGGCTATGTGAACGACCCGGTTCCTGGGGATGTTGAGCGCATCGGTCCGCGCCTGGATGGCGTCGGCATGGCGGACGCTGGCGATGATCACGTACGAGTAGGGCACGCCGTCGAGCCCGTCCGGCTGCAGGCATTCTGACGGGCGGATGGTCAGGTCGAAGAACCTGCCGCGGCGGCGGTCGTCGATCACGCCAACCACGCGCAGATCGGTCCGCTGCAGGCTGACGTAGGCGATCTCCCCCACGTCTCCCGCACCATACAGGACGACCCCGTCGGCGCCGTCCGCATCGGCGGCGCTGCGCCGCGCCACCTCGGAGAGTCCGGCTCGGATCTGCTCGCGGGTTTCGGTATAGAGGCGAATGGTGTTCTCCAGCGAGGCGCGGGTTGCCCGGCCGAGCGCCTCCCATCCGGCCGGCGTCATCAGGTACTGGACGTGGCGCGTGCCCAGTCCGGTGACCCGGATGTAGCCCTTGGTCGCCAGCCTTCGGATCAGGAGGTTGGTGAGTCCAAGCGCGACCCCGAGCTCGCCCGACAGCCGCCGCTGGGTCAGCGGCCGGCCGGAGGCGATGGCTTGAAGGATCTGGCGATCGTACTGATCGTTGGAGATGGTGGGCACACTCCGTGCCTCTCGGTCACAGCGAGGGCGTGACCAGCCGGACGGCGAACCGCCGATTGTTCATGTGATGAACGCTCAATTAGAGCGGGGTCTGGCCTTGTTGTCAACTGGTTGGAGCCCCGGCCCGCTCCGACACGGCAGGGCGAACACGCTAAGATCGCACGTCTTCCTCGCATGCCCACACCGCGCACGGTCGTCCTCGGCTACAACTTCCCCCACCGGAAGACCGTTGACATCCTGACGCGGCTGTATCTCGCCGGGGTCAAGGTCACCCGCGTCGTCGCGGCTGACCCCATTCCGCTGAACATCCCTGCCGCGACGGTCAGGACGCGCCTTCGCCCGGTTCACCTTGCTCACCCGCGCGACGTGGCCTCCAGGCTCGGCATCCCCTATACGGTCAGCCCGCACAGCGGCGACGAAGTCCTCCGCCTCTTACAGGAGGACGCGCCCCAGCTTGGAATCGTGGGCGGCGCGCGAATCCTGAAGCGGCCCGTCATCGATCGGTTCGAGATTGGCATCATCAACCTTCACCCCGGGCTCATTCCCGAGTGCCGGGGCCTCGACGCCCTGCTCTGGTCGATTCTGAACGGCATTCCCCCGGGGGTCACCGCGCACCTGATCGACGAGCGGGTCGATGCCGGGCGCGTGCTCCTGAAGCAGGAGGTTCCCGTCCACGACGACGACACGCTGATCGATCTGGGGGAGCGTCTCTACGAGACGCAACTGGCGGTTCTCCCCGAGGCCATCACACGAGCGGTTGCTGGCGAATGGGAACCGGTGGCGGCGACGAGCCCCGCCAACCGCAAGATGCCGCCGCACCTCGAACGGGAAGCCGCGGGCAGGTTGGGAGAGTATGTCGCCAGGTTTCAGGGCACGTCGATCAAGGGCAGCTGACGCGTCGCGCAGACCGCGAAGATGTCGTCGGCCCGCCGCTGCTCATCCTTCCGGTACTTTCGCTGCGGCCGAAACACGGCGGCGGGGTCAACGGCTGGCACGCCCCCGGCAACGTCGTCGCGCAGCAATAACGCATTGGCGCTGTCCGGCTCGATGGCCACCAGCCGGTAGCCTTTCCGGACGCCAAGTCGTTGCATGGCGCGCAGCGACGCGCCGTAATAGCGATGGTCGCGAGCGGCCGCGTCCCACTGGCGCCCCGCTTGGTACGGCACCACGACGGCGCGTTCCGCCCCGAACACCGCGTTGTACTCAACGATGACCAGCCGCGGCCGGGCGACCGTCAGCGCGTCCCACAGCCAGTAGTCGCTGCCGTCCACGTCGATGCTCAGGAGATCGAACTCGCCGACAAATCCCTGCTCGTGAAGGAAGCTGTCCATCGTGTCCGGCGTGAGGAACGCGGACACGGCGCGCACGGCGGCCGGGCGGAACCGCAGCCCTGTGGCCGCCACGGCCGCCTCGTCGCTGTCGACCATCAACCCGGTCCACCCGCATTCCTCCGCGAGGAACCCGGTGTTCCAGCCATGGTCGGCGCAGCCGATCTCGACGAACCGGCGGTCGCCCGGGCCGATGGCGCCCGTCAGCGCCAGGATCAGGCCATCCTCCCCGTTCTGCGAGAACACCCCGAAGCGCTGGCGCTGCAGACGGGCCGCGCCCGTCACATCGTCGGGCTCGAGGAACAGGCGCCGGAGCAGCGCCTCGACCTGGCTGCCGACGCGATCGAGCTGCTGCCGCTCGCGGCGCCCGTCGCGCCGCACGGCGCCCAGCAGCTTCGCCTGGTCGCGGTGGGACTCCTCGACCAGCCGGCCCGCCCGGCTCACATCGTCGCGCGTCGCCAGGTGGCGCTGCGCCTTCCGCAGCTCAACGACGGCCGCGCGCAGCTCCTGCTGCCGGCTGCCCAATGCGTCAAGCCGCGCATCGATGGCCTCCAGGCGGCGCAGCACGGCGGCGCTGTCGGCAGCCGACGCGAAACCGCCCCGGAAACGCAGCGACATCGCGAGCCGGCGCAGGAATCCGCTCCACATGATCGGTCCCTATTATTCGTCGGTATGATGGCGTGCCGCATGCGCGCGTCGCTTACCCGCCTCCGCCCCCTGCTGCCCTGGCTCGCGGCGGTCGCGATGTTCCTGCTCGCCTGGGTGCTGCGCTACAACGACCCGGAAGGTTCGTTCGGCGGCCTCACCGACGACCACATGTTCTACGCGGTGCAGGGGTGGCAGCTGCTGTACGGCGAACTGCCGGACCGCGACTTCAACGACCCCGGGGCCCCCCTCACCTACGTCGTCTCGTGGCTCCTGCAGCTGGCCCTCGGCCGCAGCGTCTGGTCGGAGTACGTGTTCTGTGTGCTCGTCCTGTCGCTCGGCGTCGGCCTGACCTGCGTGCTGGCGGCGCGTGCCACCGGGTCCGTCCTGCTCGGCCTCGGCGCGGCGCTGCTCGAAATCGCGCTGCGGCCGCGCCTGTACAACTGGCCGAAGATTCTCGTTTACGCCGTTGGCATCGCCGTCATCTGGCACTGGCTGTCGGCACCGCGAAGCCGGCGCACCTGGCTGGTGGCCGGCGTCACCGCGGTGGCGTTCCTGTTGCGGCACGATCACGGCCTGTACCTGGCCGGCGCCTTCGGGTTGGCCCTGTTGGCCGCGAGCGAGTTGCGGTGGTCCGATCGCCTGCGACAGGGGACGATCTTCGCGCTGGCGCTGCTGCTGTGCCTGTCGCCGTACCTGGTGTTCCTTCAGCTGAATGGCGGCGTCGTTCAGCATGTTGCCGCCGGCGCCCGGTATTCCGCCCGCGACTACGATCGATCGCCGCTCAACCCGCCGCGGCCGGTGTTCGCCTCCCTGTTCAGGGACGATGGCGGCGACGAGTCGGCGTGGTGGGAACGAAGCCCGTTTGCCGCGCTCGATGAACACTACTCGAGGTGGTGGCTCTACTGGGCGCTGCTGCTGATTCCGCTTGCCAGCCTGGCGCTGCTCGCGCTGCAGCGCGGCGAGCGGCCGCCGCCCTGGCGCCAGGAGCGCGTCAAGATCGCGGTGGTGGCGCTGCTGACGCTGGTGCTCCACTATCGCCTCGTCCGCGGCAACGTCGACGGCCGGTTCGGCGACATTGCCGTGCCGATAGCCATCCTCGCCGCCTGGACCCTGCGCGCGGCGTTCCGGCCGCCGTGGCGCCGCGCCCTCGTGCTCGGCACCGCGGCGCTCGTAATCGTTCTCGCGACCGCCGCAGTGCTGACGCGGCCGACGGGAGAACTCGTCCGCAACAGCGCGCTGCTCGACGGAGCCGATGCCGTGTCACGCGATGCGGCGATCGTCACGCGACAGCTGCAGCAGACGTGGCCGCTCGAGTACTGGACGGAAGACACCTCGGGCCAGATCGGATTGGCGCGTTACCTGAACGCGTGCACAGCCCCCGGCGATCGCGTGCTGATGACGGCATTCTTCCCGCCGGTCTACGGCCTCGCGCAGCGCGGCTTCGCCGGCGGCAGGCTCGACCTGCGCGGCGGCTTCTACGACACGCCCGCCGAGCAGGAGGTGACGGTGCAACGCCTGCGCCGCCAGTCGGTGCCGGTGGTCATCGGGCCTCCGAGCAGCGGCCGCGAGACGTTCACGCGCGAGTTCCCGATCGTCGCGGACTACCTGTACGGGGAGTACGAGAGCGCCGGCGACAGGGACATCGGCGGCGGCCTGAGCTTCGCGCTGCTGGTGCGGCGGGGACTGGCGCCGGCCGGCGTCTACGAGCCGCTCGGCCTGCCCTGCTTCCAATAGGAACCCAGCGCTCCAGGCCCGACGGACGACAGGCGTCGCCGTCCTCGGCCGGGCGGAGCCGCGGGGCCACGTGCTCGTCGAAGATCCGCGTGCCGATCGACGGATAGTAGTGGTCGGGGTCCGCGCGCCAGTAGTTGTCCGGCGCGGACAGCTCGCCGTCGACGAGGTCGACGACGCCGGGAAACACGGACTGCACGTCCTGGCGAAACCGCGCCAGCTCCCCCGCCACGCCGATCTCGTCGATCAGGTCGAGCACCGGGCGGCTCATGGGGTTCAGGAAGACCACCAGCGTCACGCAGCGCCGCTCCGACCAGGCACGCACACCCCGCAGCCGGTCCACCCGGGTCGAGGCGTAGGTGAAGTTGCCGAACACCGATCGCTGCAGGCGCTCCAGCACCGCCGCATCCGACCGCGGCTTCAAACGGTCCTCGGCTTCGTCGGCAGCGGTGTTCCGCGCGCCGTCGGGGAGGATCCGCGGCCGTTCCCCCGCCAGCCGCCGAGCCCGCGCCCAGAGCCCGCGCTGGAGCATCTCCACGCTGAGCAGGTGCGTGGAGATCAGCTGGGGCTGCCAGGTCGAGAACGGCGACCGGGTTACAAGCGGATAGGTCCCCTCGTTGAACATGAACAGATCGAGGCCGAGGGCGATGAAATCGACGCGCGGACCAACGTCCTCGAGGAACGCCTCGATCTCTTCCGGCACCGCCGCGCTCCAGGCGGCATTGAGCACGCGGTGCCCTCGAATCTGCGATGGCTGCCATTCGGCGACCTTGCTCGATCCCATGAGCAGCCCTTCCGCCTCGCGGTGACTGACCAACCCGCGTTTGATGTCCCGCTCGCTCTCGAAGTAAAACCCGGCGGTTGACCGCCCGAACCACCCGAACGGATCGAGCATCCAGTTCGCGCCGGCGACCGGGCCGGCGACGAGCGCGGCGGCGGCAAGGACGAGGGCGGCGAAGCGTGCGGGCCTCATCTCAGAATCGGAAGTAGATGAACTCGCGTGGCGCGGCCATGCTGAGCGTCGCCAGCGCCAGCAGCAGGCCAACCGCCGCGGCGACCGGCAGCAGCGTGGCTCGCGGCTCGTCGAGGCGCCGCTCCACCCACCCGGCCAGCCAGGTGGCGTTCGGCAGGCCCCAGACAATGGCGAGCAACCCGCCCAGCAGCAGCAGGAGTTGAGTCGGCGCCACCGGAAACATCCTCCCGGCGTTGAAGGCGCCGAGTGCCACCGAATCGGCAAGCGTGAATGCCACCGGCCCGGTGGTGTCCACCGTCAGGCCCGCCATGGCGCGCCAGACGTCCCATGCCTCGGCAAAGGTGCCGGCGCGAAACAGCACCCAGGCGCACGCCACGAACACGAACGTCGCGGTACGCCCCACGAGCGCGCCGGGCCACCGGCCGACGCCGGCGAAGCGCCTCCGCCAGATGTGGTTGCAGGCAAGCGCGACCCCGTGCGCGCCGCCCCAGGCGACGAACGTCCAGTTGGCGCCGTGCCAGAGGCCGCCGACGAGCATCACGGCCAGCAGGTTGATGATCTGGCGCGGGAAGCCCTTCCGGCTGCCGCCGAGCGGGATGTAGACGTAGGACTTCAGGAACTCAGAGAGGGTGATGTGCCAGCGGCGCCAGAAGTCGATGATCGACGTCGCCTGGTAGGGCGACGCGAAGTTCACCGGGAGGCGGAAGCCGAACAGGCGTCCGAGGCCGACCGCAATGTCCGCATAGCCCGAGAAATCGAAGTAGATCTGCAGCGTGAAGGCGAGCGTCCCGATCCAGGCGTCGATCGCGCCGAGGCCATCACCCGCCTGCTGGAACACGGCGTCCGCCATCGGTGCCACGCTGTCAGCGCACAGCACCTTCTTGGCCAGGCCGATGGCCACCAGCGTCAGGCCGACGCCGATGTCCTTGGCCGTGACGCCGGCGTAGGTCCGCGCGGCAACCTGCGGCAGGAACTGACGATGGTGCACGATCGGTCCCGCGACGAGCTGCGGGAAATACGAGACGAACAGCGCATAACGGCGCAGGCTCCGCTCGCTTTCGCCGCTGGTGGCGACATCAACCAGGTAGGCGACCTGCTGAAACGTGAAGAATGAAATCCCCAGCGGCAGCGCCACCGCCAACGGCGCGAACGCGGTCCCGGCAACCGCGTTGAGGTTGTCGAGCAGGAAGTTGGCGTACTTGAAGTAGCCGAGCAGCAGCAGGTTGGCGGTGATGCCGGCGACAAGCAGCGCCAGGCGACTGCCTCCACTACTCCCAAGCCGCCGGCCGATCGTGTAGTTGACGAGGATGGACGCGCCGATGAGGGCCGCCAGCCACGGCGCGCCCCACGCGTAGAACACGAACGAGGCGCCGAGCAGGAGCCATTCGACAGCCCGGGACCGCCGGCGCAACGTCCAGAACGCGCCCCACACCACGGGCAGGAACACGAGCAGGAACAGGTGCGAGTTGAAGAGCACGCTGGTGCCGCCAGCCTACGTCACAATCCGACGCGCCGCGTTATTCACGATGCGCACGCTGACCACTGCGGCGCCGCACCCGCGCCTCGCCGTCCTCGCCAATCTCCGCGATCCCGGCGGCGAATGCGCGCTCGGTGATGGCCTCCCACTCGCCGGCGAAGCGCTGCCGCGGCCGCGGCGGGAGCATCAGCACCGCGGCATCGCGCGCCCGCTGGTGCGCGGCCACGCGCTTCTCGCGTTCCTTCGCCGGCATCCGCGGCCACCCCGGCGCGGACGACAGCCGGCACAGGCACACGAACTCCCCCTGGTAGCGGTGCAGGAACACGACCTCGAGGCCGTTGGCGGCAAGCGCCCGGGTCAGCGACGGGCCGTCGAACGCCTGCACATGGAAGGGGTTCAGTCTCCGGATCATCGACTGCCCGTCTTCCGTCAGGTACTCGGCATCGTCGGGCTCGTTGTAGAAGTAGACGTGCCCGCCGGGGGTCAGGCGCTCGCGCAGCGTGGCCAGGAACTCGCGCGGCCGCACGGCGTGCGTGATCATGTGGTTCGCGGTGATCAGGTCGAACCGCCCCTCGTAGGGGATGGTGAACACGTCGAAGTCGATGACCGAGCGGGCCGGCAGGCCATAGACCTCCTCGATGGCGACGCGCTGCCGCTCGAAGAACGCCATCGTCGACACGTCGGCGTCGTACAGCCGCTTCAGGATGGCGCCGAGTGACCCGACGCGGGAGCGCACTTCGAGCACGCGCGCGCCCTGCAGGGTGAGCAGCGAGCCGAGGATCTCGGCGTGGACGCTCACTTGCAGCCGGTCGGACAACAGCATCGGCAGGTATTCGCTGCGCCGCGTCCGGGTGTGATCCGACACGAACACGCCGCGCGCCGCGCGCCGGCGCAGTTCCTCGCGCTCGGCGTCGGTGACCGTCGGCGTGCTCGCCAGCAGGTTGCTGATGTCGTCCTTGGGGCCCCGTCCGATCGCCGCCTCGAAGTGTTCGAACAGCCAGTGGTAGCGCGGTCCCGCCGGCCGCCGGGACGCGTACAGGATGCCGCAGCCGTGGCAGATCGCGTGGTCGTAGCGCGCCGAGGCTTCATCCGGCATCCAGTCGAGGACGATCAGCTTGTTGAACTCGTTGACGATGGTCCGCCCCTGGTCGCCGCACATCGGGCACGCCGTCACGTCGAGGATCGGCCCCGGCGGGCACGGCGTCGAGGGGCGAGGCACGGCGTCATCGCCGTCCGGGGACGGGGGCTGACGGCGCGGCATCAGCGGCGTGTCGATGAGCAGCGCGCGGATGGCGTTCTTGACGCGGCGCGACAGCCGCAGCGGCGGGCGAGGCACAGCCCATGGTAGATCGCCGGTGATACGATCCCATCCCGCCCTCCCGCATGCGGATCCTGTTCTTTACCCACAGCCTCGGCCGCACACGCCACTTCCGGGGTGTCGTCAACGGCCTCGCGGCTCGCGGGCACCGCGTGATCCTGGCGACGACCGGCCGCGATGATGCGCAGAAGGCCGGCAAGGGGCCCTATGCACACCCGGGCATCGACATCGTCACCTGCCCTGACGCGCGCAGCGATCGATGGGCCGCGGCGGCCGACACCGTGCGGGCCGTCCGCGATCGTGCGCGCTACTTCGATCCGAGATACGCCGCCGCCGCCAAACTGGCCGGCCGCGCGGCCGCGCACACGCCCAAGGCGTGGAACCGCGCCTTCGAGCGCCACGCGTGGCTGCGCCGCCACTGGAAGACGACGCAGCGGGTGCTGGCCGCCGCCGAGCGCCTCATCCCATGCGATCCCGGATTCCTCAGGTTCCTGCGCGACCAGGCGCCCGACGTGGTGTTGGTCACGCCGCTGGTCGACTTCGAGACCTACCAGGCCGACTACGTGAAGTGTGCGGTGGCGCTCGGCATCCCGGTGGTCTATCCGCCCTTCAGCTGGGACAACCTGACGAACCGCGGCGTCATTCGCGTGCTGCCCGATCGGGTGCTGGTCTGGAACCGGCACCAGCGCGCCGAGGCCATCGACCTGCACGGCGTCCCGCCGGAACGCATCGTCATCACCGGCGCTCCCCGCTTTGACGCGTTCTTCTCGATGCGCCCCTCGACGACGCGCGAGGAGTTCTGCGCTGCGGCCGGGCTCGATCCGGATCGTCCCGTCGTGCTGTACATGTGCTCCTCCTCGTTCATCGCCCCGTACGAGGTTGCGTTCGTGCGCGAGTGGATCGCGGCGCTGCGCGGCGCCGCCGCGGGAAGCTGGCCGCGCGACTGCAACGTGCTGATCCGTCCCCACCCGGCCAACCACGAACAATGGGAGACGGCCGACCTGTCCGATCTTCCCGGCGTAGCAGTCTGGACCCAGAAGCTGACGCTACAGGCCGATCAGCGGCTGTACGACTCGCTCTTCCACGCCGAGGCCGCCGTCGGCTTGAATACCAGCGCAATGATCGAAGCGGCGATCGTCGGCCGCCCGGTCTTCACCATCCGGACGAGCGAGTTCGCGGGTGGCCAGGCGGGGACCCTGCATTTCCACTACCTGCTGGCGGAGAACGGCGGCGTGGTGACGGTGGCCGATTCGCTCGATGAGCACCGGCGTCAGCTCGAGACCGCGCCGGCGGCGGCGGACATCGCCGAGCGATCCCGGCGCTTTCTGGGTGACTTCGTGCGGCCGCGCGGACTCGATCTGGAGGCCGCGCCGATCATGGTCGAGGAGATCGAGCGCGCGGCGGCGTTGCGACGCCGCTAGCCGCGCTGGCGCGCCTTGACGGCCGCGCGCGTCTCGCGCTCGGCTTCCTTGCGGCGCAGCGTTTCGCGCTTGTCGTGCATCTGCTTGCCGCGCGCCAGCGCGAGATTGACCTTGACGCGGCCGTTCTTGAAGTACATCTCCAGCGGCACCAGCGTCAGCCCCTTCTCGGCGACCTTGCCGGTCAGCTTGCGGATCTCGTGCTTGTGCAGCAGCAGCTTGCGCTGCCGCCGCTCCTCATGGTGCGCGGACCCTTCATGGCTGTACGGGCTGATGTGCACGTTGAGCAGCCACACCTCGCCCCGGTCGAGCCGAGCGTAGCTGTCGCGCAGGTTCACGCCGCCTTCGCGGATCGACTTGACCTCCGTGCCAAGCAGCGCCACGCCCGCTTCGAACTGCTCGAGGATGTGATAGTCGTGGCGCGCCTTGCGGTTCTCGGCGATGGGGCGGCGGCGCTCGCCCGCCTTCTCGGTTGCCTTGTCAGCCATGTCCCTCAGCGCGCCCCCGTCCCCGTCATGCGCTGCCACAGCCGTGCCGCGCCCCGGACGGCGCCTTCGCCGCGCCGGCGCAGCAGCACGTGGCGATCGCTTCCGGGTCCGGGCATGTCCTCCGCCGCGTAGTCGCCACCAACAGCCTCGACGACCCGTGCCGCCTCGCGCGCGCTGCTGACCGACGCGAGCACCGCGCGGAGCTGCGGCTGGCGCAGCAGCGCCTCTGCGCCCTGGAGCGCGGCCGCCGCGCCGCCGCGCAGCGACACACGTATCGCGTTCGGCGGTGGCAGCCGGTGCCGCGACACGAGGTCGTCCAGCCGCTCGCTGCATACCGGCTGCGTGTAGCGCGCTTCCGTCGCATCTCCACGCGCCTTCCAGCGGCGGCCGGTCAGGGCATGCGCCAGGCCACCCGCGTCGCCGGCGTACTCGAGGTCCTGCAGCCCGGGCGCCGCGCCCAGGGCGATCGGCAGCGGAACGACGCTGCGGTAGCAGCCGTTCGCGAGCAGGTTGTCGCAGAGACGCTTGAACGCGGTGAAGCCCGGCTCGAATGCGACCACCAGAGCCCCGCGATGCAGCGCCGCGGCCAGCGAGTAGGCGCCGATACCGGCGCCAATGTCGTACAGCACGTCGCCTGGCGCTACGAACTCATCGAGCCACGCCACCGCGGTGGAATCGAGCACCAGCACACCATGCCGCCGGTGGCCTCGCGTCTCGTCGGTTGCCGCCACGCGCGCGGTCGAGCCCGGGTACCCCAGCGTCAGCGTCCTGCCATCGCGCACGGCTGGCCGAACATCGTCGCTGGTTGGTGTCGCCGTTTCCGGTGCCGGGGCGGCGCGCTCGATCGAGGTCGTCATCAACATCCGCGCCAGCACGTCGGCCACCGGTTCGTCGCCGACGGGACGCAGGAAGCCGCGGATGAAGCGATGGATTCCGCCGGCATCCGGTGGCCGCTGAAGCGCCGCGGCCAGCTGCGCCGTGTGCGTCGCCAGGTCCGGGGCGTACTCGACGAACCCGCCGTGATCGCGCAGCAGGTAGTTGAAGTGCAGCGTATGCGACTGGCCGTCTGCGCCCTCGCCGTCGGCCAGCACCGTAAACACCGGCCGGCCGACGATGCCGGCTTCCAGCTCGGCGCTCGTGTTGAGCCCGACAACGGCCGACGCGTGATGCAGGCACTCGAAAAATGCCTGCGGCGTCCCGTACGTGGTGCGAAGCACCACCGCCCGGGGGTCGGCGAACGGCCGCTGCACCCAGCCGGTCGCCTGCGGCATGGACGGCCAGGTGCGGGCGGACGGCTCCTCGCCCTCAACCAGCACTTGATCCGGATGCGGGCGAACGATCACGTTGCAGCCGCGCAGCGTCGTGTTGGGTGACGCGCGCAGCGCCGCCAGCCACCGCCTGAGAAACGAGAGCTCGTCGGCGGCGATGAACCGCGACGAGCAGACGTACAAGAGCGTCGGCGCCGCGGGATCGAGGTCGAGCGGTTTCAGGAAGTCGCCATAGCCCATCACGCTCGTCAGCGTGAAGAACTCGTCGAAGCGCGGCGCGCCGGCCACGACCACGCGATCGGCCGGGTAATCGTGCAGCTCGACCGCCTCCCGCCGCTGCTGCTCGTTCCACACGAACATGCGGTCCGGCGCGACCGGCAACACGCCTTTCGTGCTCAGGTTGTCCCAGCTGAACAGCAACATCCACACCGGGACGCCACAGGCGCGCGCGCTCTTGATGAAGTCCGCCTGCGCCGACCCGAAGTGGAGTCCCGGCGTCACCAGCACGACGTCCGGCGCGTGCCGCCGGATGAACTCCTCATGCAACGGGTCGCTCGGCACCGCGTGCTCGATCTGCTCGAGCGCCTCGCGCAGGCGATCGGCGTGCGGCTGGCTGATCGCCAGCTCCGGATCGAACGCCTCGCCGATACCGGCTTCCTTGACGAAGCGATGGATGGCGCGCCGCCGCAGCTTGGACGCGTGCCGGTAGGCCGGCCTCAGGTACTGCGCCCAGTCGCGCGCGGCGCGCACGAGCGGCACCGACGCGCGCCATTGATCGCCGCGTCCTTCGGGGGGCGTCACCAGCGCGAAGCCGGCCGCTGGAAAGCGCCCGGCCAGCGCGCGGCGTGCGTCCTCGTCCATCCGTTCCTGGATCGCCAGCGTCACGGCATGTCCGTCCGCCAGCAGGCGCGACATCACCCCGTGAAAGGTGTCGACGTTCTTCTTCTGGCGGGCAACGAGCAGGAATTTCATCGGCGGGGTCCTGCGTATTCTATCCGTGGCGCAGCGGTACAATTCGCGCGCGTGTGCGGCATCTTCGGTTACGTCGGCTGGGATCGCGAGCTGCCCCCCCTTGACAGCCTCAGGCGTGTGACCGGCCTGCTGCAGCACCGCGGCCCGGACGAGCGCGGCTACTGGCACGGGCGGAACACCTACTTCGGCCACTGCCGGCTCGCCATCATCGGCCTCGCTGACGGTCAGCAGCCGATGGCCGGCGCGGGCGATCGGTTCGTCATCACCTTCAACGGCGAGATTTACAACTACGTCGAGCTTCGCGATGCGCTGCGCCGCGAAGGAGTCGCGTTCCGGACGGCCTCCGACACCGAGGTGCTGCTGGCGGGGTATACCGCGTGGGGTCCTGCCGTCATCGAGCGCCTCGAAGGGATGTTCGCGCTGGCGATCTACGACCGGCGCGAACGAACGTTGCTGCTCGCGCGCGATCGGTTCGGCGAAAAGCCGCTGCTGTACGCCGACGATGGCGGCACCGTCGCGTTCGCCTCGGAGCTGGCGCCACTGGTGTCGATTGGCGCCGGGGCGCGCGCGCTCGATCTTGATGCCCTCGGCGCCTACCTCTGCCTCAACTACGTCCCCGGAGACCGGACCCTGCTGCGCGGGGTCCGGCGGCTGCGCCCCGGACACTGGCGGCTGTACGACGCCGAGGGCTTGCGCGAGGAACGCTGCTACTTCTCGCCGGCGGCACTGCCCCGCGTCCCGATCGATCCGGCGCACGTGCTCGACCAGCTGCAAGCTCGCCTCGACGAAGCCGTCCGGTTGACGCTGCGGAGCGACGTGCCCGTCGGGCTGTTCCTGTCCGGCGGCGTTGACTCGGCCCTGGTGGCCGAGAGCGCCGCGCGACAGGGGCACGTGGCCGCCGCGTTCTCCGTCGATTTCACCCCGGGTGTGTCGGAGTGGACGCGCGCCTCGTTTGCGGCCGCGAAGCTCGGCATCGAGCTCGTCCGCGTGCCGATGCGCGGCGACGAGCTCGGCGAGTTCATGGACCTGGTCCGCCACCTCGACGATCCGCTCGCCGATTCGTCGGCGATCGCGGTGTGGGCGGTGGCGCGAGCGGCACGGGAGCGGGTCAAGGTGGTGCTGAGCGGCGACGGCGGCGACGAGCTGTTCGCCGGCTACCCTGCCTATCGCGTCGCGGGCTGGCATCACCAGATACGCCGGCTGCTTCCACCAGCCGCCTGGACCGCGCTTGCGCGGCTGGCCGATCGCACGTCCGCCGGCACGATCCGGATTGGCGGGCGGCCCGGCCGTCTCCTCCGCGCGCTCGCGCTCACGACGTCCGAAGCCCACTTCACGTGGAACGGCACGTGGACGCCGGCCGAAGCCATGCGCCTGGCGCGGCCCGGACCGCTGCAGGCATCGATTCGCGCCAGTCTCAGCGCGCTTGCCGCTGAACACGCCCTTCCGCCGGCGCCGACGCTGCACGACCTGCAGCGCATGGATCTCTCGGAGTACATGGTCAACGACATCCTGGCAAAGGTCGATCGCGCGACCATGGCGCATGGCCTGGAGAGCCGCGCGCCGTTCCTGAACGCCGGCGTGGCGGCGCTGGCGCTCTCGCTGCCGGACGATTGGCGCATGCAGGGGAGAACGACGAAGGTGGCACTACGCCGCCTGTGCGCCCGGCACTTCGGGCAGGAGCACGCCTACGCCCGCAAGCAGGGCTTCAGCGTGCCGCTCAACGACTGGCTGCGGACGGGCGGACGCGCGCTCCTCCAGGAACTACTGGAGCCGGCGCGCGTCGAGGCGCTCGGGGTCCTGGAGCCGCAGGTCGTGACGCGGCTGGTGCATGCGCACCTCACCGGTGCACAGGCGCTCGGCGCCGGGCTGTGGGGATTGATGGTGTTGGTGGCGTGGTACGAGAACCGCGTGGCCGCGCCGCCGGACGCCCGCTACCTGCCCGATCCGGCGCTGACCGCGCTGACCCTGCCCGCCTGAGCGGTCCAGAAGAAGTCGGCGTCGATCTGGCCGCTGTCGATGAGCGATTTCAGCTTCGCCAGGCGGATGAACGGCGGCGCCTTGTACATCGCCTCGGTCAAGCCGACCCGCTCGTAGAGGTCGCGCAGCTCCGCGACGCCACGCCGCAGGTCCCACGTCGCCTTGAAGCCGGGCAGCTGCCGCTCGATCTTCTCGAAGCTCACGCGGTAGCTCCGCTGGTCGGGATCGCTCTTGCCGAACGTCACCTCGCAGCCGGGAAACGCCTCGCCGACGGCGGTGGCAATCTCGCGCACCTGGTAGTTCTCGTCGGTGCGGCCGACGTTGAAGACCTCGTTGTGCACCGCCTCGCGCGGCGCCTGCAGTGCCGCCAGGAACGCGGCGCAGATGTCCTGCACGTGGACGATCGGCCGCCACGGCGTGCCGTCGCTCTTCATCGCGATCCGCCGGGTCGTCCGCGCCAGCGCGCTCAGGTCGTTGACGACCAGGTCGAAGCGCATGCGCGGCGATGCGCCGTAGGCGGTGGCGTTGCGCAGGAACGTCGGCGAGAAGGTGTCGCTCGCCATGTCGGCGATCTCACGCTCGTCGAGCATCTTGCAGACGGCGTAGTCGGTCTGCGGGTCCGACCGCGAGTTCTCCGTGACGATGGCCTCAGCCGAGCGCCCGTAGATGCTGCACGACGACGAGTAGATGAAGCGCGGCACGCCGGCCGCCTTCGCCAGGCCGGCCAGGCGAATCGAGCAGACGTGGTTGACGTCGTAGGTGACGCGGCGCGACAGCTGGCCGAGCGCGTCGTTCGAGAGGCCGGCCAGGTGGATGACCGCGTCGAACCCTTCCACGTCGTCGCGGGTCACGTGCCGCAGATCGCGCGTGCGCGTTTCGAGCGCAGGCTCCGGCTCGCGACCGAGCCGCGCGTCGGTGAAATACCCGGTGTCGAGGCCGACCACCGTATGGCCCGCCGCCTCCAGCATCGGCACCATGACCGCGCCGATGTATCCCTCAGTTCCGGTAACGAGAACCCGCACCTACCACACCTTCCATTGCGCCGAGCCGTCGCGCCATGCCGCCTCGAGCAGGTCGCGGTCCCGCGGCGCGTCCATGCACTGCCAGAACCCGTTGTGCTTGTAGCCGGTCAGCCGGCCGGCGGCCGACAGCCGCGACAGCGGCGCCCCTTCCCACGCTTCATCGTCGGCGTGGACGTAGTCGAGCGCTGCGGGCTCGATCACGAAGAAGCCACTGTTGACCCAGAGGTCCGGCACGCGCGGCTTCTCGGCGAAGCCGACCGCACCGCTGCCGTTGTCGGAGAAGGTCACCACGCCGAACGGCAGCTGCGCCTGCACCGCGGTCACGGTCGCCAGCGCGCCGCTGCGGCGATGGAACGCGACCAGGGCGCCGATGTCGACGTTCGAGACACCGTCGCCATACGTCATGCAGAACGTCTCGTTGCCGATCGCCGCGCGCGCCCGCCGCAGCCGGCCGCCGGTCGGCGTCGTCGGGCCCGTATCGACGACCTGCACGCGCCACCGCTCGCCGCGATCGTGGGCGAAATAGTCCGTGAGCATGTGTCCGGCATAGCCGGCGCAGACGACGAAGTCGGTGATGCCGTGCGCCTCGTAGATCTTGAGGATGTGCCAGATGATCGGGCGGCCGCCGACCTCGACGAGCGGCTTCGGCCTCGAGGCGGTTTCCTCACCCATGCGCGTGCCAAGGCCCCCGGCCAGGATCACCGCCTTCATGCGATACGCGACTTGAACACGCGGAACGATTCGGTCAGCGTCCCCCACCCGTACTTCACCGACCCACGGAAGGGGTTCTGCGACGCCTCGTCGAAGTAGCGGCAGAACGCCGGCACCTCGCCGATCTCCCAGCCGTCGATCACGGCCTGCGACACCAGCTGGAACCCGAGCTTGAAGTCGTCGGAGAACGCGTCGAGGTCGAGCGTGCGCACCCAGGCGGCGTCGTAGACGCGCAGCCCCGAGTGGTACTCGGACAGGCGCACGCCCATCAGCGTGTTGTTCATGAAGGTGAGGAAGCGATTGGCGACGAACTTCCACCACGGCATGCCGCCCTCGAGCGCGCGGCGCGACGGCAGGAACCGCGACCCGATGACGAACGCGTAGCGGCGCGAGCGCAGCTTCTCGATCATCGCCGGCACGTACTCGGGCGGGTACTGGTTGTCCGGGTGCAGCTCCACGATCAGGTCGGCGCCGTGGGCCAGCGCGGTGCGAAAAAGCGTTTTGATGCTGCCGCCAAACCCCCGATCGACCGGGTGCCGGACGACCGTCAGGCCCAGCCGCTCGGCAATGGCCACCGTGTCGTCCTTGCTGGCGTTGTCGCAGAGGATGACCTCGTCGATGACGCCGGGCGGGATCTGCCGGACGGTGTCCTCGAGGGTCAGGGCGCTGTTGCGCGCGGGCATGACAGCCACGACGCGTCCTGGGGCGTGCTGCGACATCGATAAGAGGAACAGGTAGCTTCCGCCTTCAGGCGGAAGGCCCGAAGCGCCTGATCGCGCCGGCGGATCCCATTGATTATACTGGGTGCGCCGGATCCACCCCTACAGGATGATTTTCAGAGAAACGGCCCTGCCGGGCGCCTTCATCATCGATCTCGAACCGCGCCAGGACGACCGGGGCTTCTTCGCGCGCACCTTCTGCCAGCAGGAGTTCGCGGCGCACGGCCTGAAGACGACCATCGCCCAGGCCAACGTCTCCTTCAACCGGCACAAAGGGGGCATCCGGGGGCTGCATTTCCAGTATCCGCCGGCCGCCGAAACCAAGCTGGTGCGCTGCACCCGCGGCGCCATCGTCGATGTCATCGTCGACCTGCGCCCCGAGTCACCCACGTACCTGCGCCATGTCGCCGTTGAGCTGACCGCCGAGAACCGCCGCGCCCTCTATGTGCCCGAGCGCTTCGCCCACGGCTACCAGGTGCTCGAAGACGAGACCGAAACCGCCTATGAAGTCGGCGAGTTCTATACGCCAGACGCGGAAGACGGCCTCGCCTACGACGACCCGCGCCTCGGCATCTCGTGGCCACTGCCGGCGACCGAGATTTCGCCGAAGGATCGCGCCTGGCATCGGCTTGCCGAGGTCGAAGACGCCCTGCGCGGGCGCATGACGCTCCCCGTGCCGGCAACGGCACGATGATCCTCATCGACACGGCCCTCAGGAAACGCGAGGCCGAGGGCCGCCCGCTCCGCGTCGGCATGATCGGCGCCGGCTTCATGGCCCGGGGGATCGCCAACCAGATCACCAACACGACCCCGGGCATGCGACTCGTCGCGATCTACGCCCGGCGCCTGCAGCAGGCGGTCGACACTTACGCCTACGCCGGCGCGGCTGCGCCGCTCGCCGTCTCGTCTCCACGGGAGCTCGAGGACGCCATCACCGCGGGGACTCCTGCCGTGACCGACGACCCGATGCTGCTCTGCCGGTCTGGCCAGATCGACGTCATCATCGATGCCACCGGCGCCGTCGAGCTCGGCGCGCACGTGGCGCTCGAAGCGTTCGCCCACGGCATTCACGTTGTCGAGATGAACGCCGAGGTGGACGGCACCCTCGGGCCGATCCTCCAGGTGTATGCGCGCCGGCACGGCGTGATCGTCTCGGCGTGCGACGGCGACCAGCCGGCGGTGCAGATTAACCTGTTCCGCTTCGTCACGGCGCTCGGCCTGACGCCGCGCGTGCTCGGCAACATCAAGGGGCTGCAGGATCCGTATCGCACGCCGCTCACGCAGAAGGGGTTCGCCGAGCGCTGGGGACAGAAGCCGGAGATGGTCACCGGCTTCGCCGACGGCACGAAGGTGAGCTTCGAGCAGGCGATCGTCGCCAACGCCACGGGCATGACGGTGATGAAGCGCGGCATGTCCGGCATGACGCACGAGGGACACGTCGACGAGCTGACGAAGCGGTACGATCTCGATCGCTTACGAGAGCTCGGCGGTGTGGTCGATTATGTCGTCGGCGCGAAGCCGGCGCCCGGGGTCTACTGCCTCGCCGAGCATCCGGATCCGAGGCAGCAGCACTACCTGAATCTGTACAAGCTCGGTGAAGGACCACTCTACTCCTTCTACACGCCATACCACCTCTGTCACTTCGAGACGCCGAACACCGTGGCCCGTGTCGCGCTGTTCGGCGATTCGGCCGGCAGCCCGATCGATGGACCGCGCGTCGAAGTGGTGGCTGTCGCGAAGCGCGACCTCAAGGCCGGCGAAACGCTCGATGACTACGGCGGCTTCATGACCTATGGCGAGGCGGTGGCGACGGGCGAGCGGCGCGAGCGCCGCTACCTGCCGGAGGGGTTGGTCGTCGGCTGCCGCCTGCGGCGCGATATGGCGAAGGACGCCGTGATCACGTTTGACGATGTTGAGCTGCCGAAGGATCGCCTGGCAGACCGTTTGTATGCCGAGCAGGAGCACCTGTTCACCGCGGCGGGTGAAGGAGGCCGGCATGCTCCCCCTCTTAGAGAACCTGGGCACGTGCCCCGGCTGTGATTCGGCCGAGGTGGCGGCGTTGCACGTGGCGCGCAACCGCCACCATTTCATCCCGCACCCGTTCTTCACGATCGCCGGTTGCCGTGTCTGCGGGCTGATCTTCATCGCTCCGCGCCCGGACGACGCAGCGGTCGCCCGGTTCTACGCCGCCGGCGGCCACGGCAGCGACGAATGGACGGCGACCAAGGACACGCCTGAAGAAACCGAGCGGTGGCGGGCGGGGAAGATCGGCAAGGCGCGCGTGCTCGCTAAAACGATCATGTCGGCCTTTCCGGAGGCGAGAGGGACGGCGTTCGACTTCGGCTGCGGCGTCGGCCACCTGCTCGACGCGCTGAAGGAGGCGGGATGGCGTACCGTCGGGCTCGAGCCGAACCCGATCGGGGAGGTGACCGCGGCACACCACGAGATGGTCAGCGAGGTTCCGCGCACGCCGACATACGACCTCGTCGCGGCCCGGCACGTCCTCGAGCACGTTACCAGGCCCGCCGACATCCTGCGTTCGCTTCATGCGGCGACGAAGCCGGACGGCGTGATTTTTGTCGGCGTCCCCTCCGTCGACCTGCTGCCCGTTCACGGCGACCTGCACTACGCCTGCAATCCGATCCATATGAACGGCTTCACGGAGCTGGCGGTGACGAACGTGCTGCGCGTCACGGGCTGGGAGGTGACCAGGACCGAAACCCGGAATGACAGCAAGCTGCTGGCCTTCGCCCGCTGGGTTCCCGCGCCGCTTGCGCCGCTGCCCGAGGCCCTCGCCCCGGCCATCTCGGCGCTGCGCGCGTACGGCCGTCGGCTCACTCCTGAGGGAAAGTTCCTGAAGACGGCTTAATGGATCCAGTACAGCGCGGCGCTGCGCAGGATCTGCGCCGCGGACAGCCCCAGCGCGACGGCGAGCGCGGTGCGCTGACCCGGCGCGGCGGCGCGCATGACCGTGACCGCCGCCAGCACCAGCAGCAGTCCCGGCGCCAGGACGATGCGGTGCGCCAGGTCCGCGTCCTGGAAGACCAGGGCGAACATCACGAAGTACAGCGCGCCGACCACGAGCGCGGTTCGCGCCAGGCGCTCGCGTCGCCACGCCGGCACGAGCACGACGATGGCCCAGATGAACGGCAGGCCAAAGGTTGTCCCCCATCCGCCCCTGCCCGGCCACCAGCGCGGGGTGAGCTGCCCGAGGTCGAAGAGGCTGAGTGCAAACCGGCCCAGATTGGCGAACGCCTCGCCGACACTTCGCGACACGTTGCCTTGATCGGCAACCGGCATGATGTCCTGATAGACCCTGAGGTTCTCCGCCAGCGCGAAGAACAGCCCGCCCGTCAGCGCCCCTGCCGCTCCGCCCGCGAGCACCAGGCCGAAGGTGCGCCAGTCCCGCGGGCGGGACCAGAGCACACCGGCGCCGAGGATGACTGCCAGCGGCAGCGACGTCAGCTTCGTGGCGACGACGATGCCGGTCAGCCAGGCCGCCCAGCCCACTTCGGGGAGCGGTGCTGAACGGACGCGCCCCAGCATCCACGCCAGGATTGCAAGCGCCGGGGCGGCGACGAACAGATCGTTCTTGACGAGTACGAACTGGTGGAAGAGAGCCGGGACCAGGAGCACGGCCGCCCACATCCAGTCGTGACGCGTTGAGGCGCCGGCCGGCTCCAGCCGGCTCGGATCCCCGTCGAGCAGTTCTCGTGCCGCGGCGATGCCGGCAAGCATCAGCAGCAGCCCCCACAGGCCGTGCAGCCGCAGCGCCACCTCGCCAATGCCAGGCAACGCGCCGAGATCCGCCAGCACCAGTTCGTACAGCGAGCCGACGACATTGACCTTTTCAGAGACCGCCGGGTTGTAGGCGAGCGTACCGGTCGACTGGATGTAGGCGATCTTCTGCAGGTGGTATTCGTCGGCCGCCGTCAGCGGCATACCGAGGTTGAGGAGGAGCACGAGGAGGCCCATTCCCACGCCGGCGACGACCGGCACCGCGCGTCGCAGTGGCACGATGCGTTCGCCGGCCCGCACCCGGGCCGGGGGCCAGCGAAGGAAGATCGCCGCCGCCACAACCGCGTTCACAGCGCGGAGGGAGTACATCGACCCGAGCCCGAACACGGTCACGGCCTGCATCTCGAGCGAGAACAGACCGATGGCCACGAAGATGCGGGTCAGCCGCACACGCGCGGACTGGGCGCGCCACGGCCGCATGCCGATCAGCAGGAGCAGCAGGTTCATCGAGGCGGTTGCGATAGTATGAGTTCTCGTTCCGGAAAGGGGAAGTTGACGTCCTGACACGCAGAGTGATCGCGGCCGCGCTGCTGGCCTGGTGCCTCGTCCTCGCCGTGTCCGCGCTGCTCGACGCGCGGCAGCGCCCGACCGACCCGATGGCTCGCCTCGACGCCGAGTTTCGAGGCTTCGCACCGTACCTTCCGCCATCCGGCACAGTCGGCTATCTCGACCCGGTCGGCGGCTGGATGGAGGACGCCGTGCGCACCCATTACGCGGCGCAGTACGCCCTGGCGCCGCGCATCATCGTCACGCGCCTCGATCAGCAGTTCCTGATCGTCGCCGCGGGCGCGGCCGATCCTGCCGGTGACCCGCGCCTGGACGGCTTCGTCGAGGCCGCTCGATTCGCCTCGGGCCACCGCCTGTTCCGGCGATTTCCCTGATGGCACCGGCCATCGCCCTCCTGCTGCCCATCGCCGCCGCGTGGCTGGCGCTGCGCGCCACACGGCTGGCCGAAGGCCGCGATCCGCTGCTCCAGCTGGCGCTCGCAACCTGCTTTGGCATCGGCGCGTCCTCGGTGGTCACCTTCTGGTGGGTTGTCGCCGGCAACGAGCTCGGCAACGGTTTCGTGACCGTCGACGCGCTCCTGTGGATGGCGGTTGCGGCCGCAGCCGCGTGGCGCTCCAGGGCGGAACTGAAGTTCCGCAGCTGCGCACACACGCCGCAGGGCGACGACGACGTGGTGGCATCTCACGTGCCGCTCTTCGTGCGCATCACGTTCGGCGTGCTGGCGGTCGTCGCCGCGGCAACGGTCGTGCAGCACTATCTCGTCGCGCCGCACGGCCACTGGGACGCCTGGGCGATCTGGAACCAGAAGGCGCGCTTCCTCGTGCGCGACATCGCGCACTGGAAGGACATGCAGGCCATCGGCTGGTCGAACCCGAGTCACCCGTTCCTCGTGTCGCTGTCGGTGGCCCGCCTGTGGGCCTACGCCGGCAGCGAGGCCACGCTCTGGCCGGCGATGCTCAGCGCCCTCTGGGGCATCGCCCTCGTGCTGCTGCTGCTGGGTGGACTTGGACCGGCGCGCTGGCAGGCGTGGGTCGCCGGCGCGCTGGTGATGGCCCCGGTCATGTTCACGGATCTCGCCGCGGCGCAAACCGCGGACCTTCCCGTCGCGCTCTTCATCGCCGCGGCGGTGGTGCTGGCCTCCGGCGCGTCGCCGGACGGCCCCCGCGCACGCGGCGCGCTGGTCGCAGCGGCGCTGCTGGCGACCATCGCAGCGTGGACGAAGAACGAGGGGCTGCTCTTCGCGGCGGCGATGACCGCGGTGATTGGCGCCTGGAGCGTCTGGCTGCGCCGCCCCGTGGCTGCCGTGTGGTGGGTGGCGGGGCTGATCCCGGTCGGCATCGCCGTGCTCTGGTTCAAGTTCGTCGTCGCGCCGCTGCCCCCGGAGTACCTCACGGAATCGGCAGACGGCGGCACGCTGGGGCGATTCCTCGCCGGCCCGCGCCATGCGCTGGTGCTCGAGACGGCGTGGCCGTTGCTCTGGAGCTGGGGTGGCCGTTTCGCTGGCGGCCTGCTGCCGCTGGGGATGGCAGCCGCCGTCGTGTCGGCGGCGCGCCGGCCCTCGCTCCGGCCGCTCACCGCCGTGCTCGGGCTGATGCTCGCCGGCTACTACGCGGTGTGGGTCGTGTCGGCGCTCGATACCGCCTGGCTCGTGCGCACGACCTTCGACCGGCTGATGATGCAGCTCTGGCCGGCGCTGGTGTTCATCGCGTTGGCGGACGAGCGCTAGCCAGCCTGGCCGCCAGCAGCACCGCTTCCACCATGCTGCCGGCGTCGGCGATCCCCTTGCCGGCGATATCGAACGCCGTGCCGTGGTCCACTGACGTCCGGACGATGGGCAGGCCGAGTGTCACGTTGACGGCGTGGCCGAACGCGAGCAGCTTGACCGGAATCAGCCCTTGATCGTGGTAGCAGGCAATCACCGCGTCGAACTCGCCGCGGGTGGCGCGGACGAAGACGGTGTCGCCGGGAATCGGGCCGTCGATGCGGATGCCGCGCGCGCGCGCGGCGGCCACGGCCGGCGCCAGCACGTCCTGCTCCTCGCTTCCCAGCACCCCCGCCTCGCCGGCATGCGGATTCAAGCCGGCAAGGGCAAGCCTTGGTACGGCGACGCCGAAGCGCGGTAGTTCCGAGGCCGTCAGGTCGATGATCCCATCGAGCAGGTCCCGGGTCACCACGCGCGAGACCTCGACGAGCGGCACGTGCACCGACGCGAGCACGACTTTCAGCGGCTCCGACCAGAACATCATGGCGACACGAGACGCCCCGGTCAGGTGCGCGAGCAGATCGGTGTGCCCCTTCCACGGCAAGCCGGCCTGCGCGAACGCGAGCTTGCTGATCGGCGCGGTCGCCATGCCGTCGACCCTCCCTGCCTGCGCGTCCGCGACAGCGCGGCAGATCACGTCGTAGGCGGCGCGTCCGGAATCGGCTGACGGCGTTCCGGGCGCGACCACGCCTTGACTGCCGTAGATCACCGGGGCGCAGGCGTCGCGCACCCGGGAATCCGCGGCCGCCCTGGCGGCAATCTCCGGACCGATGCCTGCAGGGTCGCCGGCGGTCAGGGCAATGCGCGGTTTCACAGCTGCAGGATGAGCCAGTCGGCGACGACCTTGGGGCTGGCGTTGCGCTCGAGCGCGGCGAGTGCCTGATCCACGGCGGCAAAGGCGCGTGAGCTCCGCTCGCCGTCGTACGACGGGACCAGCCGCGTCAACTCGCGCTGCAGGTCCGCGTTGGCGAGCGCGGCCGCGTCGGCGCGGCTCGACAGGATGCCGAGGTCGCGCAGCAGCGAGGCGACGAAGCGCAGGATGACCGCGAGCTGGTCGCGCTCGGTCCCGGGCGTCGCCCCCTTCTTGCCCGTCAGGTCCTTCACCGCGTTGAGGCGGCCCACCGGTTCGCTGCCGCGGGCGGCCTGCTCGAGCATCCGCTGCGCGGCGGCGCGCGCCTCGGTCAGGTCGATCCCCTGCGCCTGGAGGGCCCGGCCGATGCTGCCGTCCGCATCGGCCGCTGCCGCGCGCGCATCGGCCTCGGCGTACTCGTGATCGCGCATCAGCGCCGCCGCCACCTCCGCCGGCGACAGCGGGCCGAAGCGCAGCCGCGGGCAGCGCGACAGGATCGTCGGCAGCAGCGCATCGGGCATTGACGACACGAGCAGGAACATCGACGCCGACGGCGGCTCCTCGAGAATCTTGAGCAGCGCGCTCTGCGCCGGCGCCCCCATCGCGTCGGCCTCGTCGACGATGACGACCCGCCGCCTGGCTTCAAACGGCCGATAGCCTGCCTTGTCGATGACGTCGCGGATCTGCTCGATCTTGATGGCGCCGGTGTCGCCGGGCTCGACGACGATCACGTCGGGGTGGACGTTGCGGGCAATGCGGCGGCACGAGGCGCATTCGCCGCACGCATCGCGTTCGATGTCGCCGGCCTGCTGCGGGGTGAGGCAGTTGATGGCCGCGGCAACCGCCAGGGCGGCGCGACGCTTGCCGACGCCGGCGGGACCGGCCAGCAGCAGCGCCGGCGGCAGCGTGTCGCGGGCAATCGCCGACGACAGCAGCTGCACGAGCCGCGTGTGCCCCAGGATGGCTCGAAACGCCATCCTGCAAGCATACCTACTTGTCCGTGTCGTCTTCCTTGGAATTGCCGCGGCCGAACAGACGCGACCAGAAGCCGCGCTTCTTCGGCTTCTCCGCCTCGGCGGCAGGAGGAGCATCCTGCTCGCCGGCCGTCGCGACCGCAGGGGCCACAGGTTCGGGCACCGTCGCCGGCGAGGCCGCCACGGCAACCGGCGTCGCGGCCGGCGCGGAGCCGCCGGCGGCCAGCAGGCTCCGCCAGAACCCCTGTCCGCCGTGCAGCGGGCAGGTGTCGATCGGCTCGGTGCCGCGGACGAAGTACTCGGTGTAGACCTGTGACCGCACCTGGCGCGTGCCGTCGCTCGACACGACTTCGGCGTGATCGCAGCCGTCGGCGGGCAGCTTGCCGCTCAAGCGGCAGACCTTCACCGCCGTCACCGTGCTTGGCGGGGAGAACCACTCCGGCTCGTCGCCCCTGGTGGCGGTGGCCATGAACCGCGACCACATCGGCACCGCGAGTTCCGCCGCATAGCCGCCGCGCATGATCGTGCGCGGCCGGTCGTAGCCGACCCAGACGCCCGTCACCAGCGTCGGCGTGAAGCCGACGAACCAGCCATCGTGGTAGTCGTTGGTCGTCCCGGTCTTGCCGGCGGCCGGCAGCGTGAACCCCAGCTGGCGCGCCTGCCACGCGGTGCCGGCGTTGATGACGTCCGCCATCATCGACGTCATCAGGAATGCCGTCGCCTCGCTGACCGCCCGGTGCTCGTGCACGGCCGCGGTGTAGAGCGTCTCGCCGTCCGCCCCTTCGACCCGCTCGATGACGTGCGGCTCGCGCACCATGCCTTCGTTGGCGAAGGCGGCATACGCCGACGTCATCGACAGCAGCGTCACCTCGCCCGACCCCAGGGCCAGCGACGGCACGCGCGGGACGTCGCCAATCCCGAGCTTCTCGGCGTAGCGCACGGTGTCGTCGATCCCAACCTGCTGCAGCATCTGCACGGCGGCCCGGTTGCTCGAGGCGCGCAGCGCCGTCCGCATGGTGATGGCGCCGCCGTCGACATGCTCGTCCTCGGGCACCCACGCCCCCTGCAGCGTCATGATCGGCGTGTCGAGGCCGCTGATGAGCGTCGCCGGGCTGAAGCCCTGCTCGAGCGCGGCGGCATAGACGAACGGCTTGAAGGCTGACCCCGGCTGCCGCTTCGCCTGCGTCGCCCGGTTGAAGTGACTCTGGCCGAAGTCGCGCCCGCCGACCATGGCACGCACCGCGCCGGTCTCCGGATCGAGCGCCACCAGCGCCGCCTGGAGCGGCTCCGGATCCGCAGCCGCTCGACGCCCCCGCAGCCGCGCCTGCCGCGTCTCGATCTGCTCGAGCCCGCGCATGACCTCTGCTTCCGCCGCCTTCTGCATGTCGAGGTCGAGCGTCGTGTAGACCTTGAGGCCGCCCTGGTAGACCCGCTCCCAGCCGAAACGATCGACGAGCTGCTGGCGGACTTCCTCCTTGAAGTACTGGCCGAACGCTTCCTCGCGGCGAAGGGCATCGGTCAGTTCGAGCGGCGCCTTCGACGCGTCGGCATACGCGTCCCGATCGATCGCGCCGGACCCGCGCATCGCCTGCAGGACGACATTCCGCCGGGCCAGCGCCCGCTCCGGGCTGACCGTCGGCGCGTACGACGAAGGCGACTTGACCAGGCCGGCCAGCGTGGCCGCCTCAACCAGACTCACGTCAGCGGCGTGCTTCCCGAAGTAGCCGAGCGATGCCGCCTCGACGCCGTACAGACCATCGCCGAAGTAGACCTTGTTGAGGTACAGCTCGAGAATCTGCTCCTTGGTGAACTCGCGCTCGATGCGCGCCGCGAGCACAACCTCCTTGAACTTGCGCCGGAACGTCTTGTCGGAGGAGAGGAAGCTCTGGCGGGCGAGCTGCTGCGTGATCGTGCTCCCGCCCTGTGCGGCGCGCCGCTCGAGCAGGTTGTTCCACGCGGCGCCGGCCACGCGCACGACGTCCACGCCGCCGTGGTCGTAGAAGCGCTGGTCCTCGACGGCGACAATCGCCCGGATCAGGTGCGGCGACACCCGCTCGAGCGGGACTTCAATCCGCTGTTCCTTGAAGATCGTGAAGGCGTGCCGCCCCTTGGAGTCGACCAGCGTGGTCGCCTGCGACATGGCGCCCATCGCCTGGATCGCCTGCCGGTCGGGGAGACCTGTGGCCACGTCGCGGAGGAACCACGCCGAGGCGCCTGCCCCCGCCCAGAGCATGGCGGCAACGACGGCCACGACCGCGACGAAGAAATGTCGATGAGCTCTGGCGAGGTGAGCCGCACCGTCGGCCAGCCGGGAAAGAGTGGGAGCCACGGGATGGAGGGAGGCAACGGCCGTGCCAGCCGTCCCGGAGAAAAACGGCCGGTCCTCAGCCGAAATTCCGCTGCGTTTTCAGCGCCTTTCAGCGAAACCATGTAGTTCTTCTACGGTCGAAAGCGCTGGTGTACCATGCCCCCGCGATGCCCCGTCCCTCAGGCAAGGTGGTGCTCGTCGGGCTGCTCCTGGCAGCCTTGCTGACCCTGCCGGCCGGCGCGGCGGGCCCGCTCCAGATCTATTTCATCGACGTCGAGGGCGGTCAGGCCACGCTCATGGTGACGGACGCCGGCGAAACGGTGCTCATCGACGCCGGCTACGGGCCGCGCGGCGCGCGGAACGGCATTCCTCCCGTGGCCGCGGCCCGCGACGCCGGGCGCATCATGGACGCCGCGCGCGATGCCGGCATCACCCGCATCGACTACCTGATCGTCACCCACTTCCATCCCGATCACGTCGGCGGGGTACCCGAGCTCGCGAAGCAGATTCCGATCGGCACCTTCATCGATTACGGCACACCGCTGGGCGGAGATCGGATGACGGCCAACGGCTTCCGCAACTACGAACCTGTGCGCGCCGGTGGCCGGCACATCGTGCCGCAGCCGGGGGATCGGCTCCCGCTGCACGGTATCGAGGCAACCGTGGTGAGCGCCGGCGGCGCGCTGTTGCCAGCCCCGCTCGCGGCCGGCGGCGTGCGCAACAGCGCGTGCGTCGACCTCGAGGATCACCCGGAGGACGGCACCGAGAACTATCGTTCGGTCGGCGTGATGTTCCGGTTCGGCGAGTTCAGCTTCCTCGATCTCGGCGACCTGAGCGGCAACACGCTGACCGAGCTCGCCTGCCCGATCGATCGTCTCGGGCCGGTGTCCGCCTACCTCATCGCCCATCACGGCGACTACGACTCGAACGTGCCGGCGCTGTACTCCTCGCTGCGCCCACGCGTGGCGATCATGAACAACGGCGTGACCCGCGGCGCCTCGCCCGTGCAGTTCGACAGCATTCGCGCCGAGCGGAGCATCGAGGACCTCTGGCAGCTCCACTTCTCGCACAACGAAGGGGTCGTCAACGCCGCCGATACGTTCATCGCCAACGTCGACGACGGGACCGAGACGAGCTACTGGCTCAAGCTCACTGCGTCAGACGACGGCACGTTCAGCATCGTCAACGCGCGCAACGGATTCGCCAGGACGTACGGCGGGCTGGACTCCCGTCCCTACGAAACCCGGTAGCAGGGCAGCCCCGCTTCCCCATACACCGTGACCGGCTCCGTTCCCCGCAGGGCCGCAATCACAATCTCCGCATCGTCGTAGTGCGTGAATGAGGAGACCGGGGTGTAGTGCGCGTCGAGGTAGGCGTCAGCGGCAGGAAAGGCACGCCGGAAGTCAGCGCGCTCCGTCTGGTTGATCAACACGAGCAGCGGGCGCTGCCGCTCGAGGCGATCGACGATGGCCTGCTGATCGCGATCGGTGGCGAACGCCTCGGGGGAGCTGAAGAGCGCGTGGCCGCCGGCAAAGCGACGGCGCGCAAAGACGTAGTACTCGGGCGATGACCAGGTCAGCATGATCGAGTCGTCCGGACCGGTGCACGCATCGAGATACTGGATGGCGGCGGGGAGTCCGCCGGAGTTCGGCCAGAAGGGCGTCCATGGCCATTGCCGTCCGTCGCGCGCGGTGCCAGCCAGTTTCGCCGGAATCCGCAGCGGCGAAGCGAAGCCCGCCTGGCGAATCCCCTCTGAGACCCTCCCGAGCTGCCAGGTACTCGCGGCCGCCACGACAACCAGTGCCACCGTGAGACTGCGGATGGCGAGTCCAGCATGCCAGGCGGCGGCCGCGACGAGCGCTGCCGACGTGACCAGCGGCACGGCCAGGTCCGGCAGCCGCTGGTCGAGCGGATCGCGGAGGACGAGCGGCACATACGCCGCCAGCATCACCAGTGCCGCGACGGCAACGGCCGGCTGCCGCAGGGTGCGGCGGCGGAGGCTCAGCACGATCGCCCCTGCTGCGGGAAGCGCGCCGCACAGGTAATACAGGACGGCCGTCGAGTCGGCGCGTCCCCACGGCTGCGCGAATGCCGAGGTGATCGCGGGAAACATCGGCCAGTCGTATCTCAGCTGGTGCGCTTCGCCTTTCGTGAACTCGAGCCCGACGCGAACGTGCTCCGCAATCCCTTCGGACCACGCCACGTACAGGATGTACGGCAGCGCGATGACGAGCGTCGCCGCCGCCGTCGTCGCCACCGCGCGCGCGATCTTGAGCGGCTCCGGCCACTCCGCAACCACCAGCCCGGCGCCCGTGCCAAGCGCGGCGTAGATACCGAGGTCGTGGCGCAACAGCGTGGCGGCCACGAGCCAGCCACCGCACCAGATCAACGCGCGCCGTTCGCGCGTCTCGACATACCGGTGCAGCAGCCATAAGGCCACCGCCGGCGCCAGCAGCTTCGGGTAGTTGTAGAGCCGCGGCGCAAGGGCGATCGTCGCCGCCGCCGCCGCCAATCCCACCAGCGCGCTCCCGGTCGTTCGCGCCACCGTCGCGTGCACGAGGGCCGCGGCAACGCCGAGCATCACCGCGCAGATCACGGCTTCCGAGAATGGACCCGGGGCTACCCACTGTCCCGCCGCGGCAATCGCCGAGGCCAGAATCTGTCCCGGATCGACCCAGTCACGTCCGGGGAGCTCGCCGAACAGCAGCTGCTGCGCCCAGGCCAGCTGCATGAAGTGATCGTTGGTGAGGTCGCGAAGGGTCAGGAGGCGGTAGAGGACGGCGAACCCGCCGATGGCCAGGAGCGCGCTTGGGTGGCACGCCAACCGGAAAGGTTGGCGGGGTCGACGGGACTCGAACCCGCGGCCTCTGCCGTGACAGGGCAGCGTTCTAACCAACTGAACTACGACCCCAAGCCTGGTGGGCGGTGCAGGGTTCGAACCTGCGACAGCCGGCGTGTAAAGCCGGTGCTCTACCACTGAGCTAACCGCCCCTATCCGCCAGCCTGCACCGCGTGCAAACGTCTGATTATACGGGCCAGAGAAGTTTCAGCGCAAGCAGGCCAAATCCTCCCAGGACGCCCGCCGCGCCGCGATACTCGCGATTGCGCATCGCGCGGGCGGCGCTGAACTGTCGCGGCATCGGCTCCGCGCGGGCGTCGCGGTAGCGATCGTAGGTATCGCCGAACGCCTGGCGCAGGAACGCCTCCTCCGAACGAATGGCCGCCGTCAGCGTCGCGGCCATGTAGAGCGCGATCACCACGGCCGCCGGCACGCTGCGCGCGGCGACGATGGCCCCAACGGCGATGATCGACGACCCGACGTAGAGCGGGTGGCGCATCCAGCGGTAGGGACCGGACCGCGTCACCTCGCGGCTCTTCTCGAGGTGTCCCGCGGCCCAGATGCGAACGGCCTCGCCAGCGACCGCCACCGCGAAGCCCGCCGCCAGCGAGGCGCGCGTCGGCGACGCCGTGGCGAGCGTGACGACGCCCGCGAGCCACCCCAGCGTCACACGGCGCCGGGCCAGGAAGGCGGTGACGCTCAATGCAGGCCCATGCGGCGCCGGACGGCCGCCAGCACATCGTCGACCCGGATGTCCTCGATGCATGGCGTGTCGCGGCGGCACTGGCGCTGGTAGTGGCAGATGCACTGCTCGGTCCGCGACACCGTGATGTCGAACATCCCCCACGGGCCGTTGCGCTCGGCGTACGTCGGGCCGAACAGGGCGACGATAGGCGTGCCGACCGCCCCGGCGACATGCAGCGGCCCGGTATCGCCGGAGATCATCAACTGCGCGCCGCGCGCCAGCCCGACGAGGTCGGGAATCGACGTCGGCGGCGACACGTCGGCGGCGCCGCCGGCGGCCGCCGCCACCGCCTGCGCCAGCGGCTGCTCGCCGGGGCCCCACAGGACGACTGACCGCATGCCGAACTGCTCGAAGATGCCCCGCGCGAGCTGGCCGAACCGGTCCGGCGGCCATCGTTTGTTCGGCCAGGCAGCCCCGGGATTGATCAGCGCGTAGCCGCCGAAGCGTTCGATGACGGCTTCGACCGTCGGCGTGCGCGGGATCTCGATGGGAAAACTCAGGCGGCGGTCGTGAATCTGCAGCGGCGCCAGCAGCGCCAGGTTCTTGTGGACGACGTGCGTCGATTCCGGCACCGGCGTGTGGGTATAGAAGAAGCGGGCGAGCGGCTCGCGCAGGTGCTCGCGGGGAAAGCCAATCGTCTGCTGTGCCCGTACCAGCCGCGCCAGCACCGCGGATTTCAACAGCCCCTGCAGGTCGATGACCGCGTCGTAACGGACCCGCCGGAGCTCGGCGAGCGTCTGCCGGAACCGGCCGCGTCCGCCGCGATAGATCCCGCGCGGATCGACCGGGATACGACGATCGAGACAGGTCACCAGGTTCAGCAGCTCGATGTACCGCGGATCGACCATCCAGTCGATGCGCGCGTTCGGGTACTCGGCGCGCAGCGCCGCCGCCACGGGGATGCCGTGGACGACGTCGCCAAGCGACCCGAGCCGCACGATCAGGAAGCGGTTCAAGAGGCGGTGTCGGCAATCCGCGCGAGCAGCGCGCGCGTCGAATGGTCCTTGGGGTCGCCGACGATGGCGGTGCGGCCGCCGTACGCCTGGACGATGGCGCGCTCGGGCACCGAGTCGATGGTGTAGTCGGTCCCCTTGCAGTGCACGTCCGGCCGGACCGCCTGCAGCAATGGGCCGACGGTCGGCTCTGGAAACAGGACCACGAAGTCGACGCAGCGCAGCCCCGCGACCAGCTCGGCGCGGTCGGCCGCCGGCAGAACCGGGCGCCCGGGCCCCTTCAGCGCCCGCACCGTGGCGTCGTCATTGATCGCCACGATCAGGCGGTCTCCCTCGCGCGCCGACGCCTCGAGGTACCGCACGTGGCCGACGTGCAGGAGGTCGAAGCAGCCGTTGGCGAAGGCGATGCGGTGGCCGGCGGCGCGCTCCTCGGCCACGCGCGCGACCAGCCTCTCGCGATCGAGAATCTCACCCATCCGCCTACGCGCCTCCGGCGCTACGGCGGGACACGTCCGTCCGAACGGCGTCGCGGAGTTCATGGGCGGTGACCGTGGCGGTGCCGCGCTTCATGACCACGAGGCCGCCGGCATAGTTGGCCAGCCGCGCCGCCGCTTCGAAGGTGGCGCCGGCGGCGAGGGCGAGGGCAATGGTGGCCATCACCGTGTCGCCGGCGCCGGTGACGTCGGCGATCTCGTCGCTGCCAAAGATCGGGATATGAACCGTCGGCGCGTCCGGCACGAACAGCGCCATGCCGCGGCTGCCGCGGGTGACGAGCACGGCCTGCATGCGCGTGTCGCGCAGGATGGTCCGGCCGGCGCGCTCGAGCACCCTGGGGTTGTCGTCGATGGACACGCCAAGCGCCTGCTCGACCTCCGACTCGTTGGGCGTGCAGGCGGTCAGGCCGCGGTACTTCAGCAGCTGGTAGCGGCTGTCGATCAGGATCGGCATCGGCACGCCGGCCTCGCGGAGCGACGTCTTGAGGCGTGTCACCATCGCCGGGGTGACCAGGCCGGAGCCGTAGTCGGACACGAGCACCGCGTCGGCCTGCAGCGCCGCCGCGAGGGCGGCCTTCTCGAAGGCCCGAAGCGCGCGCTCGTCGTACAGGCGGTGCACGCCGCGATCGATGCGGACGATCTGCTGCTTCGCTGAATGGATGCCGCCGGCGAGGATGCGCGTCTTGACCGGCGTCGGGCGCCCGGCGACGCGGATCAGGCGCCGTCGGTCGACGCGGCGGTGCAGCGCGGCCGCGACGCGCCGCCCCGGTTCGTCGCGCCCGAGCACGGCGACGAGGGTCGCCGCCCCGCCGAGCGCCGCCACGTTGTTGGCGGCATTGCCGGCGCCGCCGGGCACGATCTGCGTCGAGTCGTACTCGAGGATCAGGACCGGCGCCTCGCGCGACACGCGGGCGACGCGGCCGTAGACGAACTCGTCGGCCACGGCGTCGCCGATGACCGCGACGCGCCGCTCGCCCAGCGCCCGGATCAGCGCGAGGAGTTGCGCAGTATCCACCCAGCCGCCTCCATCAAATTGTTGAGGATAGCATCGGCCCGCACCGCGCCGTCCTGGCGTTCTGCTTCGTGGCCGCCGTGCCCGGTCCGCACCAGCACGCCCCGGGCGCCCGCCCCCTGGCCGCACTGCACGTCGAGCCAGCGGTCCCCCACCATGACCGACCGCCCCGGATCGAGGTCCAGATCGCGGCACGCCTGCTCGATCATCCCGGGCTTCGGCTTGCGGCACGCGCAGCCGGCCTCGGGGTGATGCGGGCAGTGGTAGTAGCGGTCGATGCGGGCGCCGCCGCGCGCCAGCCGCGCGTCGAGCTCCGCGTGGACGCGCGCCAGGAACGGTTCGTCGATGACGCCGCGGCCGATGGCGGACTGGTTGGTGATCACGATGACCGCGAAGCCGGCTCGGTTGAGGAGCCGCACCGCATCGGTCGTGAAGGGAAAGAGCTCGAGCAGGTCGAGCCGATCCAGGTAGCCGCGCTCCTCGATGAGCGTGCCGTCGCGGTCGAGAAACACCGCCGGCCGGCTCACTGCATGGCCTCCAGCGCCGACAGCACCTGCTGCGGCGTGATGCCGCGCATGCAGCGATGGTCGATCGGGCACTCGCGCAGCATACAGGGTCGGCACCAGACGCGGTGGGTCAGGATTTCGATCCGGCCGCCGGCCCGCGGCAGCGGCCGCGTCGCCTCGACGATCGTCGGTCCGAACAGCGCCACCACCGGCGCGCCGACCGCGGCAGCCAGGTGCATGGCGCCCGAGTCGTTCACCACGCACGCCTGCGAGGCCGCCAGCACGCCGGCCAGCATCTCGAGCGAGGTGGCCCCCGCCAGGTCGATCACCCGCGGCGCGAGGTCGCCCGGCACGGCCGCCCGGATCGCCGCCGTCGTCGCCGCGTCGCCCCGGCTGCCGACGAGCACGCAGGTCGTGTGGCGATCGCGGGTGAGCGACTCGATCAGCCGCACCACGTGGGCCGGGAGCCACTGCTTGGCCTTGCCGTAGGCCGCCCCCGGGGCGAGGACCACCAGCGGGTTGCGACCGTCCCAGCCGCGTTCGGCCAGCAGCGTCCGGGCGCCGGCGACAGCAGCCTGCGGCACCAGCACCGGCGGTTCCAGCGGCCCTGCATCGATGCCGAAAGCGCGCAGCATGGACTGGTAGTACTGCGCCTGGTGCATGGCGCGCCGCTCCCGCGGCGCCGCCCTCGTCAGCAGCCGCCGGCGGAGATCGCGCGCATAGCCCCAGCGTTCGGGAATGCCGGCGCGCGACACCAGCCAGGCGCTGGCAAACGAGTTGGGAAAGAGAATGGCGAGCTCTGCCCCGCTCTGGCGCAGGCGCTCCGCGTCGCGCTGCAGCGGCGCCGGCCGCCACAATTCGCCGCGCCACTCGAGGCGGATCACCTCGCCGATCATCGGCACCATCGCAAACAGGTCGGCGACCCCCGGCCGCGCCGCCACGACCAGCCGTGCCGACGGGTAGCGCCGCTGCACGTCGGCCATCGCCGGCAGCGCCATGACCGCGTCCCCGAGCCAGTTCGGCGCGACTAACAAAATCGTAAGGGGGTCGGGAGTCATGTCACTTGTCGTCGCGCCACCGGCGGTGCAGCCACAGCCACTTCTCCGGGTGCCGGCGCACGTACATCTCGAGCACGTCGGTGCACTGCTGCGTCAACGCCCGCACGGGATCGGCGGAGTCGGCCGGAGGCGGATCGACCGGGTGTTCGAAGATGAGCCGGTACCGCCCGCCAGGGAGCGGCAGCGCGAAGACTGGAATGACCGCCGCGCCGGTGCGCAGCGCCAGCGCCGCCAGCGCGGTCGTCGTCGCCGCAGGACGCTGGAAGAAGTCGACGGTGATGGCATCGGTGTGCAGGTGCTGATCGATCAGCAGCGCCAGGCTGTGATTCGAGGCGAGCTCACGCAGCATCTTCCGGACGGCGCCCTGCCGGTAGATCACCGAGCCGCCGGTCCGCGTGCGAATCCGCTCGAGCCATTCGTGCAGGTACGGGTTGTCGAGCGGCCGCGCCAGCACCGAGACGGCGTTGCCGCGCAGCGCGTGGACCATCGCCTGGATTTCCCAGTAACCGAAGTGTCCCGTGAAAAAGAGGATGCCGCGCCCCTGCTGCTGCGCCTGGCGCACGCGCTCCTCGCCCTCGATGTCCACGGCAGCGAGCATCTGCTCGGGTGAATAGGACCCGAACTTGAGGAGCTCGAGCAGGAGGCTGCCGAAGTGCGCGAAGGTGGCTCGCGCAACCGCCTGGTGTTCGGCCGCCGATCGCCCGGGAAACGCGGCGGCCAGGTTCTCGAGGGCGATGCGGCGGTGTGGCGCGTCCACGAGGTACGCCAATCGGCCGACCGCGGCACCGAGCGCGCGCACCGCGCTCATCGGCAGGACGGTGACCAACGCCGCGACGAGGCGCGCCGCGAGGTATTCGAGCCGGTGTCTCACGGCGTGGCCCTGCCAAGCCGCTCGAACAGCCACTGCCGGAATGCAGCGTCCGGCTCGACGGTCACCCGCATCGGCGCATAGGTCCACGGGACGGATGCCCCGGCCACCAGCGGCTCGAGGCGGACAGCATCCTTCTCGGTCGTCACGATCCTCGCGGCTCCGGCTTCGCGTGCTGCCGCTTCCGCGCGCGCCACGTCCGCTGCGGTGAACCAGTGGTGATCGCGATAGGTCACCTGCCGCCGCACGTCCCACCCCGCGGCCGTCAGCGCATCCACGAAGCGGCCGGGGCGCGCAATGCCGGCGACCGCCACAACCGCTCGCGAGTCAGAGGCCGGCACCGCGCCCGCATACGGAGCCACGGCCCGCAGATCCTCGAGCCACCCCCTCAGGCGAAATGCGCGCGGCGCACCGGTCGCCGCACGCACCCGTTCCACCGCTTCGTCATCGCCAGGGACGATGACCGCGTCGGCACACGCGGCCGTCGTGATCGGTTCGCGGAGCCGCCCTCCCGGGACCACGCGGTCGTCGAGGTCGGCCGGCGACACGATGACGAGGTCGACGTCGCGCGCGAGCTGGAGATGCTGGAAGCCATCGTCGAGCAGGATGCACGTCGCGCCGAGCTGCGTTTCCGCAAGCCGCCCGCCCAGGTAGCGATCGCTGGCGACCACCACTGGCACGCCGGGCAGGCGGCGGGCGAGCATCTGCGGCTCGTCACCCGAGCGGCGGGCCTCGCCGACGCGCAGCCGCTCGCGGTCGCTGATGACGAGCGCGCCGTCGGTGGAGGGACGGCGGCCGTAGCCGCGCGACACGATCGCCGGCCGTTCGCCGGCGTCGGCAAGCAGGCGGGCGATCGCCTCGACCACCGGCGTCTTGCCGCTGCCGCCGAGCGCCAGGTTGCCGACGCTGATGACCGGGGACTGGAGGCGCCGCCGCCGCTCGGGCCGCCGCTCGTAGGCCTGCCGGCGCAGGCCGGCCACGCGGGCGTAGGCGGCGCTCAGCAGCCTCAATGGACCACGCGGAACGGCACCACGGTGGCGGGCCGGTCCTGCGGCGGCACGAGGTCGGTCAGCACCGCCAGCGTCTTGTGCCGCGCGCCGCGGTTGGCGTCGATGAGCGCCCGCGCGGCGGCGCCGAGGCGCGCGCGGCGCACGGGATCTCCCATGAGCGACGGCAGCACCTCGTCGAGCTCCCGTCCGGACCGCACCTGCACGGCGGCGCCGTTGGTCAGGAAGGCCTCGGCGATCTCCGAGAAGTTCTCCATGTGCGGCCCGAAGAGGATCGGCTTGCCGAACACCGCCGGCTCGAGAATGTTGTGGCCGCCGGCCGCCACCAGGCTGCCGCCGACGAACACGGCGGTGGCGATCTGATAGAGCTGCGCCAGCTCGCCAATCGTGTCGAGGACCACCGCATCCACGCGCGGCTCATCGTCGATCGGCAGCTCCGATCGCCGGATCGTCGACAGCCCCTCCTGGCGGCACAGGCGCTCGACCTCCGCGAACCGCTCGGGATGCCGCGCGGCAATGACGAGCAGCGCGTTGCCGCCGGTGATCCGGATCCGGTTGAAGGCGCGGATGACCGCCTCTTCCTCGCCCTTGAGCGTGCTGCCGGCGATGAGGACCGGCCGGTTCGGCGAGACGCGGAAGAAGCGCAACACGCGCTCCGGGCCGCGGCCCGGCGTCGGCGACGACCCGAGGGAGTCGAACTTGAGGCTGCCGGTCACGGTGATGCGCGCCGGATCGGCGCCGAGCTCGGTCAGCCGGCGCGCCGCCTCTTCGCCCTGCACGCAGAAGCGGTCGATGTCGCCGAGTACGCGCCGGAAGAACGGACGGATCAGGCGATAGCGGGGAAACGACTTGTACGAGATCCGCCCGTTGACCAGCGCGGTCTTCACGCCGCGGCGCCGGCATTCGCGCAGCACGTTCGGCCAGATCTCGGTTTCCATCATCACGAACAACTTCGGCTTGACCACGTCCAGCGTGCGCCGCGCGGTGAACGTCCAGTCGAACGGAAAATAGAACACCGCATCGACATCCGCCAGGTTCCGGCGGGCCAGCTGCTGTCCCGTGAGCGTGGTCGTCGAGAGAAACAGCTTCAGGCGCGGATAGCGCTCCCGCAGCGCCGTCAGCAGCGGCCGCGCCGCCAGCACCTCCCCCACCGACACTGCGTGCACCCAGATCGAGGCATCGCCATCCAGGTTGAACGACACCGGCAGGTAGCCGAGCCGCTGGCCGAGGCTGCCGACGTACTTCTGGTGCCGGATGGCGGCGTACACGAAGTACGGCAACGCCAGCAGCAGCACGACGGCGGTCAGCAGGCTATAGGCGAGATACACGCTAAGTCTTGAAGAATGTGGGCCTTACAATCGCAGCAGTATAGCCGTCCGTTTGACCCGCTTCAAGGCGCGTCAGTACAATCAACCGTTTGGCGGCACGCGTTCGGCGCGCCTAAGGAGGCAGGGCGATGGCGGTGAAAGTCGGGATCAACGGGTTTGGACGAATCGGCCGGAACATCATGCGGGCCGCGATGGGGCATCGCGACATCGACATCGTGGCCGTCAACGACCTCACCAACGCCGCAACCCTGGCGCACCTCCTGAAGTACGACTCCGTGCTCGGCAACCTTGATGCCGCGGTGACTGCCACGGCGGACGGCATCACGGTGAACGACGACGAGTTCAAGGTGCTGTCGGTGAAGGACCCGGCGCAGCTGCCGTGGAAGGACCTCGGCGTCGACGTCGTGTTCGAGTCGACCGGCATCTTCACCAGCCGCGACGGCGCCGCCAAGCACCTCGCCGCGGGCGCGAAGAAGGTCATCATCACCGCCCCGGCCAAGGGACCGGACATCACGGTCGTCCTCGGCGTCAACGAGAAGCAGTACGACCCGGCGAAGCACCAGATCATCTCCAACGCATCCTGCACCACCAACTGCCTGGCGCCGCTCGCCAAGGTCATTCACGATCGCTACGGCATCCGCAAGGGCTGGATGACGACGGTGCACTCGTACACCAACGATCAGAACCTGCTCGACCTGCCGCACAAGGATCTGCGCCGCGCCCGCGCCGCGGCGATGTCGATCATCCCGACGACCACCGGGGCCGCGCTCGCCGTCGGCGAGGTGATGCCGGACCTGAAGGGCAAGCTGGACGGCTTCGCCATGCGCGTGCCAACGCCCAACGTCTCGGTCGTCGACCTGAACGTCGTCCTGGACAAGAAGACGTCGGCTGACGAGGTGAACACGGCGCTGAAGGAAGAAGCGGCCGGCGCGCTGAAGGGGATCCTTGCCGTCTCGGACGACCCGCTGGTGTCGATCGACTTCCGCGGCAACTCCAACTCGTCGATCGTCGACGCCCCGTACACGAAGGTGATGGACGGCGACTTCCTCAAGGTCCTCTCGTGGTACGACAACGAGTGGGGCTACTCGAGCCGCTGCGTCGACCTGCTGCAGAAGGTCATCGTCGCGCGCGGGCTGTAACGGCGTGGCGGCGAAGACCATTCGCGACCTGGCGCTGCGCGGCCGGCGGGTGTTCATCCGCGTCGACTTCAACGTGCCGCTCAAGAACGGCCGGATCGGCGACGACACGCGCATCCGGGCGGCGCTGCCGACCATCCAGCACGCGCTGGACGCCGGGGCCGCGCGCGTGGTGCTGGCGTCGCACCTGGGCCGCCCGAAGGGCACGCCGAATCCCGAGATGAGCCTGCGGCCGGTGGCCGACCGCCTGGGCGAACTGCTCGGCCGGGCGGTGACCTTCGCGGCGGACTGCATCGGGCCGAAGGCAGAAGAGGCCGTGGCCGCGGCCGGCGACGGCGGCGTGGTCCTGCTCGAAAACCTGCGCTTCCACAAGGAAGAGGAAAAGAACGACGCCGCGTTCGCCCGCGGGCTGGCCGCGCTCGCCGATGTCTACGTGAACGACGCGTTCGGCGCCGCGCACCGGGCGCACGCGTCGGTCGAGGCGATCGTGCCGCTCGTGCGCGAGGCAGGCGCCGGCCTCCTCATGGAGAAGGAGCTCACCTATCTCGGCACCGCCCTGGGAAACCCTGAACGCCCGTTCGTCGCGATCCTCGGCGGCGCCAAGGTTTCCGACAAGATCGAGGTGATCGACAACCTCGTGCCGCGCGTCGATCGTCTCCTCGTCGGCGGCGCCATGGCCTACACCTTCTTCAAGGCGCTGGGTAAGCCCGTCGGACGCTCGCTCGTCGAGGAGGACAAGCTCGACGCGGCGCGCGACATCCTCGATCGCGCCAGTGCGCGCGGTCTCCCGCTGCTGCTCCCAACCGACCACGTCGTCGCCCCGAAGCTCGAAGCCGGCGCACCTGCCGAGGTGCTGCCCGTCGACGCTGCCGCCATCGGCGATCGGATGGGGCTCGACATCGGCCCGGCCACGGCGAAGGCCTATGCCGCGGCGGTCGCCGATGCGAAGACCGTGATCTGGAACGGCCCGATGGGTGTGTTCGAGATCGATGCCTTCGCCGCCGGGACGCTCGCCGTCGCCCGAGCGGTCGCGGACGTCAACGGCACGACGATCATCGGCGGCGGCGACTCGATTGCCGCCGTCAGGAAAGCCGGCGTCGCCGACCGCGTGACCCACATCTCCACCGGCGGCGGCGCGTCGCTCGAGTTTCTCGGAGGGCAGGTGCTGCCGGGCGTGGCGGCGCTGGAGCGCGTGGGATGAGACAGCCGATCATCGCCGGCAACTGGAAGATGTACAAGACGGTCGACGAGGCCGTGAAGTACGTGAAGGAGTTCCGCGCGCTGGTGAAGGATGTCTCCAACGTGGAGATCGTCCTGGCGCCGACCTTCACCGCGGTGCACGCCGCGAGCGAGGCGGCGCGCAACAGCAACGTCGGCATTGCCGGGCAGGACCTCTACTGGGAGCGCGAAGGGGCCTTCACCGGCGAGATCAGCGCGGCCATGCTGCGCGAAGCCGGCGCCGAGTACGTGATCATCGGCCACTCCGAACGCCGCACGCTGTTCGGTGAGACGGATGCCACCGTCAACCGCAAGACCATGGCGGCGTTCGCCGGCGGGCTGACACCGATCGTCTGCATCGGCGAAACCCTGGATCAGCGCGACCGCAACGAGACCCTGGACGTGCTCGATCGGCAGATCAGGCAGGGGCTCGATGGCGTGTCGGCGGACCAGCTCGCGCAGCTGGTGCTCGCCTACGAGCCGGTCTGGGCCATCGGCACCGGCCGCAACGCCACCCCGGACCAGGCGCAGGACGCCCACGCCCACATCCGGGCGCGGCTGCGGCAGTGGTTCGGGCCCGAGGCTGCGGACCAGTGCCACGTGATTTACGGCGGCAGCGTCAAACCCGAGAACATCGGCGCCCTGGCGGCCCAGCCCGACGTGGACGGGGCGCTGGTCGGCGGCGCCAGCCTGGACGTCCGGGCGTTCACCGACGTCGTCCTGAAGAGTGCGGGATAAGCGCCTGAGCAGACGCTGTATAATGGGCTTTTGCCTGGGCAGGATTAGAGACTGATGTACTACCTGGTCGCGACTCTCTACGTGGTGGTCTGCTTCGTGCTGCTCCTCGTCGTCCTGCTCCAGCAGGGCAAAGGGGGCGACATCGCCAGCGCCTTCGGCGGCGGCAGCAGCCAGGCGGCATTCGGCGCGCGCGCCGGCGCGACCGTGCTGTCGCGGGCCACGACGATTTGCGCGGTTCTGTTCATGCTGGGTGCCTTCGCGCTGGCGATCATCGGCCAGCAGGGCGCCGGGTCGGTTGTGGGCGGCCGTGCCCCGGCTGCGCCGGCACAAACCGCGCCCGCTCCGGCACCGGCACCAGCGGCTCCGGCCCCGGCACAGTAGCGGTAGCTTCCGGCTTTAGCCGGAAGTCGGCGCTCCCTCGTTTTGCGGAAGTGGCGGAATTGGCAGACGCACCAGCTTGAGGGGCTGGCGCCCGCAAGGGCGTGAAGGTTCGAGTCCTTTCTTCCGCACCACCCTCTGTTGCTCTTTAGAAACCGCGCCCTCTTCGTGCTCGCGGCCGTCGCCCTCATCGCGGGCGGCACATGGGCGGCGTGGCGCGCGAGCCAACCTCAGCCGTCGTTTCGAGTCGGCGCCTACTACTACGGCTGGTACGACGACGGCCATCGCGCCGAACTCGGTTACCTGGGCCCGCACCTGCCCCAGCCGCTCGAGCCGGCGCTCGGCGAGTATCAATCGCTCGATCCCGACGTCGTGAACACGCACGTGCGCTGGGCGGCCGAATACGGCATCGACTTTTTCATCATCAGCTGGAACGCGGCGGGCAACACCGCCGACCGGCAGGCGCGCGAACTGCTGCTGCCGGCCCTCGAACAGTCGAGCGTGCGCCAGGCCCCGATCATCGAGACGCTCGCCTACCGCGACATCGACCTGTTCAATCCCGACGATCGCGCCGCCCTCAACGCCGAGGTGCGCTACGTTGCCGAGAACTACCTCGGCCATCCGTCCGCGATGCGGATCGACGGCCGACCACTGCTCTTCCTCTACACGACGCGCCGCCTGCAGGGTGACATCGTCGGCTGGCTCGCCGAAGTGCGAGTAGAGCTCGCCACGCTCGGGATCAATCCCTACATCGTCGGCGACGAGGCGTTCTGGCAGCCCGCGGACCTCGACCGGCTGCACGAGTTCGACGCGATCACGGCCTACAACGTCTACGACTGGCCGTTGACGCAGCATGCCGGCTGGGCGAGCGACTCGACATTCTTCGAGGACGTGGATGCGCTGTTCTCACGCTGGCGCGAGGCGGCGCGCGACACCGGGATTGCCTTCATCCCCAACGCGCTCCCCGGCTACAACGACCGCGGGGTCCGCCTGGAGGAAGATCACTACGTCATCCCGAGGGCCGCGAGGCGGTTCGGCTACCGGACCGGCTTCTTCGAACGGTCAATAGAGCTGGCGAAAGAACACGTCGATCCGGAACTGAAGCTGGTGACCATCACCTCGTTCAACGAGTGGCACGAGTGGACGCAGATCGAGCCGGCGCGGGAGAGCGGGAAGAGCCCTGCGGGAAACCCGGAGGCGTACACGCAGGGCTTCCCACACCCAGCCTATGCCTTCCAGTACCTGGAGATGCTTCGCGATCGGCTCGGCCCGGCAGGCTCACCCTGAGCCGTGGTATCTTCGTAAGGATCCACCCACACTAGAGCGAGGTAGAGTACGTGTCTGATTCCGGTTTCGGTCTGTTGTCGATTCCCGCCGGCTTTCTCCTCATCTTCGGCATCGTCTGGGCGATGTTCCTGATGGTCTAGACAGCGCGGGGCGCGGGATCCCTCCCGCGCCCTCGGCCTTTCCTAGCGCTGGATGCCGTTGGGAAACGCCACGTCCCAGTGCTCCTGGATGAGGCCGTCATCCACACGCACCATGTCGAACCGGTAATACGCAGTCTGCCGCCCTTCCGGACCCTCCATCCGTTCGTCGAACTTCAGGTAGAAATTCCCGGTCACCAGCTCGAGCGTCGGCGGCGTGATCCACGCGTCGGCGAGCGTCCGCTTCTCGCGGTTGCTGAAGTTCTTGATGAACGCATCGCGCCCGCCCGGCACGTTGACGTTGTGCTGCATGTAGCCCGGGGCCATCGCCGTCATCGCCAGCTCGGTGTGGCCGTACTGCAGGATGTCCTTGAACTCGATGATGCCGAGACGGCGGGTCTCCTGCTCGCGCGGCGACAGGTTCGTCGAGTTCCGGTAGGTACCGCCGCCCTTGCTCTTGGCGCCGAAGTCGTTGGGCACGCTCTTCCGCGCGCCATCCCAGTGCTCGACGATCTTGCCGTCCTCGATCCGGAACAGGTCCAGCGTGTTGTACTTGAAGATCTTCGCCGGCTCCTTCGGGTCGATGATGAAGTTCGCCCACATCAGGAACACGTACTCGTTCTTCGCGAACTCCACCTCAGGTGCGCCGCGCAGCGAGGAGTTCTGCAGCAGGTGGGGAGCGGTCTTCAACGCCTGGACGAACGCCTCGCGCCCGGCCGCCACGTTCGGGTTGCGCGACATGAAGTTCTCGGGCATGTAGTGGCTGGCGATGTCGAGGTTGCCGCGCAGCATGATGTCGCGCCACCAGTCGTGCACCAGCTGCAGGTTCTGCCGCTCGGCGGGGTTCATCGCGTAGGACGTCTGCTGAGGCACCGCGTACTGAGCGAACGCCGGGGACGTGCCCACGAGCAGCAGCGTCGCGAACAGGGCTCTTTTCATCCGCTTTCCTCCAGTGGGTCGACAGTTTATGATGCTTTTCCTATGAGCACACGGCTTCTTACTCACTCGGCGTTCGCCCTCTACCTCGCGGTCGCAGGTGCGGCCGTGCTCTCCGCTGCCCAGGCCCCGGAGGGACGGACGGTCTGGAACGGCGTGTATACGACGGAGCAGGCCGGCCGGGGACGGGACCAGTTCCTGGCGCACTGCGCTGAGTGCCACATGACTGACCTGAGCGGCGGCGAAGGCCCGGCGCTGGTCGGCGACCGGTTCTGGACCACGTGGCAGGAAACCAGCGTGGCCGCCCTGTTCGACCGGATCAGCAAGAACATGCCGTTCGACGACGATGGCAAGCTGGCCGGGTCGCTGCCTCGCCAGAGCTACGTGGACATCGTGGCCTACATCCTCAGCAGCAACGGTTTCCCTGCTGGAACTGCCGAGCTTACGGATACGTCGGGTGAAGGGGTCGCCATCGTCCGGCGTGAGGGGCCCACGGAACTCGCCAACGGGACCCTGGCCAAGGTCGTCGGCTGCCTGGTGCGGGAGGGGAATACGTTCCGCGTCACGCAGGCGACGCGGCCGGTTCGCGACCCAGGGCGCAGCAACGCGGCCGCCGACCGCGAAGTCGCGCTGGGCGACCGGACCTTCGAGTTGAAGTTCCTCCTGGTTCCGCCGACCCGCAACGTCGGCCACCGCGTGACGGTCACGGGCACACTGATGGGCGAAGGCGGCGCGGACGGCATCAACACGACGCTGGTGACCTCGGTCGCCAACACCTGCCAGTAGCACCCCGATAAAAAAAGAAGGGCCCGGCCGAAGCCGGGCCCTTCTCATGTACGCCGCCTGTCCGACTAGAGCCGGAACGTATCCCAGCTGTAGAAGGAACCGTGGTCGAGCTCGACGCCGTAGAGGCCGGCCATCCCGACGAGCAGGTTGGCGGTCGGCTCCTCGTTCTTCTCGTCAGCCACGAGGTGACGGTTGCCCTTCATGCGGCCGCCCGCTCCGCCCACGAGCAGCGCGGGAGCGTTCTTGCGGTCGTGGACGTTGCCGTTGCTCATGCCGCTGCCGAAGTAGAGCAGCGAGTGATCGAGCAGCGTGCCGTCGCCGTCCGGGGTCTCCGCCAGCTTGGCCACGAACTCGGCCATCTTGGCGATCTGGTAGGTGCCGATCTTCGCGTACTTCGCCATCGTCTCCGGGTTGTTGGCGTGGTGCGAGATCGTGTGGTGCGCTTCCGGCACGCCGATGTGGGCGTAGCTGCGGCTGCTGGCCTCGTGACCGGTCAGGAAGGTGAACACGCGCGTGATGTCGCCCTGGAAGGCCAGGTGCATCAGGTTGTAGGTCACCGTCATGTGGTCATCGAAGAACTCGGGGATGCCGATCGGCGCATCGGCTTCCGCCAGGTTCGCCACGCGCGACTCCATCCGCGTCAACTGCTCTTCGACCGTCCGCACGTTGGTGAGGTACTCGTCGAGGATGCGGTTGTCGGCCGGGCCGAGCGCCGCCTTCAGCTTGTTCGTCTCCTCGAGGACCGAGTCGAGCATGCTCTGCTTGGTCTTGAGGTTGGCGACGCGCTGCTCGGTGGTGCCGGTCTCGCCGAACATGCGCTCGAAGGTCACGCGCGGGTTGATCGCGACCGGGAGCGGCGTCGTGTCGTCGCGCCACGACAGGGCGTTGAAGAACGCGCACGGGTAGCCGTCGCAGGCGCCGGCCGTCGTGCCCATGTCCTCGGTGCCGACTTCGAGCGACCGCAGCGGCGTGTCGCCGCCGACCCTGTCAGCAATGTGCTGGTCGACCGTCTTCACCGAGATCAGCGCGGTGAAGTCGCCGCCCTGGCCTGCGGGGCCGATGCCGTTCAGGAACGCGGCGCTGGCGCCCAGGTGGACCGACCCCGCCGGAGCCTTCAGCTTGCTGACCACGACAACGTTGTCGCGGAACGGCTCCATCGGTTTCATCACCTGCTTGAACTCGAAGTCCGAGCCAGGCGTGTCGGGCACCCAGAAGTCCGGGTGGACGCCGTTCGGGATGTACACCGCGCCGAACCGGAGTGCCGGGGCGGCGGCCGTACGGGACTGCGCAGTCAGCGCAGGCACCATCGCGTCCAGCATCGGGAGCGCGACGGTGGCGCCAAAGCTCCCGAGCAGGAACGTGCGGCGAGACAGATGCTTCTTCGTAATGAACATGGCTACTCCAGTCTCGTAGTGGCTTGCAGAGTTTCCCCGGTCCCCTGTTTGGTCCGCATCTGGAAAGGCGCGCTTTCCACGATGCCTTGAATCACTGACAAGAACCGATAGTCGTTGCGCGCGGCGTTGCCCACGATGCCGCGCACGACGGCCATATCCGATGGTTCGAGGCCCCGCCCGAGCGCGTAAATCAGCATGCGCTCGGTCACGTTCCCGACGAAGGCGTCGCGGGCCGGGCCCACGAGCCAGTTGCGGAGATCGGCGGGACCGTTCACCTTCGTCCCGTCCTGCAGCTCCGCGGCGCTGTCCACCGGCTGGCCGTCCTCGGTGTTCTGGCGCCACTGCCCGACCGCGTTGAAGTTCTCGAGCGAGAACCCGAGCGGGTCGATGCTGCGGTGGCACGAGGCGCACACCGGGTTGCGGCGGTGCTGCTCGACGCGCTGCCGGACGGAGCGCGGCGTCGCCGCCGGCGCGCTCTCGTCGAGCGCCGGCACGTTCGGCGGCGGCACCGGTTCGGCCTGGCCCATCAGGGTGGTCAGGATGAACTTGCCGCGGATGACCGGCGACGTGCGCGTCGCCACCGAGGTCACCGACAGCAGGCTTCCCTGGCCGAGCAGGCCGCGGCGGTAGTCCTCGGTCACCTCGACGCGGCGGAAGCGCTCGCCGTAGATCCCCGTGACGCCGTAGTGCCTGGCCAGGCGTTCGTTCATGAACGTGTAGTTCGCCGTCAGCAGCTCCGTGACCGGCCGGTCGTCGCGGACGATGCTGGCGAAGAACAGTTCCGTCTCGCGGCGGAACGCCTTGCGCACGTTGTCGTCGAAGTGCGGGAACATCAGCAGGTCGGGCGACACCTTGGCCTCGAGGCTGCGCAGCTGCAGCCACTGGCCGGCGAAGGCGTTCATGAACGCGTCGGCCTTCGGGTCCTCGATCATCCGCTTGATCTGCGCCGCCAGCACGCCCGGCTGCCGCAGCCGGTTCTGGGTGGCGAGGTTGAGCAGCGTGTCGTCCGGGATGCTGCTCCACAGGAAGAACGAGAGCCGCGACGCCAGCTCGATGTCGCTGATGCGGTGCGCGGCACCGGCGGCCAGCGTCTCGGGGCTGCGCTCGACGCGATACAGGAACGACGGGCTCGCCAGGACGCGGGCCACGCCGGCGCGGATGCCGGCGTCGAAGTTGCCGCCGTTCTCGCGCGCGTTGGTGTAGAAGGCCATCGGCGCCGCGATGTCGGCGGCCGTGACCGGGCGGCGGAACGCGCGCCGCGCCAGCGTCGTCATGATCCGCTCGGCGCACGGCGTTTCCTGCGCCGCCGTCGTCGGCGAGCAGACGAACAGCCGCTCGCGGCTCGGCGTGCTGCTGATGCCCTTGACGTTGTACGGCCCCTCGATCGCCACGAACTTCAGCTTCGGCAGGCCGGTGACGATGTGCACTTCCTGGCTTTCGCGCTGGGTCGGCATCCACACCGACTGGTTCTGGTGCGGCTTCTCGACCCAGGTAAAGCCAACCTCGTGGACGCCGGCCGTCACGAACTGCCGGTGCGTCATGCGGCCATCGATCACCGGACGCGTCCGGGTGATGTCCTGGCCGTTGACCTCGTGGTCGAGCGGCCCGCCGATCGGCGCCGTGTAGATCTGCTCGCCGTCGAGCGTGATCACGAATTCGTTCGGCTCGTCCCAGCCCTCGACGCCATGCAGCCCTTCGATGACCGCCCAGATCAGGCGACCCTTCAGGTCGTACTCGGCGTCGGCCGGGAAGTTGTGGCGGATCAGCACGCCGCCGCGGGTGCCGAGCGGCAGCCCGGGGACCCGCTCTTTCTGCGAATGCTCGAGGCTGATCATGGTCGTCGCCGCGCCCGGCGCCTGTTCCGTGTCGCCCACGGCCATCGTCGACACGCGCAGCGCGGCGGTGAGATAGCGCTCGAGCAGCAGCGGCGACGTCTTCAGCGCGGTCGCGATGTTGTCGAAGCCGAACTCGCCGCCGTCGCTCGGCAGCATGTCGGTGGCATCGAAGTCGACCTCGAGCAGGTCGCGCACCGCGTTGGCGTACTCCGTGCGGTTCAACCGGTGGGCGACGAAGGTGCCCGGCCGGCGTTCCGGCTGCGCCGCTTCATCGAGCTCGGCGATCAGGAAGCCGGTGAACTCGCGAATCGCCTCGGCGCCCGGATGCGGCATGCCCTGCGGCGGCATGGCGCCGATCCCGAGCTTGCGGACGACGCGCTCCCACGTCGCGGCGTCCCTCGCCACATTGGTCAGGTCGATGTTGTCGAGCCGCAGCGGATTGGCCGCCGGGGTGTTCGACCGCGCGTTGTGGCAGCCGACGCAGTACTTCTGGACCATCTGCGTGTGGTCCTGCGCCGAGCGCACGGCCGGTGCCTGGGCTGCGGCCGCCGCAGCGGGACGCACACCCTGCGCGGCCGGAGCCTGCGCGGCGGTCTGCGCCGTCGCGGGCGCAGCGGGGCCGGCGGACTGGCTGGCGATCACCGCGACGCCGACGCCAACCCACGCGAGAACGGCAATTGGGATGAGTCTCTTCATGCTAGTTCCCCTGCGCCGTCGTGGTGGCCGGAGCCGGCGCGGCGGCCGGGGCCGGCGTGTCTGCGAGTGGCGGCCAGCCGAGCAGCTCGCGCAGCAGCGCGACCGTTTCGACCGGGGTCGCCTTCGACTGCGGCAGCGCCGTGCCGGCGACCATCGCCTGCACGACCGCCGGGTCGGGCTCGGCGTTCGGATCCTTCAGCTTCGCCAGCGCCTCCTCGGCGATGTCGATCGGCGTCTGGCCGGTCCAGTTGTAGGCCTGCAGATCGGCCTTCCCCGCGGCCAGCACGCGGATCATCTCGAGATCGTTGCGCTGCGCCGCCAGGTGCAGCGCCGTGTTGCCGTCGTCGTCGAGCTGCACGTTCGGATCGGCTCCGGCATCGATGAGCACCTTGACCGCATCAACCGGCTTGCGGCTGCCCTCTTCGCGCCACACCGGGTCGCCCTGACGGCCGAACCCGGGACCACCACCGAATGCATACCCACGGCCACCGGTTGACGCCGCGATGAACGGCGGACGGGCCGCGCCACCTCGGCCACCCGGGGCCGGCGGCGGCGCCCACGCCAGGTCCGCACCCTTGGTCGCGAGGTACTTGAGCACCTCGACGTCCGACGCGACCGCAGCGCGATAGAACGGCGAGCCGTTGTGGTTGTCGCCGGTGCCGAGCGAGTACGAGTGAAGCTGGCCGCGGAACGGCTTGTTCACATCGGCGCCCATGTCGACCAGCTTCTTGATCAGGTCCATCGCCGTCAGCTTGTTCGGGTAGTCCCAGCGCAGCAGGCCGCCGTCGCGCATGCGCATGTCGGTGGTGCCGTCGTGCCAGTCGACCGCGAAGTAGAGCGAGCCGTCGTTCGGATCCGCTCCCAGGTCGAGCAGCCGCGCCGCGAGGTCGAGCCGATCGTTGACGATGGCGATGATCGTCGCCGTGGCGTTGTCGCCGTTGGTCGCCTTGAGATCGGCGCCCGACTTCACGAGCGCCTCGACGACGTCCTCGTGGCCGTTGCGCACGGCCCACATCAGCGGCGTGAAGCCGCCGGTCGGATGGTCGCCGTGGCGGCGCTGCGTCAGCGTCGTCTCGCGCGCCTTGAGGTTCGGGTTGGCACCAGCTTCGAGCAGCGCCTGCACGACGTTGAGGTGGCCTTCGCTGGCCGCCCACATCAGCGCCGACTGCTCCTGGTACTCGTCGGACTCGTTGACGTCGGCGCCGCGGGCCAGCAGCAGGCGCACCGCGTCGACCTTGCCGGAGCGGGCCGCCGCCATCAGCGGCGTTTCCCCTTCGGGATGGGCCAGCGTCGGATTCGCACCGGCGGTCAACAGCGCTTCGACGATCGCCGTCTCACCCGTGCGCGCCGCCTGCAGCAGCGGCGTCACGCCATAGCGGTTGGTCGCATCGACCTTCGCGCCCGCGGCGACGAGCGCGCGCGTCATCTCGAGGTCGGCGTTGTAGACCGCCCACAGCAGCGCTGTGGAGCCGTCTCGCTCGGCAGCGTTCACGTTGGCACGCGCCGCTACCAGGCGGCGCACGGCGGCACGATCGCCCGCCTTCGCCGCTGCAATCACCCGCGTATCAGGGGCGCTCTGCATCGATGCGGTCGGCCGCATCCACGCCACCAACAGGAGCACCACCAGCCATGCAAGCCCGTACCGCGCGCGCTTCGTGCTTCTCCAACTCATGGCACGTCCACCTCGAAAATGACCAACACACCGACGCGGGTCGTCGACGGCGACGACTGACACACAAATCTCCCGCCCACTGCGAGAAGCGCGACGCACGTCGGCTCAGCCCGGCCCCTCTCGCGGGTGGGGAATAATAGCGCCGTTTTTGTCAAGTGGAGGCGGCTTTTTTTAAGCTGAGATGAAGAAATACGCTTCTGGTAATTCGTCTTTTCTTCGCTAGGGCGGCCCGGCCATGATGCGAGGGGTCGGCAGGGGCAGGACAAACCGGCCGCCCCACACCTTTATATCCAGCATCTGCTGCATGATTTCCTGGCTGAAGTTCCAGGGCAGGATCAGCAGGTAGTCGGGCCGGGTCTTGAACACCCGTTCCGGGGCATGAATCGGCAGCCGGCTTCCGGGCAAAAAAAGCCCTTGTTTAAAGGGGTTTCGGTCGACGACGTACTGCACCCGGTCGGCCCCAATCCCGCCCGCGTTCAGCAGCGTGTTGCCCTTGGCGGCGGCGCCGTAGGCGACGACGCTGCGCCCGTCGGCCGCCGCCGTGTCGAGAAAGTACCGGAGCGCGCCGACGGCGTCGCGCGCCGCGCCGGCAAGGCGAGCGTAGAAGGCGACGTCCCTGACACCGGCCGCATCGTCCTCCGCCAGCCGTTCCGCGACGCGCGGTCCGGCAGCCATCGCTCCGGCGTGCCGCACGTGCAGGCGCAGCGATCCGTTCTCGCTGGCGATCGCCTCGACGTCGACGACGTCGAGACCGTGCCGCGCCAGCGCGGCGCGCGCGCTCGTCAGCGAGAAGTACTGACAGTGCTCGTGGTAGATGTGATCGAACTGGCTTCCCTCGACCAGCTGCCGCACGTCGTGCACTTCGATCGTCGCCAGGCCGTCGGCCGCGAGCAGCACGCGCAGCCCTTCGAGGAAGTCGCGCAGGTCGGGCACGTGCGCGAGCACGTTGTTGGCGATGACCAGCCGGGCGCGGCCGCGTTCCGAGACGATGTACCTGGCGACCGCGGCGCCGAAGAAGCGGTTGAGCGTCGGGATGCCCCGGCTGGTGGCGACGGCCGCAATGTTGACGGCGGCCTCGACGCCCAGGACATCACCGCCGTGCGCCGCCAGGCGTCCAAGGAGATAGCCGTCGTTACTGGCGACTTCGACCACTGGTGTCCCGGCGGCGAGCGCGCCGGCGGTGACCGCCCACGCGACGTAGGCGTCAGCGTGGGCGCGGTAGGTCTCGGAGTACGATGAGAAGTAGGCGTATGTGCTGAAGATCCGATGCGGATCGAGGCAGTGGTCGAGCTGCACCAGCCAGCAGTCGCTGCAGACCATCGCCCGCAGCGGATACCGGGGTTCGGATTCGGCCAACTGGTCGGCGCGAAGGAAGTCGTTGGCCAGCGGCGTCGTACCGAGGTCGACGACCAGGTGCCGCAAGCGGGCACCACAGAGGCGGCACACCAGTGCCGCGGAAGAAGAATCGGAAGCGGGAATTTTTACAATTAATTCAGATCACTCCACGATTGTCCAATGAAAAATCGCCAGCGCCTTACAATTTCGGCATGAGGAAACAGACCCAGCGCCACGCCGCCGCAGCCCTCGTCGCCGCCGCCCTGCTCGCGCCGACGACCGAACCGACGCTGCGCCACGCCTCCGCGCGCCAGACGCGCCAGGCCGCCAAGGCTGGCGCCTCGAGGCGCGGCCGGCCCAAGAAGTTCGGCCGCCCCTCGCGCGCCGTCACGCTCACCCTGCCGACCGACGTCATCGCGGCCCTCAATGCGGTCGACACCGATCTGAGCCGGGCCATCGTCCGCGTTGCCGAATCGCTGCCGCCCGGCGCGAAGCGCGGGCCGGCGGAACTGGCGCCCTACGGCAACCGCGCGATCATCACCGTGCCCAACAGCCGCTCGTTGAAGGAGCGCACCGGCATCGAGCTGGTGCCGCTCTCCGACGGCCGCGCGCTCATCTCGTTCGACCAGCGGCTCACCGTCTCGCAGATCGAGCTGCGCCTGCTCGATGCGCTCGCCGATGGCACGCTCGAGGCATCCGAGCGTGACGTGTTCGAGGCGCTCGCGCGGATCCTGCGCGAGGCGCGGCAGGCGCCGGACGTGGAGCTGCGCGAACGGCAGATCATCGTCCTGCACCGCACCCCCGGCAGCCGCGCCTGATCGTGCGCACGCTGCACGAGCTGTTCGACAACAACCGCCGCTGGGCCGCCGCCGTCGCCGCGCGCGACCCACGCTTTTTCGAGGCGCTGTCGCAGCAGCAGTCGCCGAAGTACCTGTGGATCGGCTGCGCCGACAGCCGGGTGCCCGCCAACGAAATCGTCGGCCTGCGGCCGGGCGAGCTCTTCGTCCACCGCAACGTCGCCAACCTCGTCGTGCACACCGACCTCAACTGCCTGGCGGTCCTGCAGTACGCGCTCGATCTGCTGCACGTGGAGCACGTCATCGTCTGCGGGCACTACGGCTGCGGCGGCGTGCAGGCCGCGGCGGCCGGCCAGTCGATCGGATTGGCCGACAACTGGCTGCGCCACGTCCACGACGTGCGCGAACGTCATGCGGCGGCGCTGCACGGTTGCGCCGATGCCGCGGCGCGAGTCGATCGCCTCTGCGAGCTGAACGTCGTCGAGCAGGTCCGCAACGTGTGCCGCACGACGGTGGTGCGCGACGCCTGGGCGCGCGGCCAGCGGCTGTCGGTGCACGGCTGGATCTACGCGCTGCGCGACGGGCTGCTGCGCGACCTCGACGTCACGACGAACCGGCCGGAAGAAATGGATGACGCCTATACGCGGTCGGTCGGGGGTATCCTGAGCCGGGTCCAGCCATGAAACACCCGGTTGTCGCCGCCGTCGTCGTGCTGCTGCCGGTGCTGGCGACCGCCCCGGCGCGCGCGCAGCAGCCGGCGCCCGCGCGCGTCCAGCTGCACGTCGGCGGCGATCCGGACCTGCGCCAGCCGGCCCTGACGCACCTGCGCGCCGCGCTGCAGCCGACGAGAGACATCGTGCTCGTCGATCGCGAGCCCGAGTACGTGCTGAGCGTCATCGTGCTGCCCATCGCGTCGGGAGGCTTCGCGCTGAGCGCGGCGGCGCTGAGCGCCCACACCGGGGCGTCGCTGGCGGCGCTCGCCAACCTGTGGGGGCTCGGCGCGCCCGTGGCAGAACGGATGGCCGCGACGTTCCGTGGGCAGGGCGCGTTGCTCGACCAGCGCGTCCTCACCGGTCCCGAACTCGAGCCGCTCTGCGGTGACGTGGCGCGCGCCTTCGCCGCCGACACCCTCGCGCGCGCGCGCAAACCCTGATGCCGGGCGGCCGCGACATCGTCACCGCCGTGATCGACTCGCCGCTCGGCGCGCTCACCGCCGGGGCCACCGACGTCGGCATCTGCCTGCTGGCGTTTCCGGCGCGAAGCGGCGACGAGGTGCGGTCGGTGGAACGCCGGCTCGGAAGCCAGGCGCGCGGCGGCAGGCATCCGCACCTGGACGCGCTGCGTCGGGAACTCGACGCCTACTTCGCCGGCGCGCTGACCAGGTTCACCGTGCCTCTGGTCCCCGGGGGCACGCCCTTTCAGCAGCGGGTCTGGGCCAGGCTGCTCGACATTCCGTATGGCTGGACCTGGTCGTACGAGCAGCTGGCGCAGGAAGTCCGGTCGCCGGGTGGCCAGCGTGCCGTCGGCCACGCCAACGGCAGCAACCCGATCGCCATCGTGATCCCGTGTCACCGGGTGATCAACAAGAACGGGAAGCTCGGAGGCTATGGCGGCGAACTCTGGCGCAAGCAGGCGCTGCTCGCGCTCGAAGGCGGCCGGCAGGCGCGGCTGTTCCCGGCATGAGCGGCGCCGACGAGCGGCTGGTGACGACGCTCTGGCGGTTGGCGTGGCGCGGCGAATCGGTGGCCTGCTGCGTGTACCGCAACGACGCCGGGCTGCAGCTGCGCCTCGAGTCGGCCTCCGCCACGATCCTCAGCGAGCCGTTCGAGATGCAGCCGCGCATGCTGGCGCGCACGCAGGCACTGCGCGACTCCTTGAAACGGCGCGGCTGGCAGGACTCCTGACTAGCGGCGCGCCGCGGTCGACTGGTTCCGCAGGTTGTGGATGGCGAGATAGCCGCGGAAGGCCGCCAGGGCCCAGAGACCAACCGCGGCGACGCGCTCGTTCTTCCGGCCGACCGTCAGGTTCCACGCCGACAGGATGCCGGCATCCATGGCGGCGCCGACCGTGATCATCCTCCCGGGCCGATCGTCGAGCGGCCGCAGCAGCGGGTTCCCCTCGCGCGTCCTGAAGTGCTTGAGCGTGTGGTAGGTCGTGGCCCAATCGGCGGCCGCCGCGACGCTGGCGGCGATGGTCGGCGCCTTGAGGTCGCCGGCCACGGCGGCCGACGGCATCGCGCCGCACAGGCCTGCGGCAACCCCGATGCGAACATACCGGCCGACTGACAGCATGCCTGTGGTATCGGCCGATCGCGCACCGCGCGTTATGGACGATCAGGCGAGATCGAAGACGAGAACCTCGGCGTCCTCGGTGGCCTGCAGGTCGAGCGCGCCTTCGTCGCTGACCGCGGCCCCGTCACCCTGGTTGAAGGCGTGGCCGTTGAGCGTCACGGCGCCGCGCGCCACCTGCAGCCAGGCGTGCCGGCCGGGACGCAGGTCGACGCGGGCCCCGTCCCCCGCCGCGAAGACGCCGGCGTAGAGATCGACGTCCTGATGGATGGCGACGGCGCCGTCGCGCGCATCCCGCGCCGCCACCAGCCGCAAACGCCCCTGCTTTTCCTCGACGGGAAAGCGCTTTTCCTCGTAGCTCGGCTGAATGCCGCGCTCGTCGGGCAGCAGCCAGATCTGCAGGAAGTGCACCGGTTCGCTGTCCGACGGGTTCATCTCGCTGTGCAGCACGCCCGTCCCCGCCGACATCCGCTGCACGTCGCCCGGCCGGATCACCGACCCGGTCCCCATGCTGTCGCGGTGGGCCAGCGCGCCGTCCAGCACGTAGGAGATGATCTCCATGTCGCGATGCGGGTGCGTGGGAAACCCGTATCCGGGCTTCACCCGGTCTTCATTGATCACGCGCAGCGCGCGGAACCCCATGAAGCGCGGGTCGTAGTACTCGCCGAAGGAAAACGTGTGGCGGCTGTCGAGCCACCCGAAATCGGCACGTCCCCGCTCTGCGGCCGGTCGACGGACAATCATCCGGCAATCATACAATCTTCGCCATGACGGAGGTCCACCTCGGCTCGGACGCGCTCCTCGCCTCGCGGCGCCTGCACGGCCTGCGCGCCGGCATCGTCTGCAACCACGCGTCGGTCGGTCGCGGCTTCGCGCACATCGTCGATCGGCTCGCCGCCGACGACGGCGTCCGGCTGGCGGCGATCTTCGGCCCGCAGCACGGCTTCAGGTCCGACGTCCAGGACAACATGATCGAGACGCCGCACCGCGACGATGCGGCGCGGCGCGTGCCGATCTATTCGCTGTACAGCGACACGCGCGAGCCGACCGCCGACATGCTGCGCGGGCTCGATGTGCTGGTCATCGACCTGCAGGACATCGGCGCCCGCATCTACACCTACATCTACACGATGGCGAACTGCCTGCGGTCGGCGGCGCGCCACGGCGTCCCGGTCATCGTCTGCGACCGTCCGAACCCGATCGGCGGGAGCGTCGAGGGAGCCCGGCTCGTCCCCGGCTACGAGTCGTTCGTCGGCCAGTTCCCGATTCCCATGCGCCACGGCATGACCATCGGCGAGCTGGCGCGGCTGTTCAACGAACGCTACGGGATCGGCGCCGACCTCGAGGTGGTCCCGATGCAGGGCTGGCGGCGTGAGCACTACGTCGACGACACCGGGCTTCCCTGGGTCATGCCGTCGCCGAACATGCCGACGCTCGACACCGCCGTGGTCTACCCGGGGACGGTCCTGTTCGAGGGGGTGATGTTGTCCGAAGGACGCGGCACCACGCGCCCGTTCGAACTGGTGGGCGCGCCCTGGATTGACGCCGAGCGCTTCGCCGCTTCCATGAACGCGCTGGAGCTTCCCGGCGCCTACTTCAGGCCGGCGGTCTTCGAGCCGACCTTCCAGAAGTACGCCAAGCAGGCGTGCGGCGGCTGCCAGATCCACGTCCTCGACCGGGCGGCGTTCCTCTCCGTGCTCACCGGCGTGGCGCTGCTCGCCACCTTTCGCGGCGCGGATGCCGCGCGGTTTGCCTGGCGCCAGCCGCCGTACGAGTACGAGCACGAGAAGCTCCCGATCGACATCCTCGCCGGCTCGGATGCGCTGCGCCGGCAGATCGAGTCGGGCATGCCGCTGCTCGAGATCGCGGCGTCGTGGCGCGACGACGAGCAGGCGTTCGAGGCCGAGCGCGCCCCGTACCTGCTGTACTAGGCCGGGACTGAAGTCCCGGGCTCCTTCAGGACCGGGTCTTGGCGATGCCCGGCGCTTTCTGCTCCTGCGCCGTCGCCGGCGCCAGGTGGTGCAGCGTCAGGTGATCCTTCAGCAGCCGGAATGCCTCCATCGGCGAGTTCGCGCGCTGCAGCAGCGTGAGGTCGTCGGCGCCGACGGCGCCCCACTCGGCCAGCGGCTCGAGCTTGAGGATCGGATCCCAGTACTCGCTGCCGTAGAGGATGATCTGGATCTGCTTGGCGAGCTTCTCGGTCTGCATCAGCGTGAGAATCTCGAACATCTCGTCGAGCGTGCCGAAGCCCCCCGGGAAAATGACCAGCGCCTTGGCCAGGTACGCGAACCAGAACTTCCGCATGAAGAAGTAGTGGAACTCGAAGTGCAGGCCGTCGGTGATGTACGGGTTGGCGCCCTGCTCGAACGGCAGCGCGATGTTCAGGCCGACGGTCTTGCCGCCGGCTTCGGTCGCGCCGCGGTTGGCCGCCTCCATGATGCCGGGGCCGCCGCCTGACGTGACGACGAAGCGGTGGTGCTCGGAGTCGAGGCTGAGCGACCACGTCGTCAGCAGCTTGGCCAGCTGCCGCGCCTCCTCGTAGTAGCGCGACCACTCGACGGCCCGCTGCTGGCGCTTCACCTGCGCCCGGTGTTCGGCGTCGACGCGCCCGGAGCCGCGCGCCTTCAGCTCGCGGAGCCGGTGCTCCGCCGCCTCGCGGCTGTAGATGCGCGCGGAGCCGAAGAACACCACCGTGTCCTGGATGTCCTGCAGCTTGAAGCGCTTCCGTGGCTCGAGGTACTCCGCGAGGATGCGGATCGGCCTGGCTTCGTCACTTTCGAGGAACTCGCGATCGAGATAGGGGAGCGGCTGCGAAGGCATAGTCGGGGCGATTATGATGGATGAGCTTCGAAATGCAGGAAGTCACGCACACTCTCGTCATCATGGCACCGCCCGCCCGCGTGATCGAGGCTTTCTTCGACCCGCGCGCGCTCGCCGACTGGTGGCAGGTCGCCCGGTCGGTTTGCGTGCCGCGGCCGCTGGGCAGCTACGCCGTGGAGTGGGAGGCGACCGACTGGCGTGACGACGTGCTCGGCCGCCTCGGCGGGGCGCTGCACGCCACGGTCATGGAGTTCAAGCCGGGGCGGGAGTTCTTCCTGGCCGACACCTACTGGCTGGCGCCAGACGGCGAGGCCCTGGGCCCGATGGCCCTCGAAGTGACCTGCCACAAGCACGCCTGGGGGGCCGAGCTGCACCTGCGGCAGTCCGGGTTCGACGCCGGCCCGCGGTGGGAACGCTACCGGGAAGTCACCGCGGCGGGCTGGGATCGCGCGCTGAAGTCGCTGAAGACCTATCTCGAGCGCGTGTAATCACACGCGCTGCAGCTTCAGGAAATTGGCGGCGCCGCGCGCCAGGTCCGGCGACACGCTCACGACGACCATCGTCGATCCCGCCGCCAGCGATCCTTTCTCCACCAGGCTCGTGCCGATCCGGTATGCCACCTCGCTGACGTCGCCCGCGACGTCGGCCACGACCGGAATCACTCCCCAGGTGAGCGCGAGGCGGCGCGCGATCGGCTCCAACGGCGTGGCCGCGTAGATCGGCGCGCGCGGGCGGAACGCGGCCAGCATCTGCGCCGTGTGGCCGGCGTGGGTCACGGCGACGATCACCGACGCCTCGCCGCGCTCGGCCAGCGTCACCGCCGCTTCGCAGATCGCGCGGCCGTGCGCCGCCGCCATGTGGCCGTCCTCGAGCGCCACCGGCTCCGGCGGCATCGATTCGGCCTCGCGGATGATCGCATCGAGCGTGCGGACGGTGCGCGCCGGATGACGCCCCACCGCCGTCTCGCCGGCGAGCATGATGGCGTCGACGCCGTCGTTGACGGCGTTGGCGGCATCGCTGACCTCGGCCCGCGTCGGCCGCGGCTCTTCGCGCATGGACTCGAGGACCTGGGTGGCGACGATTACCGGAATGCCAAGGGCACGGGCACGCCGGGTAATCTCCTTCTGCACCCGCGGGACGCGTTCGAGCGGCAGCTCCAGCCCGAGATCGCCGCGCGCCACCATCACCGCGTCGGACGCCGGCAGGATCTCGTCCAGCCGGTAGATGGCTTCAGGCCGTTCGAGCTTGGCGACCAGCGGGATGTCCGGCGCCCCGGCGTCGCGCGCGACCGTCCGCGCGTGCTGCAGCACCTCCGGCCCCTGCACGAAGCTGAGCGCGATCATGTCGACGCCGGCGCCGACGCCGAAGCGCAAGTCCGCTTCATCCTTGCCGGTGAGCCCGGCTGAGGGCAGGACGATGCCCGGCGCGTTGATTCCCTTGTGCTCGCCGAGCAAGCCGCCGTCGATCACTCGCGCCGTCAGCTGCGTGTCCTCGGCGGCGACGACCTCGAGCTGAATACGCCCATCGTCGAGCAGCAGCGCGTCGCCGGGACGCACCGCCCGCGGCAGCTCGGCGTAGGTGGTCGACACCCGTCCTGGCCCGCCGACGAACTCTCCGGCAGCGATGACCAGGGTGTCGCCCGCCGCCAGCGGTATCGGCACCCGCCCCTCGAGCAAACCGGTGCGGATCTTTGGACCGCTCAGGTCCTGCAGAATCGCGACCGTCCGGCCGGCGCGCGCCGCCGCGCGCCGGATGTCATTGAGCACCGCGCCGTGCGAGGCGTGGTCGCCGTGCGAGAAGTTCAGGCGGAAGACGTCGACCCCCGCCTGGAGCAGCTCGCCAATGCCGGCCTCGCTGGCTGTGGCGGGTCCGATCGTCGCGACGATTTTTGTGTGTCTCACGTCCAGCTTAGAATAGTGGTTTCACGTGACCATCCGGTGACGATCGTCGAGTTCGCACACGCGCTGCGGTCCGGGGCCACGACCGCCGAGCGCCAGACCGCGGCGTGCCTGTCGCAGATCGCCGTCCTCAACGGCACCCTCAACGCCTTCATCACGGTGACCGGCGATGCCGCGCTCGCGCAGGCGCGTGCCGCGGACCAGGAACTGAAGACCGGGCGCGATCGCGGTCCGCTGCACGGCGTCCCGATCTCCGTGAAGGATCTGATCGACGTGGCCGGGCTGCCGACCACCGCCGCGTCGCGCGTCCGCGACGGGCACCGGGCCGAGGCCGACGCCACCGTCACCACTCGCCTGCGTGATGCCGGCGCCGTGTTCGTCGGCAAGACCAACCTGCACGAGTTCGCGCTCGGCACGACCAACGAGGATTCGGCCTACGGGCCTGCTCACCATCCGCTCGACCACGAGCGCTCCCCGGGCGGCTCCTCCGGCGGTTCTGCCATAGCGGTAGCGACCGGCATGTCGCTCGCCTCCATCGGCACCGACACTGGCGGCTCGATCCGGATCCCTTCGGCGATGTGCGGCCTGGTCGGCCTCAAGCCGGCCAGCGGCGACGTTCCGGCCGGCGGCGTCGTGCCGCTGAGCACGACCCTCGATCACGTCGGCCCGATGGCCCGCTCGGTCGCCGATGCCCGGATTGTCTATCACGCCCTGCGCGGCGAGGCGGCGGCGCCCGCCGCGAACGTGCGGGTGCGCCGCGTCGGCGTTCCCCGAGACTACTTCCTCGCGCTGCTCGATTCGCAGGTCGCCTCGGCGTTCGACCGCGCAGGCGATCGGCTGCGCGGCGCCGGGGTCGAAGTGGTGGACGTTGCCATTCCCCACGCGGCCGATCTCGCGACGGTGTACGCCGACATCGTCCTCTCCGAGGCAGCGGCCTACCACGCTGAGTCTTTGACGACGATGGCGGAGGCGTACACGCCGAACGTCCGGACGCGTATTGAAAAGGGACGCTCCATCTCCGGCGAAGCTTACGTGCGCGCGCTCCAGGGGCGCGAACGCCTTCGCGCCGAGGTCGATGCGGCCCTTCGCGGCTGCGACGCATTGATCCTGCCGACCGTTGCCGTCCCGGCAACGCGGCTCGGCGCCGAGACGGTCCGGGTCGCCGACCGCGACGAGCCGATCCGAATGGTGACGCTGCGGCTGACGCAGCTCTTCAACGTCACCGGCCATCCGGCCATCACGCTCCCCTGCGGCACGACAGACGAAGGGCTCCCGATCGGCCTACAGCTCGCCGGGCACGCGGGTGCGACCGTCGCGTTGCTGGACGTGGCCGAGGCGATCGAGCGCTACGGCGTTTCCGGTGAGTCGCGGTGAGGCGGCTCGCCATCGGGCAGCGGCTGCGGCGGAATGTCGGGCGGCGGCACCGGGTTGATGTCGGGCGGCGGCGCATCCACGATCTCGGGGTCACCCTTCGGCCGCGGCACGTCGGGCAGGCGCGGTTGTTCGATCATGCCGGAACGCATGCAAGGAGGATGACGCGGCCTTGCTGAGCCGGCTGTTTCACGCGTGGGAACACCGCCTGGCCTCGGTGAGCAAGGATCGCGTCGTTCGTCCCTTCGACTGGGGCATCGATTGGCTCGCCGACGCGGCCGGCAGCCAGCCGCCGCAGGCGGCAGTCAGCCAGTGGGTCGACCGCGTCATGGCCGACACCCCGGCGTTCTTTCACGCGCCACCCACCGGCGACTACGAGTTCACGCCTGCGGCGCCGGAGGTGCAGCGACAGGGAGAAGCCGGCACCCTGCGCTTCCCGAGCGCGCTGACCACGCCTCATCCGGAGAACAACGTCGTCGTCGGCCGGTGGTTTCCGTCTCGCGCCGCCGGAGGCGATCGACGGGCGGTCGTCGTGCTGCCACAGTGGAATTCCGACGCCGGCGGGCACATCGGCCTGGCGCGCCTGCTCGCCCGCTTCGGCGTGTCGGCGCTGCGCCTCAGCCTGCCCTATCACGATGCCCGCATGCCGCCGGAGCTCACCCGTGCCGATTACATCGTCAGCTCGAACGTCGTGCGGACGGTCCAGGTCTGCCGCCAGGCGGTGCTCGACGCGCGCCGCGCCATCGCCTGGCTGTCGTCGCAGGGGTTCGATCGGATCGGCATCCTCGGCACCAGCCTCGGCTCGTGCCTGGCGATGCTCACCGCGGCCCACGAGCCGCTGATTCGCGCCCAGGCGCTCAACCACGTGTCGCCCTGGTTTGCCGACGTGGTGTGGCGCGGGCTGTCGACGCGCCACGTGCGCCAGGGGCTCGACGGCCACGTGACGCTCGACGAGCTGCGCGAGTTGTGGCGACCGATCAGCCCGTGGTCGTACCTCGAGGGAGTGCGGGACACGCGGACGCTGCTCGTGTACGCGAAGTACGACCTGACCTTTCCCGTGGACCTGTCGCGGACGTTGATCGACGAGTTCGCGCGCCGCGGCCTGCCGCACGACGTGGCCGTGCTGCCGTGCGGCCACTACAGCACCGGGTCGGTGCCGTTCAAGTTCATGGACGGCTACGTGCTGACCCGGTTTCTGCGGCGCAATCTGTAGCTAGAGGTACTCGAGCAATCCGGCGACGGCGTCGAGGATGACCTGCGCCAGCTGCCGCACGAGCGGCGAGATCTGGCCGTCCTCGATCGCGTTGGCCACCGTCACCGGATCGGTGATCAGCAGCCACATGGTGGACCCGCCGACCACCGCAGCGGAGACGCCGACGACCGCCGCCACGCTGAACACGCGGCCCAGCCCCCGTTCGCCGTCCGGCTCGGGTCGATCGACGTCCACGCCGCGAGTTTACATCTCCGGCGGCAGGACGCGCGGCTCGCCGAGGCCGAGCCTGCCCAGGGATTCGCCGATGACCGCGTGATCCCCGACGACGAGCGTGGTCAGCCGCGCCGGCTCGAGGTAGCGGCGCGCCGCCGCGGCGACCGCCCCGGCCGTCACGGCGGTGATCGTCGGCGTGAACGTCTCGAAGTAATCGTCCGGCAGTCCGAAGAGCGCAAGCTGCGCCACCGCGCGCGCCACCTGCTGTGCCGTCTCGAAATTCCTGGGGTAGCCGCGCGTGAGCGACGCCCTGGCAAGCGCCATCTCCTCGTCGGTGGGCGGGCGCTCGCGGCCCAGCGCGGCGATCTCGGCGTGCGCGTCGGCAATGGCCTCCGCTGTCGAGCGGGTCTGCACGCTGGTCTGCAGGACGAACGGCGCGAGGCCGCGATGCCAGTCGAAGCCGGTGCGCGCACCGTAGGTGAACCCTTTTTCCTCGCGCAGCTTCAGCATGACGCGGCTGACGAACTGGCCGCCGAGCACCGCGTTCATCATGACCAGGGCCGGGTAGTCGGGCGTATCCCGCCTCGCCGCGAGCAGCCCGATCCGCAGTTCAGACTGCGCGGCCCCCTCGCGGGCGATGACGGCGAGCGGAGTGGCCGGAGCCATGTCCGGCTCGCCTGGCGTGCCGGGCGCTGCGGTCGCCGCGTCAGCGGGCGTCCAGCCCCCGAGCGCGCGCTCGGCCAGCCCGGCCAGCTCGTCGTGACTCATGGCGCCCGCCACGACAAGCGTCGCCCGGGCGGGCGTAAACACGCCGCGGTGGAACGACGATACGTCGTCCAGCGTGAGGGCGCGCAGCGCCGCATCGCTGCCGATCGACAGGTGGCCGTACGGGTGGCTCCCGTACAGCAGCCGCAGGAACGCGCGCTCGGCCACGGCGGGTGGCGAGTCCTTCAGCTGCGTCAGGCGGTTCAGCCGCAGCTTCCGGACGCGATCGAAATCGGCCTCGCGCAGGCTCGGCCGGACGATGAGGTCCGCCAACAGCGCGGCGCCGCGGTCGGCGAACCGCGTCAGCGTCGTCAGCGTGAAGACCGTCGCGTCAGCGCCGGCCTCGACGTCGTATTCCGCGCCGATGCCGGCCAGCGCTTCCGAGATGTCGATCGCTGACAGCGCGCCGGTGCCCTCGTCGCACATGTCCGCCGTGATGGCGGCAAGCCCTTCGCGACCGGCGGGATCCGCCGCGGATCCGCCATCAACCTGCAGTACGAACGTCACCACCGGCACGCTGGCGTGCTCGACAGTACGGACGCGAAGCCCATTGGGCAGCACGCGGCGGCCGATCGTGGGAAAGCGGAACGCCGGGGTAGGGCCGACATCCGGCAGGCGCGAGCGGTCGACGCGGCTCACGAGACGGCCGCCAACTCCGACCCGGGCAGCGCGAGCGCCCCCTTGCCAGACGGAACAATCGACAGCAGCGCGCGCCGATCGCTGCGCAGGTATCGCGCCGCGGCGGCCTGCACGTCCGCAGCGGTCGCTGCGGCATACCGTCCGACATCGGCGGCGAAGTAGCCTGGGTCGCCGCGGAACACGTTGTAGGCGTTGAGTTGATCGGACTTGCCGCCGAAGCCGCCGACGGTCTGCAGGCGGTAGAGGAAATGCGCCTCGGCCTGGGCGGCGCTGCGCTGCATTTCCGCCTCGGTCGGCCCGCTGTCGATCACGGCGTGCAGCTGTTCGTCGACGGCGGCGCCGAGGTCGGCCAGCGAGACACCGGGCGCAGCGGTCGCGACGAGCACGAAGAAGCCCGACAACTCACGGGAGCTCTGGTACGCCGACACATCGAGGGCGAGGCGCTGCTCGTAGACCAGCGCCCGGTAGAGCCGCGAGGCCTTGCCGCTGGCCAGCAGGTCCCCGAGCAGGTCCATCTCCGCGTCGCCGTCGGCGAACATCGCCGGCGAATGCCACGCCATGTACAGGCGGGGCAGTTCGACCCGGTCCTCGATCAGCAGCCGCCGTTCGCCTTCGAGTCCCGCCTCGGCGCGCATCGGCGCCGGCCGCTCACCCGCGGGCAGATCGCCGAAGTAGCGCTCGGCCAGGTCGAACGCGCGCGCCGCCTCGATGTCACCGGCAAGCGCGAGCGACGCGTTGGCCGGATGGTAGTAGGTGCGGAAGAACGACTGGACGTCCGCGAGCTGCATCGCCCTGATGTCGTCGGCGCTGCCGATGGTCAGCCAGTGATACGGGTGCTCGGGCCGATACAGCGCCGCGGCAAGCGCCATCATCGCCAGCCCGTAGGGACGGTTCTCGTAGTTCTGCCGCCGTTCGTTGAGCACCACGTCGCGCTGGGTCTCGAACCGCTGCTGCGTCAGCGCCGGCAGCAGGTAGCCCATGCGATCGGACTCCATCCAGAGCGCCAGGTCGAGGGCGCTGGTCGGCACCACTTCCCAGTAGTTGGTGCGATCGGTGTTCGTCGATCCGTTGAGCAGGGCGCCGGCGCGCTGCAGCGGCGGGAAGTACCCCGTGTTGTGGTGCTCCGACCCTTCGAACATCAGGTGCTCGAAGAGATGGGCGAAGCCGGTGCGCCCAGGGCGCTCGTTCTTCGAGCCGACGTGGTACCAGATGTTGACGGCGACGATCGGCACGTGGTGGTCCTCGTGCACGATCACGTCGAGGCCGTTGGCCAGCGTGTGCTTGGCAAACGGGAGGCCGGGCGACTGCAGGCCGGCCGCTGTCAACGGACCGGAATCAGGGGAATCTTCCCCTTGTTGGCTTCTGCTGTCTGGTGCGCGGCAATCGACACCTGTGCCGCCGTGCGCTCGGCCACCGTGAGGAACGATCGCGCCGCGGCCGACGCCGGCTCAGCGATCACCAGCGGCACCCCGCGGTCACTCCCCTCACGAATCGGCTGGTAGATCGGCAGCCGCCCGAGGAACGGCACGCCCATCTCCGCCGCCAGCGCCTCGCCGCCGCCATGGCCGAAGATGTCCGCCTCGTGGTGGCAATTCGGGCAGGCGAAATAGCTCATGTTCTCGACGATGCCGATCGGCGGGATGTTCAGCTTCTGATACATCCGGATCGCCCGGCGGCTGTCGGCGAGCGACACCTGCTGCGGCGTCGTGACCACGATCGAGCCGACCACCGGCACCGTCTGACTCAGGCTCAGCGCCACGTCGCCGGTCCCCGGCGGCATGTCGACGATCAGGTAGTCGAGGTCCTTCCAGCCGACATCCTGGAAGAACTGGCGGATCGCCGAGTGCAGCATCGGCCCGCGCCACATGATCGCCTGGTCGTCCTGGGTCAGGAAGGCCATCGACACCACCTGCGCGCCGTACTTCTCGGCGGGGACGATGCTCTTGCCGTCGGTCACGAGCTGGGTGGCGTTGAGGCCGAGCATCATCGGGACGTTCGGGCCGTAGACATCGCCGTCGAGAATGCCGACGCGGCTGCCGCACCTGGCCAGCGACAGCGCCAGGTTCACCGCCACCGTCGTCTTGCCGACGCCGCCCTTGCCGGCGCCGACGGCGATGACGTTCTTCACGCCGGGATGCGGCAGGCGGCCGGTTTCCGGCGCCGATACCGAACGGACCTTTGCCGACAGCTGGACGTCGACGCGCGCCGCGCCGAGCGCGCGCACCGCCGCGACCGCCTGCTCCTTCATCTGGTCCTTCACCGGACAGGCCGGCGTGGTCAGCTCGATCGTGAAGGCCACGGCATCGCCGTCGACCGTCAGGTCCTTCACGAAGCCGAGGGTGACGATGTCCTTGCGCAGGTCGGGGTCGGTGACGGCGCGCAGCGCGTTCAGGATGGAGTCGCGGTCGAGCGGAGCGGGCATCCCTTCATTCTATCGATCTCTCGAACAGGGCGCGGCCGTCGTGACTGAGGAGGACCCACAGCGCGTAGCCGCCGAGCGCGGTGCCGAACGGCAGGATGAGCAGGTTGACCAGGGCCAGCGCCAGGGTGAGCACCCGGGCGCCCGGATCGCGCCGTTTCAGGCGAACGCCGGCCCAGACGTGGGCGCCGCCCCACAGCAGGGCCGAGCCGCCGAGCATCGCGAACGTGCCGGCGGTGAGCCCGGCGGCAAAAGCGACCGGCCGGGCGGCCGGGTCGACCAGGATGGCCAGCGCCCCGATGGCCAGCAGCAGCAGCGACACGCCGACCAGGAGCGCCAGTGCGCCCCAGAGCCGGATCAGGATGGCGAGGATGACGAGGTGCCGCGCCACCTCAGGCGATGCAGACTCGAAGCTCGATCCGCGTCGGAGGGTCGTGGCGGGTGCCAATGGTGAAGCCGAACTGGTCGCCGTCGCGGACGCCGGCGGGCACCGAGACCTGCACGGTATGGCGGAGCAGCTCGCTGCCGCTGCCGGCGCACCGGCCGCAGCGCTCGGCCCACGTCTCGCCGCGGCCGCCGCAGCGCCGGCAGGTGCAGCGAACCGGCACGTCGAGCGGAATCACCGCGCCGTCGCGTGCCTCGCGCCACGAGACGCGCAGGTCAGCGGGCAGCGCCGCGGCGCGCTCGTCACCGGTGAACGCGTGCCGCATGCGATCGATGGCGCGCGCGGGCGAGGGAAAGTCGATCGCGACCTCGTCGGCGAAGCAGCTCCACTCGTGCTGCACCGCGTCGGCCACTGTCAGCGCCACGCTGCCGCCGCTCGGTCCAAACGTCTCCGGTGCCATCGACTGTGGGTACCATAGGGGTCGATCAGGGAGAAGTCAATGGCTGCCAGGGAATGTCCGATGTGCGGCGAGACGATGCGCGTGCGCGATCGCGAGGTCGTCGATCGCGTGCCAGGCACGGGCCAGACGCGGACCACGAAATATCAGGAATGGGTCTGCCCCGAATGCGATTACTTCGAGGAGGCCGAGGGCGAGGCGCGCTGACCGGTCAGCGCGCGCCGAGGGTCAGCAGCAGGTCCATGCGGAGGCTCTCGTCGAAGTCGTCGAACTTCAGCGCCGTTTCGCACTCGTCGCACAGGATCTCGAGCACGGCCGGCCGCCCTTCTTCCGACACTTCCACGCGCGAGTCATCCAGGTGCACGACGTGCATCTGCAGGGTCTTCACGAGAAAGTTCTGGTCGTTGCCACAACTGGGGCACGTCAGTGCCACGCGCGTCTCCTCTTTGGTCGTCAACAGGTACTCCCTGATTCCGATTGTAGGTGATGCGATCAGGGGGCGCAACGCAAATTGGCCGGAATCACGCGAAAAGTCCGAATTTTCTTTGGCTGCGCGCCCAGCTCGGCGATTCGCCGCTGATTTCAGGCGTAGACCAGCGCCGACTCGATCGCCGCGCCGGGAAACAACGCCGCCGCGGCGCGCTGGTAGACCGCCACCTGCGCCGCGTGCTCGGGGCGCCGCCGCCCGGTCTTGAACTCCAGAATGGTGATGCGCGGCGCGCCGTCCGGCAGCGTCGAGCGCACGAGGCAGTCGATGGTGCCGCGGACGAAGCGATCGCCCTCGCGCAGCGTGAACGGCACTTCGTGATAGCGCTCGCCGCCGCCGTACAGCGCCTGCACCAGCGGCTGCGTCCGGATCGCCGCGAACGCGGCCGCGACGTCGCGCGCGAACCCGTCGACGTCGTCAATCTCGGCGAGCTCCTCCGGGCGCAGCAGCGCCGCCGCGCGTGCGGCTGTCGCCGGCAGATCGTCGCCGGGCGCATCGCGCTGCAGCAGCCGATGGACCACGCTGCCGGCAAGGCGATCCGACGCGCGGCCATCGGCGGCGCCCTCGTCCACGGCGCCGCCCAGCGGCGACCCGGCAACGCTCACACGCGGCGAGCCGCACGGCAGCGGCGCAACGTCCGCTCGCTGCGGTGCGTCGGCGGCGGCCGCGGCAGAACCGGCGGCGGCGTTCGGCGATGCGGCGGCGCCGGCGACGTTGCACACCCGAATGCGGTGCGTCGTGCCTGACGCGGCTGTCCACTGCACCTCGGGTAACGACAGCGCCACGTCCGAGAACTGCTCGAGGAGCGGGCGCGGCAGCACGTCGGCCAGGCTTCCCTTTCCCGGTTGAATCCGTCCCTCTTTCAGTGCCGACGCGAGATAGAGGCGATCACGCGCGCGCGTCAGCGCCACGTAGAGCAGCCGTTTCGTTTCCTCACGCTCGCGCGCGGCCGTATCCTCGTCCGCGTCCGAACGGAAGTCGCCCACCGCCACCGACACCTCGTCGGCGGCCGGATCGGCGGCAAGACGAATGGGATCGCGCCGGTTGCCGGTCCCGCGGGCGAGGTTGACGACGAAGACGATCGGGAACTCGAGCCCCTTCGACGCGTGGACCGTCATCAGGTTCACGGCGTCGAGCGCATCGATCGACGCGTTCGATTCGTCGCCCACCGCGAGGCGATCGAGGTGCGCGGCGATGCGCGCCAGCGTCGTGTAGCCACGGTTCTGGATGCGGCGCACCAGCCCGCGCAGCTTCTTCAGGTTCTCGCGCGCCTGCAGGAACCGCGCGCCGTGCAGGTGGGCCGCATAGCGCGCGTCGGAGAGGACCGTGTCGAGCAGTTCTGCCGGCGGCAGGCGGTCGACGAGCGAACGCCAGCGCGCCGTGGCCTCGCGGGCGGCGGCCAGCCGATCGCCATCGAGCGGCTCGAGGCGATCGGCGGCGGCCGGCGGCCGCGGATGGCTCAGGGCGTCGGCCAGGCGCGGCGCGAGCATCCGCAGCCCTTCGTCCGACAGCCCGACGAACCGCGAGCGCAGCAGCGCGGCGGCGCGAAGGTCCGACTGCGGATCGGCGAGGTACCAGAGCAGCGCGAGCGAGTCCTTGATTTCGTCGGCATCGAAGAAGCCGAGGCCCTTGTAGACGTAGGCGGCGATGCCGCGCGCCGTCAACGCGTTCTCGAACTCGCGGTGGCTCTCGCGTGTCCGGAACAGAATCGCGATGTCCCCCGGCGTCACGGGCCGTGGCACGCCGGTGTCGCGATCGCGAACGGTCTCGCCCGCAGCGAGCAGGCGCGCGATCTCCGCTGCCGCGACCTCGGCGCAGGCCTCGGGCGTCCCGGCGCCGATGATCCCGAGCGCGTCGCCGGCGCCAGCCGGAGCATCCACCGGAAAGCGATCCGCCTCGTCGTAAAGGAACGCATCGGCCCGTGCCGGCAGCTTGTCGACGTCGTGGCAGAGGTCGTTGACGAACGCGAGCAGCGCCGGCACCGAGCGGAAACTGCGGGAAATCGAGCGGCGCACGTCGCCATCGGGGCGCAGCTGGTCGAGGTGCCGTGCCGCTTCGCGCAGTAGCGAGACGTCGGCATCGCGGAAGCCGTAGATCGACTGCTTGCGGTCGCCGACGATGAAGATGGACGGTTGGAGCGGACCGGTGTGCGCCACGCCGGCGCCCTCGCCCCACGCGGCAATCAGCAGCGAGACGAGCTCCCACTGCGCGCGGCTGGTGTCCTGGAACTCGTCCACCAGCACATGGTGATAGCGCCCTTCGAGACGGAAGCGGCTCTGGGCGAACTCCTCCATCTGGCGCAGCAGCTCGAGCGCCCGTTGCAGGACGTCCGAGAAGTCGAGCGCTGCGTGCGCCTGGAGCGTCCGCCGGTACTCCGCTTCGGCGATGCCGTAGACGCGCCAGGTGCCGCGCGCGACGAGCACGTTCAGGTCGCGGCGATAGGCGTCGGACACCTGCAGGAAGGCCGACGCCTGGTCGAGCACACGTTCGCGGAACGCGCGCCAGCGCGCCTCGTTCGGGAAGGACGCCTTGCTGTAACCCGTGGCCAGCGTCTTGCGCGGGTTGCCGTCCTGCGTCAGGAACAGTTCGCGCGCCCGCGCGTACGCCGCCTGCACCCGCACCGCGTCGTGCCTCGTCCCGCCGTAGCGCGCATCGCGCGCGGAGGCGGACAACGCGCGCAGCTCGCGCGCCAGCAGCTGGAACTGGGCCTGTGGCGGCCCAAGCTCCAGGAATCCATCGAGCCCGCCGGGCATCCCGTCGAAGAGCGCGAGCAGGTTCGCCGCCGCGCGGTGTGCCGCATCGCCGACCGCGAACCGGGGGCCGCGGGCGAGGTAGCGCCGCAGCACGTCGGCGGCGACCAGGCGCCGCTGCAGCAGCGCGCCCAGGCCGCGGCGCAGCCGCCGCTCACCGAGCTGCGCAAAGACGAGCGCCACCAGCTCGTCCTCGCGCGCCACGCCGCGGCAGATCCGCAGCGCGCGGTCGAGCGACTCGTCGACCAGCCGCGGCACCTCGGTCTCGTCGGCCAGCGAGAACCCGGGGTCGAGCCCGGCTTCGAGCGGGAACTCGCGCAGCAGCGACAGGCAGAACGCGTCGATGGTGCTGATGGCGATGTCGCCGGTGCGATCGCGCAGCTCGCGCCACCGCGACGGCGTGATGCCGCCGTCGGCGGCCACCGTCCGCAGCGTGGCGACGATCCGTTCGCGCATCTCGGCGGCCGCCTTCCGCGTAAAGGTGATGGCCAGGATGTTCGACGGATCGACGCCGGCGCGCAGCAGGTTGATGTAGCGGTCGACGAGCACCCGCGTCTTGCCCGTGCCTGCCGACGCTTCGAGCGCGACGTTGAAGCGCGGGTCGACGGCGCGGGCGCGCCCGTCGCGGTCGCGGCTGTCGATGCGCGCGTCAAGCCCTGACGGCGGCACGGCGTCGAACGGCAGCGGCAGGTTACTCGTCGCCGACATAGTCCTTCCGGCAGACAGAGGCGTAGGCGCAGTAGGAGCAGATCATCTCGTCGTGCGGGCGCGGCGGAAACTCGCCGCGGGTGATGCCGTCGATGGCGGCCTGCAGCCGCTCACGCGCGGCGCCCAGGGTGGCCTCGCGTTCGTCCGCGCCGCCGCGCAGCACCGGCACGAGCGCGCGCTTGCCGCTGAACGCCACGTAGTCGGCCTGCTCGATCTCCCAGGCGCCGTCGCCGCGCGCCGCCAGCTCTTCCTGCGCACAGAGCGCATAGATCGGCGCCTGCAGGGCGCGGCCGGTCTTCGGCGCCGACCCGGTCTTGTAGTCGATCACGCGCAGCCGCTTGCCGGCGAGCAGGTCGATGCGATCCGCCACGCCGCGCAGCATGACCTGCCGCGAGCCGCCGAGCGCAAACGCCCCCTCGAAGCGATGCTCGAGCAGCCGGTCGCGCACCTCGCCGCCGCGCGTGGCTTCGATGCCGAGGACGAGATCGACCATGCCCGTGGCGATGGCCGATCCGAACAGCCGCGCCCGCTCCAGCGCGGCGTCGGCGTCGGGCAGCCGCGCCAGCAGCCCCTCGGCGATCTCGGCAAAGAGGGTCCGCGCCTCGTCGAAATGGCCCGGCGTGATCGTCCGGCTGCGGCCGTCGGCCACGGCGCGGCGGTCCCAGGCCTCGAAGAACCGCTGGAACACCTCGTGAACGAACCGCCCGCGCGCGCGCGGCGACAGTGACGGCTCGTCCTCGGGGATCTCCTCGAGCTGCAGCACGTCGGCGGCGAAGAAGCGGAACGGGCAGTCCTGGTAGCGCTCCAGTGCGCTCAACGAGAACGCCGCGGCCGCGTGGCCGGCCGTCTTGCCGGGCGGCCGCATCGGGCCGGCGGCTGCGGGCGCGGTCAGCTCGTATTCGAAGATCCGCGTGCCGGTCGCGGGCGCCACATCCGCCTCGAGCCCGGCGCGCTCGACTTCGTCGAGCAGCGTCGAGCCGGCGACGACCGCGTCGTGCTCGAGCGCGAACGACGACACCGCGAGCATCGACGCCGGCAGCCGGAGCAGATCGGCAAACGCCGCCCGCGCCCCGTCGAGCCGCTCCGTGTCGGGCGGCCATCCCAGCTCGCGCAGGATCGACGCCGAATAGAACACGCTCCGCGCCGGGCGATCGGGCCACTCGCCGTCGACGACGCCGGCCAGTTGCGCGCAGGCGAAGTCGCCGAACCGCGCACTGTCGGCATCAACCAGGTGGACGCCGGCGCCCCCCGTGTGCGGCGCAAACGTGTGCCCGTCGATCCACCGGCGGACGAGTGCGGCCACCGTGTCGAACTCCGCCGGCTCCGGGTCGTGCGCGCGATACGCGTCGCGCAGCGACGCCAGGATGCCATGCACCGCGCCGCGGGCCCGCCGCTGCCGGGCGCGCAGGACAGCGTCGGGTCCGGGCACGTGGTCGTGCGCGATCAGGAACTGCAGCAGCAGCGCCAGCTGCTCGCCCACCGGCATCGGCGACGTCAGCGGCATCAACTCGTCGGCGAGCGAGAGCAGTCGTTGCGCCGCCGGCCACGCCTGGCCGGCACGGCCGCGCGCCGGCGGTGTGTGGCTTCCGCCTTCAGGCGGAAGGGCCGTCGCCGCCCAGCGTTCGATCAGCCCGGCCAGCACCTCGAGCTCGCCGAGATAGCCCGACTCGGCCAGCACGCGGTCGAGCGCGGTGACGCTGCGCGGATCGACGTCGAACCGGAAGTGCGCCGAGTGCAGCAGCGCGATCGACGGCCCGCGCGCGAAATTGCTGCTGACGAAGGAGCAGACCAGGTCGAACGCGGCGGCGTACGGTTCCGCGGCCAGCGGCAGCGCGTCGAACGTCTGGCACGGGATGCCGGCCGACCTGAGGACCTCGCGTGCCAGGTAGACGTACGGCAGCGGCTGCCTGACCACGAGCGCCATCGCATCGATGCGATCGACCTCACCACGCGCCGCCGCATCACGCACCCAGCGCGCGAACTCTGCCACTTCCTCCTCGCGGTCGCGCGCCTGCCACGTGAGCGCCCCGCCGCCGGGCACGCGCAGCCGCGGCGGCGCCGCGGGCGTCTCCATGGCCCGAACTTCCTCGATCCCGGGCAGCAGGTCGTGCACCTGTTGATGAAAGGCGCCGGCCAGGGCGCCGTCGGTCGTCACCACGTCGAGCCGCTCGAGCCCCGGGACCCGCGCCAGCACCTCCCAGTCGGCGGCGAACAGGCCGTAGCTGTCGCGCGATCGATCGCCGACCGCGACCACGACGTGCCGCCACGGGCGCGCCGCCGGTTGCACGATGGCGAGGCGGCGCAGCCGATGCTCGTCGGCGAGGTCGAGCTCGGCGCAGGCGCGCTCGAACTCCCGAAAGGCGGCGGCGAGGAACCGCGTCTGCCGCACCAGCCGCTCGGCGCCGCGGTCGTGCTCCGCGCCGGGCTCGAGCGCGCCCAGTGCGAGCCGTTCGAACGTCTCGACATCGCGCCGATGGCGGCGCAGCGTATCGTAGAAGCGCAGGATCTCGGCGACAAGTGCCGGCCGCAGCGTGAACGGCGGCGGGACCCCCGCGGCCTCCGCCCGGCGGCAGGCGACGCCCAGCAGCACTTCGCGAACCGCCGGCGCGGCCGGCGCCGGACCGCCGTCGAGCCGCTCGGCGACACGCCATGGCAGTTCGGCCGCCGTCGCAAATTCCGGCAGTACGGAGGCGTGGCCGTCGGCCAGCCGCTGCTGCTCGATCGTCCGCGTCAGGTGCGCGGCGGCGGCGCGCGTCGGGACGAGGATCAGGCGATCGCGGGCGGCGAGCGGCGGCCCGTCGCAGGCCAGCGACACCAGCGCCGCGCGAAAGCCGCCGAGGCCGGCGGCCCTCACCAGGCGCGTCGCGCGCGGGGTCATCACCGGAGGCTGGGCGGCTCGAGGAGCTTCCGGATCTCCTGCTGTGCCCGGTCGAGCATCAGCAGCGCGCCGGCCGCCGCCGAGGAGGCGTCGCGCGCGGTGGGGAGGCTGCCCTGCGAGACGGCCGTGAAACGCGAGGTAACCGCCGTTTCGGCAAAGCGCCAGGCGCCGATCAGCAGGTCGTTGACCCCTTGCAGATCCTCCGGGACACCCACGCCGATGCGCTGCAGGCGATCGGCCCCGCCGGCCAGCCGGCGGCGCGTGTCGATCAGCACGTCCGGCTCGGGCCCCTGGAAGGCCTGGATGGCCTGGAGCACCGGCTGCAGCCGCACCAGCTGCAGCAGCTGCACCCCGGCGGAGCGCTGCCAGTCGCGATAGAGCGCCTGGCGGATCGTCCAGCGGTCCTTCAGCAGCCGCAGCCGCCGCGCATCGTCGAGCCGCGCCTGCAGCGACACGCGCAGCGCCTGCACCTGCTCCGGCCGCCGGTGTCCGAGCTTCTCGTCTTCGCGCGGCACGCGCGCCAGCACTTGCTCGACATCCCCGATATCGGCATCCGCGGCGGCGCGCGTCGCATCGCGCATCAGCCGCTGCGACAGGTCGGCGTAGCGCGCGTCGATCGCCTCTTCGGCGCGGATCTCGCGCAGGACCGAGGAACGCACGTCGGCGATGGCCTCCCCTGACAGGCCGTTGAGCGGATCGTCGATCATCGCCAGCGCGGAGTACAGGAGCGACACGCGGTCGCGCGGCCGATCGCTGAGCACGGCGACGCGCAGGAGCTGCGAGAGCTGCTCCTGCACCGACGGCATACCGAGCACCGGCTCGAGCGGCACCATCGGCGCGGCGGCGACCAGCTCCAGCGAGAACTCGCTGATGCCGAGCGAGGCGCGCAGATCCGACACCGCTTCGTCCAACAGCCCGACGATCTCCAGCACGTCGTCCTGCCGGTAGCCGAAATGCTCCGCCGGCCACGCCGCGAGCGTGGCGCGCGCGGATTCGGCGATCTCGAGCGCGCGGCGGCGGTCCGTGTTGAGCGCGATTTCGTTGAGGACGCGCGCGACGTCGGTGCTCAGCCGATCGAAGTCGGCCTCGCCGCGCGTGGCCGCATACCACTGGTAGCGCGCCGATGCCGCGTAGCGCTCGGTGCGCTCCCAGTCCACGGCGTCGGCAGGAAGGCTGACCACGTGCAGGCGGGGCGCATCCAGCGGCCCGCCCGCCGGCATCGAGAAGATGACGCGATCCTCGATGCGCGCGAACTCGCCGAAGCTGACGAGCGTGCCGCCGTCGTTGAGGAACAGTCGCAGCAGGGTCGCTTCGGTTGCCGCGCGCGCCGGCGCCGCACACGCGACCACGGCGGCGAAGCACAGCACGACGAGGCGGAGCACAGCGGCGATCATGAGGCGACGGGGAATTGTATCTCCCGCCCGCGCGCGCCCACCTGTGGAAAACCTGTGCATGAGCCGTTCAAAACCTGTGGACATCCCGACAGCGCACATTTTTCTTTCGCCGCGTTGCGCCGGTTTCCTCGCCGCGGCTCATGTGGACGCGTCTTCGCGCCGCGCTTCGCTTGATCCCCGGCGCCGGACGCGTAAGATTTCACCCTCGCTCGCATCCACGCATATCGCATCCGTGACCGTTCATCGCTTCGAAGAGACCATCGGCGGCCGCGCGTACCACATCGAGGTCCGGGCCGTCAGCAACCGGTGGCGCGCCCAGTTGCGCCGCACCCCCGGAGTGCCCACGGCCATGATGCCGTTCTACGGGGCGACCCCGGACGAAGCCGCCCGCCAGCTGGCACAGTGGCTGACCCTCGCCCACAGCCGCCGCGCCACGATCCCGTCGTCCTGAAGGACGTTACAGGTATCGCACAGGCCGGTGACAGCCCAGGTCTCTCCGGCTATCTGTTACTATTGAGTGTTCCGCACCCAGGGGGCCTGTAGCGCAGTTGGGAGCGCGCCTGAATGGCATTCAGGAGGTCACCGGTTCGATCCCGGTCAGGTCCACCACCTCAGCCATATAAGCCGGGCCCTCCGGTAAACACCGGAGGCGCGGGCGACATATATACTCCGCAGGCTACAAGCCGCTCTCTTTCGGAACTTAACCGCCATCTGGAGGCACGTATGCTTTTCAAGACGCTGACGTGTGCCGCGCTCCTGGTCACCTTCGCGACCGGCGCCAACGCACAGAACGCCAGCCAGGTCGTCGCCGCCGCCTCAAAGGCAATGGGCGTCGACAACCTCAACTCCATCACCTACACCGGGACAGCCCGCAACGGCGCCTTCGGCCAGAGCGCCGACCTCGGCAACCCGATGCACGAATACAACGTCACGACGGTGCCGCAGTACGTCCGGGCGATCAACTTCGGACAGGCCACCGAGGGTCTGGTGTCGCGCGCCAGCGGCGCCACCCAGCCGGCGGCGACCCCCGACATCCCCAACCCGCCGGCGGGTAATTTCAACCAGAACATCACGGCCCAGCAGGCCGGCAACAACTGGGGCCAGGCGCTCAACGTCTGGACGACGCCGTGGGGATTCCTCAAGGCGGCCGCCGCCAATAACGCCACGGCACGCCAGCAGGGCGGCCAGCAGGTGGTGTCGTTCTCGCCGGCGAACTTCAAGTCGCCGTCGGGCCAGATGTACACGGTCACCGGCTACATCAACAACCAGAACCTCGTGACCAAGGTCGAGACCCGCGTCGAGCACGCCGTCGTCGGCGACCTGCTCGTCGAGTTCGAGTACTCGGGCTACCAGAACATGAACGGCGTGCAGGTGCCGCGCACGATCGTCCAGAAGCAGGCGGGCCTGACCACGTCTGAAATCACCGTTTCGTCGGCGACCCCGAACCCGCAGAACCTCACCGAACTGCTGACGCCCCCGCCGGCCCCGGCGCGCGGCGGCGGTCCCGGAGGCCCCGGCGGCGGCCGCGCGGGCGGTCCTCCGCCGGCGCCGATGCCCGAGCGGCTCGCCGACGGCGTCTTCAAGATCGGCGGCGGCTACCAGTCGCTGGCGATCGACATGGGCGACCACATCCTCGTGGCCGAGAGCGGCCAGAGCGAGGCCCGTGGCCTGGCCACGATGGCGGCGGCGAAGGCGGCGATTCCCGGCAAGCCGATCCGCTTCGTGACGACCTCGCACGGCCACTTCGACCACGCCAGCGGCCTGGCCGCGGCGGTGGCCGAGGGCGCGACGATCCTGACGCACCGCAACAACGAGCAGGCGCTTGAGCGCTTCCTCTCGGGCCCGCGGACGCTCGTCGGCGACAGCCTGTCGAAGGTGGCGAACCGCCGCACCGATGTCGTCACCGGCGTCGGCGACCGTGACGTGCGCCGCGGCACCAACGGCAGGGTCGTCGAGCTCATTCACGTGCCGAACGTGCACACGAACGGCAACCTGGCGGTCTACCTGCCGGCCGAGAAGATCCTGCACACCGGCGACATCACGGTGAACAACCCGAACCCGGCGCAGGTGGGCGTGGTCCGTTCGGCGGTCCGCCGCTTCAATGAGCTGCGGCTCGACTACCAGACCTGGATCCCGGTCCACGCGCCGAACCCCGATCGGGCCATGACCAAGGCCGACGTCGACGCGGTGACGACCACGGGCACGAACTAGCCCCGGGACGAACGACACGGCCGGGCGGCCTCGTCGGGTGTCTAATAGGCACCATGACGAAGCTGTCCGGCCTCTTCCTCCTCGCGATCGGGGCGTTCATCACGGCGGTGGGCGCCCCGCTCGTCGCGCAGTCAACCGCGGACCGCCCCACCTACGCTGCCGACGGCAAGTTGCAGCGCCCCGATAGCTACAAGGAGTGGGTCTTCCTCTCGAGCGGCCTCGGGATGACCTACGGGCCCAACCAGCCGGCCGCCGGCCAGCCGCGTTTCTTCACCAACGTCTTCGTCCAACCCGCCTCGTACCGTGAGTTCATGAAGAGCGGCCGCTGGCCCGAGCAGACGATGTTCGTGCTCGAGATCCGGCGCTCCGCACAGAGCGCCTCGATCGACAACGGCGGCCAGAGCCAGGGCGCGCGCGTGACGATCGAGGTGGAGGTGAAGGACTCCGCCCGCTTCAAGGACACGGGCGGCTGGGGCTTCTTCGACTTCAGCGGCACGAACGGCGAGGTGGCTCCAGCCGCCTCACAGCTCGCCAGCACCGCCAGCTGCTACCAGTGCCACCGGACCAACACCGCGGTCGAGAATACCTTCGTGCAGTTCTATCCGGACCTGATGGACGTCGCACGGCGGATGGGCACCGTGAAGCCGACCTACGACCCGAACCATAAGGTGACGCAGTAGCCCCCAATCACGAATCACTAACCACGAATCACGCGGCGATAATCTTCAGGGGTGTCGATGTCGATCAGGCACCCCTCGTCTTCCACCGCGACGTTCTCGACCTCGCTCTCGAGATCGTGGACCACGCGCTTCGCCCCCTCGTCCGGGGGCGCATCCCTCAGCGCTGCGAACACGCGCCGGTCGAAGATCACCGGGTGACCGTGCCGGTCGCCAATCGCCGGCCTCACGATCGGCGCCCGCCGGGCGATCCAGGAATCGATGACCGCCCGCACCGTCGCCGTCGAGACGAGCGGCACGTCCACCAGCGTGACCAGCGCCCCGTCGGCATCTGGCGGCAGCGCCTCCAGGCCGGCCAGCAGCGAGGAGAGCTGTCCCCGTGACGGATCGGGATTGCGAATCACCCGAGGGGGGTTCACGAACCCGGCATCTTCGAGCACCGCCGCCACGAGCGGATGGCTCGCGCCCGTGACGACGACGATGTCGGCGAGCCCGGCCGCGGCAAGGGTTCCGGCGCTGCATTCGATGAACGATCGCCCGTCGGCGGCGGCCAGCAGCGGCTTCGGCGTACCCATGCGGCTCGAGGATCCGGCGGCGAGGATGATGGCGTGGAGCACGCGCCCATGCTAGCAAGTTCCAGCGACTAAAGGAGTTCGGGCATGCTTGACTTCACTGGCTGGACTCCCTACACTTGCCGAGCTTTTTCGCCGACGCGCGCGGGCCGCCACGGTTCGTCGTGGCTTCATACTCCGCTTTTCCGGCGGTTCGAAGCGCCTGGGGTGGTCCCAGGCTACGTCGCGCATCGGAGGATACGGCTATGGCGACCGGGACAATTGCACGACTCCTCATCGACAAGGGATTCGGGTTCATCCGCGATGAGGGAGGAATTGAACACTTTTTCCACCGGAGCGCGGTGCGCGGGGCGGTTTTCGAACTGCTGCGCGAAGGCCAGCGGGTGGAGTTCTCCATCGAGGAATCGACGAAGGGACCCCGCGCCGGCGAGGTTCGCCTGATCGAAAGCTAGCGCCCCCAGCCCGGCCCCGTTCGTAGAGGGGCCGGGGGATCCATCGGTGAATCCCCAGACAAGCCGCAGAATGCGCCGCGCGCTCGCCGCCCTGGCGCTCGTACTCCTGGCCGCGTCCGCCTACGCGTTCCTCAACCTCGGGCGCTTCTTCACGGCCGAAGATCCGCTTGCCAGGGGCGACGCCATCTTCGTCCTCGCCGGGACCTTTATGAACCGCCCGCTGGAGGCGGTGGATCTGTACCGGGAAGGCTGGGCGCCGGTGATCGTGCTGTCGTACGGCATTCAGGAACGTGCCGTTCGCACGCTCGTGTCGCGCGGCCGCGCCATCGAGACGTTCGAGGATCAGAGCCGGACCTGGCTCATGGCCGAAGGGGTGCCCGCCACGGCGATCCTGCAGCCGCCGCGGGTGCACGACAACACCGCGCAGGAAGCGGCAACCCTGCGGCAACTCGCTATGGAACGGGGCTGGCGACGGGTGATCGTCGTGTCGTCAAGCTACCACCTGCGGCGCGCCCGTTTCGCCATCCGGCGCGAGCTGGAAGGCACGGCCGTCGAGGTCGTCATGCAGGGCACCCGGTATGAGCGGATCACGCCGGAGCGCTGGTGGCGCTCCCGTGACGACCTGCGGTGGATTCTGAGCGAAGGGCCCAAGCTACTCGCCTACCTACTGGGACTCGGCGCCTAGAGCGGCGGGACGCGGCGGTTCAGGCGGCTTCGTCTGCCCGGATATTACCGGCGCGTGGACCCTTTGCCGACGGTTCCTCGTCGAAGCTGACGCGCTGCCCTTCGTTCAGCGCCTCGAAGCTTCCCGACGTCACCGAGCTGCGGTGGAAGAACCACTCCTGCCCGCCGTCGTCGCGAATGAACCCGAACCCGCGATCCCGCACCAGTCGCTTAATCGTTCCGTTGGCCACGCCGGCACCTTAATCAAGTTCCGTTCCCGCACTCCTTAGCTGAACCAGCTGCGCCAGCCGCGCGCGACGCCGGCCAGCTCACCCGTGGCCGGGTTGACCGAGCGCACATCGTTGGCGACCGCCTCGGCAAAGGCGCGGTCTGCGGTGAAGACGAGCAACCCCATCCGCCGGGTGGCGGCGACCTGCTTGAGCACCGCGGCCAGCAACGGGCGCGCGGTGTCATCGAGGCTGGCATTCGGGTGCTCGGCAAGGAGGATCCGCGGGTCGCCGGCCAACGCGCGCGCCAGCCGCAGCCGCATGCGATCGAGCGGCGTCGCCTCGAGCGCGAAGCGCGGCAATGTCTCCGCAGCGAGCCCGACTTCGACGGCGAGGGCCGCCACCCGCGCGCGTACCGTCGCCGGCAGGTCGTGCAGCTCCAGCGAGAGTGGAACCGCGAGGTTCTGCTCCACCGTCATCTGGTCGAGCAGCACGGCGCGCTCGCTGATGATGCCAAAGGCGTCGAGTGCAGTGATCCAGGTGTCGCCGTCGTTGATGGCGGAGGTCGCGCGGCCGAGGACGGTGACCTCGCCGCGGTCCGGCAGCGTGGCGCCCGCAATCAGGTTGACGAGCGCCTCGGCGCCCGCCTGGTCGAAACCGAGCAGCGCCATCGACTCGCCCTCGTGCAAGTCGAGTGACTGGAGGCGCAGCGGCCTCAGGGTGCGATAGTCCTTCTCGACGTCTCGTAAGGACAGCAGCGGCGGCGGTTCAGGCACGGGAACCCGCCGCCTCGCGCAGCCGCTCCCACAGGTGCGCCGGCAGCGAGCTCACGCCCGGCTCGACGCCGTGCGCAGGGTCGCCGTGATAGTCGGACCCGCCGGTCACCAGGTAGCCAAGATCGATCGCGGTGCGCGCGTAGAAGTCGCTGGCGCCGGCATCGTGTTCGGGGTGGAAGACCTCGATCGCATCGAGTCCCGCCTCGCGTAGCGCCGGCATGCGGTTGTCGATGCGCGTCTTGCCCGGGTGGGCGAGGGAGGCCAGCCCACCCGCGGCGTGAATGGCCGTCACGACCTCGACGATCGGCGGCCCTTCGCGCGGGACGAACCCGGGGCCGCCGTTGCCCAGCCAGCGGTCGAACGCCTCGCGCGTGTCGCGCGCGTACCCGGCCGCCACCATCGCCGCTGCCACCTGCGGCCGGCCGACCGACCGGCCCGATTGCCGCTGCGCGTCGGCGACGAGTGCCGTCACGTCCACCGGCAAGCCGAGCGACGCCAGCCGCGCGGCGATCGCTTCGACGCGGGCGATACGCCGGTGGCGCTGAACCGCAAGAAACGCCGTCAGCGCGGCATCCTCCGGATCGAAGAAGTAGCCGAGCACGTGCACGTCGCCGTCCTGCTCGACAGCCGTGATCTCAATACCGGGAATCGCCTCGATGCCGAGCACCGACGCGGCAGCGGCGACTTCGTCGCACGCCGCCGTGGTGTCGTGGTCGGTGACGGCCATCACCGTGACGCCGGCGGCGGCGACGCGGTCGACCAGCGCGCGTGGCGCCAGCCGGCCGTCGGAGGCCGTGGTGTGGAGGTGAAGGTCGACGATCACCGCGCCGCGCGCTGGGGAGCCTGGCGGACGCGTCCCTGCCGCTTCACGAGCGAGCGGTACTCGCGAATCAGCAGGTCGAGATGCGAGCGCTCCTCTTCGGCGAACTCCAGGAAGATCTGCTTGCCTTCCGAGTCCTCGAACTGCTCGCCGTATTTCTTGAAGAAGCGGTGCGACCCGCGCTCGCAGCGAATGCCCATCATCAGCGCCTGCTGGTCGTTGACGCCGCGCATCAGCCGCTCGGCGCCCTCGGCGAACAGGCCGTGGGCCGCGCCCTTGAAGAAGAGGAACGTCGGCCGCCCTTCGAGCTGCGGGTCGCGCAGCAGCAGCTCGCGGTAGCGCTCCTCGAGGCGTCCGAGGTGTGCTTTCTCCTCGGCGGCGAGGTCCTGGAACACCTTGCGGCCGCGCGCGTCCTTGGTGATCTTCGCCGCCCGCGCGTAGAACTCGGCGCCGCTTCGCTCGGTGGCGATGGCAATGCGCAGCGCGTCGCGGGCGAAGATCAGGTCGGTCTGCCCCTCGCCGGCCACGTGCCGCCTGCCCGTGCGGCAGTCCTCGCAGGTGCCGTAGATCTGCACCATGCTCTGCGCCACCTCGAAGGCGCGCGCCGAGGCAATCTCCTGTACGAGCGTTTCGATGTCCGAGCTGAGGAACTCGGAGGAGTGGTTGCAGGTCTTGCAGATCAGGTGGAAGTGGCGCGGCTGGCGGTACGAGTGCTCGAAGCGGAAGCGCCCCTCGCCGAAGTCGACCTTGCGCGCAATGCCGGCATCGACCATCCACTGCAGCGTGCGGTAGACGGTCGCGCGGCTGATGCGCTTGTCTTCCTGGCGGATGAGATCGACCAGATCGTCGGCGCTGAGGTGTCCCTCCTGGCGGAGGAACACCCCGACGATCTGTTCCCGCTTGCTCGACCGCTTGCCGCCGGCCGGCTTGAGCTGGGAGATATCAGGAAATCCGGTGACCACGGTGTGGTCCTCCCCTGATCCCGGAGGTTACGCGCTGAAGGATGAACCGCAGCCGCAGGTGGAGGTGGCGTTGGGGTTCTTGATGGTGAACCCGCCGCCAGTCACGGTCTCGACGAAGTCGACCTCCGCTCCCTTGAGGTAGCTGACGCTCACCGGATCGACGAACAGCTTGACGCCGTTCGACTCGTAGACCTGGTCGCCCACGCCGCCGCTTTCCTCGATCATCAACCCGTACTGGAAGCCCGAGCAGCCGCCGCCCTGCACGAACACGCGCAGGCCGCTGCCGACCTTGCCCTCTTCCGCAAGCAGCTCGTTGATCTTGGTGGCCGCCGATTCAGATACGTTGATCATGGTTCGTAAATTATACCGCGAATTAGGGTTACGCGCCCATCCCGGCCAGCTCCGTGGCCGACGCCTGCTCCACGTCCTTGTGCAGGCTGTTTCCGTGGGAATCCATTGTCACGATTGCCGGGAAATGCTCGATGTTCAGGTGCCACATGGCCTCGGGTGTCCCGAACTCCATCCATGAGACGCCGTCGACCGCCGTGATGGTCCGGGCGTAGAACTGCGCCGCGCCGCCGATGGCGTTCAGGTAGACCGCCCCGGCCTCCTTGAGCGCCCCCAGCGTCTTCGGCCCCATCCCGCCCTTGCCGATGATGGCCCGCACGCCGTAGCGCTTGATGACGTCGGCCTGGTACGGCTCCTCGCGGATGCTGGTGGTCGGCCCCGCGGCGGTCACCTTCCAGCCGTCGCCGTCCTTCGCCACCACCGGCCCGCAGTGGTAAATGACCGCGCCGCGCAGGTCGACCGGCGGCTCGTGCGACATCAGGTGATGGTGGACCGCATCGCGCCCCGTGTACGCCCGGCCCGAGAGCAGCACGATGTCGCCGACCTTGAGCGACCGCACCTGCTCCTCGGTCAGCGGCGTCTGCAGCACGACCTCGCGCCCTGTGCGCTGGAAGCCGGCCTGGCCGGCCATCGCCGCCACCGGCACGCCCGGCTCGCGGTACAGCCACCGCTTGATGGCGCCGGTCTGCGCGTCGAGCGTCACGCCGAGACGGCGGAACGCCCAGCAGTCGTACGCCACCGACACGAAGAAGCTCGCTGGCAGCCGGTTCTGCACGCCGATCTTGCAGCCAATGAGCGACGTGCGTCCGCCGAAGCCCATGGCGCCGATACCCAGCCTGTTGGCCTCGGCCATGATCGACGCCTCGAGCTCCGCCAGCCTCGGGTCAGGGTTCACGTCGTCGAGCGTCCGGAACAGCTGTTCCTTCGCGTTGACGTAGCCCGAGGTCCGGTCGCCGCCGACGCAGACGCCAATCGCCCCCGGCGCGCACCCCTTGCCCTGCGCGTTCCACACGGCGTGCAGAATGCACTTGCGCACCCCCTCGAGGGAGCGGTCGGCCCGCCCGAGGTTGGGGAGCTCCGTCGGCAGCGAGTACTGCGCGTTCATGTTCTCGCAGCCGCCGCCCTTGAGGATCAGCTTGATCTCGATGTCGTCCTGTTCCCACTGCTCGAAGTGGATGATCGGCATGCCGGGCCCGAGGTTGTTGCCCGAGTTCTCGCCGGTGATCGAATCCACCGAGTTGGGACGCAGCTTGCCGCGGCGGGTCGCCTCGGCCACCGCCTCGCGGATCTGTGTCTTCATCCAGACCTGATTGGCGCCAATCGGCGTCTTCACCTCGAAGGTCGGCATGCCGGTGTCCTGGCAGATGGCGCCTTCGTCGTTCACGGCCAGGTCGATGTTCTGCGAAATGATGTTCAGCGCCTGGAACGACTGCGTGCCGGCCGGCTCGTGGCCCGAGGCGGCCTTCATGGCGGCGCGCACATCAGGCGGCAGGTTCGTCGACGTCTGGACGATGAGGGAGACGACGCTGTCGAAAAAGGAAGCGAGCATGCAAAAAGTATAATTCCTGAATGGAGCCCGGGACTTCAGTCCCGGCGACGCTATGACATTCCGGACCGAGCGCGACCCTCTCGGCGAGCACCAGGTGCCGGCTGACGCCTACTACGGCATCCAGACCGTCCGCGCGGCGGAGAACTTCCCCATCAGCGGCCTGCGCGCCCCGGCCGATCTCGTCAGCGCCACCGTCCACATCAAGAAGGCGGCCGCCCAGGCCAACGTCACGCTCGGCCGCCTCGACGCCCGCGTCGGCGACGCCATCGTCGCCGCGGCCGATGAGGTGCTCGGCGGCGCGCTGCGTGAGCAGTTCATCGTCGACGTCTACCAGGCCGGCGCCGGCACGTCGCACAACATGAACACCAACGAGGTGCTCGCCAACCGGGCGGCCGAACGGCTGGGCGCGCCGCGCGGCGAGTACCGCGTCGTCCACCCGAACGACCACGTCAACATGGGACAGTCGACCAACGACGTGTTCCCGGCGGCGACGCGGGTGGCGCTGCTGCTCGGCCACGCGCCGCTGGTGGCCGCGGCGCGGGCGCTGGCCTCGTCGCTGGCGGCGAAGGCCGACGCGTTCGCGGCGGTATTGAAGGTGGGGCGCACACACCTGCAGGACGCAGTGCCGATGACGCTGGGCCAGGAGTTCGGCGGCTACGCCGCATGCATCCAGCGCGGCGCCGACGATGTGGAGCAGGCGGCGTGGCAGCTGCGGGAGTTGAACCTGGGCGCCACCGCCGTCGGTACCGGCCTCAACGCCGGCGACGACTACGCCAGCGCGACGATCCGCAACCTGTCGCGCAACACGGACCTCGAGTTGATGCCGGCCGCCAACCGGTTCCGCGTCACCCAGAGCATGGGCGACGTCGTCGCCTACGCCGGCGCCATGCGGCGGCTGGCGGTGGAGCTCGCGAAGGTGGCCAGCGACCTGCGGCTCCTCAGCATGGGGCCACGCGCGGGCCTGAGCGAGATCGCCCTGCCGGCGGTGCAGCCCGGGTCATCGATCATGCCCGGCAAGGTCAACCCGTCGGTGCCGGAAATGGTCAACCAGGTCTGCTTCCAGGTATTCGGCTGCGACACGACGGTGATGACCGCGGCGGAGGCCGGGCAGCTGGAGCTGAACGTGATGATGCCGGTCATCGCGTGGAACGCGCTGCACGCCTCGACCATCCTGCGGACGGCGATGGATGCGTTGCGGATCCGCTGTGTGGACGGGATCGAGGCCGATGCCGAGCGCTGCCGCGAGCTGCTCGAGCGGAGCACGGCGGTCGCGACCGCGCTGAATCCGTACATCGGCTACGCGAAGACCGCGGAGATTGCGAAGGAGTCGGTGCGCACCGGCAAGCCGATCCGCCAGCTCGTGCTCGAGCGCGGCCTGCTCGACGCCGCGCAGCTCGAACGGATCCTGTCGCCGGAATTCCTGACGAAACCCGGCATTGCCGGAAAGGAAAAGGCGTGACCCGGCGTGCGTGGTGCGTGGTGCTTTGTGCCTGGGGCATTGGGCATTGGGCATTGGGCATTGACGCAGCGGCGCAAGACCACCGGCCGCTCTTCCCCCCGCAGGACCTTGGCCTGCTGGAGAGCCCGGATCGCGATCGCTGGCAGCAGCCGGAGCAGATCATGGACGCGCTCGCCATTGCCGAGGGGGCGTCGGTGGCCGACATCGGCGCCGGCGCCGGCTGGTTCAGCATCAGGCTGGCGCGCCGGGTCGGGCCGAACGGCGTGGTCTACGCCCAGGACGTGCAGCGCCAGATGCTCGAAGCCATCCGGCGGCGCGTCAGCCGCGAGGGGCTGCAGAACGTGGAGACGCGGCTTGGCGAGGGCAGCGATCCGAACCTGCCCGCAGGTTCGCTCGATGCGGTCCTCGTCGTCGACGTCTACCCGGAGGTCGAGGATCGCGTCGCCTTCCTGCGTAACCTTGCAGCCGCGCTCCAGCCCAATGGACGCATCGGGATCGTCAACTACAAGCCGGGAAGCGGCGGGCCCGGTCCGGTCGGCGACGAAGGCGCCCGCGTGGACGAGGACGCCGTGCGCGCGGATGCAGCCGCGGCCGGGCTCCGTGTCATCTCGCGCGCCACGCTGACCTACCAATACCTGCTGGTCCTGGGACGCTAGCCCACCTTCGCCAAGGCTACGGCGGGCAGGCTACAATCGACGCCATGTACCGGGTTCACGCATCTGGCCAGACCTTGCTCGAGGCCCTCGATCATCGCGGTGCGTCCGCGCACGCCACGGCCGTTCGCGCCGGGTGGGTCCTGTTTCTCACGGCGCTGACAGCCGCCGCGGCACAGATCAGCGTGCCGCTGCCGTTCACGCCGGTGCCGTTCACGTTCCAGCCGATGGTCGTGCTGCTCGCCGGCCTGGCGGTCGGGCCGCGGCTTGCCGTCGCCTCGCAGGTGCTCTACCTCGCGCTCGGCGCGGCCGGCCTGCCGGTGTTTGCCGCATCGCCGGTGCTGCCCCCGGGCGCGCTGCGCCTGCTCGGCCCCACCGGCGGCTACCTGCTGTCGTATCCGCTGGCCGCCTTCGTGACCGGGTACCTCGCCCAGCGCGGGTTCGACCGCCGCTACCTGACGTCGGTGCTGGCGATGGCGGCAGGGCTGCTCATCGTCTACGCCGCCGGTGCCACCTGGCTTGCTTTCTTCGCCAGGCTCGAGTCGGTGTCGGTCGCCACAGGGTTCCGCGCGGCCGTGATGACGAGCGTCGTTCCGTTCGTGGCTGCCGACGTGGCCAAGCTGCTGGTCGCGGCCGGTGTCGTCCCCGGGTTGTGGGCACTGCTCGGGCGTGCGCACCGCACTGACGATCGCCGGTAGCGATTCCGGCGGCGGCGCCGGCATCCAGGCCGACCTCAAGACCTTCGCCGCGCACGGCGTCTACGGCACGTCCGCGATTACCGCCATCACCGCCCAGAACACGGTCGGCGTGACGGCGGCCCAGGCCCTCCCCGCCGATTTCGTCATCGCGCAGGTGGAGGCGGTGGCGTCGGACATCGGCGTCCACGCGGTCAAGACCGGCATGCTGCCCAACGCCGCGATCGTCGAGGCGGTGGCCGCGGTGATCGCCGCACTCGAGCTGCCCTTCGTCGTCGTCGATCCGGTCATGATTGCCAAGAGCGGCGACGCGCTGGTCGACGACGAGGCGATCGGGGCGATCAAAGGATCGCTGCTCGAGCGCGCGCACACGGTGACGCCGAACATCCCCGAGGCCGAAGCCCTCAGCGGCATCACGATCCGGACGGATGCGGACCGGCGAGAGGCGGCGCGGCGCATTCATGCCATGGGACCGGCCACGGTGATCGTGAAGGGCGGGCATCTCGACGCGCCGGTGATTCGCGACCTGCTGTTCGACGGGCACGAGTTCCACGAGTTCGAGGCTGAGCGGGTGCCGGGCACGAACACCCACGGCACCGGCTGCACCTTCGCCGCCGCGCTCGCCTCCCACCTGGCGCTCGGCCGCACGCTGCCGGAGGCGATCCCGCTGGCCCAGCACTACATCGCCGGCGCCATCCGCGCTGGCATCGCCGTCGGCCGGGGCCATGGGCCGATGGACCATTTCTGGCGCCATCACGCCGACCGCGCGGGACGGCTGTAGCTTCCGCCTGAAGGCGGAAGCCACATACACGGGCTACACTGAGGCGTGATCGTTGCCGTTACCGCGGCGCCGCTCGACCTGGCGGCGCTCGTCGCGCTCGTCGCCGGATCGGGGGACGGGGCGGTTGCGTCGTTCTCGGGCGTGGTCCGCGATCACAACCAGGGGCGCCGCGTGCGCTTCCTCGAGTACGAGGCCTACGAGCCGCTGGCGGTGAAGGCGCTGGGGCGCATCGTCGACGAGGCCGCCGGCGCGTGGCCGGGCACGCGCGTGGCGCTGCACCACCGGGTCGGCCGCCTCGAGATCGGCGAGGCCAGCGTGGTGATTGCGGCGGCGTCGCCGCATCGCGCCGACGCATTTGCCGCCTGCCGCTATGCCATCGAACGCGTCAAGCAGATCGTCCCGATCTGGAAGCGCGAGCACTTCGAAGGCGGCGAGACCTGGATCGAGGGCGCCGTCGCCGACCCGGAGGACGAGGCGGCGCGGCAGAAGGCGTATCAGATCGCATGCGCGTAACCGTTCGCCTCTTCGCCCGCTTGCGCGACCTCGCCGGCACCGGCGAGCTGACCCGGGACGTTCCGGCGCCGGCCACCGTCCAAACGATCTGGGGGACGCTGGTCAGCGAGCTCCCGGCCCTGCGCGAGTACGAGCAGGCGATGTCGGTGGCGGTCAATGCCGAGTACGCGCGGATGGGCTCGACCGTGCACGAGGGTGACGAGGTAGCATTTCTCCCGCCTGTTTCCGGCGGCTAAGGCTGAAGGTGCGGAGTGTCCGGCTTCAGCCGGACCGAAAACCATGTTCGACAAACTCAACACCGTCGAAGCGCAGTACGAAGACCTGATGGCCAAGCTCGGGACGGCCGAGGTGCAGGCGGACCCGGCGGAGTACAAGAAGGCGGCGAAAACCCTCTCGGAACTCGAGCCGTTGGTGCAGAAGTTCCGCGAGTTCAGGCAGGTCGAGAAGGACATCGCCGGCGCGCAGGAGCTCGTCCGTGGCAGCGACGCCGACATGCGGGAGCTCGCGCAGGAGGAGCTCAAGGAGCTGCAGCAGAAGCACGAGGTGCTGCTCGGCGAGCTGCGCATCCTGCTGATCCCGAAGGATCCCAACGACGAGCGCGACGTCCTCCTGGAAATTCGCGCCGCCACCGGCGGCGACGAGGCGGCCCTCTTTGCGGGCGATCTCTTCCGGATGTACAGCCGCTACGCCGAACGACAGGGCTGGAAGGTCGAGGTGCTGTCGAGCAGCGAGAGCGGCGCCGGCGGCATCAAGGAAGTCATCGCGTCCATCCAGGGACGCGGCGCCTACAGCCGGCTGAAGTACGAGAGCGGCGTCCATCGCGTCCAGCGCGTCCCCGCCACCGAGGCCAGCGGGCGCATCCATACGTCGACGGCGACGGTGGCGGTGCTGCCCGAGGCGGAGGACGTCGACGTGCAGATCAACGACAAGGACCTGCGCATCGACACGTTCTGTTCGAGCGGCCCCGGCGGCCAGAGCGTCAACACGACGTATTCCGCCGTGCGCATCACCCACATCCCGACCGGCCTCGTCGTCTCGCAGCAGGACGAGAAGTCGCAGATCAAGAACCGCGCGAAGGCGATGAAGGTGCTGCGCACCCGGCTCTACGAGATGGAGCTGCAGAAGCAGCAGGACGCCATCGCCAGGGAACGCCGCGGCCAGGTCGGAACGGGCGAGCGGTCAGAAAAGATCCGGACCTACAACTTCCCGCAGAGCCGCATCACCGACCACCGGATCAACTTCACGACGCACCGGCTGCACGACGTGCTCGAAGGCGACCCGGCCGAAATCCTCGACCAGGTAATCGGCTTCTACAACGCCGAGAAGCTCAAGGAAGCGACCGCCGTCAGTTGACGCTGCACGAGGCGCTCGCCACCGGCAAGGCCGCGCTCGTCGCCGCCGGGCTCTCGCCCGCCGACGCCGGCGTCGACGTCGACCTGTTCGCGCGCACCATTCTCGGGTGGGACGGCGCGCGGCTGCTGGCCGGCCGGCGCGAGCCGGCCCCGGCGGGGCTCGAGCCGCGCTTCTCGGAATGGATTGCCCGGCGCGCGCGGCGCGAACCGGCGGCCTACATCACCGGCGTCCGCGAATTCTGGGGACTCGACTTCCAGGTGACCCCGGCCGTGCTCATCCCGCGGCCCGAAACCGAGTTCATCCTCGAGGAAACGCTCGACGTGCTGCGGGCGGCCGCTGCCCCGCGCGTCGCCGACATCGGCACCGGGAGCGGCTGCCTGGCGGTGGCCATTGCCGTCGAACATCCGCACGCGCGCGTGACCGCGTCGGAATTGTCGGACGATGCCCTCGCCGTGGCGCGGGCCAACGCGGCACGCCATCGGGTGGCGGACCGCATGACGTTCGTGCACACCTCCTACCTCGACGGCGTCGAGGGTCCGTTCGAGGTGATCGTCGCCAACCCGCCCTACGTGCGCGAGCTGGATCGTCCCGCGCTGTCGCGCGACGTCCGGCACGAGCCCGAGGTCGCCCTGTTCGGTGGCGGTGACGGGCTGCGCAATGTCGCCGGCGTGCTCGACACCGCCGTGCCGAAGCTGGCGCCGGGCGGCTGGCTGGCGATGGAGTTCGGCTACGGCCAGGAGGACGGCGTCGTGCAGCTGGTCGAGGCACGGCCGCAGCTCAGGCTCGACCGCGTCCGCGCCGACCTGCAGCAGATTCCCCGTACCGCTATCATTCAGCGGCGATGAGCGACTGCCTCTTCTGCAAGGTCGTGGCTGGCGGGATACCGGCCACCATCGTCGAGCGCGGCGAGGACCTCGTGGCGTTCAGCGACATCAACCCGCAGGCGCCGCTGCACGTGCTGATCGTGCCCCGCCGCCACATCTCGACGCTCAACGACCTGACGCCGGCCGACGATGCGCTGATCGGCTCGATGTTCCGGATGGCGGCGGCGCTGGCGGCGAAGCACGGCTACGCCGCGCGCGGCTATCGGACGGTGTTCAACTGCAATCGCGAGGCGGGCCAGACGGTGTTCCACATTCACCTGCACCTGCTTGCCGGCCGCGGCCTGACCTGGCCGCCGGGCTAGATTCACAACAGCTTCGTCAGCTCCGACAGATCGCGCACGACCGGGACGCCCTCCACGGCGGACGCAAACGGCTCGTCGGGCGACCGCAGCACCAGCACGCCCCGCATGCCGACCGCGCGCGCCCCCTCGATGTCGTGCGAGTAGCTGTCGCCCACCATCACCGACTCGCCGGGATCGACGTCGAGCAGCCGCAACCCGGCCTCGAAAATGCTCGGGTGCGGCTTCAGGTAACCATGTTCCGACGAGGACACGGCGCCGTGAATCAGTCCCTCGAGCGAGAAGTGGGTCGCGAACGACGCCAGCGATCGGTGGGAATTGGAAATCAGCCCGATCTTCAACCCGCGGTCGGCCAGCGCCCGCAGCGCCGGGGTCACGTCGTCGTAGAGGAAGAAGTGCTGGCACGCCGCCCACTCGCGGTAGATCTCGCGCGCCGCATCCTCGACCCGCGGACCGGTGCCGCCCATCTCTTCGATGATCCGCCCGGTGTAGCGAATGAAGATGTCGTCGTTGTAGACGTGCTCCTGCGCGTCGTTGAGGATGGACGATGCCGCGCGCACCGCCGCGCCGAACCGCCCCGGCTCAATCGACATCCCGTGCGCCTCGCAGAAGCGGGCGTACCCCTCGCCCTGGAACGTCGGACCCGGGTAGATCAGCGTGAAGTCGACGTCGAAGAAGACGGCGCGCACCGGGCGGCGGCTCACGCGAGCACCCCGTCGTACGGGCCGGCGACCACGACCGTCGCCCGCGACGGGTCGAGCAGCGACCGGGCTGCGCCGGCCACCTCGTCGCGCGTCACCGCGCGCAGCAGGCCGGGCATCCGCAGGTCGTAGTCGAGGCCGAGGTCGAAGAACTCGACCGCCTGCAGGAATTCGGCGATGCCGAGGTGCGTTTCGAGCGTGCGCGGCATGGATCCGATCAGGTACTGCTTGGATTCGGCCACTTCCTTGTCGGTGGGGCCGTTCGTCGCGAGTGCCTTCAGCTCGTTGTCCATCGAGGCGACGGCGCGCTCGACGTTGGCGGGGTTCACCCCCGCGCGCACCGTCAGCGGTCCCGGGCCGGCGTTGGCGTCGAACCCGCTGAACACGTAGTAGGCCATCCCCTGGCGCTCGCGGATGGAATCGCCCAGCCGGCCGCCGAGCGCGTATTCGCCCAGCACGTTGTTCATCAGCGCATACGCGTGGAACGCCGGGTCGCTGCGCGCGATCGCCACGAAGCCGTAGGCGATATCGGCCTGCGACTTGTTCATCATCGGCACGACCGCCGTTCGACGGGCCGCCGCGCGCGCGACCGGCGGCAGCGTCGCAGCAGGCGTGGCGCCTCCTGACCACCCTCCGAACGCCGACCCCGCCAGGTCGATCGCCCGTTCCGCCTCGAGGTCGCCGACCATCACCAGCGACAGGGACGAAGGGCTGAAGCGCGCCCGGTGAAACGCCTCCAGCGCCGGGCGATCGATGGCGGCCACCGAGTCGGCGGTCCCGCGGACGCGCCGTCCATACGGGTGCGCCTCGCCATAGAGCAGCGCCAGCAGGCGCTGCCCGGCAACCGCCGCCGGGTTGTCCTCATCCTGGCGAATCAGCGTCAGGATCTCCTGCCGCCGGGTCGCCACCTGATCGTCGGGAAAGGCCGGTCGTTGCACGGTGTCGGCAACCACCGCCAGCACCTCGCCGACGTCCTCGGTGAGGCAGGTACAGACGAACGAGATGGTCTGGCGGTTGACGGCGACGGCCAGCGTGACGCCGCGGCTGTCGAGCACGTCTGCAATGTCGTCGGCGGAGCGCGTCGTCGTGCCGCGGTCGATGGTCTTCGAGACGAAATGCGCGAGTCCGCCGGCCGAGGGAGGATCGAACGCGCTGCCGGCGCGCACGGACGCGTGGATGGTCACCGCCGGGGTCACGCGCGACTGCTTGACGATGACCACGCCGCCGTTCGGCAGGACGTGACGAACGGGCGCCAACCCCGCACTCATGCGGTGGGGGTGAACCATCCCACGGTGCGTCGCTGCGGGGTCAGGGTCCCGGCTGCCGCATGAACCTGGTCGAGGGTCACCGCCGAGATCCGCTCGTCGAGCAGCCCGGCGAGCCGCCAGTCGGCAATGGTGGCGAAATAGCCGAGTTGATGCGCCAGGCTGCTGACGCTGTCGCCTTCGAAGACGAGCCGCGCGCGCAGCTGGTGCCTGGCGCGGGCCAGTTCGTCGGCGGTGATCCCGTCGCGCCGGACCCGCTCGATTTCCGCGAGCGCGACGCCTTCGACCTCCTCGAGCGGCCGCCCGGCATTGGCGGTCATCGACACGCTGTACAGAAACGGCTCCTGGGTCGGTGCGAGCGCCCCTTGCACAGACGAGGCGAGGCCGGCGTCGACGAGCGCGCGGTAGAGCCGGGCGCGGCGCTGCGGCGGTGGCACCTTGAAGCTGCTCCAGATGTTCAGCCCCTTGGCGCCGGTCAGCACCGCATCGAGCACGAGCAGCGGAAAGAACGCCGCGTCGCCAATCGCCGGCGCCGGGTACGCGATCTTCACGTAACCGGTCGTCCCCTCGCGCTCGACGATGACGCGCCGTTCGCCGATCTGTTCGGGCTCAGCCGGCCGCGGCCGCCGCGGCACATCTCCGGCGGGAATCGGCGCGAAGTGCGTCGCCACGAGCCGCATGGTCTCCCCGGCGTCGACGTCGCCGACGACGACCAGCGTGGCGTTGTTCGGCACGTAGTAGCGGCGATAGTGTCCGTACAGGTCGTCGCGGGTCATCGACTGCAGGTCGGTGAGCCAGCCGATCGTCGGGTGCCGGTAGGGGTGGGCGCGGAACGCGCTGGCCGTCACTTCCTGATCGAGCAGCTGCTCGGGATCGTTCTCGCCTCCCTGCAGCTCCGAGATGATGACCGTGCGCTCCGACTCGCAGTCGTCGGGGTCGTACAGCGAGCGCGCCATCCGCTCCGCCTCGATGAACAGCATCCGATCGAGCGCGTCCCTGGTTGCGGTCTCGGTGTAGGTGGTCTGATCGATCCAGGTGTAGCCGTTCCAGTAGCCGCCGAACTGCTCGATGATCCCCTTGACCTTGTCGCGCGGGATGTTCTCGGTCCCCTTGAAGTTCATGTGCTCGACCCAGTGGGAGACCCCAGTCAGGCCGGGCGCTTCGTCCTTCGATCCGACGCGGTACCAGCACCACACCGAGGCGATCGGCGCCGTGTGCACTTCCTGGATCAGTACGCGGAGTCCGTTCTCGAGCAGCTCGTCGCGCACGTCCATCCCCGCATTATAGAATTACGGCTTATGCCCGAGTGGAAGGACACCGTCAATCTGCCCCGCACCGAGTTCCCGATGCGCGGCAACCTGCCGACGACCGAGCCGGACGTGCTCGCGCGGTGGGAGGCGATGGATCTCTACGGGCAGATTCGCCGCAGCCGCGCCAACGCCCCGAAGTACGTGCTGCACGACGGCCCGCCATACGCCAACGGGCAGATCCACCTCGGCACGGCGCTCAACAAGATCCTCAAGGACCTCGTCGTCAAGTCGAAAACGATGGCCGGGTTCGACGCGCCGTACGTGCCGGGCTACGACTGCCACGGCCTGCCGATCGAGCTGAAGGTCGACCGCGAGCTCGGCGCGAAGAAGCGCGAGATGTCCACCGCCGACTTCCGCCGCGCCTGCCGCTCGTACGCCGACCGCTTCATCGGCGTCATGACCGGGGAGTTCAAGCGGCTCGGCGTGTTCGGCGACTGGGCCAACCCGTACCTGACGATGAACTTCAGGTACCAGGCGGCGATTGCGCGGGCGCTGAAGCCGTTCGTCGAGCGCGGGCTCGCCTACAAGGGCAAGAAACCGGTGCACTGGTGCATCCACTGCCGCACCGCGCTGGCCGAGGCCGAGATCGAATACGAGGATCACTCCTCGCCGTCGATCTACGTCGAGTTCCAGCTGGCGGGCGACAGCGCGCCGGAGGCCGCCGCGCGGTTCCCGGAGCTCGCCGGCCGCGACGTCTCCGTGCTGATCTGGACGACGACCCCCTGGACGATTCCGTCGAACCTGGCGATCGCGTTTCACCCGGAGCTGGACTACGCCGCGTACGACGTCGACGGACGGGCCGTGATCGTGGCCGAAGGATTGGCGGCCGCGGTGTCACAGGCGGTGGGCCGCCCGCTCGACCGGCCGCTGCTGCGCACGACGGGTGAGCGGCTCGAGGGGCTGAGGTTCCGGCATCCGCTCTACGACCGCGATTCGATCGCCGTGCTGGCGGACTACGTAACGCTCGACGCCGGCACCGGCGCCGTGCACACGGCGCCCGGCCACGGCGCCGACGACTTCATGACCGGCGTAAAGTACGGGCTCGAGCCGTACGCGCCGGTTGGCCCGGGCGGCCACTTCCTCGACACCGTCGGCCTCTTCGCCGGCCTGCGCGTGTTCGACGCGAACCCGAAGGTCGAGGAGGCGCTGAAGGAGCGCGGGCGGCTGTGGCACCGGCAGGCGTTCGAGCACCAGTACCCGCACTGCTGGCGCTGCCACAACCCGGTCATCTTCCTCGCCACCGCGCAGTGGTTCATCCGCATGGACGGGGAACCGGCCATCCCCGGACCGGAAGGCACGAAGCAGACGCTGCGCCAGGCGGGACTCTCGGCCATCGACCACACCGTGAAGTGGATTCCCGCGTGGGGGCACGACCGCATCTACAACATGGTCGCCAACCGCCCCGACTGGTGCATCTCGCGCCAGCGCGCATGGGGCGTGCCGATTCCGGCACTCGACTGCTCCGCGTGCGGCGAGGCGGTGATGACGGCCGACATCATCGAGCGCGCGGCCGGCGTCTTCGACGAGTACGGCGCCGACGCGTGGTACGAGCGGCCGATCGAGGAATTCGTCCCGCCCGGCCTGGCCTGCGCGGCGTGCGGCGGCGCCTCGTTCGAGCGCGAGCGCGACATCCTCGATGTCTGGTTCGACTCCGGATCGAGCCACGAGGCAGTGCTGCCATTCCGCGGCGAGCTGACCTGGCCCGCCGATCTCTATCTCGAGGGGAGCGACCAGCACCGCGGCTGGTTCCAGAGCTCGCTGCTCGTCGCCCTCGCCGGGCACGGCCGGCCTCCCTATCGCGAGGTGCTGACCCACGGGTTCCTGATCGACATGGACGGGCGCAAGATGTCCAAGTCGATCGGCAACGTGGTCGCGCCGCAGGAGGTCATCAAGCAGAGCGGCGCCGAGATCCTCAGGCTGTGGGTCGCGATGAGCGACTACCGCGAGGAGCTGCGCGTCAGCAAGCAGATCCTCGATCGCGTCGTCGAGGCGTACCGCAAGCTGCGGAACACCTGCCGCATCCTGGTGGCCAACCTCTACGACTTCGATCCCGCGACCGACCTGGTGCCGGCCGACCAGCTCGACGTCCTCGATCGCTACGCGCTCGCCCGCTATGCGGACGCGGCGGAGCGCGCCGTCAACGCCTACGCAGCCTACGATTTCCAGGGCGTGTTCCAGGCGCTCAACAACCTGGTGACCGTCGACCTGAGCGCCTTCTATGTCGACGTCACCAAGGACCGGATGTACACGCTGGCGCCGGCATCGCCGGCGCGCCGCTCGACCCAGACGGTGATGTACCGCCTTGCCGACGGCCTGGCCCGGCTGCTGGCGCCGATTCTGCCGGTGACCGCCGACGAGCTGTGGCGCCATCTGCCGGGCACGCGCGCCGCGTCGGTACACCTCGAGACGTTCAGCGACCCGGCGCCATTCATCGACCGCGAGCTGGTCGCGTCGTGGGACCGGCTGATGAGCGTGCGCGACCAGGTGAACGCGGCCCTGGAAGACAAGCGCAAGGACAAGGTGATCGGGAACTCGCTCGGCGCCCGCGTCACCCTCCGCGCCTCGGGACCGATTGGCACGCTGCTCGAGCAGCACCGCGGGCACCTGCCGACGTTGTTCATCGTCTCGGACGTGGCGCTGTCCGTCGGCGCGCCTGACGCCGGAGACGAGGTCCGCGTCGAGGTCGAAAAGGCGCCCGGCACCAGGTGCGAGCGCTGCTGGCGCTACGTGCCCGGGGTGCGCACCGAACCCGAGTGGGCCGGGCTGTGCGACCGATGCGTCGACGCGCTGGCCGAACCGGCGAGCTCGCGGGCGTGATGCGCGGCCGCATCGCCGAGCTCTCGATCGCCGCCATCGTCCTGGTCGCCGACCAGGTCACCAAGGCGCTCGTCCGTGGCAGCTTCAGGCTGTACGAGGAGATGGAGATCATCCCCGGGCTGCTGAACCTGACGCGCGTCCACAATACCGGTGCCGCCTTCGGCATGCTCAACACCATCGACCTGCCGATGAAGACCCTCCTGCTCGGGATTGTCGCCGCCGTCGCGCTGGCCGGGCTCGCCCTCTACGCCGCGACGCTGCCGGCCGACCAGCGGCTGACGCGGATCGGGCTGGCGTTCATCATCGGCGGCGCCGCCGGCAACCTGATTGACCGCACCACCGCCGGCTACGTGCTCGACTTCGTCGACTTCTACTGGGATGGCTGGCACTTCTGGGCGTTCAACGTGGCCGACGCCGCCATCACCTGCGGCGTCGTTTTGATGCTGCTCGAGCTGCTGGGAGCCGGACGCCGTGTGCCCCGGGCCACCTAGCCGCGAGTTCCGCGTCCCCGCGGAGTTCGATCAGCAGCGCCTCGATCGCTTCCTCGTGTCCGTGCTCGACGGATACTCGCGATCGCAGGCCCAGAAGCTGATCGAGGACGGCCACGTGACGGTCGAAGGACGGGCGCATGCGCGCGCCAACCTGTCGCTGAAGGCTGACACCGTGGTCCGCGTCGCTATTCCCGACGCGGCGCCATCCAACGTCGCCGCCGAGCCACTCCCGCTCGAGATCCTCTACCAGGACCAGGACGTCGCCGTCCTCAACAAGCCGGCCGGGATGGTCGTGCATCCCGCCGCCGGGCATGCGTCCGGCACGCTGGTCAACGCGCTGCTGCACCACCTGACGGACCTGAGCGGCATCGGCGGCGAACTGCGCCCCGGGATCGTTCATCGCCTCGACCGCGGCACGTCGGGGGTGATGGTCGTCGCCAAGAACGACGCGGCGCACCAGGAGCTCGCCCGCCAGTTCCACGACCGCGAGGTGGAGAAGGAGTACATCGCGCTGGTCTGGGGCGTCGTCCATGCCGGGAAGCGGATCGACGCCGCCATCGGCCGCGATCCGGCGAACCGGCAGAAGATGTCGGCGCGCGCCAAGCACGCGCGCGAGGCGGTCACGCGCATCACCCGCGCGTTCCACCTGCCCGGGGTGACGCTGTGCCAGGTGGCGATTCACACCGGCCGCACGCACCAGATCCGCGTGCACCTGAGCGCCATCGGCCACCCGATCGTCGGCGACAGCGTCTACGGCGGCGTGCACCGCCGCGTCCCGGGCGACATCCGCGCCGTGCAGCGGCTGACCCGCCCGTTCCTGCACGCCGCCCGCCTGGCCTTCACCCACCCCCGCGACGGCAGACGCATGGAGTTCATCGCTCACCTGCCGGAAGACCTCCAGAGCGTGCTGAACGACCTGCCGGGGTGGAAAGAGCGCGAGGAGTAAGAGGTTTCGGAGCGCACGGGTTCACAACGGAG
>JBFWUM010000001.1:140979-226511 GCA_050247255.1 Vicinamibacterales bacterium | reverse complement strand
GGACGGCTTCCATCCGAACGACGCCGGCTACGAATATCTGACCCAGCGGCTGCTCGCCATCGTCAACGGGGCGTCGACGTCGGCCTCGTCGTCCTGCGCGGCGATGAACGTGTTCCCGGCGCTCTAGGTGCCGGAGCGCTGAGGTACTATTTCAGTCTTGTCCACGACCCTCTCTCTTGCCGACGTCGAGCGCATTGCCGCGCTCGCCCATCTCGAGCTCACTGACGAGGAGACACATCTGTTCGCGCGGCAGCTCGCCGACATCCTCGCCTATGCCGAGCAGGTGCAGGCGATCGACACCGCGGGCGTGCCGGCGACGGCGCACGTGCATGCGGCGCAGCACGAGCGCGCCGACGAACCGGGGCCCTCGCTGACCCCGTCCGACGCGCTGGCCAACGCCCCCGACCCGGCGGCCGACGCCGGCCTGTTCCGCGTCCCCAGGGTCATCGGCTGAATGGGCGCGCTCGATCTCACCGCGCGGCAGATTGCCGCCGACGTCGCCGCCGGCCGCCTGTCAGCCGTGGAGGCCACGACCGCGTGCCTCGATCGGATCGCCGCGACCAACGCATCGCTGAACGCCTTCACGACCGTCGACGCCGATGGCGCGCTCGCCGCCGCCCGCGCGGTCGATGCACGACGCGCCTCGGGCGCGCCGCTCGGCGCGCTGGCGGGCGTGCCGGTTGCGCTCAAGGACAACCTCTGCGTGCGCGGCATGAAGACGACCGCGGCGTCACGCATCCTCGAGCACTACGTACCGCCCTACGACGCAACCGTCGTGACCCGCCTGCAGGAAGCCGGCGCCGTGGTCCTCGGCAAGACGAACTGCGACGAGTTCGCCATGGGCTCGTCGACCGAAAATTCGGCGTGGGGGCCCACTCGCAACCCGTGGGCCGCCGACCGGACGCCGGGCGGTTCCAGCGGCGGCTCGGCGGCAGCGGTGGCGGCGCGCTGTGCGCCCGTGTCGCTTGGCTCGGACACCGGCGGCTCCATTCGGCAGCCCGGCGCGTTCTGCGGCGTCGTTGGCCTCAAGCCGACCTACGGTCGCGTGTCGCGCTACGGCCTGCTGGCGTTCGCGTCGTCACTCGACCAGATCGGCCCGTTTGCGCGCACGGTCGAAGACGCCGCGCTGGCGCTGACCGTCCTGGCCGGCCCTGACCCACGCGATGCGACGAGCGCAGCGGAACCGGTGCCCGACTTCGCAGCGGCGCTGACCGGCGACGTGCGCGGGCTGCGCGTCGGCGTGCCGCGCGCGTTCGTCGGCGAAGGGGTGGATGCCGGCATCAAGGCGGCGTTCGATGCGGCGCTCGAAACCCTTGGCGGCCTCGGCGCCACGCTGGTGGACGTCGAGCTGCCCCACGCGAAGGCGGCGATCCCGGTCTACTACCTGGTCTGCACCGCCGAGGCGAGCTCGAACCTGGCGCGCTACGACGGCGTGAAGTACGGGCACCGCGCCGCCCTCGGCCGCGGCGAGGGCCTGAAGACGATGTACAGCCGGACGCGCGACGAGGGGTTCGGCGCCGAGGTCAAGCGCCGCATCATGCTCGGCACCTACGTGCTCAGCGCCGGCTACTACGACGCCTACTACCTGAAGGCGCTGCAGGTGCGCACGCTGCTGCGGCGCGACTACGACCAGGCGTTCACGCAGTGCGACGTCGTCGCCATGCCGACGACGCCGACGCCGCCGTTCCGGCTGGGTGAGAAGGTCGACGACCCGCTGCAGATGTATCTCGAGGACATCTTCACGGTCGGTGCGAACCTGGCCGGCATCCCGGCGATCAGCGTGCCGTGCGGCTTCACCGCCGATCGCCTGCCCGTCGGGTTGCAGCTACAGGGCCGCCTCTTCGACGAAGCCACCATCCTGCGCGCTGCTCATGCGTACGAAGGAGCGACGGCCTGGAAGAGGGAGCGGCCGCCGGTCTAGGTGGTCGATGGTCGATGGTCGTTCGTCGGTCGACCACCGACCACCGACCACCGACCACCGACCACCGACCACCGACCAACTACTGCGTCCCCCCGCGCCTCCCCGGGGCGGGTCCCCCGCCGCGGGCGGGCCCGGCGCCGCGGCCGCGGCCGGTGTTGAACGTCACGGTGCCGTTGGCCATCGCCTCGGCATCGACGTCCGCTTCCCATGCCGCCAGCAGCGGGCGCAGGCGCTGCGCGACGGCCTGCTGCTGGTTCGCGACATCGTCACGCTCGCCGACGTCGGTGCGCACGTTGAAGACCATCGAGTGGTTGCCGTCGATCATCAGCTTCCAGTCGCCGCTGCGGACGGCACGCTGCTGGTGCCCGCCGGCATTTGTCCGCCAGAAAAGCGTCCGCTCCACGACCGGCCGCTCGCCGGCCAGGATCGGCAGCAGGTTGATCCCTTCGAACCTGGCTTCTGCCGGCACGGCGATCCCCGCGGTGGCGAGGATCGAAGCGCTGAAATCCATCGTCACGCCAACCTGCGGTGAGACGCGGCCGGCGGGGATACGCCCGGGCCAGCGGACGATCGCCGGCACACGGATGCCGCCCTCCCACAGCGTCCACTTGCGGTTGAACAGCGGCGCGTTCCGCGACAGCCACTCGCCGCCGTTGTCGTTGGTGAAGATCACCAGCGTGTTAGCGTCGAGGTTGAGCCGATCGAGCGTCCGCAGGATCTCGCCGACCCCCTGGTCGGCCCGCTCCATCATCGCGACGTAGTCGGCGCGCGTGCTGGTGTTCTCGTCGTGCGGCATCAGGTGCGCGGCGTTGCGCACCGCGGTCGACGGCCGGTCGGGCGGCTGGTACGGCCAGTGGCCGGCGTTGTAGGCCACCTCGAGGAAGAACGGGCGCGCGGCGTTCTGCTCGATGAACCGCGTCGAGCGCTGCGTGATCAGGTCCGTCATGTAGCCGTCGACGGTGATCGGCTGCGCGTTCTCGAACAGGTCGGGCTGGCCGTTGCCGCCGGTGTGCTGGTAGTAGTCGATGTACCCGCTCTTGAACCCGAAGAAGTAGTCGTAGCCGTGGGCGTTGGGACTGAACTCCGGCTTGTAGCCGAGGTGCCACTTGCCGATCAGCGCCGTCGCGTACCCGCCCCCCTTGAGCAGCTGCGGCAGCGATCGGCCGCTCGCCGGCAGCCCCTGCTCCGCCGCTCCCGGCGGACCGCCAAGCGCCGACTCGATGGCAAACCGCTGCTGGTAACGGCCGGTCACGAGACCGGCCCGCGTCGGGCTGCACAACGGCGCGTTGGCGTAGAAGTCGGTCAGCCTGACGCCATCGCGCGCCAGGCTGTCGATGTTGGGCGTGCGGATATCGGGGGCCCCGTAGCTCCCGATATCGCCATAGCCGACGTCGTCGGTGATGATGAGGACGACGTTGGGCCGCGCGGCGGCGCCCTGCGCTCCGGCCGACGCCGCCCACAGCAGCAGCGCCGCCGCAATTCCCGCAATGCGAACCATGCTCCCCCCTAGAAGTCGAACTGCGCGGTGATCTTGGCGAACCGCGCCTGGATGATCGACTGCGGCCGCTGCCAGACCCCGAAGTTGTTGTTCTGGGTCAGCACCGTGTCGCTGTTGGTCGCATTGTAGAGGTCGAGCGCCAGCATGGTCCGCGTATTTCCGAAGCGGAGGAGCTTGCCGAACCGGAGATCGAGCTGGTTCAGGCGCTCGCCGTACATCGTCCCCGGCTCGACGATGTTGATCGTCATGTTGGCGGCGCCGCCGGCCAGCGGACGGCCGAGCGCCGGCGAGATGATGGCGTTGTTCGCCACCCAGTTGGCCGCGATGAGCGGGCCCGGGATGCTCTGGAACGTCGCCGACACCTGCACGTCGATGCGCGGCACCGTGTAGCTGCCCAGCCCCTTCACCTGGGTCAGGAACGGCTCCTCCTGGTGGCACCACTGCGCCGGCAACCAGTTGGTCCCGTTGGCCGCCGTGAGGTTCTGGGCCCCCTGCAGCATTTCCGGCAGTTTCGCGACGATCTCGCAGTTGTCGGTCGTCCGCGCGCCGGTGCTGACGCCGCCCGAGAGCAGCAGGCCGCCGACCATCCGCATCTGCATGGTGAGGTCAATGCCGTGCCACTGCTCGGTCTGCTCGCCGTAGTTCTCGGCGAGCGTGTTGTATTCGAGGCTCTGCCCGAACTTTGCCGGTTTGACGGCGAAGAGGCCGTTGAGCGTGTGACCGCCACCGTTCGGCAGGCGCGAGTTGCTCGGCGCCACGAGCGTGAACTCGTCGAAGTCGCCCGGTTCCAGGCTCAGGTTGTCGGTGGCCTGGAAGTTCCCGAACCACCGGCGGTAGTAGCCAACGTCCACCGACAGGCGCGGCATCAGCTCGTGCTGGACGCTGGCCGAGAACTCCCAGTTGTAGAAGCGGTTGCCCCAGCCGCGCAGCAGGTCGGGGTCGAACTGTGCGCCGGGCACCGCGCTGCCGAAATTGCGGTTGGCCAGCGGACCGCACTCGCCATTGCCGTCCGGCGAGACCAGGTCGCAGTCGGGCGCGAAGTCCCGGTCGGCGTCGTTCCACGACCGCGTCGTGCTGAGGACGAGGGTGCGGAACGGGCTCGGCAGCTGCGCCAGCGAGGCGGCCGACAGCGCCTGCCCTTCGAGGTACTTGTTCAGGCTGACCTTGAGCGCCGTCTTGCCGTTGCCGAAGACGTCGAAAGCGGCGCCGGAGCGCGGCGTGATGTCCTTCCAGCCGAGATTGTCGCTCGCGGCAAAGGTGAGATCGCGATTCGGCACCAGCGGACCGGGGCCGAGGTGCATCTCCGGGAAGGACGTCTTGAAGTAGTCGAAGCGGATGCCGCCCATCAGCGTCAGCCGGCCCAGCGTCCAGCGATCCTGCGCGTAGATGCCGAAGTCCGCGTTCTCCTTCGCCTGGTTCAGGTACGGCGTCGCAAAGACGGTGATCTGGTTCGGCACGCCGTTGTTGAAGCGATAGTTCACCGGCTGGAAGTCGTAGGTCCGATCACGGAGCCAGCCCATGGTGTTGTTGAAGCCGGCCTTGAAGGCGTGGGTGCCGGTCACGTACGAGACGGCCGCGCGGTAGAAGTAGTTGTGGTTGTAGTTCTTGTTGAAGTTCTGGGCGGCGCGGTAGCGGAGGCCCGTCGACTGTTCAACCACTGAAATCATCTCGGGATAGGCCGCCAGCGCGCGCGGGTCGTCGAGCGAGCCGGACGGCTGCAGGTGCACCTCGCCCCAGCCGGTGTTGCGGTGGAGCGCGACCGCCTCGATCAGCAGCCGGTTGGTCACCGGTGAGTTCCACTCGGCCATCAGCGTGCGCTGCGTCGGGAAGCGTCGATCGCGCCCCGCTTCGGGAGCGACGGTGGCGCTGACGCCGTTCGGGCAGCGGCAGTACGACTGCTGGTCCCATTCGCCGGCGAGCTTGTTCTTGGCGTTGGCCTGCCACGTCATCCGCAGCTTGGCCGCCTCCCAGACGCCGTTGTTCGACAGCCCCGGCTTGCTCGTGTCGGGCTCGTAGGTCCACTTGGTCGGGTCCCACGCGTTCTTGTTCTCGAACATCCCAGGGGCGTAGGTCTGCGCGCCGTTGTGGCGCGCGGTGAAGTTGTACCAGAGCCGGTCGCGCCGGATCGGCCCGCCGATGCCGGGGGCGAAGTCCCAGATCTTCTTCATCGACCCGGGCGCCGACAGGCCGGCCTCCTGCAGCCGATCGGTATAGTTGTCCGAGGCGAGGAAGTCCTCGTGCGCGAAGTTGAAGAAGACGACGCCGGACGTGTTGTTGCCGCCGTCGCGCGGGATGAAGTTGATGCGGACGCCGCCGGTCGCCAGCTCCGCGGACGCGGCGTTGGTGTCGACCGTCATTTCCGAGGCGGCGATGACGTTGGGAACGTTGCCCGAGAAGCCGCCGCTGCCGGACAGGCCGGCCAGGCTGACGCCGTTCTGGGTGATGCGCTGGCTCGACAGCCGGCTGCCGTGCACGCTCAGCTGCGCCATCGCGTCGCCGGTGGAGCCGCCGACGTCGGTCGCGTTCGACGAGACGCCGGGGATCAGCACCGCGAGGCTGTAGTAGTTGCGCCCGCTCGGCACGCGATCGATGACGTCCTTGTTCATCACCTGCTGGCGGGTCACGGTCTGCACGTCGACCACGGGGGCCTCGCCGGTCACCGTAATCGTCTCTTCGAGGGCGCCGACGCGCATGTCGGCGTTCACCACGAAGGTCGCGGCACCCGACAGCTCGATGCCCTCGCGCCGCACGGTGTTGAAGCCGGCAAGGGTGAAGGTGACGGTGTAGGCGCCGGGACGCAGGTCGACGATCCGGTACTGGCCGTTGCCGTCGGTGATGACGGTGCGCACCTTCTCGATCAGCGCCGGACTCGCCGCCTCGACGGTGACGCCGGGAAGGACGGCGCCGGACGTGTCGCGCGCCACGCCGGCGATTTCGGCCTGGGCGTACGCGATCGCCGGCAGGCAGGCCACGAACGCCGCCGCCGCAAGGGCTCTGAGGACGTTCCGCATCAAATCTGCTCCTCCTGTGGGGCCGAACAGTACGGAGGCGGCGGCATGCCGGCAATCGCACAATCGTGGTACGGCCGCCGGCACGAGCGCGGCGCTATAATCCGCCCGCCATGCGGCGAGCTCTTGTCGGCCTGTTGGCGTGTGCCGGCGTCTGGTGTGCCGAGGCGTACGCGCAAACGGCTGAGGTGGCGCCGCTCCACGGCTACGCGATCGCGTCGTGGTCGTCGGGTGAAGGACGCGCGCTCGGGCCGGTCCGCGGCCTCGCCCAGGATGCCCACGGGTATCTCTGGCTGGCTGCCGGCAGCGGCCTCCTCAGGTTCGACGGCTTCCATTTCACCGACGCCAGGGCCATCGTCTCGCCGCCGCTGCCCGACGAGCCGGCCAACGTTGTCCTCTTCTCGCGCGCCGGCGATCTCTGGGTCGGCTTCGCCGAAGGCGGCGGCATCTTCCGGATCCGTGACGGCCGCGCCTGGGGCGGACCGGTGACAGGGCGCCCCGGCGCGGTCTATGCCCTCGCCGAGGATGCTGACGGCGTCCTGTGGGCGGGGTCCGACCGCGGGTTGCTGCGCTGGGACGGGACCCGCTGGGAACCTGTCGGCGCCACCGAAGGGTTCACCGCGGCCCACCGCGTGTTCCATCTCCGCGCGTCACAGACAGCCTTGTTTGTCGGCGCCGGCGACGGTCTGTTTACGAAGGCCGCCGGAGTGCCGGGCTTCTCGAGGCTCGACGCGGCCGGCGATCAGGTGATCCGCGGCAGCGTCGAGGTGCCGTGGGATGGCGCCGTCTGGGTCACCGATCCGCTCCGCGCCTTTCGCCGACTGCGCGGTGATCCGCTCGCCGGTGAGCCGGAGGGCATCCCGGGCCGCGGCTCCGAATTGTTCCGTGACAGCCGTGACAACGTCTGGCTGACGACCATCGGCCAGGGGCTCTGGCGATTTCGCGCGGAGAGCGGAGCGCTGTCAGTGGAGCACGCCACCGTGCAGGGCGGGCTGCTGACCGACGGCATCTGGTCGATGCTCGAGGACCGCGAGGGCAATCTCTGGATCGGGACCCATGAAGGCCTGAATCGCCTGACGCCGCACCGCATGGTTCCGCTCACCGGTCTTGGCGTCGTCACCAGCGTGGCCCGTGCGCCTGACGGGACGATGTGGGGCGCCAGCACCGATGGCATCGTCGCGATGCCGGCCGGCGAAGGCCCGCGGCGGCAGTTTCAAGTCCCCGGCGCCCGGACGATCCTCGTGGATCGCCAGGGTCGCGTGTGGGTAGGGGCCTGGGACGGGTTGTACACCCTCTCCGGCGAGCGGTTCAGCCCGGTCCGGCCACCGCGAGGCGTGCCGCTGCGCCGGATCGCGGCACTGGCCCTCGATCGAGACGACGCGTTGTGGGTGGCCGACCCGACCCAGGGGCTGTGGCGGTTCGCCGCTGGCCGGTGGGAGCCCCATCCGCTGGCACATCCCGCCGCGGCCGAACGCATCACGGCGATGCATGGCGCGCGTGACGGGCGCCTCTGGATCGGGTTCGAATCGGGCCGCGCCGGCGTTCGCTCGCCGGCCGGGGACGTGATCGTCTACGGCCCCGCACAGGGCCTGACGCATGAGCGCATCAACGGCATCCATGAGGACGCCAGCGGCGGCATCTGGCTGGGCGGCACCCACGGCTTGAGCCGGTTCCACGAAGGTGAATTCGTGACGTTCGGGCGCACCCGCGGCCTGCCCTCCCAGCGCATCGTGTCGATGGCGGAAGACCGTGACGGCGGCCTCTGGCTCGGACTCGGCGAGATTGGAATTGCGCACGTGTCGCCTGACGAGCTGACCCGCGCGCTGGCCGATCCCGCCTATCGTCTGCACCCGCAGGTCTTCGATACCTCGGATGGCATCGCCGGCATGCCGATCAACCTGGACAGCCGGACGACCGTGCGCGACGAACGCGGACGCATCTGGTTCGTGACCGGCCGCGGCCTGACCGTCGTCGAGCCGGAGGTGGCCCAGTCGCGCCCCCACGCCAGCGGCGCGGTGCGCGTCGAGGGAGCGATCGCCGACGACCAGCGATTCGAGCCGGCAGACGCCGCGGCACTGCCCGCGGGCACCAACCGGCTGCGCATCGACTACACCGCCATCAACCTGACGTCGCCGGAGCACACACGCTTCCGCTACCGGCTCGAAGGCTTCGACGAGACCTGGCGCGACGCCGGCCAGCGGCGGCAGGCGTTCTACACCAACCTGGCGCCGCAGGCGTACACGTTCCGCGTGCAGGCGGATCCCGGCGACGGCAGCTGGCGCGACTCGTCGGCGGCCTGGACCTTTTCGATTGCACCGCGCGTCTATCAGACCTGGACGTTCTACGCGGTGTGTGCCGTCGGCGCGCTGGCTGTCGTCGGCTGCGCGTGGCGCCTGCGCCTGCGCCGCGTGCACAAGGAGTTTGCCGCGGTGCTGGCCGAGCGCGCCCGCCTGAGCCGCGAGCTCCATGACACCCTGCTGCAGACGATGGTCGGGGTGTCACTGCACCTCGACAACGTGGCCGCCGGATCCCCTCCGGCCGATCCCGCCACGCGCGAGCAGCTGGTGTCGCTGCGCCACGAGATCGAGCACTGCATCCTCGACGCCCGGCAGACGATCGCCGACATGCGCGCCGGATCATCGGAACGGGGCGATCTCATCTCGTCGCTGGAGCGCGTCGGCGCGCGCGCCACCGCGCAGACGGACGTACGCTTCCGACTGCGGGTGTCCGGAACGCCGTTCCATGTCCCGCCGCGCATCGAAGTCGAGCTGATGCGCATTGCGCAGGAGGCGGTGACGAATGCCGTCCGCCACGCCTGCCCGTCGGAGCTGACGATGGAGCTGCAGTACACCCCCGGCGCGATCTCGCTGCGGGTCGTGGACGACGGCAGCGGGTTCGAAGAGGCCACGCATCCGGCCGCCGGGCACTTCGGCCTCGTGACCATGCGGGAGCGGGCGCAGCAGGTGGGCGGACGCCTGCAGTTGACCAGCGCCGCCGGCGCCGGCACGCAGATCGAAGCGGTGATCCCCGTATGATCCGCGTCCTCTGCGTCGACGATCACCGGCTGGTGCGCGACGGTATCGCGCTGGTGATCAATCGCGAGCGCGACATGCAGGTGGTCGCCGCCGCGGCGACGGTGGCCGAGGCGTCCGCGGCGTTCGCGCGCGAGCAGCCGGACATCACGCTGATGGACCTGCAGCTCGGCGAGGAGAGCGGCGTCGATGCGATCCGCGCCCTCCATGCGCAGGACCCTGACGCGAAGATTGTCGTCGTCACCATGTACCACGGCCACGAGGACATCTACCAGGCCATGCGGGCCGGCGCGACGACCTACCTGGTGAAGAACACCCTGTCCGATGATCTGATCCGCGTGCTGCGCGAGGTGCACGCCGGGCAGCGGCCGATCAGCCCCGACGTGGCGGCGCGGCTGCGCGAGCGCGCCGATCAGCCGGCGCTGACCGCCCGCGAGGTGCAGGTGCTCGAGATGATCGCCCGCGGCTTGCGCAACAAGGAGATCGCCTCGGCGCTCGACATCAGCGACGAGACCGTGCGGGCACACGTCCGGAACGTGTTCAGCAAGCTGAGCACGACCGATCGCACCGCGGCGGTGCACACCGCCATCCGCCGCGGCATCATCCACATCTAGTTCGCCTGGACGCGCGGGTCCTCGGCCGGGACGACGGCGTTGCGCGCCTTCGCCTCGGCGTTGACCTCCTGCTCCCATGCCGCGAGCAGCGGCCGGAGGCGGCGCGCCACGTCCTGCCGCGACTTGGCCAGGTCCTGCCGCTCGGCCATGTCGGTGCGCACGTTGAACACCAGCATGCTGTTGCCGTCGAGCAGCAGCTTGAAGTCGCCGCTGCGCACGGCCCGCTGGTTGTGCCCGCCGGCGTTGGTGCGCCAGAACAGCGTGCGCTCGACCTCCGGGGACTGCCCCGACAGGATGGGCAGCAGGTCGATGCCGTCGAGCCGTAAGTCGGCGGGGATCGTCGTGCCCGTCACCGCCAGGATCGTCGCGCTGAGATCCATCGTCAGCCCGACCTGACCGGAGACGTGGCCGGCCGGGATGCGCCCGGGAAACCGGATCAGCGCCGGCACGCGGATGCCGCCTTCCCACAGCGTCCACTTGCGCTGGAACAGCGGATCGTTGCGCGACAGCCACTCGCCGCCGTTGTCGTTAGTGAAGATGACCAGCGTGTTCTGCGCCAGGCTGAGCCGTTCGAGCGTGCGGAGGATCTCGCCGACGCCCTGGTCCACGCGCTCCATCATCGCGACGTAGTCGGCGCGCGTGCTCGTATTCTCGTCGTGCGGCAGCATGTGCCGCGCGTCGCCCGGCGCGACCGAGGGACGGTCGGGCACCTGGTACGGCCAATGGGGCGCGTTGTACGCAACCTCGAGGAAGAAGGGACGCGCGGCGTTCTGCTCCATGAACCGAACGGAACGCGCCGTCACCAGGTCGGTCATGTAGCCCTCGACCGTGACCGGCGAGGTGTTCTCCCACAGGTCCGCTCCGCCGTCGCCGCCGGTGTGCTGGTAGAAGTCGATGTAGCCGCTCTTGTGCCCGAAGAAGTAGTCGAAGCCGTGCGCGTTCGGGCCGAACTCGGGCTTGTACCCGAGGTGCCACTTGCCGATGAGACCCGTGGCGTACCCGTTACCCTTCAGCAGCGCTGGCAGCGAGCGGCCCTCCGCCGGCAGCCCCTGCTCCGCTGCGGGAGAGTTCGCGTTGGCCAGCGCCACCTCCATGGCGTAGCGCTGCTGGTAGCGGCCGGTGACGAGCGCGGCCCGCGTCGGGCTGCAGAGGGGCGCGTTGCCGTAGAAATCGGTGAGCCGCACACCATCGCGCCCGATGCCGTCGATGTTCGGCGTCCGCAGGTCAGTGGCGCCGTAGCTGCTCAAGTCGCCATACCCGGCATCGTCCGTGATGATGAGGACGACGTTCGGGCGCGCTGGCCCCTGCGCGAGCGCCGGCCACGCCGAGAGCAAGGCCATGGCAACTGCGAGGAACGTGCGCGTCATCGGAACCATGCCTCCACCTGCCGGGCCAGCGTTGCGTCCGACTCGCCGACGCGCATCGCCGTCACCGCGACAAAGCCGTTGTTCACCGCCCAGACGTCCGTGCCTTCCGGTGCCGACGCCCCTTCCTTGTAGGTGCTCCAGTACAGCGTGCGGCCGCCCGGGTGCTTCGCCTCGACGAACGCTTCCTCGCCGGCGCGGACGGCGGCCTGGCTCACCACGCGATATCCCTTGTAGCCGCCTTCGGGCATAGGCGGCACGTTGACATTGAGAAACGTGAACGGCGGCAAGCCGCCGGCCTGCTTCAGACGACGCGCGACGCCGAGCGCTTCCTCCGCGGCAAACACGTAGTCGCGCGGCGCTGCCGCGGCGGCCATCGACACGGCAATCGCCGGGACGCCTTCCATGGCGGCCTGGCGCGCGGCGCCGACGGTGCCGCTGAGATACGCCGACTGGCCGATGTTGTAGGCGTTGTTGATGCCCGACACGACGAGGTCGGCGCGCGGCAGGACGATGTTCTTGAGCGCCACCTGGACGCTTGTCGCCGGCGTGGCGGCAAGGCCGATCGCCCGCATGCCGTTCGGCAGCGTCAGGTCCTGCCGGAAGATCGGATCGCCGGTTGTCACCGAATGACTCGCGCCCGTGCGATTGCCATCCGGCCCGACGATGATGACGTCGCCGATGGCCTGCAGCACCTGCGCGAGCGGCGCCAGCCCAGGCGCGCGCACGCCGTCGTCGTTGGTGACGACAATGCGGTATGGCTGCGGCGCCTGCTGCGCGGCGACCGGCGCGAGCAGCGATGCGGCGAAGGCGAGAACGATGAGGACGCGGGCGCTCTTCATGCCCGCGAGAATACTACGCGGGGGTCTGGTACGTGGGGCTTGGCGCCTGGGGCCTGGGGCCTCGTCCCTTGAACAGCGCCCAGCCGACGAGACCGAGCAGGATCACCGGCAGCAGCGGCAGCAGCAGGGACACCAGCGCGGCGATGACGGCCAGGATGAGGCCGCCCACGACCAGCAGCAGGAGCAGCGGCACGGCGACGATGCCGACGACCAGGCCGCCGAGGCCGAACAGCAGCTTGAACAGCAGGCGGAACGGCAGGAACACCAGCCAGAACACCAGCTTGAACAGGAAGCCGATGGCCAGCAGGCCGAACACGAAGAGCGCCGCAAATGCCGCGCCCGTGATGAGCAAGAGTGACATCCCTCGGTAATGGACGAGGGAGCGGGCTGCGGGGTTCCGCAGCTACGTCTGGCTGACGCCGGGAGAGGGCGGCACGTCGTAGAGGACGAGGCCGCGCTTGACCTCCTCCATCGCCACGCGCTCGGCCTTGTGCGGCGCGACGCGCGGCGTCTCGCCGTCATCGTCGTCGAGCCGCGGCAGCGCGCCGCGGCGCAGCTGCTTCGCGCGCATCGCCGCGACGTCCACGAACAGGAAACGGCTCTCGATCGGAGGCGCCTTCGGCCGCGGGGCCGGGGGCGCCTCGGGGTCTTGCGCGGTCAGGTCGTCCTGGGCGTCGTTGCTGTCCATAGGAACCAACAGACTAGCACAGGGTTGTCGGCCCCACGACCCATGGGCTCACGCCACGTCGACGGCGATCGTCCGCGGCTTCGCCTCCTCGCGGAACGGCAGTTTCACCGTGAGCACGCCATTCCTGTAATCGGCGCTGACGCGCGCAGTGTCGACGGTCGACGGCAGCGTGAAGGAGCGGTGGAACTGCCCGTAGGTCCGCTCGACGCGGCGGTAGTTCTCTTCCTTCACCTCCGCCTCGAACTTCTTCTGCCCCTTGAGCACCAGCGTGCTGTTCTCGACGCTGACCTCGATGTCCTCGCGGTTCATGCCGGGCAGCTCTGCCTTCAGCACGAGGTCGTGGCTCTCGGTCTCGAAGATGTCCACCGCCGGCGTCCAGCTGCCGCGGAACCCGGTGTCCTCGTCGCGCAGGTAGACATCACCGAACAGCCGGGCCATGCGGTCCTGCATGGTCGCGAGCTCGCGGAACGGATCGACTTTCACAATGGGCATGGTTACCTCCTAGCTAGTTCCTTGTTCCTGGTGCCTGGTGCCTGGTGCCTGGTGCTTAGGCGACGACTTCGCCTTCGCGCACGTCGTCGTCTTTCTTCTCGTCATTCGCCTGCTCGGCTTGCGCCTGCTCGGCCTGCGCTTTCTCGGCCTGCGCTGTGGCGTAGGCCTCCTGCTCGGCGCGAATGCGGGCTTCCGCCTCGTCCCGCTTCGCCTTGTCTTCCGCGGCGTGCGCCTCGGCGTCCTTCACCATGCGGCCGACTTCGTCCTTGCTCAGTCCGGACGAGCCGCTGATGGTGATCGCCTGCTCGCGCCCGGTCGCCACGTCCTTCGCCGAGACGTTGACGATGCCGTTGGCGTCGATGTCGAAGGTCACCTCGATCTGCGGCACGCCGCGCGCCGCCGGCGGCAGCCCGACCAGTTGGAAGCGCCCGAGCGTGCGGTTGTCGCGCGCCATCTGCCGCTCGCCCTGCAGCACGTGCACCTCGACGCTCGTCTGGTTGTCGGTCGCCGTCGAGAACGTCTCGCTCTTCCGCGTCGGAATCGTCGTGTTGCGCGGGATGAGCGTCGTCATGACCCCGCCGAGCGTCTCGATCCCGAGCGAGAGCGGCGTGACGTCGAGCAGCAGGACGTCCTTCACCTCCCCCTTCAGCACGCCGCCCTGGATGGCCGCGCCGATGGCGACGACTTCATCCGGGTTGACACCGCGGTGCGGCTCCTTGCCGAAGTACTCCTTGACCAGCGCCTGGATCCGCGGCACGCGAGTGGTGCCGCCGACGAGCACGACCTCGTCGATGTCCGACGGCTTCAGGCCGGCGTCGGCCAGCGCCTGCTTCAGCGGCGCCATCGAGCGCTGCAGCAGGTCGTCGACGAGCTGCTCGAACCTGGCCCGGGTCAGCTTCATCTGCAGGTGCTTCGGCCCGCTGGCGTCGGCGGTGATGAACGGCAGGTTGATGTCGGTCTCGAGGACGGTCGAGAGCTCGATCTTCGCCTTCTCCGCCGCTTCCTTCAGGCGCTGCTGCGCCATGCGGTCCTTGCGCAGATCGACGCCGTCGGTCTTCAGGAACTCCGCGGCGATCCAGTCGATGATCCGCTCGTCGAGATCGTCGCCGCCAAGGTGCGTGTCGCCGTTGGTCGCCTTGACCTCGACGACCCCTTCGCCGACCTCGAGGATCGAGATGTCGAACGTGCCGCCGCCGAAGTCGTAGACGGCGATCGTCTCGTCCTTCTTCTTGTCGAGGCCGTAGGCGAGCGCCGCCGCGGTCGGCTCGTTGACGATGCGGAGCACGTTGAGGCCGGCGATCTTGCCGGCGTCCTTGGTGGCCTGGCGCTGCGCGTCGTTGAAGTACGCCGGGACGGTGATCACCGCATCGGTGACCTTCTCGCCGAGGTAGTCCTCCGCGGCCATCTTCAGCTTCTGCAGCACCATCGCCGAGATTTCCGGCGGCGAGTACTTGCGGCCGCGCACTTCGACCCAGGCGTCGCCGTTATCGGCCTTGACGACGGCGTAGGGGACGCGCGAGGTCTCCTGCGCGATCTCCGCGTGCTTGCGGCCCATGAAGCGCTTGATCGAGAACACCGTGTTCTCGGGGTTCGTCACCGCCTGGCGCTTCGCCACCTGCCCGACGAGCCGCTCGCTGTCCTTCGTGAACCCGACGACCGACGGGGTCGTGCGCGCCCCTTCCTGGTTCACGATGACCGCGGGCTCGCCCCCTTCCATGACCGACACCACGGAGTTGGTGGTGCCCAGGTCGATACCAATGACTTTGCTCATGGCCCTATCCTACGATTCATCTTAGTTAATGTCAAGCATGTAATATGAGTTGTATTAACTCATATTAATCGATGCGGTTGCCAACGCCGAAAATTCGTGGCGTGACCGCCCTTCCGCGTGAACTTCAGAAGCGTATTGATGAGATCGCCGGCGACAGACTCGCCGGGGCGTCCGAGATCCTCGACAGGGCAATTGCCCTGCTGCTCGACGTTCAGGCTGCCGATGGGCCTGTTCGGGCGGTCGCCCGTGCCCTGTGCGACGCGCAGCCCAGCATGGCGGGCATGTGGAACGCCGGGCTCCATGCCGTAGCCGGGCGCGAGGATCCGTCGGTATTCACCGCCTTCACCGCGCGCGTCAACCGCGCCGAGCGCGCGCTGATCCGGGTCGGCCTCGAGTTCTTCGAGGCGGGCGCCAACGCGCCACTCCGCCTGGCCACGTTCTCCTTCAGCCGCACGGCCGCGGCGCTGATCACCGCGCTGTCCGAAACACGCGAGGTCCGCGTCGCCGCCGCCGAAGGGCGCCCGATGTTGGAAGGGCGGCGGATGGCCACTGCCCTGGCCGCCGCCGGCGCCCGCGTGACCTTCTACACCGATGCTGCGCTCGGGCAGGCGCTGGGCGCGGTGGATGCCGTGCTGGTGGGCGCCGATGCGATCACCCCCGATGCGGTGATCAACAAGAGCGGGACGCGCCTGCTGGCGGCGGCCGCCGCGCATCAGGGCGTGCCGGTCTATGTCGCCGCCTCGCGCGAGAAGTTCGTGAGCCAGGCGGTCAGCCTGCAGCTCGCCGTGCGTGAGGGACACGCGGACGAGGTCTGGCCGACGCCGCCCGCGGGCGTGGAGATCCGGAACCCCTACTTCGAGCCGACCCCGCTCGATCTGGTCGCCAGCGTGATCACCGACACGGGGGTCATCGGCGCGGGGCTGGTGCCTGAGGTGTGCGAGGCGTCTTCCAACGTCCGATGGGTCGCTGAGTTGCTGGGTCGCTAGGCGTCCCCAGCTACCCAGCTACCCAGCGACCTCTCTCCCCAGCTACCATACGAAGGCGTGGCGCAGTATTCCTTCATCCCGGCGGCCGACTCGAGCGAGCTCGCCGAGGATCTGCGCGAGCTGTTCGAGGAGCTGGCCCGCAGCCTCGAGCGCGGGCAGCGCGCGTATTCCGGCGAATACCGTCCGGCGCTCGACGTCCGCGAAACGGATTCGGCGATCGAAGTCGTGATGGATATCGCGGGCGTGCCGGCGGCGGCGGTGCGCGTCGTGTTCCGGGCCGGCATCCTGCTGATCGCCGGCGAGAAGGCGCAGCCGTCCGCCTCGACCGGCCAGACGTTTCACCTCGTCGAACGGGAGTTCGGCCGCTTTGCCCGTGCCGTGCGGCTGACCGGCGCCTTCGACCTGCAGCGCGGCCGGGCCGAGGTCCGCCACGGCGAACTGGTCATCGTCCTGCCGAAGATCACGGATCGCCGCGGGCAGGCGCATCGCATTCCGGTCGGCGGCGCGTGAGACTCCTCTTCATCGGCGACATCGTCGGCAAGCCCGGGCGCGACATGGTGCGCAAGGGGCTGCGCGGCCTGATCGAGGCGCACGGCATTGACCTGGTCATCGCCAACGCCGAGAACTCGGCGGCCGGCTTTGGCATCACCAAGGACATCGGCGACACCCTGCTCGACTGGGGCGTCGACGTGATGACCTCGGGCAATCACATCTGGGACAAGAAAGAGGCGATCGAGTACATCGCCAGCGAGCCGCGGCTGCTGCGCCCCGCGAACTACCCGCCCGGCGTGCCCGGGCGCGGGTCGTACGTGGCGCAGACCGGCGACGGCCGCAGCGTCGGCGTGATCAACGTGATGGGGCGCGTGTTCATGCTGAACATCGACGACCCGTTCCAGGTGGTGCTGCGCGAGATCGAGGCCATCAGGCACCGCGCACAGATCATCATCGTCGACTTCCACGCCGAGGCGACGAGCGAGAAGATCGCCATGGGATGGCACCTCGACGGGCGGGTCAGCGGCGTGTTCGGCACGCACACGCACGTGCAGACGGCTGACGAGCGGATCCTGCCGAAGGGGACCGCCTACCTGACCGACACCGGCATGACCGGCCCGCACGACGGCATCATCGGCATGGCGCGCGAACCGTCGCTCGGACGGTTCCTGAATGCCATGCCGTCGCGCTTCGAGCCGGCCACGGCCAACCCGAAGCTGCACGCGGTGATGATCGACGCCGACGAGACGACCGGCCGAGCGACCTCGATCACCCGGTTCAGCCTGTCGGAGACGCAACTCGATGAGCTCCCTGTTCGATCTGCCATTCGAAGAACCTGAGGAGCAGGCGCCAACCCCACCTGCTCCAGTCAGGCGGGTGCTCACGGTGTCGCAGCTCACGGGCCAGATCCGCACCCTGCTCGAGGAGCAGTTCCTCGAGACCTGGGTCGAGGGCGAGATCTCGAACTGCCGGCTGTGGAACACCGGCCACCTGTACTTCACGCTGAAGGACGCCGGCGCGCAGATTCGCGCCGTGATGTTCCGCACCTCGCTCCGCTACCTGAAGTTCAAGCCGCAGGACGGCCTGCGCGTCGTCGCCCGCGGGCGGGTCAGCGTCTACGACCCCAAGGGCGAATACCAGCTGGTCTGCGATCACCTCGAGCCGGAGGGCCTCGGCGCCCGGCAGCTGGCCTTCGATCAGCTGAAGGCGCGGCTGGCGAAGGAAGGGCTGTTCGACGAGCGGCGCAAGCGGGCGCTGCCGTCGCTGCCGCGGAAGATTGGCGTCGTCACGTCGCTCGACGGGGCCGCGGTGCGCGACATCATCAAGGTCCTGCGCCGTCGCTACCCGAACGCGCACATCGTCATTCGGCCGACGCGGGTGCAGGGCGAAGGCGCCGCCATGGACATTGCGCGCGCGCTGCGTGCCATCGGCAAGGTGCAAGACGTCGACGTCGTGATCGTCGGCCGCGGCGGCGGATCGATCGAGGATCTGTGGGCCTTCAACGAGGAAGTGGTGGCGCGGGCGATTGCCGGCTGCCCGGTGCCGACCATTTCCGCCGTCGGCCACGAGAGCGACGTCACGATTGCCGACTTCGTCGCCGACGTGCGCGCCGCGACCCCCTCGGCGGCGGCGGAGATCGTCGTCAGCCGCAAGGACGACTTCTGCGCGCGCATCGACCGCCTCTCTCACCGCGTCGAGACGGCGATGGCGGCGCGGGTGCACCGGCTCGAATCGACGCTGCGCCGGCTCGAGGCGCGGCCAGGCATGGGCGGCTTCCGCGCGCACGTCGCGCTGCGCGGCCGGCACAGTGCCGAGCTCACCCATGCGCTGCGCCAGGCGCTGCGGACGCGGCTGTCCGCGCACGACCGGCGGCTGCAGCTGCTGCGCCGCGCGCTCGACGCCTCTGACGTGCGCCATCGGTTCGCCGCGCTGCGCACGCGGCTGGTGGGCGCCGACGGACGCCTGCGCGCCGCGTCCGATCGGCGGCGGCACGCGGCGGACACACGCTTCCGTGGCGCCGCGGCGCGGCTCGAGAGCCTGAGCCCGCTGGCGGTGCTGGGGCGCGGCTATGCCGTCTGCTGGAACGCCGATGGCACCGCCATCGTCCGCGACGCGGCGACGGTCAAGCCGGGCGACCGGGTACACGTGAAGCTCGAGCGCGGCCAGCTCGATTGTTCTGTCGAGGGAAGCCGGCAGCCGCCAGCCGGCAGCCGGCAGGAGGAGTAACGGCGATGTCGCACCTTTACGCTGCCAGCCGCCCGCTGCCAGCTGCCCGCTGACATGGATCCCACGATCAAGGACTTCGAGGCGGCGATCGCGGAGCTGGAGACGATCGTCAAGAAGCTCGAGGAGGGCGACCTCGCGCTCGAGAGCTCGCTGCAGCTCTACGAACGCGGCGTTCAGCTGTCGCGCTTCTGCCACGCACGGCTGGAGGAAGCCGAGCGGCGGATCGACATCGTCAACGAGCGCGGCGAGCTGAAGCCGGCGCCGGCTGCACTCACCGAGCGGGATGACTCCGCTTAGCGAGTATCTCGAGGCGGGACGCGCCGCCATCGACCAGGCGCTGCTCGCGCTCCTCCCGGCGCCGCCCGACTGTCCGCCGCAACTGGCGGCGGCGATGGCCTACAGCATTTCGGCCGGCGGCAAGCGGCTCCGTCCCATCCTCTGCCTCGCCGCGTGCGAGGCCGTCGGCGGCGATCAGCACGCGGCCATGCCCGCGGCGTGCGCGATCGAGATGATCCACACCTACTCGCTGATCCACGACGACCTGCCGGCCATGGACAACGACACCTTGCGCCGCGGCCAGCCGACGCTGCACGTGGTGGCCGGCGAAGGGATGGCGGTCCTCGCCGGCGACGGGCTGCTCACCGAGGCGTTCGCGCTGCTGGCGCGCGAGCCGCGCGGGATCGACCATGGGCTGATCGATCGGAAGCTGCGCGTGATCGGCATCATCGCGACCGCCGCCGGCGCCATCGGCATGGTGGGCGGCCAGGCGGTCGACCTGGCGTGCGTGACGCCGGCGCCAGACGGCACGCTGCCGCCGCCGCTCGACGGCGACGGCCTGCGGCTGATGCACGCGCGCAAGACCGGGGCCCTGATCCGCGCCTCGGCGATGGCCGGGGCGGTGATGGGCGGGGCGCGCGACAACGTGATCGAAGCCGTCGATCGCGCCGCGGCGGAGTTCGGCCTCGCCTTCCAGATCGTCGACGACATCCTCGACATCGAAGGCGCCTCGGCCGATCTCGGCAAGACGGCGGGCAAGGACGCGGCCGCCGGCAAGCCCACATACCCCTCGCTGTACGGCATCGACGGTTCGCGGGCGCTGGCCGCTGAATGCCTCGAGCGCGCCGAGGCGTCACTCAAGGGCGCCGGCCTGACCGATTCGCGCCTGCTCGAGATCGGGCGGTGGATCGTGGAGAGATCCAATTGACGGATTTGCGAATTGACGGATTGACGGACTGCATCGACGCATCTCCAATTCGTCAATCCGTCAATTCGTAAATCCGTCAATGCCCAAACTCCGCCTCGATCAGCTCGTTGTCGAGCGCGGCCTCGCGCCGTCGCGCGAGCGGGCCCGGGCGTTGATCCTGGCGGGCCAGGTCCTCGTCAACGGCCAGCCGGCAACCAAGGCCGGGACGGCTGTCGACGTCGCAGACGAGGTCGCGCTGGCTGTTCCGGATCATCCCTACGTCGGCCGCGGCGGACTGAAGCTGGCGCACGCGCTCGACACCTTCCGCATCGACGTGACCGGCCGCCAGGCGCTGGACGTCGGCGCATCCACCGGCGGCTTCACCGACGTCCTGCTGCAGCGGGGTGCCGCCCGCGTCGTCGCGCTCGACGTCGGGCACGGCCAGCTCGATTGGACGCTCCGCAACGATCCGCGGGTCGTCGTCATCGAACACTTCAACGCCAGGCACTTGACGCTCGACGCGCTGCCCTGCCGCATGGACATCGTCACCATCGACGTGTCGTTCATCTCGCTGCGGCAGATCCTCCCGGGCGTCAGCGGCGTGCTGGCCGAGGGCGCCGACGTGATTGCGCTGGTGAAGCCGCAGTTCGAGGCGGGCCGGGGCGAGGTGAAGAAGGGGATCATCCGCGACCCGGAGGTCCAGGCCCGCGTGCTGCAGGAAGTGTCGGCGGCGGCGCGTGAAGTAGGATTGACGCCGCGCGGCTCGACGCCCTCGCCCATCACCGGGCAGAAGGGGAACGTCGAGTTCCTGCTGCACCTCCGACAGGCATGAGCACCCCGATTCGACGCGTCGGCATCGTTGCCAAGCAGGGCCTGCGCGCGGCCTCCGAGCACCTGTCCCGGCTCGAGGCGTGGCTGGAGGAACGGGGCATCGGCGTCGTCTACGAAACCGAGACGGCGCTGCTGGCCGGCACGACCTCCAGGGGCAAGCGCTTCAGCCGCGAGCAGTTGCCATCCGAGTGCGACCTGATCGCCGTGCTCGGTGGCGACGGCACGCTCATCTCGGTTGCCGGCCGCATTGGCCAGTCCGGCCACGACATCCCGATCCTCGGCGTGAACTTCGGCAGCCTCGGGTTCCTCACCGAGACACGCATCGACGAGATGTACACGTCGCTGCAGGCGGCGCTCGACGGCACGGCGACCTACGACGTCCGCATGATGCTCGCCGCCGACGCCGTGCGCGAGCGCGAGGTGTTCGACACCCGCATCCTGCTGAACGACGTCGTCTTCACCAAGGGCGCCCTGTCGCGGATGATCGAGCTGTCGGTGTCGGTGAGCGGCGCCTTCGTCACGCGCGTCAAGGCCGACGGGCTGATCATCGCCAACGCAACTGGTTCCACCGCGTACAACCTGGCGGCCGGCGGCCCGATCGTGCATCCGCTCGTCGACGCGCTGGTGATCACCCCGATCGCCCCGCACACGCTGACCAACCGCCCGATCGTCATCCCCGGCACCGCCGTCGTCGAGGTCCGCCCTCACGTCGACGATGGCCGCGACGATGTGTTCGTGACGTATGACGGCCAGTCGGGATACCCGGTGAAGGCCGGCGACGTGGTGCGCGTCAGGAAAGCCGACCGGACGCTACGCCTGGTGAAGGCCCCGGCGCGCAGCTACTTCGAGGTCCTGCGCGAGAAGCTGAAGTGGGGCGAGCGGTAAGGACGCGCCGGCGCGATGCAGACATGGTCTGACGAGCAACTCAAGGCCGGCGTCGAGACGAAGACGTACTACACCGCGGCCGGCGAGTACGCGGCCGAGCGGCAGGCGCTGCACGACGCGTTGGTCGATCAGGAACTGGAGGGCCATCAGCCCGCGCCACCTCCGCGACTCACGCTCAGGTCTGGCGGCACCGCCTCCGGCAAAACGGCAGCTGCAAAGGCGGCACGGTCGGCGACTCCGGACTGCGTCTACGCCAACACCGACGAGTTCCGTGCTCAGCTACCGGAGTTCCCGCTCGTCGAGGGGACCGACAAGGCGGGGTTGCTGCAGGAGGAAGCCGGCGACATTCGCGATCAGCTGCTGGCAGAAGCCGTTGCCTCGAGCCTGAACATCGTCTGGGATGCGCCCGGGAGCCTGTGGGTTGCCGACTACCTCCAGGAGATCGAGCGCCTCGGCTATCAGGTCACGATCGCGTATACCCATCGACCTGTCGATGAAGCGAAACGAGCCGCCGCTCGACGCGCGGCGACGGCCAGCAACCCCGCCGACCGGAGGGTGGTGCCGGACGCCGTCATCGACGGTTCGCATCGCAAAGCCCGTGAAGGGTTCGCTGCCATGGCGCGTACCGGAAGCCGGGAGATCATCGTCTACGACATGACCGGAAAACAGCCCGGTGAACCAGCGGATGTGATCTACCATCGGGAGCGAAGCGGACACATCCGCGTCTACGATCGGGCCGCCGTACAACGGTTTGCTGCCGGTCGTCCCCCAATCGATGAGACGGTTTTCGACTAACTCCAGATACTGCTATTATTTAGTGTGGCTCTGAACCGGAAAGGCGGTCCCGCCGTGAAGAAGCCCGAGCGGCACTCTCAGGAGTGGCGCGACTTCCAGCCCGTTCCCGAACCTGAGGGGTCCGTCGAGCGCTTCAAAGCTGCCCTGAAGCGGGCCGAAGGGCGGATCCGGAAGAAGACGGCCAAGCCCGTTCCCGCGCAGGCGCACGCCAGATCCTGAACATCCTCGCCGGCCTCGCGCTCGTCGCCGGCTTCATGGCGCTGTGGTACTTCGGCGCCCGCCTCTTCGTCTGGGCGGTCTTTGCCGTCTCGTCGCTCATTCCTTTTATCGGCAAGCGCCACCGGCATTCGCGCTGGGACGAATTGAATCGCACGAAGCGTTGATGGAGGCCAGAGGCCACACCCGCGATCGCGTCTGGCGTGAGCGGATTGGAGCGAGGCGCTAGTCGGGCGCGGGCGCTTCAACGGGGTCTACCGGAGAGGCGCGCAGCGAGCCCAGCCACCCAGCCACCAGGCCCCGGCTTGGCGGCAGCGGGTCACACGCCAGCAGGTAGAGCACCGCGGTCGTCAGCACCACCAGCGAGTACACCAGCAGCGCAATCGTCAGGCGCAGGTTCGCGTAGACGAACAGCACCGGATACAGCAGCACGATCGACAGCGTGAGGAACGGAATGCGCAGCATGGCGTCGCGCAGCCGCCGCGGGTTGCGCAACCCTTTCGCCACGCGGCGGTAGGCGCTCTGCTCCAGCATGTCCACCGACGAGCGCAGCAGCGTCTGGCTCAATACCCACAACAGCAGTCCGGAAAACGCCGCGAGCAGGATGCGGGTGACGCCCCGCGTCACCCAGACGTACAGCATGGCCCAGATGAAGTAGACGACGATGCTGAGGTTGGTGAGCTGGAAGGCAATCCAGACGTTGGTGCGGCCGGTCAGGCGCTGAAACGCCCGGCACGCCCTTTCGACCACGTCGAGCAGCGCGAGATCAATCCAGCCCACTACCCGCCCTGCGCGCGGCGGCGCCGCTGCTCGCGGAAGAACTCCACCTGGTAGCGCTGCACGTTGCGGTTGTGCTCCGCCAGCGTGGTGCTGAACACGTGCGACCCGTCGTTGCGGCTGACGAAATAGAGATACGGCACATCGGCCGGCGCCAGCGCGGCCTCGAGCGACGCCTTGCCCGGCGCGGCGATCGGGCCGGGCGGCAGTCCGGCGTAGCGATACGTGTTGTACGGGGAATCGAACTGCAGGTCCTCGCGGCGGATGTTGCCGTCGTAGCGTCCCGCCTGCTGCAGCGCATAGACGACGGTCGGATCAGCCTGCATCCCCATGCCGATCTCGAGCCGGTTGCGGTAGACGGCGGCAACCAGCGGCCGCTCCTCCGCCTGGCCGGTTTCCTTTTCGATCAGCGACGCGAGCGCCACCACCTGGCGCGTCGTGAAACCCTGCGCGGCAGCCTGCTCGCGGAGCGGCGCCGTGTACGTGGCCTTGAAGCGATCGACCATCGCCGCCACCAGCCGCGACGCCGGCGTGCCGCGCGGCAGCGCGTACGTTTCGGGAAAGAGATAGCCCTCGAGATCGGTGGCCTGGGGATCGAGGTCGGCGATCAGCGTCTCGTCGGCAGCGGCCTCGACGAACTCGGCCGCGGTGCCGAACTCGCGCTGCTCGTACAGCCGCGCCATGTCCAGGATCGTCAGCCCTTCGGGGAACGTGATCCGCCGCGTGAACACATCGCCACGCGCCAGCCGGTCGATCACCTGCAGCGGGCTGGAGGGTTCGGTAAAGCGATATTCCCCGGCCTTCAGGCTGCGCGCCTGGCCGCTCCACCAGAGCGCGGTGCGAAAGCTGGTCTCGTCGTCGATGACGCCCGCCGCGCTGAGACGCCTGGCGATGTCGGCGGTGGACGACCCGGACGGAATCTCCACGAACTGCTCCTCGGCGGCAAAGCCCTTGAAGGGCTCGTGCATCCGCTGCCACACCGAATAGCCGGCCACCGCGGCGGCGGCCGCGGACGCGAGGAAGGCGATGAACAGGAACTTCAGCAGCTTGAACATCAGGTCTCGAGCTTGCGCGCCGTAGCCTTGGCGGAGGCTGCGTCGAGGTAGTCCTGCAGGATGATGGCCGCCGCGGCAGCGTCGAGCTTCTTCTTCCGCGCGCGCCAGTCCTTCTCGCGCACCGCCAGGCGGCTTTCCGCTTCCACGCTGGTCAGCCGCTCGTCCTGGAGCACGACCGGCACGTTCATCTCCTGCCCAAGGCGCCCGGCGAACTGCTGCACCGGCGCTGTCATGTCATTGTCCGAACCGTCGAGGCGCCGCGGCAGGCCGACGACCACCAGGCCGACGCCATCGTCTTCATCGCCAAGGAGCCGGGCGATCTCGCCGGCGACCCGGGCCGCGGTTCCGCTGTCGAGCGCCCGGGCCTCGACGACGCCGAGCGGACGGGCGAGCGTGCGGGAGGCATCGCTGACGGCGACGCCGATTCGCCGCTGGCCGACGTCGAGCCCCACGATCCGCACGGCCTGACTTTATACTAGCCGCCGGATGAGCCAGACGAGGCGGATGGGTCGACCGAGGCAGGTGGGTCGAGTGGGTTGGCTGGGTTGCTGGGCAAGCGTCCTTGCCCTCGCGACGTGCCTCCCCCAGCTACCCAACTACCCAACTTCGCTCTTCGCCACCCTTTTCGCGCAAGCCACTGATCAGGCGCAGCGCGTGAGCGAACGCATGCGCGCGTTGCAGCGCGAGTCCGAGCGGCTCGCGACCGAGTCGCGGACGCTGCTCGGCGACCTGCGGCAGCTGGAGATCACCCGCGACGTGCAAATCGAAGACGCGCGGCTGGCGGATGCGGCGGCCGCGGAGGCGGAGGCCGCGCTGCAGCAGACGACGGAGCGGCTGGGGGCGCTCGAACAGCAGCGCGAAGCGCAGTTGCCCGACATCAAGGCCCGCCTCGTGGACATCTACAAGCGCGGCCGCGGCGGCAACGTGCGGTTGCTGGCCGGCGCCGACAGCGTGCGCGATCTGGCGCGGGCGACGCGCGCGATCGCGTCGCTGACCCGCATCACGCAGCTGCGGATCGACGAGCACCGCCGGACGCTGGCCGCCGTGCGCGCCGAGCAGGAGGCATTACGCACCCGCGCGGCGCAACTGCAGCGTGAGCGCGCCGCCGCCGCCGCCGCGCGCGCCGCGGCTGAGCGCGCGGTACGCGCCCGCACGACGCTCATCGCCCAGATCGATCAACGTCGCGATCTCACCGCCCAGCTCGCCGGCGAGCTGCAGGTCGCCTCACAGCGGCTCCAGCAGCAGCTGGCCGACCTGCGCGCGGGACGCGCCGGCGGTGAGCCGGTGGCGGTGCCGCTGGCCCCGTTCCGCGGCGCCCTCGAGTGGCCGGTGGTTGGCAACCTGTCCGCCGGTTTCGGCCAGAGCACCAACCGGCTGGGCGGGTCGGCCGTCCGCAACGGTATCGAGATCGAGGCGCCCGAGGGGGCGCCCGTGCGCGCGGTCCATGGGGGCACGGTCGCCTATGCCGATGCCTTCACCGGCTTCGGCAACCTGGTCATCGTCGATCACGGCAGCAACCACTATTCGCTCTATGGCTACCTGTCGTCGATCGGGGTCATGACGGACCAGGGCGTCCAGGCCGGCGACGAGCTCGGCCGGGTCGGGACGGCGCCGGCCGGACCGCCCGCGCTCTACTTCGAAATGCGCGTCGACGGCCGATCAGTCGATCCCGTAGAATGGCTCCAGAGGTAACCATGACGTCTCGGACCCGGTTGCTCGTCCTGGCGATTTCGACCCCGATCATCGCGTTTGCCGTGATCGGCGGCTACCTCGGCCAGGCGCTCGCCAAGGACGATACCTACCAGCACCTCCGCGTGTTCGAAGACGTCGTGTCGCTGGTCCTCAACAACTACGTCGAGCCGGTCGACCTGCGCGAGGCCATGAAGGGGGCGATGAACGGGCTGGCCGACGGGCTGGACTCGGACAGCGCCTACCTGACCCCCGACCTGGTGAAAACGTACGAAGCGGGCGCCAGCGCCGGCGCCGGCGAGGTCGGCATCGAGCTGACGCGGCAGTATTACCTGCGGGTGATCGCGGTCCGCGACGGATCGCCGGCCGCGAAGGCGGGCATCCGGTCCGGCGACTTCATCCGGATGATCGGTGACCGCGCCACCCGGGCCATGTCGGCCTACGAGGGCGACCGGCTGCTGCGCGGCGCGCCAGGCAGCACGGTATCGCTGGTCGTGATCCGCGGCAACGCGGCCGATCCCCACACCATCGAGCTGACGCGCGAACGGCCGGCGGGCGCCGCCGTGGCCTCGCGCATGGCCAACCCGACAACCGGCTACGTGCGCGTCGTCGAGCTGACCAAGGAATCGCCCGCCCAGTTGAAGCAGGCGATCGACGCGCTGGCGAAGACCGGGGCCACCAAGTACGTGATCGACCTGCGCGGCACCGCGCGCGGCGACCTCGACGACGGCGTGGCGGCGGCGAAGCTGTTCGTCCGCAGCGGCACGCTGGCCGTGCGGGAGGCGAAGGGACCGACGCGCGAAACCGTGGCGGCGCAGGCCGGAGACGGCGCCGTGACCGCGCCGGTGGCCCTCCTCGTCGATCGCGGGACGTCGGGGGCGGCTGAAGTGTTCGCGCTGGCGCTCGACGGCAACAACCGCGCGGACCTGATTGGCGAGCAGACGCTCGGACGCGCCGCGCGGCAGCGGCTGGTGAAGCTGCCCGACAACAGTGGCCTGCTCCTGTCGTACCTGCGCTACCTGGGGCCCAACAACACCGCGCTGCACCAGGAGGGGCTGACGCCGGACGTCGAGGTCGAGCAACCGGACGTCGACTTCGGCACCGAGCCGCCGGCCACCGACGCGACCCTGCAGCGGGCCATCGAGCACCTCGCCACGCCGCAGCGGCAGGCGGCGTAACTCCCTCATGCCGGGCCTGACAAGGCCCGGCCCACAGCAACATCGGCCGAGTTTGCTATACTTGTCGGTCTGTATTAACGCCTGAATTCGCAATAGATAGGCGCGTAGCTCAGTTGGTTAGAGCGCCTCCCTGACACGGAGGAGGTCAGTGGTTCGAGTCCACCCGCGCCTACCAACCTTCGCTCTGGTTTTCTCGCGAAGGCTGTCCCGCCGAAGCGGCAAAGCCGCGTAGGCGGACCCCGCTCGCCGCGAGCTTCGGCTGGGCAAGCCATGCGAAGGCGGGCACACAGTGATTTCCATGAGCCAGGTCACCATCACGCTGCCAGACGGGTCCAGCCGCGCTGTGTCCTCCGGGACGCCGGTGCGCGACGTTGCGGCCGCGATCTCGCCGGGGCTCGCCAAGGCGGCGCTGGCGGCGTCTGTCGACGGTCGGATGGTCGACCTTGCCTACCCGCTGACCGCGGACGCCACCGTCCGCATTGTCACGGACCGCAGCCCGGAGGCGCTGGAGCTGTATCGCCACAGCACCGCCCACCTGCTGGCAGCGGCGGTCACGAACCTCTATCCCGGCACGCAGTGCGGCATCGGCCCGGCGACCGACGAGGGGTTCTTCTACGATTTCGTCGTGCCGCGTCCGTTCGTCCCCGAGGACCTCGAGCAGATCGAGGCCAGGATGCGCGAGATGGCGCAGCAGGACCTGCCCTACGAGCGGCAGCACTGGCCGCGCGAGGAGGCGATCCGCTTCTTCGGCAGCCGCGGCGAGCCGCTCAAGGTGCAGCTGATCGAAGAGAAGACCGCCGGCCAGTCCGAGGTCTCCTGCTACACGATCAAGGATCGCGACACCTTCGTCGACTTCTGCACCGGCCCGCACGTCCCGTCGACCGGCAAGCTCAAGGCGTTCAAGCTGCTGACGACGTCGAACGCCTACTGGAAGGGCGATGCGCGCAACCAGCCGATGCAGCGCGTCTACGGCACGGCGTTCCTCAGCGAGAAGGAACTGCAGCAGCACCTGCACCGCCTCGAGGAAGCGAAGAAGCGCGACCACCGGAAGATCGGCAAGGACCAGAAGCTGTTCCTGTTCCACCCGTATGCGCCGGGGGCGGCGTTCTGGCTGGCCAAGGGCACGCGGCTCTACAACACGCTGGCCGATTACATGCGCAGCGTCCTCTACCCCGCCGGCTACGTCGAGGTGAAGACGCCGATCATCTTCAACAAGGCGCTCTGGGAGACGTCGGGCCACTGGTCGCACTACCGCCAGAACATGTTTCTGGTCGAGGGCAACACCGGCGAGGCGGGCGAGTCCGAGCAGATGGCCACCAAGGCGATGAACTGCCCCGGCCACATGCTGGTCTTCGGCAGCGAGGTGCGCAGCTACCGCGACCTACCGCTGCGGCTGCACGAGCAGACCGCGCTGCACCGCAACGAGGCATCGGGGGTGCTCTCCGGGCTGACCCGCGTCCGCCAGTTCTCACAGGACGATGCCCACTGCTTCGTGATGGAGTCGCAGATTGCCGACGAGGTCGAGCAGCTGCTGAAGCTGGTGCAGCGGGTCTACACCGACTTCGGCCTGACCTACACGGTGAAGCTGTCGACGCGCCCCGAGGAGTTCGTCGGCGAGGTCGCGACGTGGGACCACGCCGAGGCGGCGCTGCGGCAGGCGCTCGACAACGCCGGCCAGGCCTACACGCTCAACGAGGGCGACGGGGCCTTCTACGGCCCGAAGATCGATTTCGACGTCATGGACGCCATCGGCCGGAAGTGGCAGTGCGCCACCATCCAGCTCGATTACCAGATGCCGCAGCGGTTCGACCTGAAGTACGTGGGGGCGGACAACGCCGAGCATCGGCCGGTGGTCATTCACCGCGCCATCTTCGGCAGCTTCGAGCGGTTCATGGCGCTGCTGATCGAGCACTATACGGGCGCCTGGCCGCTGTGGCTGGCCCCGGTCCAGGTGGCGGTGCTGCCGCTGGCCGACCGGCACCTGGAATATGCCGAGGGGGTCCGTAAACGGCTGGCAGAGGCGGGGTTCCGGGTCGAGGTCGATAGCCGCGTGGAGAAGATTGGCTATAAGATCCGGGAGGCGCAGTTGCAGAAGGTCCCCTATATGCTGGTCATCGGGGACCGCGAGGCGGCCGAAGGGCAGGTCTCGGTCCGCAGCCGGTTCGGCGGTGACCTGGGCGCGCGTCCGGTGGACGCGTTCGTTGCCAGCGCGCTGGAAGAAGTCCGGAGCAAGGCGATCGACGCCGCGCCCGCCAGTACGTAGCCGCGAGTATGTAGCTGCGGAACTTCAGTTCCGCCTGTAGGAGGACCTCATAGCTTTCGATCGCTCGCCCCGTCGTGATGACCGCGTTCGCACCAACGAGCGCATCCGTGTTCGCGAAATCCGCGTGATTGACGAGACCGGGCAGCAGCTCGGGATCATGCCGCCGCCGCAGGCGCTGGCCATCGCCCGGCAGAAGGGGCTCGACCTGGTCGAGATCTCTCCGACCGCGGTGCCGCCCGTCTGCCGGATCATGGACTTCGGGAAGTACCAGTACCAGGAGCAGAAGCGGACCCGCGAGGCGAAGAAGCACCAGCGGGTGATCGAGGTCAAGGAGATCAAGTTCCGCCCGAAGGTGGACGAGCACGACTACGACTTCAAGAAGAAGCACATCGAGCGCTTCCTTGCCGAGGGCGACAAGGTCAAGGCGACGATCTTCTTCCGCGGCCGCGAGATGGCGCACCCCGAGATCGGGCGGCGCATCCTCGAGCGGCTGATCAACGACCTCGGCGATCAGGCGATTGCCGAAACGATGCCGCGCCAGGAAGGCAACCAGATGCACGTCATCCTGAGCCAGCGCGCCGGGCGCAAGAGCGCCCCCAAACCGAAGCCGCAGGAACCGGCCGCCGCGGTGGCGGAGCCGGCTGCCAAAGAGGAATGACAGGCAAAGGGCAAAGGGCAAAAGTCAAAGGTACTTTTGACCTCTGACCTTTGACCATTGACCTGACGAGAATCACTGTTATGCCGAAGCTGAAGACACACCGGGGCGCTGCCAAGCGCTTCAAGAAGACCGGGTCGGGAAAGATCGTCCGGGCGGCCGCGTTCAAGCGGCACATCCTGACGAGCAAGACGACGAAGTCGAAGCGCCAGATGCGCGGGACGAAGGTCGTCGCCGACCCGGACGCTCCCAAGCTGGAGCGGATGCTGCCGTATAAGTAAGCCGGTGGTCGGTGGTCGGTGGTCGATGGTCGGTCGAATCAAGACCCACCATCGACCATCGACCATCGACCAACCAAGGTCGCTGGGTCTTTACTAAGTCGCCCCGTCGGGCGCACCCAATAGCCGAAGAGGAACCATGCCGAGAGTCAAGCGAGGAACAGTCCGCCGCGCCAAGCGCAAGAAGCTTCTTGCCCGGGCGAAAGGCTTCTACCAGACCAAGAGCAAGCTCTATCGCCAGGCGAAGGAGTCGGTCGACACGGCGGCGAAGTACGCCTACGTCGGGCGCAAGAACAAGAAGCGCGACTACCGCCGCCTCTGGGTCGTCCGCATCAACGCCGCCGCGCGCGAGAACGGCCTCACCTATTCGCAGCTGATGCGCGGCCTCAAGGCCGCCGGCAGCACGCTCGACCGCAAGATGCTTGCGGACATGGCGGCCACGCAACCGGCCGCCTTCGCCAAGGTAGCGGCGCAGGCCAAGGCCGCGCTCCCTGCCCCGGCGAATGCCTGATTCCCTGCTCGATCGATCGTCCGTCGAGACGCTGCGCGCGGAGTTCCGCGCGCGGCTCTCGTCGGCGTCTACCGACGCGGCGATCAAGGCGCTCCACGACGAATTCCTCGGCCGCAAGTCCGGCACCGTCACCGGGCTGATGAAGGGGCTCGGCGCGCTGGCGCCGGAGCAGCGCCGCGAGTTCGGCGCGCTCGTCAACGCCCTCAAGACCGACATCGAACAGGCGCTCGACGAGCGCCGCGGGGCGCTGGCCGCCACCCGGCCGGTCGCCGGCGCGGTCGACGTGACCCTGCCCGGGCGCGCGCTGCCGATGGGGCGCATCCACCCGCTGATGCGCGTGCGGCAGCAGGTCGAAGACATCTTCACCCGCATGGGGTTCGAGATCCTCGAGGGGCCGGAGGTCGAGGACGACTTCCACAACTTCGAGGCGCTCAACATGCCGCCGGACCATCCCGCGCGCGACATGCAGGACACGCTCTACCTCGGCACGCCGGTGGCCGGCGGGACGTGGGGCGCGCATCGGCCGTCAGTCCCCGACGTCCAGGTCACCGCGGCGACGCTGCTGCGCACGCACACCTCGGCGATGCAGATTCGCTACATGCGCTCGACGCCGCCGCCGCTGCGCATCATCGTCCCGGGGCGCGTCTACCGCCGCGACAACCTCGACCTGAGCCACACGCCGATGTTCCAGCAGTTCGAGGGGCTTGTCGTCGGCGAGGGGATCACGCTCGCCCACCTGAAGGGAACGCTGCTCGCCATGATGCGCGAGCTGTTCGCCGGCGACGTCAAGATCCGCCTCCGTCCGAGCTTCTTCCCGTACACCGAGCCGAGCGCCGAAGTGGACGTCACCTGCCAGGGGTGTGGCGGGTCGGGCTGCGGCACCTGCAAGCACACCGGCTGGCTCGAGATCCTCGGCAGCGGCATGGTCCACCCGGCGGTGTTCGAGGCCGTCGGCTACGATGCCACGCGCGTCACCGGCTTCGCGTTCGGCCTCGGCCTCGAGCGCGTGGCCATGCTGAAGTACGGCGTCGACGACATCCGCCTGTTCTACGAGAACGATCTGCGCTTCCTCGAGCAGTTCCCGCTATGAAGGTCCCGCTCTCCTGGCTGCGCGAGTTCGTGGACGTGCCTGGCACGGCCGACGAGATTGCCGCGACGATGTCGGTGCGCGGGCTTGCGGTCGAAAGCGTCGATGCGGTTGGTGATGACCTGGTGCTCGACTTCGAGACGTTCGCCAACCGGCCCGACACGATGTCGATCGCAGGGATCGCCCGCGAGGTGGCCACCGCGTACGGGCTGCCGCTGAAGCAGGAACCGGGAACTGGGAAGACGGAACAATCCCAGGCGCCTGCGACGTCGGACATCTCGGTCGCCATCGACAGCCCGGACCGCTGCTCGCAGTACGCCGGCGCGGTGGCCGACGTGACGGTCGGGCCCTCGCCCGGCTGGATGCAGGCCCGGCTCACGGCCGCCGGCGTCCGGCCGATCAGCAACATCGTCGACATCACCAACTACGTGCTGCTGGAGCTCGGCCAGCCGATGCACGCGTTCGACCTGGCGACGCTCGCCGGGGCGCAGATCCGCGTCCGCACCGCCGCGGCCGGTGAAACGCTCAAGACGCTGGACGGGCAGATGCGCGCGCTGACGCCGGACATGCTGGTGATTGCCGACGCCGGCAAGCCGTGCGCGGTGGCCGGCGTGATGGGTGGCGCGGACTCGGAAGTGTCCGTCGGCACGCGCAGCATCGTGTTCGAGAGCGCGCATTTCAACGCGCTGTCGGTGCGGCGCACCAGCCGCGCGCTCGGGCTCAAGACCGAAGCGAGCATGCGGTTCGAGCGCGGCACCGATCCGGCGCTGCCGCTACGCGCCATGCAGCGCGCCTGCGAGCTGCTGACGCAGATTGGCGCCGGCACGCCGCGCGGCGCGGTCGTCGATTGCCACCCGGTGCCGGTGACGGCACGGACGGTGGCGCTCGATCGCGCGCGAATTCCGGCGTTCCTTGGCGTGGACGTGCCAGGGGCTGACGTCGACCGGATCCTCGCCTCGCTCGGGTTTGAAGGCTCAACGGTCGTCACCGTACCGTCCTGGCGTGTTGATATCTCGCGCGAGGTCGATCTCATCGAGGAGGTCGCGCGCCACTACGGGCTCGACCGGGTGCCGGCGGTGTTTCCGCCACTCGCCGAGGCGGCGCCGAGGTCGGACCCGCGCATCGCCCGCGCGCGGCAGCTGCGCGCGGCGCTCACCGCCAGCGGCTTTTCGGAGGCGGTGACCTTCGGCTTCATCGGCGACCAGCCGGCCGCGCCGTTCGCCGCCGAGGGCGACCTGGTGCCGATCGCCAACCCGCTCTCCGAGAACTTCGCCGTGCTGCGGCCGTCGGCGCTGCCGGGGCTGCTCGACGCGGTCGCGCACAACCGCCGCCGCGAGCAGCGCGACGTGCGGCTGTTCGAGATCGGCGCGCGCTTCAGCCGCTCGGGCGGCGAGCGGCGCGCGGTCGCCTGCGCCTGGACCGGCGCGGCGTCGGTCGATCACTGGAGCGGCAGCGCGCGCGACGTCGACTTCTTCGACATCAAGGGGATCGCGGAACGCATCGCCGAAGCGCTGCGCATCGAGATCGCCACCGAGCCCCACGCCGAGCCGTGGCTCACGCCCGGACGCACGGCAGCGGTCGTATGCGGAGGCGAGCGCATCGGCGTGCTTGGACTCGTGGCGGCCGGCGTTGCCGAGCGCCACGGCATCCCCGCCGGTGACGCCGTCTACGTCGCGGACATCGACCTGGATGCCGCGGAGCGACTGGCGCCGCGGACCGAACCGCACGTCGAACCGCTCCCCCGCTTCCCGTCGGTCACGCGCGACATCTCTATCCTCGTCGCCGACACGCTGGCAGCGGCCGAGGTCCGCCGGACGATTCGCGACGCCGCCCCGGCGACGCTCGTGCGCGTCCGCGAGTTCGATCGCTACCAGGGCAAGGGCGTTCCCGAGGGCAAGATCTCGCTCTCGCTGCGCCTGACTTTCCGGTCACCTGACAGAACCCTCATGGACAGTGAGGTTCAGGCGGCCATGGAGGCGATCCTCGCGGCGCTGAAGGCGACACACGAAGCCGCCCAGCGATAGGTGGTCGATGGTAGATGGTCGGTCGTAGTTGTAGACTAGCTGCTGCTAACGACCATCGATCACCGACCATCTACCACCCAAGGATTACATGGCGAAGCAGGCAGTAGCGCGCACAGTTGATCTCGAACCCATTGATCGGCTCGAGGAGAAGATCAGGCTGCTCGTCGGCATGGTGTCGCGGCTGCGCGAGGAGCAGGCGCAGGCCGCAGACGACCAGGCGCGGCTGACGCAGGAGATCGAGACGCTGCGGGCGCGGCTGGCCGCAGCCGAAGGCACCAGCACCGAGCTCGTCGCTCTGCGCGAAGAGCGCGACGTCATTCGCGAGCGCGTCGCCGAGATGCTCTCGCAGCTCGAGTCGCTCTAGCCCGCCGTGGCCGCAGGCGAGAGCCGCGTCGTCACGGTGGACATCGCCGGGCAGCGCTACCCGATCCGGAGCGCGCTCGACGAACGCTACGTCGCGGAGCTGGCCGCCTACGTCGATCAGAAGATGCGCGCGGCCTCCGATGCCGCGCCGGCCAGCGACATGCTCGGCCTCGCCATCCTCGTCGCCCTCAACCTGGCCGACGAATATTTCCGCGCCCGCGACCAGCAGTCGTCGGTCAACGGCGAGCTCAACGAACGGGCCATGCGGCTCGAGGCGATGGTCGACGGAATTCTGGCGCAAGTTGCAGACAAAAAAGCGGTTAGCGCTCCTTGACCACCCCCTGAGCGCACGCTAAGATGCAGTAGCTCCTGCTTTGCTCGTGATGGTTTTCGGAGGGTCGCCTGAGCCGATGTAACACCCAAGCGAGCTGCGAGGTCGCGTGTTGTGCATGCCTCTGTGCTGAGGAAGCCTGAAGCGCGATCGATAACAGCGGCTCCACCTGCTTCTGCAGGTTCATGCGACCTCCCCACACGGCAAAGCGGGGCTTTTTTTGATCCTCACAGTTTCCTCCCTCGGCGAGCGGGCGCTGATCGATCGCATCACGGCGCGGCTGGCCACTCCCCCCTGGGTCGTCGTCGGCCCGGGCGACGATGCGGCGGTGATCGAGCCGGAGCGCGGCGCGCTCGACGTGCTCACGACCGATGCCCTCGTCGAAGGCATTCATTTCGACCGCGCGTTCGTTCCTGACGCCGGCATCGGCCACCGCGCGCTGGCGGTGAACCTGAGCGACCTGGCGGCGATGGGCGCGCGGCCGCGGGCGGCGCTGCTCTCGCTGGTGCTGCCGGAGACGCTGGCCGTCGCTGCGCTCGACGGCATCGTCGACGGGCTCCTGGCGCTGGCGGGCCGCCACGGCGTATCGGTGATCGGCGGCAACATCACGCGATCGCCGGGGGGCCTGATGATCGACGTCACGGCGACCGGCGCCGTCGGACGGAGACGGTTCCTGCGGCGGTCCGGGGCGCGGCCCGGCGACGAGGTCTACGTGACCGGGACCATCGGCGACGCGGCCGCAGGACTGCAGATGCTGCGCGCCGGCCACAAAGCCGCCGGCGGCTGCGTGGAACGCTACCTGCGGCCGGAGCCGCGGGTGCGCGCCGGGTGGCTGCTCGGCGCCAACCGCGCCGCCACGTCGTGCGTCGATCTCAGCGACGGGCTCGCCGACGGGGCGTGGCAGCTGGCGCGGGCATCGGCGGTGGGCGTTGCGATCGACGCGGCCGCGGTGCCCGTATCGGATGCGGCGCGCGACTGGTTCGGCCGGACGCAGGACGACGCGGTGCGGGCGGCGGTGAGCGGCGGCGACGACTATGAGCTGCTGTTCACGGTGCGCCCATCGCTGCGCGGCCGGCTGCGTGGCGTGCGACGACTGCTCGGCGATCTGCCGATCACCAAGATCGGCGTGGTGACGAAGGACCCCGCGGTGACGCTCGGCGGCGCGCCGATGCCCGGCGGATACGAGCATTTCGGCAAGACTTCCGGCTGAAGCCGGAAGCCACGCGGAGTTGAGCTTCCGGCCAAAAGCCGGAAGCCACGCGGAGTTGAGCTTCCGGCTAAAGCCGGAAGCCACATGCGATGGTGGCTTCCGCCTTCAGGCGGAAGGCGATTTATGAGACGAACGATCTCGCGGTCAACGTGGAAGCGCGTCGCGGCAACATTGATTGCCGTGTCGGCCTTCGTGTTGGCCTACGAGGCGACGACCATCGACTCTGTCTGGCCCTGGGCCGCCAACCCGGTCGACCCGACGCGGCCGCAGCCGGGCGCGCGCCTGCAGTTCCAGGCGACGGCCTACTGCAAGGGACAGACGACGGCCTCCGGCGTCGGCGTCCGCACCGGGATTGCCGCGGCCGATCGCACCCTGCTGCCGGTCGGCAGCGTGATCGCCGTCACCACGGACAACACCCGCTACAACGGCGTCTACACGGTCATGGACACCGGTCCCGCCGTCCAGGGACGGATCATCGACTTGTACATGTGGAGCTGCAAGGAAGCGCTCGCCTTCGGCCGCAAGGACATCCAGGTGGAAGTGCTGCGGCTCGGGTGGAACCCGAACGCGAGCCGGCCGGCATTGATCGATCGCATCTTCCGCCGCCCGGCGCGCCGGCCCGCCCCCGTGCCAGCACAGGTGCCGCCGGCCACCGAACCGGTGCCTGGCGAGGAAAACACGGCGACGACAGAAGAGGAGCCGGTCCTCCCCGCCGCCCCCGTGCCCGAGGACGCCATCGCACCGCCCGAACCGGCCGCCGCTGCGGCCGCCACGGCAACGGCGGCTACCGAACCGTAACCGGCGAGTCGAGCCGGATCCGCACGATCGACCCGGCCGGCAGCTCGACATCCTTGCCGTCGGTCGCCGCAATCGCGCCGCCCGCGCCGATGATGGCGCCGAGCACCGCCCCCTTCACGCCGCCGATGATGCCCCCGACCACGCCGCCAATGCCGGCGCCTGCGCCGGCCGTCCCGGCTTCTTCACGAATGCCGCCGCTCTCGAACACCGAGGTCGCCTGCGCGCGCAGGTCATAGGTGCGGCCGTTGACCGTGATCTGATCGAAGCTCAGCGTCATGCGGCCGGCTCGATCGAGGCCGCGGCCCGCCGGGTCCACCGACGAAACGACACCGCGCACCACCGAGCCCGCAGGCACGAGCACGCGCCCATCCTGCATGATGTCGGCGACGGTCGTGGCCTCGAACCGCTGTTCGACCTTCGCGGTGGCCGAACTGAGCGGGGCCTGCAGCCGGACGTCGAGCTCGTGGCCGACCGGGATCTGCCCGCGGGCGTCGGAATTCACCTGGGTCGGGGCGCTGTCCGCGGCGCCGCTCGTGCCGACGGCGCCTGGCGTCGTCGATGGCGGAACCGATACCGGACCGCTGGCAGTCGTGCCGGTGCTGCCGGTCGAGGCGCACGCGGCGGAACCAAGGGCGGCCATCAGCAGCGCCGCCGGAAGTGTTCGCGACATGTCTTCATCCTCCTCACGGGGAACGAAGCAAAGCGCGGACCTCTTCATCGGTCGTCTGGTCGAAATCGCGATACCAGAGTCCCACGGCCGAAAACCGCTCAGGCATACGCGCGCAGACGACCTCATCCGCCAGGCGCTGCAATTCGGCGCAGGTATCGCTCGCCCCCACCGGAACCGCGACGATGATGCGCGCCGGGTCGCGCTGGCGCACCGCCTGGACCGCCGCCTTCATCGTTGACCCCGTCGCCAGGCCATCGTCGACGAGCACGACGATCTTCCCGCCGAGGGGCTGCGCCTCCCTGCCGTCGCGATACGCCTGCTCGCGCCGCACGAGTTCCTCCTGCTCTTCCCGCGCGACGCGCTCGATCTCGGCGTCCGAGAGGCCGTAGATCCGGACGACCTCGTCGTTCAGCACACGGACGCCGCCGGAGGCGATGGCCCCCATGGCCAGCTCGCGGTTGCCGGGCGTGCCGAGCTTGCGGACGACGAAGACGTCGAGCGGCGCCGCGAGCGCGCGCGCCACCTCGTACGCCACCGGCACGCCGCCGCGCGGCAGGGCAAGGACGACGACGTCGTCGCGGGCCGACCACGCCGCCAGTTCGCGCGCCAGGTGACGGCCGGCCTCGCGCCGGTCAGCGAACGCCTGCGCGGAAGTGGCGTGAGAACCACTCGCTGGCACGACGCGATACCTCCTCCATGGCGCCCGGTTCCTCGAACAGGTGGCTGGCCCCGGGCACGATGGTCATCTCCACGGGCGCGTGCATCTGCCGGCGCGCCTGCTCGTTCATCTCGATGACCGGCTGGTCGTCACCTCCCACGATCAGCAGCGTGGGTGCCTTTACGTGCTCCAGCGCCTGCTCCGCCAGGTCGGGCCGGCCGCCGCGTGACACCACGGCGCGGGTCACCTCCGGACGCGCGGCCGCGGCGATGAGGGCCGCGGCCGCGCCCGTGCTCGCGCCGAAATAGCCGAGCGGCAGGCCGGCGGTCGCGTGAAACGCGGTCGCCCAATCGGCAGCGGCGGTCACTCGCCGGCCAAGGCGAGGGATATCGAACCGGTACTCGCTGGTCAGGTTGTCCACGCGCTCCTCATCCTGCGTCAGCAGGTCGAGCAGGAGCGTCCCCAGGCCGGCCGACTGCAGGGCGGCCGCGACCTCGCGGTTGCGGCGGCTGAAACGGCTGCTGCCGCTGCCGTGGGCGAAGATCACCAGCCCCAGGGCGCCGGGCGGCACGAGCAGGTCGCCGTGCAGCTCCGCGGATCCATCCTGAATGACGACGGCATCGAGCGCGGTCGGGTTGGACATGTCATACCCCCAGTCGGCGGGTCCGGCTGAAGCCGGACACTACGCTGCAATCGCTACGCCACGCGCGTCGTGAACTGCAGCTGGTACAGGCGATGGTAGATGCCTCGGGCCGCGAGCAGTTCCTGGTGCGTGCCCGACTCCCGGAGCTGCCCCTTGTGCAGCACCAGGATGCGGTTCATGTCCTGGATGGTCGAGAGGCGATGCGCGATCGCCAGCGTGGTCCGTCCGCGCATGAGCACGGTGAGCGCGTCGTGAATGAGCTCCTCGGTCTCGGTGTCGACGCTCGAGGTCGCTTCGTCGAGAATCAGCACCGGCGGATCGAAGACGAGCGCCCTGGCGAACGACAGCAGCTGCTTCTGCCCCACCGACAGCGTCGCGCCGCGCTCGGCGACCGGCGTCTCGAGGCCGCGCGGCAGCCGGTCGATGAACCGGTGCGCGTGCACCGCCTCGATCGCCCGCCGCACACGCTCGTCGCTGATCGCCTCGTCGCCCAGCCGGACGTTGGCGCCGATCGTGCCCGAGAAGAGGTGCACGTCCTGGAGGACGAGGCCGAACAACGAGCGCAGCTCGCCCAGATCCATCTCGCGGATGTCGGTGCCACCGATGGTGATGCGCCCCTCCTGCACGTCGTAGAAGCGCAGCAGCAGGTTGATGAGCGTCGTCTTGCCCGATCCGGTGGCGCCGACAATGCCAATGCGCTCCCCGGGGGCGATGGTGAAGGAGATGTCCCTGAGCACCGGCTCGCCGGGCACGTAGGCAAAGGTCACGTGCTCGAAGGCGATCGCGCCCATTGCCGTCCGCCGCGGGGAGTGAGACGTGGCGATCTCCACCGGCGTATCCAGCAGCGCGAACACGCGCTCGGACGAGGCCATGGCGCCCTGGAGGATGTTGAACTTCTCCGACATGTCGCTGATCGGCCGGAAGAAGCGCTGCGCGTACTGGATGAAGGCGACCAGCGAGCCGAGGGTCAGCGCGTCCTCGATGACGAACCCGCCGCCGATCCAGATGATCAGCCCGACGGCCACCGCGCTGACCAGCTCGATCGCCGGATAGAACACCGCGTAATAGACGATCGACTGCACGTTGGCGTCGCGGTGGCCGCGGTCGATGGCGTCGAACGCTTCGAAGTCCTTCTGCTCCCGCAGGAACAGCTGCACCGTGGCCATGCCGCTGATCCGCTCCTGCAGGAAGGCGTTGATGCGGGCAATCCAGGTGCGCACCTGCCGGTACGATTCGCGCACGTGCCGGCGGAACCAGTTGGCCACCAGCGCGATCAGCGGCAGTACCGAAAAGGCGACCAGCGCGAGCCGCCAGTCCATCCAGAGCAGCACGGCCATGATGCCGAGGAGGGTGAAGATGTCGCCGAACACAGAGACGACGCCGGAGGTGAACAGCTCGTTGAGGACGTCGACATCGGTGGTGACGCGTGTCATCAACCGGCCGACCGGGTTGCGATCGTAGAAGCGCAGATCCAGCTTCTGCAGGTGCCCGTAGACCTGCATCCGCAGGTCGAACATGATCCGCTGCCCGGTCATCTGCAGCGTCCACGTCTGCACGTACTCCAGCGCGAAGGCCCCCACGAGGGTCGCCAGGTAGCCTGCCGCCACGAGGCCGAGCCCTGACAGGTTGCCGGCCGGGATGAACTCGTCGATGACGATTTTCGTGAGGTACGGCGGGGCCAGCTCCAGCAGCGCGTGGCCGCTGATGGCCGCGAGCGCGATGACCACCTGCCGGCGGTAGGGCGAGAGGTACGTCAGCAGCCGCCGCATGAGGCGGGCGTCGTACGCCTTGCCGAGGACCTCCTCCTCGTGCGTCATGAGGCGGCGAGCTCGTCCTCGAGCAGCTGCTTGCGGTGCAGGGCGGCGTAGGCCCCGTCGCGCTGCACGAGCTCGTCGTGCGTGCCTCGCTCGACGATGCGGCCATCCTCGAGCACGAGGATCTGATCGGCGTGACGCACGGTCGACACGCGGTGCGAGACGAGCAACGTCGTCCGTTCACGCATCACGTCGGCGAGGCGCGTCAGGATCTCCTCCTCGGTATAGGTATCCACCGCCGACATCGCATCGTCGAGGATGAGGATGCGGGGATCGACCGCCAGCGCCCGGGCGATCGCCGTGCGCTGCTTCTGGCCGCCCGACAGCGTAATGCCGCGCTCGCCGACGACGGTATCGTAGCCGCGCGGAAAATCAGCCAGGTCCTTGTCGAGCCGCGCCAGCGCCGCCGCGCCTTCAATGGCCGCGCGATCGTCCGGATCGGCCTGCGCGCCGAAGGCAACGTTTTCGGCCAGCGTCGCGCTGAAGAGGAACGGCTCCTGGGGCACCATGCCGATGGCGCCGCGCAGGGCGGCGAGCGGCATGTCGAGCACGTCGATCCCGTCGACGAACACCGTGCCGCGCGGCGGCTCGTACAGCCGCGGCAGCAGCGACAGCAGCGTCGACTTGCCCGACCCGGTCGACCCGATGACAGCCGTGGTGCTCCCGGCCGGGATCTGCGCGCTGATGTCGCGCAGCACGACGCGACCGCCATAGGCGAAGGTGAGATTCCGGAATTCGATGTCGCCCGCCTTCGCGCTGCCGCGCGGCGGCGGGGCAAGCCCCGTGTCCTTCACCACCGGCTCGGCGTCGAGGACCTCCAGCATCCGCTTCCACGACGCCATGCCGCGCTGTAGCAGGTTCGTCACCCAGCCGAAGGCGATCATCGGCCACGACAGCATCATCAGGTAGGCGTTGAAGGCGACGAGCTCGCCCACCGTCATCCGCCCGGCAACGACTTCGACCGCTCCGAGCCAGAGCACGAGCAGCGCCGCGACGCCCATCAGCAGCGACATGCTCGGGTTGTAGGCGCCCTGCAGCTGGATCAGCGCCTTGTTGCGCCGCACGAACTCGTCGTTCGCCTGCCGGAACCGCTCGAGCTCGAAGGGCTCCTGGCGGTAGGCGCGCACGACCCGCACGCCGGAGAGCGCCTCCTGTGAGATCGCGCTGATGGTCGACAGCTGCTCCTGGATCGATTCGAACCGCCGGTGGATTGCCTCGCCGAAGTACTTGACGACGAGACTGACGAACGGCAGCGGGACGAGCGCAATGAGCGTCAGCCGCGGATGGATCGACAGCATCAGCACCACCGCGACGATGAAGCCGAGCGCGGTGTTGGCGGTGTACATGACCGCCGGGCCGACCATCTGGCGCACCGCCGCCAGGTCGTTGGTCGCGCGCGACATCAGGTCGCCGGTGCGGTTGCGGTGGAAGTAGGCGAGGTCGAGCCGCTGCAGCGCCGCGAAAAAGTCGTTGCGCAGGTCGTACTCGATCTCCCGCGACGCGCCGATGATGATGCGCCTGGTGAGGAACCGGAAGACGCCGCCGGCGGCAGCCAGCGCCACGAAGGCCAGCGCGTAGGCGCGCACCCTGTCGGCGGTCACGCCCTGGCTCAGATCGTCGATGGCATTCTTCAGGACCCACGGCCCGGCGAGCCCGATGGCGGTCGTGCAGATGGAAGCGGTGAGCCCCAGGAGGAAGGATCGGCGGTACCTGGCGGCATACGCCAGGAGCCGCCGCGCGGCGGACATGTACGCAGTATAGAATGCCCGCCGATGAACAGGGTCGCCGCCGCGCCGGTGCCACGCACGCTGCTCGACATGAACGGCTACCAGTGGACGGTGCTGTTTGCCGCCTGGCTCGGCTGGGGCTTCGACATCTTCGACAGCCTGCTGTTCAACTACATCGCGCCGAATGCCGTGCCGGCGCTGCTCAACCTGACGCCCGGGACGCCTGAGGCCGGGGCGGCCACGCTCCGCTGGACCGGCATCCTCACGTCAGTGCTGCTCGTCGGCTGGGCGATCGGCGGCATCATCTTCGGCCGCGTCGCCGATCGCATCGGCCGCACCCGCACGCTGCTGCTGACCATGGCGGTCTACTCGCTCGGCACTGCGGCGTGCGCGTTTGCGCCGAACATCTGGGTCCTGCTCGTCTTCCGCGTGATCGCGGCGCTCGGCATCGGCGGCGAGTGGGCGGCGGGCGCCGCCATGGTCGCCGAGGTCGTCCCCGAGAAGCGGCGCGTGGAGGCGGGCGCATTGCTCTACACCTCCGCCCCGCTCGGCCTCTTCCTGGCCACGTTCGTGACCTTCCAGGTGCAGGGGGTCTTCTTCCGCGGCTCGCCGGAAGTGGCGTGGCGCTACGTCTTCCTGTTCGGGCTGCTGCCGGCGGCGGTGGCCTTCTTCGTGCGGCTGTTCATCAAGGAACCGGAGCGCTGGGCCCGCGTGGCCCCGTCGGTCGCGCCGCCGACGATTGGCGAGCTGTTCACGCCGGCCTACCGCCGGATCACGCTGACCGCGCTCGGCCTGGCGCTGACGGCGCTGGTCGCCTGGTGGAGCTGCAACGCCTTCATCCCGGTGATTGCATCCGGCCTGGCGGCCCGCGCCGCCGAAGGCCTCTCGCCGGCGGAAGCGACGACGATGATCGAGCAGTGGAAGGCGACGGCGACCAACGTGTTCAACCTGGGCGGGCTGATCGGCACGCTGCTGACGATTCCCGCGTCGAAGTTCCTCGGGCGGCGAACGATGTATGCCATCTATTTCATCGGGTCGGCGGCTGCGTTGATGGCGGCGTTCAGGCTGCCCATGGATCCGTACACGCGGCTGTACATGTACTTCCCGATCGGGCTGACGGTATTCGGCGTCTTCGGCAGCTTCACGTACTACCTCCCGGAGCTCTACCCGACGCGCCTGCGCGGCACCGGTCCCGGCTTCACCTACAACGTCGGCCGGCTGATTGCGGCGATCGGCCCCTTCGTCGTCGGCTCGATCGCGGCGGCCGGGACCAACGCGCTCGACACCGCGATGGAGGTGCTGTTCTTCGTCGGCTTCGTCCCGCTGGCGGGGCTGCTCATCATTCCCTTTGCCCTCGAGACACGACACCGCGTCCTCGCAGATTGAGGAGGCGTACGTCTGGGTGGTTGCCGCGGTGCTTGCGGTCGCCTACGCCGCGTACGGAGTCCTCCGGCACTGGCGGTTCGGCAGCAGCGGCTTCGACCTCGGGATCTTCGACCAGGCGGTCTGGCACTTGAGCCGGTTCGAGGCGCCCGCGAGCACCATCAGCGGCTTCTCGAACATCCTCGGCGACCACTTCTACCCGATCATCGCCCTGTTCGCGCCGCTCTACTGGATCGCTCCAGCGCCGGAGACGCTCATCGTCGCGCAGGCGGTGCTGCTGGCAGCGTCGAACGTGCCTGTCTACCTGTTCCTGCGCGCCCGTCTGTCGAGCCGGCTGTCGCTGTGGCTCGCCTCTGCATACGGGATGTCGTGGGGGATTCAGCAGACGGCGGCGTTCGACGTCCATGAAATGGCGTTTGCGCCGCTGGCCGTCGCACTGCTGCTGCTGGCGATCGATCAGCGCCGATGGAGACTGCTCTGGGCGGTGGCGGCGAGCATGCTTCTCATCAAGGAGGATCTCGTCGCGCTCCTGGCGTCTGCCGGCCTCTATCTCGCCTGGCAGGGCGAGCGCCGACGCGGCTTCGCGCTGACAGGCGCCAGCATGGCCGCCTTCGTGATCATCACAAACGTCGCCATCCCGGCGTTCTCCGACACGGGCGCGTACGCGTACACGAACACGTTTGCCGCCATCCTCGAACGCCCGTGGACCGCGCCGCTCGTCCTGGTGACGCCGATCACCAAGCTGCGCACACTCGCGTTCTGGTTCGCGCCGTTCCTGTTCCTGTCGCTGGCCTCGCCGGTGGCGCTGCTCGCCGCGCCCCTGATGCTGTCGCGGCTGCTGTCGGCAAGCCCGCTGCACTGGGGCAACGTCTTCCACTACTCGGCGCCGATTGCGCCGATCATCGCGCTGAGCGCCGGCGACGGGCTGGCGCGCTTGCTGCGCCGGGGCAGCATCCGGCCGCGCGCCGCCGGGTGGCTCGCGGTGGCGTGCGTCGTTGCCTCGGCGGTGATCCCGGGGCGGCCGCCGCTGGGACGTCTCTTCACGGCGGAACACTACCAACCGATCGCCTCAGCCTCGGCCGCTGCAGCCGCGCTCGCCATGGTTCCGGACGCCGCGTCGGTGATCGCGCAGGGGGCCATCGTGCCGCACCTCAGCCAGCGCCACGACATCCGCGTGCTGCGGGAAGGGGCCGGCGACGCCGATGTGGTGATGGCCGCCTCCCCCCTGAACCCATGGCCGTACGCCGATACGGCCGCGCTGGGGCTGGCCGTCGACGCGTATCGCGCACGCGGTTATCGCGTGGAATTCGAGCGCGATGGCTGGATCGTGCTGTTCAGCCGATAATCGGGACATGCCTATTCGCGTGGCGCTCACCGCGCTCCTCGTCCTCTGTGCAGCCGGGTCGTCCTTCGCCCAGGTTCCGCCGGAAACCACCCACGTCGAGCTGAACCTGAACCTCTGGTCACCCAAGGAGCCGGGGATCGTCATCGAGGGGGTCGATTTCGCGACGCCGCTCGAGCTCGAGACGACACGCTTCCGCGACTTCCGCATCCGTGCCGGCGGCGCCCACCGGTTCCGCTTCTCCTACATCCCGGTCAAGTACGACGACACGGGCAAGGTGATCGACACCACCGTCACCTTCCAGGGGGTCACCTACCCGGTGAACGTGCCGGTGAACTACGAGTTCAAGTGGGACCTGTACCGCGTGGGGTATGAGTGGGACTTCGCCCGATTCAACTACGGGTTCATCGGCCTGGTGACGGAGCTGAAATACAACAAGGTGTCGGCGTTCATCCTCAGCCCGGCTGGGAGCGCGACGCTCGAGGAAGTCAAGGCGCCGATCCCGACGATTGGCGGGATCGCCCGCGGCTACCTCGGCGACTACCTGTCGGTCACCGGGGAGTTCACGGCGTTGAAGCTGGATCGTGAAGAGTTCCGCGGCAAGTTCTACGACTTCGATCTGTACGGCCAGCTGAATTTCACGAAGAACCTGGCGGCGCAGTTCGGCTACCGCTCGCTCGACGTCGACTACCTGGTCGATGGCGATGCCGGCGTGCTGAAGCTCAAGGGGACGTACTTCGGCGGGACCCTACGATTTTAGCGCCACGAGCAGCACCGAGCTGCCCGCGGGCGCCATCGGGAGGCGGCGCGTCAGCGCCGCTTCTGCCTTCAACATGCCGGTCAGCACTGCGTTCAGCGGCGCGGCCGGCACCTGCATCTCCCAGTCGTCACCGGGCGCATCACCTTCGACGTTCCGCCGCAGCGCGCGCACGGCCAGCATCATCGGAAACAACGACGCGAACATGTAGGTCGCGCGCTCGACGCGCAGGCCTGCCGCTTCCGCGATCCGGCGAATCCGCGCGCGCGAGTAGCGCCGAACCTCCGGCCATTCGGCCGCATGACCGCCGCGCAGCGCGTCCATCGCCGCCGCAGTGACGATGAGCGCGCCGCCCGGTGCCAGCACGCGCGCCATCTCCCGCAGCACCGCCCCATCGTCCTCGACGTATTGCAGCACGTCGAACGACGTGAGCACGTCGGCCGTCCCGCCGCCGAACGGCATGTCCGTGATCGACGCGCGGACGACACGCTGTCCGCGGCCGCGGGCCAGCGCTAACCCGCCCGGCGTGAGATCGAAGCCGAACGGCCTCCCGTAGCGGGCCAGCCACTGCAGGTTGTAACCGGTGCCGCAGCCGCAATCGAGAATCCGCGGATTCGGCCGGCGGGAGGCGGCGTCGCGGACGAGCGGGTCGATGAAGGCGCGAAAGCCGCGGAACCAGAAGTGCTCGTCTTCGACGCGGCTCGTGAGCTCGAGCTGGACCTCCATCTAGCGGGGCGTCAGCACGCCACCACCGCCATACAGGCGCCGGTAGTCTTCGGCCTGCCCGAGGATCCGCTTCACGTAGTTCTGCGTCTCGGGAAACGGGATGTCGTCGATGAACTCGTCCTGCGCCATGCCGCGACGCTCCGGTATCCAGGCGGCGACGCGGTGCGGCCCGGCGTTGTAGGCCGCCAGCGCCAGGTGATCGCTGCCGAAGCGATCGACGAGGTCCTTGTAGAAGGCCATGCCCATGCGCACGTTGGGTTCTGGCTGCGTCAGCAGCGACTGGGCGTAGCGGAGGCCGACGCGCCTGGCGTACAAGCGGCCTGTCGCCGGCAGCAGTTGCATCAGCCCATAGGCGTTCGCGCCCGAGCGGATGTCGGCGGTAAAGGTCGACTCCTGCGCGATGAGCGACGCCATCAGGTACGGATCCAGCTGATGACGCCCGGCGTGGCGCTGAATCAGCGGCCAGTGATCCATCGGGAACATCACGCGCAGCACCTCGGGCGGCAGCCGTTCGCCACCCGCAGCGAGGTACTGCGGGTAGGCGCGCTTCATCTGCGTGATGGCGCCGCGGATGTTGAGGAACCGCTCCATCGCCTCCTGCTCGAGCCCAACGCGGTTGCGCAGCCACGCGACCGTGGCCTGGAGCGCCGGTGAGTCGGTCCAGACGATCTGCGCGTACTGCGCTTCCTTGAGCGCTTCGGCATGTTTGCCGGCGGCAATGAGCCGACGGATGATCGGCTCGGTCGGCACGAGCGGCGATGCGGCGGGCGATGGCGCTGCGGTGCGGAGCGCCGAGGCCACTGCGGGGCCGCCACGCCCGTCGAGGCGCCGCGCCGCCAGCCGCCCGTAGTACGAGTTCTGATAGTCGGTGACTGCCAACCGGTAGCGGGCGGTCGCCGTGGCGCGATCGCCGGCGCGATCGCTGGCCCGCGCCGACCAGTACAACCAGGCGGGGCGCATGTCGGCGCGCGGAAACGCGGCGGCGGCCGCGTCGAAGATCCGCACCGTCTCCGTCCACTGCTCCTGCTTGTAGGCCCACCAGCCGATGCGCCAGGCGGCGCGCTCGGCGTACCGACCCTTGGGAAAGCGCTGCGCCAGCTCGCGGAACACGCGATCGGCAGCGGCATCTTCGTCGTCGATGATGTAGTGCGAGGCGAGGTTGTTGAGCGTTTCCTCTGCCCACGAGCTGTCCGGGAAGTCCGCGACCAGCTCGCGAGCCAGCCTGACGTACGTCGCCGTGTCGCCCAGCGCGCGCGTGGCCGTCAGGAAGAAGAACCGCGCCTCCGCCTTGCGCGAGGCGCCGTCCAGGAAGGGCCGGAGGGCTTCACGCGCCTGGCGATGGCGATCGAGGTAGTAGTCGGCTTCCGCCAGCCGCAGCGCGATCAGCTCGCGATCGTCGGCCGACGTCGCCGCGCGCTGCAGCGGCTCGAAGCCGGCGCGCGACTGCGCCCAGCGCCGGGCGGTAAACAGCCGCTCCGCGCGCGCCAGCTCGCGCGCAAAGCGATCGGGCGCGAGCAGGGACGGCGTCTCCAGCCGCTCGATGCCCGCTTGCGCATCCACCGCTTCTTCCGAGAGCGGGTAGTCGTAATACACCGTGCGGTACGCAGCGAGCGCTGCCGCGACGTCACCGGCCTGCTCGGCGGCGGTGCCAAGGCGCAGCCACACATCTTCGGGATCGAGCAGCTTCTCGTCGGAGAGATCTGCGAGTAGTTTTTGGGCACGGCTGGCATCGCCGCGCGCGAGCGCCACCTCCGCCAGCGACCGCGTGACCGCATGCGGCAGGTACCCCTCGCCACCGCGCTCGAGCAGCGCCGTCAGCATGGCGTCGGCCTGCTCCAGCTGCCCCTGCTCCTGCAGGGCCAGCGCGCGCGCGTACTCGGAATAGCCGGGGACGTTGGTGGATGCGGGCTCTTTGGAGCCCGGCACTTCAGTGCCGGCGGAGCCCGGCACTTCAGTGCCGGCGCGGGCCGAGACTGAAGTCTCGGGCTCCTGGGACGACGAAATCGTGGCATCCGGGACGAGCCAGTATTGCGCCGCCGTGGCCGGCAGCGGCGGATGGTCGGTGGCCACCAGGTCCTGCCCGCGCATCGTCCCGGCGTCCGCGCACGCGAGGACGGCGAGGGCGACGATGAGCGAGCGGACCGGGAGGCGGGTCATTGAATGCGTGTGGCCGCTCCTGGGTGCGGCGGGTCAGGCGGAGTTTGCGAAGCCCGTGCCATGGGCCGCGGCAGCATGAGCCCGGTGGCCCGGGTGGCCGTCATCGCCTCGAGCGCCCGGCCGACGTAACGGGCCCAGACTTCGAGGACGGCGCGCAGGCGGACGAGGTCGCCTCGCGCGGCCGTCGTATCCGCGTACAGCACCGCCACGGGAGCGCCACCTACCTGGATCGGCAGTGTGACGAAGTCGCGGGCCTCGGTCGTGCGCGCAAATGGCGGCGGCTCCAACTCGCGTGGTGACAGATCGATCGTCTTCGCCGGCGGCAGGTCGGGACCAAAGCCGACCAGGCGCCACCCCTGCAGCCGGTCGCCTTTGGTGACGAACACCGCGGCGCGCTCGGCCTCGCGGCCGGCCGACTCGACCAGGTAGTCGAGCAGTTCGCCGAGCGTGCGCGCGTTGTCGAGGGCGCGCACCGACTCCACGAGCCGCGCCGCCGCGGCATTCGTCTCGGCCTGGGCCTCGGCGCGGGTCTGGGCAACCGCCTCCTCCGTGCGCCGATCGTTGTCCGCGGCGGCCGCGGCGAGCTGCGACACCACGAGGTCCTCGGCATCGGCATTCGCGGCGCGGCGCACCTCCTCGATCTGTTTCTGCGTGGCCACGCGCATCTCGTCGAGTGCGCGGCGCAAATCGGCGACCTGGGTATCAGCGGCGTGGCGCAGCTCCTCGACCTGGCGGCGCGCCTGTTCCTTGAGGGCTGCCACCTGCGACTCGGCCTGCCGCCGGACGTCGGCGACCTGCCGTTCGGCGGCAACCCGCACGTCGGCCACCTGCGCTTCGGCCTGCCGGCGGACCTCCTCGACTTGTGATTCCGCCTGCTGGCGGAAGGCGCTCACCTGGGCTTCGGCCTGCTGCTGCGCCGCGGCGACGCGGCGGTCGGCCTCCTGCGAGAGCCGCCCGCGCTCAGCGGCCATCAGCCGCGACAGCTCGTCCGCCAGCGCGGCAATGCTCGCGTCAAAGCGGGTGCGCAGCTCGGCCGCGGCGCGGTCGAAGGCGTGGCGGAGGTCCTCGTCCAACGGCATCTTCACGGGATTATAGGTGCGCCGGCGCCGAGGCCGTACAATGGAGGGGTGACTGGAGGAGCGTCCGGTCACGCACAGCGTTCCACCTCTCCGGGGGCGAATTGGCTTCGACGGGGGTACGGGATCGCGGGATGCATGCCGAGCACCGTTAACTCGTTAATCTGACGGAACATCCGTTAACTGCGGATACTCAGTACGCTCTCGCGGCTTAATTAAGCCGTGACGTCTGCCCTGACCTCGCCTGGTGGTTGGGGGTCAGACGCCATTAAGCAGGCTGGCTGGCACGTGGCGCCTCGGCGCGTGCCGGCGAGATGTTCCGGGGCTAAGGCCTGGCGGTACTTGGCCGTTTCCACACGCCGGGCACGAAAACACAGAAGCGGACACGCATGTAGAGTCCCACGACGACGTGCTTTCGGACGCGGGTTCAACTCCCGCCGCCTCCACCAACCTTCGCGCTCGTATCAGGCGAAGGTTGCCCACCGTAGCCTTCGGCGAAGGTGGGCCAAGCCCCCGCGAGTTCCCGAAGGACTATCGGCGCGGTCGCGCGCGAACGTGTTCGCCGGCAGCCTCCTCCGGCGTCACACACGCCACGATGGCCGACCCGCGGAGACGTTGTTCGTCGTCCCGGGACACCAGCGTCGTGCCATAGCGGCGAGCGATGGCGACATAGATGGAGTCTGCGCCGCGCAAGCGGTGCGCAGCGGCCAGTTCGGCTGCCTGTCGCGCCATCGCGGGCGTCACGGATACAAGGGTGAGATTGGGGAGACCACTCGCGGCCTGCGCGTAGGCAATCGCGCCGTCGCTGTCGTCGCTCGCACGCGCAACCGCCGCGGCGATCTCCGGCAGCAGCAGGGTCGGGACGATGACCGGGTCACCGCGCTCCTGGATGATGGTCAACAGAGCGAGGCTCTCTTCGTGGCCGTCTTCATGGGGATTGAAGGCGTTGACGAACACACTCGCGTCAATCGTGTAGCGACGCTGCTCGGGCGCGGCTGATTCCGGCCGCCGTGGCTGGCGTCGCGCGCCGGCCACTACCGTCTCATGTCGGAGAGCAGCCGAACGCCGCTGGCATCCGACCGGAAACGCCCTTGAATGCGCTGACCAGCCCGAAGGAATGCGTCCCACGCTGCGGCAGTGTGAGCGTCGTCAGCCGATGGAGCCGTCTCGTATGGCGCGCCGAGGGGAAGGATCACGCCGACTGCTTGCCCGCGATGCGTCAGGATGTACGAGGCTCGGGCTTCGCGCACGTGGCGCACAATCCGCGCCGCATGCGTCTTGAGTTCACGCACGCCGATCGCCGTGGTCCCCGACTTCGGCGAGGTCGGCTCTGTGTGGTCCCTCATGTGACTACATTACGCGTCGCCCTGCCCTCGGTCAAGAACGCCGGCGGCGCCGTCGATCCCGTGATAACGGCCGAGCTGTCTTACAATTAGCGGCGTCCCATGCCGCGCGAGATGTTCGAGCAATCGGAGCCGCGGCGGCGCTCGCCGCTCGCGGCCCTGCTGAGCCTCGTGGCGCACGTCGGCATCGCCGGCGTCGTCACCTGGCTGGCCATGCTGCAGGTCTCCAGGCCCGCGGTGCGGCTCGAACAAACACTCACCTTTCTGCGCGTCGCGGTCCCCCCGGTTCCGCTCGATCCGATCGAGGCGCTGCGCAACACGCCGCCGCCCGAACCTGAACCCGAACCGGAGCCCCAGCCGACACTGGAGCCGGAGCCGGTCGTCGAACTGCCCGCGCCGGAAGCACCGAGGCCCGAACCTCCCCCACCGCCGCCGCCGGCGCCACGGCCCGAAGTTCGTGTGGGCGCGTTCGAGGCACCGGTGCGAACAGCCGCTCCGCGTGTGGAGCCGCGGCAGGTGCAGCAGACCGGATTCGATCGGCAGGACGCCGTCGCGCCGGAAGTACGCATGCGCGCCACCGAGGTCGGCGCCTTCGAAGCCAGCAGCAACACGGACCCGCGTCCGGGGACCGACCGCGCCACCGCCGTCGTCGCCTCCGGGTTCGACAGCCAGCAACCGACCAATGCTGCTGCGCGGCCTGGGCGCGAAGTGACGAACACGGGATTCGGCGCGGCGTCGGCCGCCGCCCCTGCGCCAGCCCGCCGCCGCGCGGCAGTCCAACCCACGGGGTTCGCAGCGCCTGAACCACCACCCGCCGCCGCACGCGCCGAGGCACGGCGCGATGGAGTGGTCACGCCGGTCGAGGTGACGTTCAAGCCGACGCCCGAGTACTCGGCCGAGGCCCGCGAGTCGCGCATCGAGGGCGAAGTCACGCTCGAAGTGGAGTTCTCGGCGGCGGGCCGCGTTCGCGTCGTCCGCGTCGTGCGCGGCCTGGGCCACGGGCTCGACGAGATGGCGATTCGCGCCGCCGAGCAGATGAGGTTCAAGCCGGCGCAGGCCGGGGGGCGGCCGGTCGACTTCCGCACGAACGTCCAGATCGTTTTTCGCCTGACGTAGCCGGACGCCCGGCCCGACGTTTACCTTTTCTTGACAATGCCCGGCGTGGGTTGCCGGTACCATCGAGAAGCCACGCCGTAGAGGCGTGGCCTACTTCACCGCCATGCACCGCTCCGCCGCGGCCCGCGTCGTTGCCGCTCTGCTCGTCGCCGTACCTGTGCCGCACGTCCGGGCGCAGGACGCCCAGTCGGCCTGCCGTGTCGACGGGGTCGTCACGAGCGCCGGCACGCCGCTTCCCGGCGTGGCGATCATCGTCCGCAGTGGCAACACCACCGCAGCGGTCACCTCCACCGGCATCGACGGCCGCTACGAGCTCGCGCTCACGCCTGGCGCCTATGTGGTCAACGCGGAGCTCACCGGCTTTGCGAGGGGCGAGCGCTCGACGACGACGAGCTGTGGGGAGCAGGTGGATTTCAGCCTGACGCTTGCGCCGCGGACGGCGGCGGCGGCGCCCACGCCGGCGGCGCCGGCGCAGGGGTTCGAACGACTGAACCTCCAGCGGCGCGCGGCGATTGAGGCGCCCTCCGCCGAAGGCGACGATGACGCGCCGCAGCTGGCGCTCCCCCAGGGGTTCTCGCTCGAAGCCTCGGATGCTGTGGCCGTCAACGGCAACTCCGGCGCCTTCAACCGGCTCGATCCTGACGAAGGGTCCGGGCCTCAGCGCGTCTTCACGTTCAACAGCGGCTACACGCTGGGCGGATCCGTGCTCGACGCGTCGCCCTACCAGCTGCGTCCAAGCGACTCTCGGCCGGATCCGGACTACCTCCGCCAGACGGTCGACCTGAACATCGGCGGCCCGCTCGTGATCCCCCGCATCTACGACGGCACCGGGAAGACGACGTTCTCTCTGTCCTATTCACGGAACAAGGGGGACACGCTGTTCGATCAGTACGCCACCGTCCCATCGGCGGCGATGCGGGCGGGCGACTTCAGCGCGCTGGGGCGCGCGATCGTCGATCCGGTCACGGGGCAGCCGTTCGAGGGCAATGTCATCCCGGCGTCGCGAATCGATCCGTCGGCACGGGCGCTGCTGCGCTTCATTCCGGAGCCCAACCTGCCGGGGACGTCACGCAACTTCCGAAACATCGCCACCAGCGATACCGCGGCCGACAACGTGAACCTGCGGCTGACCCACAACTTCACGCCGTCTGCCGGCGCGCCGGCAGGACGCGGCGGCGGCCGCGGCGGATTTGGCGGCGGCGCGCGCGGCGGCGGTGGACCGCGCGGTGGCGGACGCGGCGGCCGCGCCGGCGGCGGACCGGCCGGTATGACCGCGTCGCTCAACTCGCAGGTGCAGTACCGCAGCAACGACGGCGACCGCCACGACGTGTTCCCGGCGCTGTCGGGAACGACCACCGGCTACCGGCTGACGGTACCGACGCGCCTGAACATCACGCATCGGCGCACGCAACACTCGATCAACATCGACGTCTCGCGCACGCAGTCGGAGACGCGCAATCAGTACGCGTTCGTCGAGAACGTGGCGGCGGCAGCGGGGATTCGCGGTGTCGCCACGGAGCCGTTTGCGTGGGGCGTGCCGGCGCTCTCGTTCGCGTCGCTCAGCAGCGTGACCGACCAGACGCCCAGTGTTCGTGCCGACACGCGGCTCACCCTCGGCTACTCGTGGTCGCGCCCGATCGCCCGCCACCAGTTCCGAGCCGGCGCAGAGTTCCGGCGCGACGTGGCCTCGAGCCGCACCGATTCGAATGCCCGCGGCACGTATGTCTTTACCGGGCTCTATTCAGGGAGCGACTTCGCCGATTTCCTGCTCGGCACGCCGCAGCAGGCGTCGGTGCACTACGGTCCCGGCGACGTCTCGCTGCACGGCCGATCGGTCAGCCTGTTCGTGCAGGACAACTGGCGGCGAAGCGCGCGCTTGACGTTCAACCTCGGGCTCCGCTACGAGTTGACGTTCCCGCTGGTGGAAGGCAACGGCCGCCTGGTGAACCTGGATGCGGCCCCGGACTTCACGTCGGTGGCGCCGGTCGCCGCGGGAAGCACGGGCCCCTTCTCCGGGGCGCTGCCGGACGGTTTGGTGCGCACCGACGTCAACAACTTGGCGCCGCGCCTGGGCGTTGCGTGGCGTGCGGGCCGCGCGACCGTGCTCCGGGGCGGCTATGGCGTGAGCTTCAATGCCGGCACGTACGGGCAGATCGCCCGGCAGCTTGCCAGCCAGCCGCCGTTTGCCGTCACCGACACGGCCATCGGCGACGAGGCCGAGCCGCTGTCGCTCAGCCACGCGTTTGCCGCCGCGGCCGCGGCGGCGACGACCAACAACTTCGGCGTCGCGCCCGACTACCAGGTCGGCCGCGTGCAAACGTGGAACGTCGATCTTAACCACGAGATCGCGCGCGGCTGGAGCGCCGGGGCCGGTTACACCTTCGCGGTCGGCTCGAGCCTGGACCTGGTGCGCGCGCCGAACCGCGGTCCTGACGGGCTGCGGGTGCCTGACATCCAGCCGTTCCTCTGGCAGACCTCGGAGTCGTCATCGCGACTGCACTCGGCAACGTTCCGCTTGCGCCGGCGCCAGGCGCGCGGTATTGGCGGCGGCCTCAGCTACACGCTGGCGCGCTCGCGCGACAACGCCTCGACCATCGGCGGCGGTGGCACGGTCGTCGCCCAGGACGATCGCGACCTCGATGCCGAGTGGGGCCTCTCGAGCTTTTCTCGCCGCCACGAGATCCGCGGCAACCTCCGCTATGACCTGCCGTTCGGTCCGGACCGCCGCTGGGTCACCAACAGTGGGCTCTGGACGCAGCTGCTCCAGATGTGGACGGTCAACGTGAACGTCCGAGTCCAATCGGGTACGCCGCTGACGGCGCGCGTGCTGAGCGCGGCGAGCGATGCCGCGCGCGGTACCAACGGCACGCTGCGGGCCGACTACACGGGCGCGCCAGTTGCGCTCGACGAACCGACCATCGATCAATTCTTCAACACCGCCGCGTTCGCCCTCCCCTCGTCCGGCACGTTCGGCACGGCTGGGCGAAATCTCATCATCGGCCCGGGGAGCAAGGATCTCAGCGCGACCCTGACGCGCGATGTCGGCCTCGGCGGCAGCCGCACGCTCACGCTGCAGCTGCGCGCCAACAACCTGCTCAACCTGGTCAACTACGCCGCGGTGAACACGGTGGTGAACTCGCCCTCGTTCGGCCAGGTCACGTCAGTGCGTCCCATGCGGTCGGTGCAGCTGACGCTGAGGTTTACTTACTGATGCTGCGGCTTCGCCTCTGCATCGTGCTCGTCATGGTCGGCGTCGTGGCACCGGCGGCGCAGCAGCCAGTCTTTCGCTCATCGCTCGACCTCGTGTCGGTCGACGTGGTCGTACGGGACGATGCGGGGAACTTCGTGCAGGGGCTCACCGCGGCGGACTTCGAAGTCCGCGAGGACGGCCGGCTCCAGGCCATCGAGACGTTCAGCGTCGAACAGGTCAGCACGCAGCGCTTTACCGCGCCGCCGATCGAACTGCTGGGCGGCCTGGAAGCCCCGGCGGGCGCGGCAGCGACGCCGACAGCGCCCACGGCCGCCCGCACGATCGATCCGGCGGCATTCGCCGGACGGCGTCTCCTCCTGCTGCTGTTCGACCTCAGTTCGATGGCGCCCGAGGATGTGCAGCGCGCGGTCGACAGCGCGACCGACTTCGTCCGCGAGCAGATGGCGCCTGCCGACCTGCTGGCGGTGGCGACGGTCGGCGCGACGATCGACGTCCTCGCCGACTTCACGGCCAGCCGCGAAGAGGTCCTCGAGGCACTCGGCGCATTTGCCAGCAGCGATGGCACGGCCGTGCCCGTCGCGTCGGCCGAGACGCTGGCGACCGAAGAGGCCGCGGCGGCGGCCACCGAGCCCGAGGACACGGCGTTCGAAACCTACAACAACGACGCGCGGCTGCGCGCGCTGCGGCTCGTGGCCGAGGCGCTGCAGGGCATCGAGCAGAAGAAGGCGGTGATCTACTTCAGCGCCGGCATGGAGCGCAGCGGCGAGGACAACCAGGTGGAGCTGCGGGCCGCGACCAACGCCGCGGTGCGCGCCAACCTCTCGATCTATCCGATCGACACGCGCGGGCTCGAGGCGGTCGTGCCCGGCGGCGATGCCAGCCAGCCGAGCCGCGGCGGCGTCGGCCTGTTCTCGGGGCGCAACGTGATGGCGCAGTTCGACCGCCTGCTGGCGTCGCAGGACAGCCTGTTCACGCTCGCCGAGGACACCGGCGGCCGCGCCTTCGTCGACAGCAACGAGTTCGGCGACGCCTTCGCCCAGGCGCAGCGCGACCTCACGTCGTACTACCTGATCGGCTACAGCAGCACCAACACCACGAAGGACGGCCGGTTCCGGCGCGTCGAGGTCCGCGTCCGCCGCAGCGGCCTGCGCGTCGCCGCGCGCCGCGGCTACTACGCCGACCGCGACTTCGCGCACAGTAGCCGCGGCGACCGCGAAGCGCAGCTCCGCGCCGAGCTCGACGCCGCGGTGTCGGCGACCGATCTGCCGCTGCTTGCCGGCGCCGGGTTCTTCCGGCTGGCAGCCGACCGCTACTACGTGCCGATTGCCCTGGCGATTCCGGGCGCTGCGGTGCCGGCATCGAACGGCACGCAGCCCGAGATCGACGTGCTCGGCCAGGTGCGCGACGATCAGGGTCGCGCCATCGGCCGGATCCGCGACACCATCCGGCTGCCGGCGGATGCGGCGCCGTCACTGACCTCCCGCCAGGTGCTCTACCAGGCCGGCGTGACGCTGCCGCCAGGGACGTACTCGCTGAAAGTGGTGGCGCGCGAGAACACCACTGGCACCATCGGCTCCTTCGAGACACCGATCGTCGTCCCGCAGCTGCGGGATGCGCGGGTCAAGGTCAGCTCGATCGTGCTGAGCACGCAGGTGCACCCCTGGAGCGGCGGGCGCACGGAGAACCCGCTGGTGCGCAACGGGACGCAACTGCTGCCGAACCTGACGCGTGTGGTCGGCCGCGACCAGCGGTTGTTCTTCTACTACGAGGTCTATGAGCCGGCGGCAGCGGAGGGTGTGCCGCCACTCCTGCGCACGAGCCTGGCGTTCTACCGCGGGAAGGTCAAGGTGTTCGAGACGCCGATCGTCGAGCGCACCGCCGTTGATGCCGCCGACCGGGGCGCGGCGCTCTTCCAGTTCGAGCTGGCGCCGGACAGCCTGCCGCCGGGCGTCTACACCTGCCAGATCAACATCATCGACGCCGGGGCGGGCACGTTCACCTTTCCGCGGCTGACGCTGCTGGTCCGCTAGCGGCGCCGGCGGTTGCGCTGCGCCCAGCTCCAGCCGTCGGCCGGCCGCTCGATGCCCTTGAGGTGAATGCGCCGCTCCGCCTCGACCCGTCCGGGTGAGCCGTCGATGCGCACGCGATCCCCCGGCTTGATGGTGTCGGCGGTGATCCCCTGGCGGCCCAGGCGCCCCGCGCCCGCCCACTCCGCCCCATAGGTCGCCATGGAGCCGTCCGCCTGCTGCACGCGCAGCATCACCCACGCGTGCGGGTTGCGGTAGCGAAACTCCTCGACCTCTCCCTCGATGCTGACCGTGCGGTCCTCGAAATACTCGGCGGAAAACGAGTGGTGGGCCGAAACGGCGGGCACCACGGCCACCACTGCAGCGGCAAGCCAGAACAGGCGTGTCATGACTCTGAATACGTCGAACGCGCGCCTGCCCTTTACCCCGGCATTCATAATCCCTCCACATTCCGCCGCCAGACTCAATCCGTGGAGGACACAGGCATGGATAACGACATGAAATGGCGGTGGTGGGCTCCCTGGGTGGCGGTCGTCGTCGTGGCAGGGTTGGTCGGCTGGGGCGCGTATCTGATGGGGCTCCAGGCCTCAGGCACACCCTTCCCTGTGCGCCACGTCTGGTTCCCGTTCGGGTGGCTGTTCTGGTTCTTCGCGATTTTCTTCCTTGTCCGGCTGCTCGGCGGATGCGGCCGGCCCTGGCACCGCTACTATGGGCACCCGGGCGCGTGGTACGACGACCCCGCGCGGTGGGACGAGTGGCACCGGCGCGCGCACGAGCACATGAAGGATGGCCCTGATCCTCGTCGTTGACGACGAGCCGCAGATCGCGGCCATCGCCGGCGACTACCTGCGGCGCGCGGGCCATTCGGTGGCCGTCGCCGGCGATGGCGCGGCGGCCCTGGCACTCGCCCGCGAGCAGCGCCCCGACCTGATCGTGCTCGACCTCGGCCTGCCGCGCGTCGACGGCATGCATGTGGCGCGCATGCTCCGGCGCGAATCGGACGTGCCGATCATCATGCTCACCGCGCGCGTGGACGAGGCCGACCGCCTTGCCGGGCTCGACGTCGGCGCCGACGACTATCTGACAAAGCCCTTCAGCCCGCGCGAGCTGGTCGCGCGGGCGCGGGCCGTGCTGCGGCGCGCGCGCGGCGCCGATGGCCCCACGTTCCGGATCGCAGACCTGGTGTTCGACGAAGGGAAGCGCCGCGTCGAGCGCGACGGCGCGGCTGTGGACCTCACGGCCACCGAGTTCGCCATCGCCGCGGCCATGGCGCGGCGGCCCGGCCGCGTCTTCACGCGCGCCCAGCTGCTCGACGTCATTCATGGCGACAGGGTCGAGGCGTTCGATCGCGCCGTGGATGCCCATGTGAAGAACATCCGCCGCAAGCTGGAACGCGACCCGAGGCGTCCCCAGTACATTGTGACGGTCTACGGGATCGGGTACAAGTTCGCAGAGCCATGAGGCGGCATCACTGGCGGCAGACGCCCCACGCCGGCCAGCCGCCGGCCTGGTGGCCCCATCACGAGCCGTGGCCACCGCGCGGCCCGGCGTTTCACGCCGGCGCCCAGCGCACGCGCTTCATGCGGCGTTGGCACATCGGCTGGCTGTTCGTCGCCATCTGGCTCTTCGTGTTCGTGTCGCGCGTGTTCCGGTGGCCGCTCGACGGCGGCGGCTGGTTCGTCCCGCCGCCGCTGGTGCTGGTGGCGATCCTCATCGCCGCCGGAGCCATCGCCACGCGGCGCGTCGCCGCGCCCATGGGAGACCTGGTGGGCGCCGCTGAACGCGTGGCGAAACGTGACTACGCCGGCCGTGTTCCCGAACGCGGCGCGGAGTCGGTGCGAGCCGTCGCCCGCGCATTCAACGAGATGACCACGCGCCTCGAGGCGCAGGACCGGGCGCGGCGCGATCTCATGGCCGACATCGCCCACGAGCTGCGCACTCCGCTGACCATCATCCAGGGACGGCTCGAGGGGATCCTCGACGGCGTCTACGCGCGCGACGACCGTCAACTGGAGGGCCTGCTCGACGACACGCGCGTGCTGGCGCGGCTGGTCGAAGACCTGCGCACCCTCGCGCATGCCGACAACGGGACGCTGACGCTCCACACCGAACCGGTCGAGCTGGGGCCGCTGCTGCGCGAGGCCGCGGACGCCTGCCGGCCGCAGGCTGATGCGGGACGGATCGCCGTGGTCGTCGACGACACCGGGGCCGCCACGCTGGAGGCCGACCCGGTGCGCCTTCGCGAGGTGCTGACCAACCTGATCACCAACGCGATCCGGCACACGCCGCCGGGCGGACAGATCACCGTCTCGGGAGAGCAGCGAGACGACCGCTCGATCATCCGGGTCGCTGACACCGGTGAGGGAATCCCCGCTGCGGATTTGCCGCGGCTCTTCGATCGCTTCTACAAGGGCCGGACATCCACCGGCAGCGGGCTCGGGCTGGCGATCGCGCGCGGCATCGTCACGGCGCACCACGGATCGATCTCCGCCGAGAACCATCCCGGCGGCGGCGCGCTGTTCACCGTGTCCATCCCTTCCGCGTGACGGGGAGCCGCGCCGCCGGTCGAGGCGGCCTCGGCAGGTCGCGGAACAACGCGAACAGATCGCGCAGCTCGTTGCCACCCACGTCGCGGACGAGCGCCGGCGTGCGCGGGTGCGGCGGCTTGCCGACGGGACGCTCCGGCGGCGGCGCGGCCACGGGGCGCTGGCGAGGCGGACGACGCCCGGTCACGGCGCCATTATGCGGCATGGCGCGCTGCTGGACCGTTCGCCGCCCGGCACGCAGGTATGATCGAAGGCGTTGCGCATCCTGTGCTCGCTTGCTGCCGTTCTGCTGCTCGGGCTGTTCGTCTCGAGCCCGCTGGTGGCGCAGGGTACCCCGCCCGCCACGCCGCTGACGCTCGTGTCGCCGGACGGCCGCCGCGCGGTGCCAACGACCGTCGTCGCCGGGCAGGAACTGATCGCGCTCGAGGATCTTGCCTCGATCCTGCCGTTGACGGTCCGCGAGGATCCGCTCGCGGGCGGGCTCACCCTCACCATTCGCGGCAACACGGTCGTGCTGTCGCAGGACCAGCCGCTCGCCTCGGTCAACGGGCGCGTCGTCTCGCTGCCGGCGGCGCCGGTGCGCTCGGGACGCCGCTGGCTGGTGCCGATCGACGTCGTGCCGAGGGCGCTGGCGCCGATCGCCGGCGTGTCCCTCGAGCTCCGGCGCCCGGCGCGGCTGCTCATCCTCGGCGACGTCCGCGTGCCGCGCGTCACGGCGCGCATCGACGCGGCCGGCCCGCCGACGCGCGCCACGCTCGAGATTGCGCCGGCGGCGCCGGTCACGGCAACCACCGAGGGCTCGCGCATTCTCGTGCGGATCGACGCTGATGCCGTCGACCTCTCGCTGCCTGCCGGGGCGGGCCTCATCGATTCGTTCCGCCCGGCGGATCAACCGAACACGATCGCCATCGTCCTCTCGCCGCGTTCCACGACGGCGCGCGCCACGCCGGCCACGGCTGACGACGTGACGCGCGTCGCCATCGAAGTGTCAAGCGGGGCCCCCGCCGAAATGCCTGTGGGGGCGCCGCTTCCCGGCCCGCCGCCCGCGGACCCCGCCGCGGTCTTCCGCAACGCCGCGGTTCAGACCATCGTGATCGACCCGGGACACGGCGGCGACGATGCCGGCGTGCGAAGCGCGGACGGCGTCCTCGAGAAACAGATCACGCTCGACATCGCGAGGCGGCTCAAGGCGGTGATCGAAACGCGCCTCGGCCTGCGCGTGCTGCTCACGCGAGACGACGACCGGACGGTGGCGCTCGACGAGCGTTCGGCACTGGCGAACAACTCGAAGGCGGACCTGTTCCTCAGCCTCCACGTGAACGGCACCCTGTCGCCGGAAGTGGCGGGAGCAGAAGTGTTCGTCCTGGCGCTCGATCGGGAGGGGCTCGAGGCGCAGGGCGGCGCCGAGGACGCGATCGCCGTGCCGGTGCTCGGCGGCGGTATGCGCAGCATCGACGTCATCCCATGGGATCTGGCGCAGGCGCGGCACGTCGACGACTCCGCCGTGTTTGCCTCGACGGTCGAACAGGAACTGCGGCGGCGCCTGCGCATGGGGCCGCGCCCGATCCAGCGGGCGCCGATGCGCGTGCTGAGCAGCGCCAACATGCCGGCGCTGCTCGTGGAGCTCGCCTACCTCACCAACCCGGATCAGGCGCAGGCCATGCAAACCGCCGACTTCCAGTCGGGGGCCGCCGATGCGCTCTTCGACGCGATTGTCCGGATGCGCGCGTATCTCGAGGCGCGCCGCCAGTGACCGGCCGGCGCTGGGCCTACGTCGCCGGCGGCGTGCTGCTGGTCGCGCTGCTGGTCGCCGCCGTGGTGGCGGGCATCGAGTGGCTGTTCGCGCCGGAGGCGGCCGCGCCGCTGGAGGCGCCGGCGGCAACGGCCCCGCCGGCGGAGGTCGCCCATATCACCGCCACGCTGTTCTACGCGGCCCCGGACGCCAGCGCACTGGTGGGCGTGCGGCGCGAGGTGCCGCTGGCCGAGGGCACCTCGGCGCAGGGACGCCAGATCCTCGAAGCACAGATGGAACCGGCGCCCGAGGGATACGTCTCGGCCATCCCGGAGGGCACGACCGTGCGCGCCTTCTACATCACGGAGCGCGGCGATGCCTTCGTCGACCTGGCGCCCGAGGTGACGACGAGGCATCCCGGCGGATCGGCGGCGGAACTGCTCACCGTCTACGCGATCGTCAACGCCGTCACCGCCAACCTGCCCTCGGTGCAGCGCGTTCAGATCCTGATCGACGGCCGGGAAGCCGACACGCTGGCCGGACACGTCGACCTGCGCCGGCCGCTGTCGCCCGACCCCTCGCTGGTCAGGCCGGCCCAGTAAGGTACAGTGATCGGCTGATGCGACAGGACAACCGCCTTCCAGAACAGCTCCGCCCGACGCGGATCACCCCCAATTACCTGATGCACGCCGAGGGCTCGGTCCTCGTCGAAGCCGGCAAGACAAAGGTGATCTGCACCGCCAGCGTCGAGGACCGCGTGCCGCCGTTCCGCCGCAACACCGGCAAGGGGTGGGTCACCGCCGAGTACGGGATGCTGCCGCGCGCAACGACGACCCGGACACAGCGCGAAGCGAGCGCGGGACGTGTCGGCGGCAGGACGCAGGAGATCCAGCGGCTGATCGGCCGGTCGCTGCGCGCCGTGACGAAGCTCGAAGAGCTCGGCGAGCGGACCATCACGCTCGACTGCGACGTCATCCAGGCCGACGGCGGCACGCGAACCGCCTCCATTACCGGCGCGTTCGTCGCCCTCGTCCTCGCCGTCCAGAAGATGCGCGAGAAGGACCTGCTGCGGACGATGCCCGTGCAGGACTTCGTCGCCGCGACCAGCGTCGGGATCGTCGAAGGCATGCCGATGCTCGACCTCGCCTACGTCGAGGACTCGAAGGCCGACGTCGACATGAACGTGGTCAAGACCGGCGCCGGCCTGTACATCGAGCTGCAGGGGACGGCCGAAGCGGTGCCGTTCGGGCGCGATGCGCTGACGCAGCTGCTCGACCTGGCGGATACCGGCATCCGCCAGCTCATCGCGCTGCAGCGCGGCCTCGTCGGCCCACTGCTTGGCAAGTAGGGCCACGGTCCTCATCGCGACAACCAATGCCGGCAAGCTGCGCGAGATTCGCGAGCTGCTGGGCGGCGTTGCGGTTGACCTGGCGAGCCTCGCTGACTTCCCGGCCGTTCCGGAGCCGGAAGAAACGGGCACCACCTTCGAAGAGAACGCGCGGCTCAAGGCGCGCTACTACGCCAGGCGGGTGGCGCCGGACGGGATCCTCACCGTGGCCGAGGACTCGGGGCTGGCGATCGATGCCCTTGACGGCGAGCCCGGTGTCCACTCGGCGCGCTTCCTCCGCCCCGACGCCTCGTATCCCGAGCGCTTTGCCGAGATCGAGCGGCGGCTGCGCGAGCGTCCCGATGCGGCACGGACGGCGCGCTTCGTGTGCGCGCTCGCCGCGGCGGCGGGCGACCATGTCGTCTACGAAACGCGCGGCGTCACCGAGGGGGAGATCGCCTGGGCCCCCGCTGGTGACGCCGGCTTCGGCTACGACCCGATCTTCTACTACCCACCGTACGGACAGACGCTGGCGCAGGTGACACAGGCACGCAAGCTGGCGGTCGCGCACCGCGGCCAGGCCTTCACCGCATTCGCCGCGTGGCTACGAACCAGGAACTAGGAACGAGGAACGGAGAACGACCGATCCGTTCTCCGTTATTCGGGCAGGGCGTGTGGGCCTGTCGGTCTTACGGCTCGTAGGCAGGACTTTGTCCGACCGGCCTGGCAGGTGCAGAAATCTCAGGTACGCGCGGCGCGCGCTTGATCGGAGCGCATGAACGCGCCGTCCCGCGTCCGGAACAGGAACTTGCTGTCGACGAGGGCGCCCAGCAGCGCATCGCAGGCGTCACGGTCCAGTCCCCACAGCCGTTGCGCCTGTGCCGTTGTCAGCCGCAGCCCCGGCATCTCGATGTACTCCCCTCGGACGCGGCGCAGAACGTCATCGTGCATCGGCTGGTGTGCTGGCATCGGTGGTGTCCTCCTGGGTTCCACAAGTTGGCTGTGGCACGCCGTAAATGAGCAACGCATATGCCACTCGAGGTCGCCGGCGGCCGCATCAACGGTCGAGGGCAAGCCGCGCCGATTCAACGGGTTATCGCGCAGCCCGTTTGGCCGTATTCCTTCCATCCTCATCTCGCTCTCGGCACGTGTAGCGGCGCTGACCGCTCGCTGTAACGAAACCCTGCAGCCGGTCCCGTGGTGCGATGAGGCACCTCGGTTGCTTTCCATACGAGCGGGAGGCGACCACATGGCAATGAACCTCGTGCAGCACCGTGGCGATGAGTCCGTCTGGGAACGCGGCTGCGGCACACAACGGTGGGACGTCGAGCGTTGGCTGGTGAGCGCGGCAGCGGGGGCGGTCATCACCGCCGGTTTCCGGCGGCGGTCGACGGCCGGGCTGCTGCTCGCCGTCAGCGGCTGCGCGCTCGCGTGGTGGGCATCGGGCGCTGTCGAGCAGCGGCGCGAACAACGTCACCGGATTCGCGAGGCGCTGCCGCGGCGGGTCCGCCCCGTGGACATGGTCGGTGAGGCCTCGGAGGAATCGTTCCCGGCGAGCGACGCCCCGGCGTGGACGCCGTCCACCGGCGCCATCGGCCCGGCCTCGAAGGCCAACGCGCACTGATCCCGTGGCGGTCATGCTGGCGTTCCTGAAGGTGCCGCTCAGCTGGGCGGAGATCCTCACGCGAACGGTCAAGGAGGCGTTTTTCGAAGACAACTGCCTCGGCATGGCCGCCCAGCTCGCCTACTACTTCTTCTTCGCCCTGTTCCCGACCCTGCTCTTCCTGATCGCGCTGGCCAGCTACTTTCCTGTGGACCAGCTGGTCGACGACTTGATTGCCGCCATCGGCGGCTACGCCCCGCCGGAAGCCGTCCAGATCATCACGGACCAACTGCGGAAGATTGCCGACGGCGAAGAGGGCGGGCTGCTGACGCTCGGCGTGCTGACGGCCCTCTGGAGCAGTTCGGCGGCGATGACGGCGATCATCGACACGCTCAACCGCGCCTACGACATCGACGAGGGGCGCCCGTGGTGGAAAGTCCGCCTGACGGCCATCGCGCTGACCGTCGGCGTGTCCCTGTTCATCCTCGTGTCGCTGGCGCTGGTGCTGGTCGGTCCCGGGCTCGTGCAACGCCTGCTCGGCGCCTACCTCGGCGGCGGGTTCGAGATCGCCTGGAACCTGGTGCGCTGGCCGGTGGTCATTGCCCTGGTCAGCGCCGGGGTCGCCATCGTCTATTACTTCGCGCCGGACGCCGAGCAGGACTGGGTCTGGCTGACCCCAGGGTCGATCTTCGCGACGCTGGCCTGGCTGGGCGCGTCTCTCGGGCTGAAGTTCTACCTCGAGAACCTGGGGTCGTATACGGAGAGCTATGGCGCCGTCGGCGGCGTGATGGTGCTGATGCTCTGGTTCTACGTCACCGGCCTGGTCATCCTGCTCGGCGCCGAGCTCAACGCCGAAATCGAGCACGCCTCGCCCTACGGGAAGGACGAGGGGGAAAAGGTGCCCGGGGAAAGACGCGTCATCGGCCCGGCCCGTCTCCGCCGTCTCGCCTCGTAGCCCTCCGGTCTATACTTCCTCCGCGACTGGATGGTCGATAGTCGATGGTCGATCGTCGACGGAGCGATCCCGCCGACCGACGACCACCGACCATCCACCACCGACCATCCGACTTCAGGGAGGAACGAATGCGCAGACTGCTTGCCGGCGCTGCCGGCGTGCTCACGGTGGCGGTTGCCGTGTCCGCCCAGCAGGCGGCCCCGCTCGACCAGGCGGCGGCGACGCTTGGCGCCGCGACGATCAACTCGCTCGAGATCACCGGGGCCGGCCGACAGTTCTCCGTCGGACAGAACTACACGGCCAACGAACCGTGGCCGGGCATCACCGTCACCAGCTACACCGCGCAGGTCAACTTCGAGACCGGCAGCATGCGGCAGGAGGTGGTGCGCGAGCAGCCCAACGAGACCATGCCGCGCGGCGGCGGCGCGCCCTTCCAGGGCGTGCAGCGGCAGATCCAGGTCGTCAGCGGCGACTTCGCGTGGAACGAGCCGCCGGCCCCGCCGCCCCAGCGCCCCGACCCGAACCGCGTGACGGCGGCCGAAGCGTTGACCACGGTCGGCGCGCGGCCGCAGGCGGCGCAGGCCCAGCCGGCAGCGGGCAACCAGGTCGAGCGCATGCTCGGCGTCTGGGCCCTGCCGCAGGGCTTCGTCAAGGCGGCGATGCAGAACAACGCCACCACCCGCGGCGGCCGCAACAACACCACCGAGGTGTCGTTCACCGTCTCGGGCCGCCAGGTGACCGGCGTGCTCGACGCGCAGGGCCAGGTGCAGAGCGTGCGCTCGATGATCTACCACCCGATTGTCGGCGACATGCCGATTGAATGGCGCTACAGCAACTACAAGGACTTCGGCGGCGTCACCTTCCCGACCAACATCGTGCAACTGCAGGACGGCTACCCGTCGCTCGAAGTCACGGTGAGCGGCGTGAAGGCAAACCCGGCGGTCAATCTCCCGGTGCCGCAGAACGTGCGCGCCGCCGCCGGCGCGGCCGCGCCGCCGCAGAACGTCACCAACCAGGAGCTGGCGCCGGGCGTCCAGTTCCTCGCCGGCGGATCGCACCACTCGCTCGCCGTCAACATGCAGGACTACATCGTCGTCGTCGACCTGCCGCTCAACCAGGCGCGGGCGGCGGCCGTGCTGGCCAAGGCGAAGGAGCTGTTCCCGAACAAGCCGGTGCGCTACGTGGTGACGACCCACCATCACTGGGATCACCTCGGCGGCATCCGCGAGGCGTTCGCCGAGGACGCGCGCGTCGTGACGCACCGCAGCAACCGCGACTTCCTGCGCCGCGTCGCGCGGGCGCCGCACACGCTCAACCCGGATCGGCAGGCGACGGAGCGCAACGGCGCCGACATCGACACGGTCGACGCACTGCGTGAAATCAAGGACAACACGCGGACGATCCAGCTGCACCTGCAGACGGGGCTCGATCACGCCGGCGACATGCTGCTGGTGTACCTGCCGGCGGAGAAGATCCTGGCGATGGTCGACACCTACACGCCGCCGGCGCAGGCCGGCCAGGCGCTGGCGCCGCCGGCCCGGGCGTTCGCGCGCTCGCTCTACGACAACATCCAGCGGCTGCGGCTGGACGTCGAGCGCATCGCGCCGTTCCACGGCAACCGGCTCGTGACGATGGAGGATCTCACGCGCGACGCCGGCGTCCAGCCGGCCGGCGAGTAATCGATTGACGGATTGACGGATTGACGGATTGACGAATTGGGGCATCCTGATCCGTCAATCCGATCCGTCAATTCGTCAATCCGTCAATCCGTCAATTCCTAGACTTTCCTTAGCCGCACGCGGCGCACGGCGTGGTCGCGCCCTTTGTCCAGCACCAGGTGCGCGCGGGCGCGGGTCGGCGCCACGTTCTGGCGCAGGTTGACCAGGTTGATGGTCTGCCAGATCCGGGTCGCGGTGGCGACGGCGTCCTCGGTCGAGAGCGCCGCGTAGCGGTGGAAGTACGACGAGGGATCCCGGAACACGGTCTCGCGCAGCCTGAGGAACCGCTCGACGTACCACTGCTGGATGTCGGCCTCGCTGGCATCCACGTAGATCGAAAAGTCGAAGAAGTCCGACACGAAGATCGGCAGCGGCCGTCCGGCCCGTCCCCGCCCGGTCTGCAGCACGTTCAACCCCTCGACGATCACGACGTCCGGCTGGCTGATGGCCTGGTACTCGCCGGGCACGATGTCGTACGCCAGGTGCGAATAGACCGGCGCCTGCACGTCGGGCACGCCTGACTTCACGTCGGCGAGGAACTGCACGAGCCGGCGCTGGTCGTAGCTCTCGGGAAAGCCCTTCCTGTCGGCGAGGCCCCGCGCCTCGAGCACCCGCTGTGGGAACAGGAAACCGTCGGTCGTCACGAGATCGACGCGCGGATGGCTCGGCCAGTGCGACAGCAGCGCCTTCAGCACGCGCGACGTCGTGCTCTTGCCGACCGCCACGCTGCCGGCGACGCCGATCACATACGGCACCCGGGTATCGGGCGATCCGAGGAAGGTGCCGGTCGCCTGGTGCCGGCTCTGTGCCGCGGCGACATACAGGTTGAGCAGCCGCGACAGCGGCAGGTAGATGTCGGCGACCTCGTCGAGCGACACGTGCTCGGTCAGGCCGCCGAGCGGCCGCAACTGCGCCTCGGACAGCGGCAGCGGGGTCGCATCGCGCAGCCGCGCCCATTCGGCGCGCGACAACTCGACGTAGTGGGAGAGCTCCACCTGCTCGCCAGGGCCGCTGGTCACCATGGGGATTGTAGCTACAAGCGAACCATCAGCGCGGCCGCCATCCCGAAACCGATGGCGATGACGATGCGGCGGACGGCGACGCGGCCGAGCCGGCGCGCGACATCGGCGCCGCCGACCCCGCCCAGCACGGCGCCGACGGCCATGACGATGGCGTCCGGCCACGACACCATCCCCGCCCAGATGAAGTAGATGGCGGCGATGCCGTTGACGAACACCGCCAGCATGTTCTTGAAGCCGTTCATCTGGTGGATGTCGTCGTGCCCCATGATGCTGAGCGCGGCGAGCATGAGGATGCCGATGCCGGCGCCGAAGTAGCCGCCGTAGACCCCGACCAGCAGCTGGAACAGCATGCCGCCCGCCAGCCAGCGGGCGCCGTGGTGTCCCGGCGTCGCCCGGTTGAACCAGCGCTGCACCGGCTCCTGCGCCATGAAGAGGAACGTGGCGAAGAGAATGAGCAGCGGGACGATCTGATCGAAGAGGCGTCCCGGCGTGATCCGCAGGAGGAGCGCCCCGGCGATGCCGCCGACGAGGCTCGGCCCGATCAACGCGTACATGCGCGGCTCGGTGTCGCGCAGCTCGCGGCGGTAGCCCCACATCGACCCGAGCGACCCTGGCCAGACCGCCACCGTGTTGGTGGCGTTGGCGGTAATCGACGGCAACCCCAGCCACACGAGGGTCGGAAACGACACCAGCGAGCCGCCGCCGGCGACGGAGTTGACCGCGCCGGCCACGAAGGCCGCCGCGAAGGCAATCAGGTTGTGGGAGAGGGGATCGATGGGGGGATTGTAGCCCGCAAGGCTCAATGCCCAGGGCCCAATGCCCAGGGACCAGGGAATTGGTCATTGAGCATTGAGCCTTGAGCATTGTGCATTGCTGCTAGAACCTCACCCCAAAGGAAATCCGCAGCGACTGCGGGGTGGTGTAGGCGGCGCGGTTCAGCGCGCGGCCGAAGTTCGGCCCCTTGCGCCAGTGCGTCCCCTCGACGGGGGTCGTGGTGAACGGGTTGAACGTCGCCAGCGCCGCGGTCGTCGCCGGCGTCTGGGTGGTGGTGTCGATCCGCTGCACGTTGTAGCCGCCGGCGTTGCCGGCCGCGCCGGTCGCGAACGCCGTACCGCCGCAGGCACAGAGCTGGAACTGGTTGAACAGGTTGATCACCTGCGCCTGGGCAAACAGCTCCACGCGCGATCCGGGGATGCGGAAGTTGTAGTTGGCGGCGAAGTCGGTCCGGATCTGCGCCTCGGTCCGGAACGCGTCGCGCGCCGTGTAGTAGTAGGTCGTGTCCGTCGACGGCGGCGGCACGAGGTAGCCCGGGTTGGTGATGTAGGGCCGCGGGTCGACGCCGTTGGCGTTGACGGCGCCGTAGGGGACGCCGCTGTCCAGGACCTGGAGCAGGCTCAGTGTCAGGCCGCTCGCGAACGCCGGACGGTAGTTGAGCCAGAGGCGCGCCTTGTGGCGCTGGTCCGTCGGCAGATCGCCTTCGGGGAAGTTCCACGCGTCCTGCTTGTACTCGGCGTAGGTGTCGTCGAAGCGGACCGGCCCGTTGACCACCGTTTCGCCCTCGAGCGTGCCGACATTGCCCCAGTTGCGGGACAGCGTGTAGCTGCCGCCGATGTCGACCGCCTCGCCGCCGCGCCACGTGCCCGACACCGTCAGGCCGGCGTAGCGGCGCTTCAGCAGGCCGTCCTCGTCGTTGCCGACCACGGTCAGATCGTAGCGGCCGCCTTCGGCATCGCTGACGATCTGCCCGGGCGCGTTGCGATCGACGTAGAAGTTCTTGAAGTCGCGGTACGTGAAGTCAGCGCGCAGGGCGGCGCGGCCGCCGAACTGCCGGTTGACGCCGGCGGCGTACTCCCAGACGTAGGGCGACGAGAGATCACCAATCTGCGGCGTGATGCCGGGCAGGTCCGGCGTGCCGTTGAGCGGCAGCGACGCCCCGCCGTTCGCGAAGTACCAGTCGAACAGCTGGCGGAGCGCCACGTCCGGCGCCACCAGGTTCGTCGTCCCCGGCGGGTTGATGTCCGGGCCGCGATAGAGGAACTGGCGCGTCTCGGGGTTGCCGCCGATCGCCGCCGCGTTGGCGATGCTGTTGAGCACGGCGTTGACGTAGCGCGCGGCGCTCGCCGTGACCGACCACTGGCCGCTGCCGGTCGGGTCGAAGACGAGCCCGAGCCGCGGGCTCCAGGCCGACGAGGTGATCACGGTCTTCCCGCCCTGGTCCTGGCCGTCGTTCTTGTCGAAGCGCAGCCCGAGGTTGGCGGTGATCCGATCCGACACCCGCCAGCTGTCGTTGACGAACAGCGAGTGGGTGCGGAAGTTGGAGCCGAGCGTCTCGACCGGGATCGGGTTCCACTGGATGATGGTCGTGCCGTCGCCGAGGAACTGCGGGAAGATCTGCTGGTCGTTCCCGCTCCCGGCGATGATCGAGCTGGTCCCCAGGATGCGGTAGTCGCTGCCGGACTGGTGGTTGTTGGCGGCGCGCTTGTCGTTGAACAGGTCGTAGCCGAACGTCACGCTGTGCGACCCCGAGCCGGCGGTCGACAGGAACCAGGTGCCCTTGGCGAAGATGTCCTCGTTGTCGCGCTGTTCAGGCGTGCAGACACCGCAGAACGTGTCGGCCCAGTAACGGGTGTTGCCGCGGCTGCGGTCGAGCAGCAGCGTCCCGCGCTCGAGGTCGGTGAACTTCGAGCCGCTGCCGATGAACGTCTGGTTGCGGTTCGAGTAACGCCCTTCGACGAACAGCGAGGACGAGAGCACCCCGGTGTAGTTGACGGTGAACAACTCCTCGGGGGTCTCGCGGGTGCCGAGGCTGTTGACGTCCATCGACGCGTTCGGGTTGAACGTGTTGTTGTCCTGCGTCCGGAGGTGCTTCGTGTACGCGCTCTGGAACCGGTGGTTGGTATCGAGCGCGTAGGTGCCCTTGAACTCGAAGCGCTTGGTATCGTCGGTGAAGGTGTACGGGATGCCGGTGATGGCGAGGTTGCGCCCGCTCTCCTGCTTCTGCAGCCGGCCGGCGGTGAAGAACCAGAGGCGATCGCGCAGCACCGGCCCGCCGAACGTGTACTCGTAGGTCGGCACCACCGTGTCGACCCGCTGGTCGCGGCCGCCGTTGACGCCGCCGGCCGCCGACTCCTCGTACGGCGTCAGCCGCCGCCATTTGTCGTTGTTCAGCGTGTCGCGGAACGAGCCGCTGAAGATGTTGCCGCCGGACTTGGTGATGATGTTGATCACGCCGCCGCCGAAGCGGCCGAACTCGGCGGAGATGCCGCCGGTGGCGATGGTCGTTTCCTGGATGGCGTCCTCGATGTAGAGGTCGAACGCCTGGCCGCGGATGTTCTCGTTGACGGTGACGCCGTTGACGAGGAACAGGCTCTCGAACGACTGCGAGCCGGCAATCGAATAGTTGCCGCCGGGACCGGTGGCGTGGACGCTCGGCGCCAGCATCAGCGTCGCGTTGATGTCGCGCGCCGTCGGCAGGCTGGCGATCAACTCCTGCGTGAAGTTGGTGGCGACCTGCGCCGTCTGCGTCAGCACCTCCGCCGAGCGGCCGACGACCTGCACCGACTCGGTCAGCGCGGCCGGGCCCATCTCCACTTCGAGCGGCACCACCTGGGTCGGCGCGACGGTGACGGCGCGCATCTGGGTGCCGAACCCGCTCAACTCGAACGTCACCGTGTAGGCGCCCGACGGCAGCAGCGACAGGATGTAGTCGCCGTTGGCCGACGTCACCGTCTCGCGGGTCCCCTGCAGGGCCGGCGAGGTGGCCGACACCGTCACGCCAGGGACGGGCAGTCCCTGCGCATCGACGACGCGGCCGGAGATCGTGCCGCTGGTGCTCTGGGCGGCTGCGGAGGCCGCCACGGTGACGAGCACCGCGACGGCGAACAGCGCCTTTTTCATCACGAACATCAAGGCTCCTTCCACAAAAGGGTCAGAGCCCGATTATGCGAAGCCGCCGGCCGATTTGCGAGTGCTTTGTTCGCATAACATATTGATTTTAAAAGACTTGTTGGTGCGAATGGCATCATGGGCAGGACGAGTGCCCTGCCAAGAGTGGTGAGCCGATGTTTCGCAGGTTTATCGGGCTCCCTGTCAGGGCCTGGACGACGTAAATCCAAGAGATTGGAGAATCATGTCAGCGGGAATGGATTTCAAAGAGATGGGACGAACAGCTCTAACGCTAACTTCCATATCGACCGAGACTTACGAGGTTGGAACCAGTGGCACCTTTCTTGGTAAGTCATCAGCAAAAGGTCGGACGGCCCTGACCGCTAAATTCCGTCGTGACATCGGATAGCGGAAGGGGTTATACAACCATAATCGCGCAACGGAGTTTCACACGCCCACCGGTAACGGTGGACACAGCGGCCTGTGTGTGCCGCTCGATAGGAGAACGATAGTGATGAGAAGAAGGTGGCTCGTACTCTTCTTCCTGGCGTTCGTCACGGTCTCGCTGAGTCCGGTCACGAATGCGCAGGTCACCACCACGGGGTCGATCACCGTGGTCGTGGAGGACGCCCAGGGAGGCCGACTGCCGGGAGTCACCGTGTCGGCGCGCGCCGCGGACACCGTGACCACGCGGTCGACTGTGACCAATGCCGAAGGCACGGCCGCGCTCGAAGCGCTGGCACCCTCGGCGCAGTATGTCGTGACGGCGGAGCTCGCGGGCTTCCAGACGCGCACGATTGAGAACGTCCTCGTCCGCTCGGGCCAGGTGGCCACCGTGAACGCCCAGCTGGGCGTCGCCGGCGTCACTGAGGCGGTCACCGTATCGGCCAGCGCCGCACCGGTGATCGACGTGACCAACGCGACGATCGGCCAGGACATCACGCTGACCCTGACCGAGTCGCTGCCGACGGGCCGCAGCTACCAGAGCTATCTGCAGCTGGTGCCCGGCGTCATGCCGGACGACCCGGTGCAGAGCGGCAACCCCGCGTCGAAGTCGGGCCTGAACTACTCCGACATCCGCGGTGAGATGGGCATCTCGGCCGACAACGTGTTCTTCTTCGACGGCATCAACGTCACCGACCCGGTGACCGGCACGTTCGGCGCCAACCTCAACACCGAGATCATCCAGGAGCAGAACGTCATCACCGGCGGCATCACCGCCGAGTTCGTCGGCACCCCGGGGCTGATCTCGAACGTCGTCACCAAGTCGGGCAGCAACGCGTTCAGCGGCTCGGTCAACTACTTCTTCCAGAACTCGTCGCTGGTGGCCGAGAACGAGAACGCGGCCAACGAGGAGTTCTCGACGAAGGACAACGCCTACACGTTCGGCGGCCCGCTGGTGCGCGACCGCGCCTGGTTCTTCGGCAGCTACCGTTACAGCAACCGCCAGGACGACGTCGTGACGCTCGACACGCGCGAGTTCATGCGCACGGTCGACAACACGCAGCACCAGGGCTTTGCCAAGGTGACGTGGAGCCCGAGCAACGCCGATCTGCTCAGCTTCACCTACCTGAGCGACCCGACCGAGATCAGCGGGCGCCGCCAGACCGACATCACCAACGCGCGCGACCGCTCGCGTGAGCAGGGTGGCCACCGCTACGGCGTCACCTACAACCGCGTGTTCCAGAACGCGCTCGTCGACCTCGGCTTCAACAAGCACAACGGCGAGGTCTCGGACTTCTCGGTGATCCGCGAGTCGGCCAACGAGATCCTGTTCCGCGGCACAGACACCCGCACCCTGGCCGACGAGCAGCTCGGCGGCTTCGGCCGCGACCTGATCGACCAGCGCGACAACCTGAACTTCCGCGGTTCGCTCCAGTACACGTGGAACCGCCACGAGTTCAAGGGCGGCTTCGACTGGAACAAGCACGAGAACTTCCGCGACACGCTCTACCAGAACAGCGCGCTGTTCGAATCCGTGGCGGTCCGTCACGGCGCCGTGACCGCGGCCGACGTCGCCGGCAGCAACTGGAACCGCCTGGCGTTCGACCACTCGAACCCGAGCGACTTCAACGGCTTCATCGACACCGTCAACGCCTCGTCGAATCGCGCCGCCTACTACGCGGCGTTCGACACCAACGGTGACGGCACGATTTCGCAGACCGAGCTCGGAGAGTCGCTGATCTTCAACTCGACGGCCGGCAACCCGAACAGCCAGATCAACTACGACCGCACGTTCCAGGCGTCGACCGGCGCGCAGGAGACCTCCTCGCGCGGCCTGTCGTTCTTCGTGCAGGACCAGTTCACGGTCGGCGATCGGCTGACGTTCAACCTGGGCCTCCGCACGGAGCGCTGGGAGCACTTCGCGACCACCGGTGAGAACATCTTCACGTTCGACTGGGCGGTGGCGCCGCGCCTGAGCGCGGTCTACGACGTGACGGGCCGCGGCACGCAGAAGGCGTCGGTCTACTTCGGCCGCTACTACGACCCGATCCGCAACAACATGACCAACTTCGCGGGCACCCTGACCGGTTCGGTGCTCGAGGAGCAGGTGTACGCGCTCGGCAACTGGGTAACCTACCGCACGCGCGGCGGCGCCACGGTGCAGGACGCGTTCTTCGCGCCGACCACCAAGACGCCGTACACCGATGACTTCCAGCTCGGCTACGAGATCGATCTCGGCCGCGGCATGAGCTTCGGCAGCATCTACACCAAGCGCTGGACCCGCGACATCCTCGAGGACTACGACCTCCACCTCTACGCGGACGAGGCGGGCTACGGCGGGCCCATCAACCATCCGGACTCGCTCTACCTCGGGCTGGACTACTTCGGCTACAGCGAGAACCCGGGATCGAACTTCGTGATCGGCACGCTGGCCGGTGGCGAGCGCAACTACCAGGGGCTCGAGTTCGTCTTCCGCAAGCGGTTCTCGAACAACTGGCAGTTCCTGACGTCGTACAACTGGAACGACGCCGAGGGGAACACCAACTCCGACTCGAACGCCGACTTCCAGGGTGACGTGCTCTTCCTCGATCCGCGCGCGCCCAACCAGTACGGCACGCAGCCCGGCCTGGTCTCGCACCTGTTCAAGGGCGCGGGCTCCTACCGGTTCGACTTCGGCCTGCAGCTCGGCATGACGTTCAACTGGAACTCCGGCACGCACGCCAGCCGCACGTTCCTGGCGTCGTCGCGCAACCTGCCGATCCGCGTGTCGACGGCCGATGCGTTCGACTTCGCCGGGATCACGACGCGCTGGATCGCGCCGAACACGGTGGGTGTGCTCGAGAACCCGTCGTACGGCACGGTCGACCTGCGCGTCCAGTACGACCGCCAGATTGGCGGCGCGACGGCGGAAGCGTTCGTCGACGTCTTCAACCTCGCGAACAACCAGACGGGCATCCGCAACCAGGACCTCGTCGCCGGCCAGGGCACGCTCGTGTTCGGCCAGCCGATCCAGTGGATGACCCCGCGCCGCGCGTTCGTCGGCGTGCGCCTCCGGTTCTAGTCGGAACCGTCCGGGTAAGACAGCCGGGAGTGCCTTCGGGCGCTCCCGGCTTTTTCTTTGTACGTGTAGGGGTATGTAGGGGATAGGGGGAAGTTGTTAGGGGGAGGGGCTGGGCCAGTCACAAGACGTCGGGGCCGAGGGCCAAGGCCCCCGATAGGTCCGTATCAATCTGCGCGCGCTGCAGGCGGCCGCTGAAGTCGACGTAGACCGACTTCCACTCCGAGAAGACGTCGAGCGCCGCGGTGCCAGCCTCGCGGTGACCGTTGCCGGTGGCCTTGGTGCCGCCGAACGGCAGGTGGACTTCGGCGCCGATCGTCGGCGCGTTGACGTAGACGATGCCGGTGTACAGGTCGCGCATGGCAGTAAAGGCGGTGTTCAGGCTGCGCGTATAGATCGAGGCTGAGAGGCCGTAGGGGACGTCGTTGGCCATGCGGATGGCCTCGTCGAGCGACCCGCAGCGCAGCACCGACACGACCGGGCCGAAGATCTCCTCGCGCGCAATGCGCATCGACGGCCGTACGTCGCCGAACACGGTCGGCTGGTGAAACCACCCCGCCGCATGGGCGCCGCCGTCGAGGACGCGGCCGCCGGTGACAAGCGTCGCCCCTTCCTCCTTCCCAATCGCCACGTAGCCCTGCACCGTCTGCAATTGCGCCTCGCTGACCACCGGCCCCATCTGCGTGGCCGGGTCGAGGCCGTTGCCGACGCGCAGCGCCGCGGCGCGGCGGGCGAACTGATCGAGGAAGGCGTCGTATGACGCGGCGTGGACGATGACGCGGCTGGCGGCCGTGCAGCGCTGCCCGCTGGTGCCGAATCCACCCCACACGCAGCCGTCGACGGCCAGATCGAGCGGCGCATCGTCCATGACGATGATCGCGTTCTTGCCGCCCATCTCGAGGTGCACCTTCTTGAACGAGCCGGCGGCCCGCTGGTTGACCTCGCGGCCGACCGCCGTCGATCCGGTGAACGACACGACGCGCACGTCGTCGGCGGCCGTCAGCGCCGTGCCGACCTCGGCGCCGCCGGTCACCAGGTTGACGACGCCAGGCGGCACGCCGGCGTCGGCGAGCACGCGGACGAAGTTGATGGCCGAGAGCGGCGTCAGCGAGGAGGGCTTCAGGACGACGGTGTTGCCGCAGACCAGCGCCGGAATGACCTTCCACGCCGGGATGGCCACCGGGAAGTTCCAGGGAGTGATCGCCGAGACGACGCCGAGCGGCTGGCGCACCGACATGGCGAACTTGTCGCGCAGCTCCGACGGCACCGTCTGGCCATAGAGGCGGCGCCCCTCGCCGGCCATGAAGTAGGTCATGTCGATCGCTTCCTGGGCGTCGCCGCGCGTCTCCTCGAGTACCTTCCCCATCTCGCGCGTCATGTCGCGGGCGAGGTCTTCCTTGCGCCCGGCGAAGAGCTCCGCGGCGCGGAACAGGATGGCGGCGCGCTGCGGCGCCGGCGTCAAGCGCCAGGCGTCGTAGGCGCGGGCCGCGGCGGCCACCGCGTGCTGCGCGTCCTCGGCGACGGAGGCCTGAAAGGCACCGATGCGATCGGCACGATCGGCGGGATTGCGCGTCTCGAAGGTCCGGCCCGAAACGGAGGGGACCCACTCGCCGTCGATGAAGTTGGCGTACGTTGCGACCTCGGGCCTGGCGGATGTCGGCATAACCTGCACAGAGTGCCGCACGTGCACACGGGGTGCAACCGCGCACACCGGGCGGGTGGTAATGCCGCTCCCACCAACGCAGCCGGTCAGCCGGACCAGCCCGGCGTGAAAGGCCTACAAACAAACGGGTTAGAAGACTGGGCTGGCGGCGGCCGGCCTGAGCGGCGGTGAGGACGGATCCGCCTCGTCCACAACGCGCGTCTAATATTCAGGAATGAATGGCCGCGGCAGGCGTGGCATGTTTCCTGAATTGTGCCGGGGGCAGAAGGGCGGGTATCGCACATGGGAGAGACGAACCGCATGACCGCCGCGCCAGTGCAGAAGGTCGTCGTCGTCAACGGCACGACCGAGGTGCTCGGCATCCTCGAGACGGTGCTCGACGCCGGCCGTTATGACATGGTGTTCGTCGAGTCGAGCGATCACGCGTACGCGCAGATCAAGAAGACGCTGCCGAACCTGGTGATCCTCTGCACGCGCATCGAGTCGCTCGACGGCTTCCAGCTGCTGACCATGCTGAAGCTCGATGCCGAGACCCGCGACATCCCCGTGCTGACCTACACCACCGAGTACGAGGGACAGGACTTCGACGCCGCCATCTCGCAGCTGGCCGACGAGGACGAGGAGCTGCTGCCGGCGACGCGCCCGGCGCTGCGAATGAACTAGGGGGTCCGGCTGAAGCCGGACACTACGTACGCTATATTCCGCGCACATGGACAAGCGCGGCGGCGAGCGCGTGCCGATCCTGGGCGACCTTCCCGGCGAGATCATGGTCTTCCAGCCGATGGTGCTGCGCGAGATCAGCCCGGGCGGGGCGACCGTCGAAACGCGCACGCCGCTCCACCTCAACTCCCTCCACGACCTGCGCCTCACGCTCGGCGACACGTCGATCATCGTCAAGGGGCGCGTGGTCCACTCGCGCATCAGCGACGTCGACCAGGACATCGTCACCTACCGCAGCGGCATCGAGTTCATCGAGCCGTCGGACCGCGTGCGCGCGGTGATCGATGCGTTTCTCGCCGGGGTGAAAGCGGACCGCAGCGGCGTCTGACGCCGGCGGCTGGCCGGCCGCTACTGCCCTTTCAGGTGCTGGCGGTAGTCGCCGGATTCGATGCGCGGGGCGCGCCCGAGCGGCGCGTTGTAGAAGTAGGTCCAGGCCTCCACGGCCTCGCCGCTGTCGAGCGTCACCGTGACGCGGACACGGGTGTAGAGGCTGCTCTCGGGCTCCGCCTCGCGGTAGCCCTCGATTTCGTCGAGCGCCCGCAGCACGGACGCGTCATTCGCGACCTCGTACACTTCGCCCCAGACCCGCCCGTCTGCCGTCGGAATGGCAGCCGGATAGATGCCGAGATCGTAGAGCGCGCCGGCAATGCTGCCGCGCCCGGCAAATTCGAGATGGGGATCGAGCTGGCGCCGCCCCGGGCGGTCGAAACCCGTCATGAGCGTGCCATAGAAGAAGACCCGTTCGGCCACGGTATACGAGCGGATACGCCGTCAGCCGGTGGCGTGTTTACTGGACGGTCGCGCGCGCCTGCTCACGTTCGCGGCGGGGCGCAATCAGGTTGAGCGCGTCGGCCGGAATGGTCACCGACAGCGCCACGGTGCGCCCGTCGCCGGCCAGCTGCACCGAGTTGAGCAGGGTGACGAGCTGTTCGTTGGTGCCGACCTGGAGCCGCGCCAGGGCGATGAAACCGCGGACGACGTCCCGCAGGTTCTGCGCCGCCATGTCGTCGCGGGTCTCGGCCCGCAGGGTGGCCTGGATGCCGCCGTTGATGTGGCCGCTCGCCGCGAACAGGTTGATAGCCGGGAGCTGGTCGGCGACGCCCTGCGGGATGCGGTCGGCGGCAATCGCGTCAAACCGCCCCACCGCCCACGCGGTGCCGTCCTCGACGTCGCGTACCAGCGCCATCAGCTCACCGTTGTCGGTCATGTTCGTGCTGCCGGCCTTGGTGTCGATGCCGAGCCGCACCGCCGCCGCCTCGCCGAACAGGGCGAGGCCCGGTTCCACGAAGGAGAGCGCCAGCGAGTCGCCATCGTCCTCGGTCATGACGAAGAGCCGCTCGCCCTTGTAGTCCTCGGCCTGCGCCCCGCGCTCGCGGACGAACGATTCGATGCGCACCTCGTCGAAACGGCCGCGCGCCGCCGCCAGGGGACGCTGGTTCTCGCTGGAGGCGCCGAGGAACGCGACGACAACGTGGTCGACGTCGGTTTCGATGTTGATGCCCGTGCGGTCGCGAAGGTCGTCACCCTGCTGGTCGCGCGGGTTCAGGTCGCGGATCCGCTGCCGGAACTCAGAGTTCATGACCGCCTGGACGTCGGCATAGCCCAGGAGCCGGGCGTCGGCCGGCATGTAGGCCAGCTCGGCGGGGCCGTCGGCGCCGATCAACGACAGGGTCTGGACCCCCATGTAGGACGCCACCAGGCCGGTTCCCAGGCCCGCCACCAGGACACCTGCCGCAATCAGCAGAAACAGTCGGGTTTTCTTGGTCATTTCCGGCTCCTGGTGATTATACGAACGGGGTTCCCCTACTGTTCCAGCACGTATTCCCGGCGTTCGACGGCCCGGACGGCCAGGGCCAGGGCGGCCACCAGGGCCACGGCGAGCCAGAACAGGCTGACCGGGGTCGAGGGGACCTCGCGAAAGACCGCCTGGAAGAGCGACAGCGTCTCGTTGGCCGGCATGGCGTGCGGGACCAGCGCCTGGAGGTAGTGCGCCAGCGTGAACTGCCGCATGTAGCCCGGCATCAGCAGCGCGACCTGCTCCCAGCCGAAGACGAACACCAGGCCGATGACGAGCGGGCGCCGGAAGAACGCGCCAACGCAGGCGAACAGCGCCCCGTAGCAGGCGAGGCCCAGGCCGAGCATGCCGAGATCGATGAGCAGCGACCCGAAGCTGCCGGCGACTTCCCCGAAGGGCACCAGCAGGAAGTAGGCAATCATCACCGACGGCAGGACGACGAACAGGGTGCAGACGAGATACGCCAGGTACTTGCCGACGAGCACGGCGCCGCGCGAAATCGGCCGCGTGAACAGGTAGGTGATGGTCTTGTCCTCGACCTCGTCGGCAATGAGGGCGGTGCCGTAGAAGACGCCGAGGACCGGCACGATGAACCGGAGGTAGAGCAGCCAGATCATCATGCCGAACATGCCGGCGCCGCCGACACGGACACCGTTGACGCGAAGCGGCGCGATGCCGGCTCCCTGCACGATCCGCGCGACCAGCGCCATCACCACCGGCGCCGCGACCACCAGCAGCATGAAGATGGTGCGCCGCGACCAGAGCATCTGGCCGAGCGACAGGTCGAAGACGCGCATTGAAGCCCCGAGAAACGACTGGGGCTTCGTTCCTGGTGCCGGGTTCCGGGTGCCTGGTTCCGCCATCACTGTTTCACCAGGTACTTGAAGACCGCCTGCAGGTTGTCGTCGGGCGACGTCACTTCCCCGATGACGCCGGCGGCGCGCGACGCCGCCAGGCTGGTCAGCCGCGCGTAGAAGGCATCCGGCCGTGACGTCTCCACCACCACGGCGCCGGGCTCCAGGCGCAGGCTCAGCACATCGTCGTCCTGCAGCAGGTGGCGCGCCAGGCCGCGCGGATCGTCGGCGCGGATGAAGACGGTGTGCGGGTGCTCGTCGATGAGGTCGCGAATCTGGTGCACGTTGCCCTCGGCGACGATCCGGCCGTTGTTGATCAGCAGGATGTTCGAGGTCATCGCCTCGATCTCGTGGAGGATGTGGCTCGAGACGAGGACGCTGCGGCCGGCGCGGGCCCACTCCTTGATCAGCCGGATCGTGCGCCGCCGCATCAGCGGATCCATCCCGCTCAGCGGCTCGTCGAGGATCAGCAGCTCCGGATCGTGGGCGATCGACTGCGCCAGCTTGATGCGCTGCCGCATGCCCTTGCTGTAGGCGCCGATCCTCTTCCCGGCCGCGTCGGTCAGGTCGACCGCCTCGATCGCGCGCGCCGCCGCCGCCGCGGCGTCGGGCTCCGACAGGCCGCCGAGGCGGGCGAGCGCGGTGACCCACTCGCCGCCGGTCATGCGGTCGTAAAAGGCGTCCTGTTCGGGACAGAAGCCGATGCGCGCGTAGAGCGCGGGATTGCCCCAGATCGGCTCGCCGAGCACCCGCACCGAGCCCTTGCTGGCGCGGAGCTGCCCGGTGATCAGCTTCATGAACGTCGACTTGCCGGCGCCGTTCGGTCCGAGCAGCCCGGTAATGCCGGGCGGCACGCGGACCGTGACGTCGTTCAGCCCGGACACCTGGCCGTACCACTTCGAGAGATGCTCGGCGGCGATGACGTCCATCAGGCGACCACCTCGACGCCGCGCACCCGGCGCGTCACCACCCAGATCGACGCCGCCACCACCACGACGACCGCAGCCAGCGCCGCCGGCAGCGGGATGTCCGCCGTGCCGGGCATGCGGAAGATGCGGTCGGCGAGGACGCCGAGCGCGTCCTGCGGCGACAGCCAGCCCCAGGCGCTGCTGGCGGTCATGGCGTTCAGCGTGCGCGCAAAGGCTGCGGTGAAGAAAACGGCCCCCGCATACATGATCGCCACGAAGCGGCGGTTCTTCGACAGCGACGACAGCGCCAGCATCACGCACGACGACACCAGCACCTGCAGCGCCGCAAACAGCGTGATCGCCGGGATCAGGAACAGGTTGGCGCGAATGAACGCGGCGTTGCCGGCAAACAGCATCTGCAGCAGGAGCAGCAGCAGCGCCGGGACCCAGGTCACGGCGATCAGGAACACCACGAGCGTGACGAACTTGCCGACGATGTATTCGGCCCGCGTCAGCGGCTTCGACAGGTAGATCTGCAGGGCGTTGGCGCGCTGGTCGTTGGCAATCAGCCCCGCGCCGACGAAGATGGTGATGAAGAAGACGAAGATGCCCTGCTGATCGAGGAACTCGCGGAACGTCGCGGCGGTCGGCGCAATGAAGGACGCCTGCGCGAAGTTGGCCGCGGCATAGACCTGCACGGCGCGGACGACGAAGGGGAACCACGCGAAGATGAGCAGGCCGAGGAACTTCCGCTCCTTCAGGCGCTCGAGGATGCCGGCGCGGGCGATGACCCACCAGCTGCGGCCGCCGGGAAGCCGCGGTCCGCCATAGCGCCGATATCCCTGGTCGTGGATCGGCATCAGGCGTCGCCCACCGCGCGCGCGAAGACGTCCTCGAGCGTCGGGACGCTCGGCCGCAGGTGGCGCACCTGCACGCCGTGCTGCGCGGCCAGCTGAAACAGGACCTGCGCGTCCTTCCCCGCCGGCGCAAAGACGCGCATCACGTCTTCCTCGGTCTCGCGGCACTCGAGCCCGGCGTCGGCGAGGTGCTGGATGAAGGCGGGCGTATCACCCTTGATCCGCAGCTCGTAAACGCGCCCCCCCTGCCCCTTGAGGCCGGCAATCGGTCCCTGGGTCGCGATCGCCCCCTTGTCCATCACGATCACGTGGTCGCAGGTGAACTCGACATCGGGCAGCAGGTGCGAGGCGAGGATCAGGCTCAGCCCCTTGTTGTGGGCGACATCGCGGATCAGCTCGAGCATCTCGTCGCGCCCCTTGGGATCCATCCCGTTGGTCGGCTCATCGAGAAACAGCAGGTCCGGGTCGTGCACCAGCGCCTGGGCGAGCTTGATGCGCTGCTTCATGCCGGTGGAGTAGGTCTCGAGGTTGCGGTAGCGCGCCTCGCCGAGGCCGACGTAATAGAGCACCTCGTGGGCGCGCTGCATGGCGTCGGCGCGCGGCAGGCCCGACAGCTCGCCGCAGTAGGCGACGAACGACACCGCGTTCATGCCGGGGATGTGGGCGTCGGATTCCGGCATGTAGCCGATCCGCCGCCGGATCTCGAGCGGCCTGGTGCGAACGTCCATCCCCAGCACGCGCATGTCGCCGTGGTCCGGGGCGATGAAGCCGAGCAGCGACCGGATCATGGTGCTCTTGCCCGCCCCGTTCGGGCCGAGCAGGCCGACAGCGCCGGTTGGGAACGACACGGTCACGTCGCGCAGCGCCTCCTGGCGGCCGTAACGCACGCGCACCCGATCCAGCTGAACGGTCACGCTTTCCGATACGGGATCGGCGCTCACAACGTTCCCCGGAGACCCAAGGTGTCTGCCTGTCCGCGCAACGAGGCGATGACGTTGGCGACGTGGTCGTTGAGCGGGAGCCCCAGCGCCTCGGCGCCCTGACGCAGGTCGTCGCGCGACACAGCGCGGGCGAACGCCTTGTCCTTCATCCGCTTGATGACCGACGCCGGCTCGAGGTCGAGCACGCTCTTGGACGGCCGCACCAGGGCCGCGGCGGTGACAAAGCCGGCCATCTCGTCGCAGGCAAACAGCGTCTTTTCCAGCCGGGACTCACGAGGCACACCCGTGTAGTCGGCGTGCGAGAGGATGGCGCGGGTCACCCACTCCGGGTAGCCGCGCCGGCTCAGCTCCTCGCAGCCGCGGAACGGATGGTCCTGCGGAGTCTGGTAGCGCTCGTAGTCGAAGTCGTGCAGCAGGCCGACAAGGCCCCACGCCTCCTCGTCTTCGCCGAACCGGCGCGCGTAGCCGCGGACGGCAGCCTCGACGGCCAGCGCGTGCTTGCGCAGGCTCTCGCCCTGCGTCCACTCGCAGAGCAGCTGCCAGGCGTCCTCGCGCCTCACGCCTGCATCTCCAGCGCGCGGGCTATCACCGCGGTGGCTTTCGTGGTGAGGCCGAATGGGGCCAGCGCTGACGGCTCCGCGAACACTGCAGCGTCCACGTCCGACCCGGCGGCGAGCCTCCCGCCGGTCGGGCGGCACAGGTAGTCGATGAGGACGAAGTGAAAGCGCACGCGCTGGTCATCATCGCGCATGATGCGATCGAAGACCTCGATGACAGGCCCGACGGCGACCTGAAGGCCGGTTTCCTCCGCAACCTCGCGCGCCACACCCACTTCGAGCGTCTCCCCCACTTCCAGCATGCCGCCCGGCAGGCTCCACTGCCCGGCGAGCGGCTCGTAGCGGCGGCGAATCAGCAGCACACGGCCGGCTTCGTCTACGACGACGGCGCCAACGCCGACGATGGGACGATCCGGGTACTGGCGGCGATCGACGCTCGTCACGCCTCGCCCATCACCTTGACGACGACGCGCTTCTTCCGCCGGCCGTCGAACTCGGCGTAGAACACCTGCTCCCAGGGTCCGAGATCGAGCTTCCCGGCCGTAATCGGGATGATCACCTGGTGTCCCATCAGCGTGCGCTTGAGGTGCGCGTCCGCGTTGTCTTCGCCGGTCTGGTGATGCCGATACGGCAGCCCTGCGGGCGCCAGCTTCTCGAGCCAGACCTGGAAGTCGTGGATGAGCCCGTCCTCCCAGTCGTTCACGTAGACCGCCGCCGTGATGTGCATGGCCGACACCAGCACCATGCCCTCGCGCACACCGCTCGTCTCGACAATGGATGCGACCTGGTCGGTGATGCGAACGAATTCCTGCCGCTGCCTGGTGTTGAACCAAAGATAGTCGGTGAAAACCATGTCTGAACCGTTCACCCTTCTTCGTTCCCGCTTCTCAGTTCGTGTTCAGGTTCGGATTTTATGGTTCAACGATCGCGATGCTGCGATCGCCCACAGTACACGGGTACTGAGCCGTGCGACAGGCGAACTTGAACACGAACTGAGAAGCGGGAACAGGGAAGCGTGAACTGTTCATAGCTAATCACAGCCCTATGAAAGCGCGAGCGATGGATCGGCATTGAGATCCCACCCGGCGGTGACCCCGGATCTGAATTGCCGCAGCCCGGCGGCGGCAATCATCGCGGCGTTGTCCGTGGACAGCGCCAGACCCGGAATATACACGGGGATGCCGCGGCGCTGGCCGCGGGCCAGCGCGTCCTCGCGCAGGCGGCTGTTGGCCGA
>JBFWUM010000001.1:0-140879 GCA_050247255.1 Vicinamibacterales bacterium | reverse complement strand
GCCGCAGCCCGGCGGCGGCAATCATCGCGGCGTTGTCCGTGGACAGCGCCAGACCCGGAATATACACGGGGATGCCGCGGCGCTGGCCGCGGGCCAGCGCGTCCTCGCGCAGGCGGCTGTTGGCCGACACGCCGCCGGCAATGCCGACGCTCTGCGCGCCGTACCATCGCGCCGCGTCGAACAGGCGGTCGAGCAGCGTTTCGGTGACGACGCGCTGGAAGCTGGCGGCGATGTCGACGACGTCGTTGGTCGGCAGCGGCTCGTCGGGCGGCAGGCCCAGGTCGGCGCGCCGCCGGGCCACGGTGCGCGACACGGAGGTCTTGAGGCCGCTGAAGCTGAAGTCGCGATCGCCGGCCAGCTCGGGCGCGTTGCGATCCGCGTGCGTCAGTCGGGTCTTCGGAAAGGCGATCGCGCGATCGTTGCCGCTCTGGGCGAGGCGGTCGATGATCGGCCCGCCCGGATAGCCGAGCCCGAGCAGCTTGGCGACCTTGTCGTACGCCTCCCCCGCCGCATCGTCCCGCGTCCGCCCGAGGCGCTCGTAGCGGCCTGCCTGCTCGATCCTGTAGAGGCTCGTGTGTCCGCCCGAGACCACCAGGACGATTGCCGGCAGCGGCAGCTCGCCGTTCTGCAGCACGAGCGACTCGATATGGCCGGCGAGATGATGGACCGGGATCAGCGGGACGCCGCGCGCCCAGGCGAGCGACTTGGCGAACGACAGGCCGACCAGCAGGGAGCCCACCAGCCCCGGGCCCTGGGTGACCGCGATCGCCTCAATCCTCGGGTCGCCGGCCTCGCCGAGCGCCCGGTCGACCACCCCGCAGATGTCCTGGACGTGCTGGCGCGCGGAGAGCTCGGGGACGACGCCGCCCCAGGCGCGGTGGATGTCCACCTGCGAGGCGATGATGCTGGAGCGCACATGCCACGGCCGCGCGGGATCACTCGTTTCCTCGACGACAGCCGCCGCCGTCTCGTCGCAGGAGGTTTCGATGCCCAGGACGATCATGCCAGCTGGCGGCAGGCAGCGGGCGGCTGGCAGTCGCGCACGGTGCTCTTACCGGCTGCCGACCAGGGCCGCCAGCGACGCCTCAAAGGGCGGGCGGGCGATGCCCCGCTCGGTGATGATTGCCGTGACGTACCTGGCCGGGGTGACGTCGAACGCGGGGTTGCGAATCGAGGCCCCCTCCGGCGTCAGGCGCGAGGTGCCGACGTGGGTGACCTCGCGGGCGGGGCGTTCCTCGATGGGAATCCTGGAGCCATCCGGCGTCGCGAAATCGATGGTCGACAGCGGCGCCGCAACGTAGAACGGGATCCCGTGCTCCTTCGCCAGCACGGCCACCCCATACGTGCCGACCTTGTTGGCGACGTCGCCGTTGGCGGCGATCCGGTCGGCGCCGACGACGACCAGGTCGACGTGGCCGGCGCGCATCATCGACGCCGACATGTTGTCGGTGATCACCGTCGTGTCGATGCCGTCCTTCACCAGTTCCCACGCGGTGAGCCGCGCCCCCTGCAGGAACGGACGCGTCTCGTCGGCGAGCACGGCGATCTTCTTGCCCTGCTCCGCCGCGGCGCGAATGACGCCAAGCGCCGTGCCGTAGCCCGCCGTCGCCAGGGCGCCGGCGTTGCAGTGCGTCAGGATCTTCGCGCTGTCCGGCACCAGCGAGGCGCCGTGCGCGCCGATGGTGCGGCAGCTGGCGACGTCCTCGTCGTGAATCTTCTGCGCCTCGGCGACGAGCCGCTGCTTCAGCTCGTCGACCGAGCAGCCACCCTGCGCCGCCTCGGCAAACGTGCGCTTCATGCGCTCGATCGCCCAGAACAGGTTGACGGCCGTCGGCCGCGTCGCCGCCAGCAGGTCGCAGGTCTTCTGGAACTCGGTGGTGAACTGCTTGGTCCCGGAGGCCTTGCTCTTCGACATGCCGAGCGCAATGCCCATCGCCGCCGAGACGCCAATCGCCGGCGCGCCGCGGATGACCATCGTCTTGATCGCCTTGGCGACGTCGTTGGCGGTCCTGCAGGTGACGTAGATCTCGGACGCGGGCAACTTGCGCTGGTCGATCATCACGACCGCATCGCCCTTCCATTCGACGGTTGGAAGCATTGGGAACGATTCTATCAGCCGGGAGACGCCGAGAGTTCGGAGCGCACGGGTTCACACCGGAGACACGAAGGCACAGAGACTCGCAGAGGTGGGGCCGTTCGACGTCGGCCTGCGCTGCAGGCCGACTGCAGGCGTGGGTGAGACCTGCGGACTCAAGAGCGCGGAATGCATGTCGCTCTTGAAGTCCGCTGGTCTCGCCACGCCTGCTGGCCGCCTTCGGCGGCCGTCGAACGGCCGCAGCCTCCGTGCGTCCTCCGCGCCTTCGTGCCTCCGATGTGAAGCCGTGGCCTCCGGACGCCTCTGTTACTTCAAGCTCCGCGCATCGAACGCGCGCGGGAGCAGGTCCCGCATCTGGTGGCGGCCGGTTTCGCGGCGGGTGTTGGCGAGGATGACTTCGAGGTCACCGCCGTACTCCCACAGGATCTGGCGGCAGGCGCCGCACGGCGGGGTCGGGGTCGCGGCGTCGGCGACGATGGCGATGCGGCGGAAGCGGCGGTGCCCCTCCGAGAGCGCCTTGAACATCGCCACGCGCTCGGCACACATGGTGAGGCCGTAGCTGGCGTTCTCGATGTTGCAGCCGGTGACGATGGTGCCGTCTGCGGTTTCGAGGGCGGCGCCGACCTTGAAACCCGAGAACGGCGCGCGGGCATGGCGCCGGGCGCGGCGCGCCGCGCGCACGAGCGCGTCAGAGCCGCTCAAGGATCCCCTCCAGCAGCGTGATGAACGATCCACGCACCCGCCGCGCCGTCGCCATCACCTCGTCGTGCTGCAGCGGCTGCGGCAGCACGCCGGCCGCCATGTTGGTGATGCAGGAGATGCCGAGGACCTCCACGCCCATGTGGCGCGCCGCAATCGCCTCCGGCACGGTCGACATGCCGACCGCATCGGCGCCAATGCCGCGGAAGAAGCGGATCTCCGCCGGCGTTTCGTAGCTCGGCCCGTGGACGGCCAGGTAGACGCCGTGCGTCACGATCACCCCGCGCGCGTTCGCCGCCTCGTCGGCAGCGGCGCGCAGCCGCCCCGAGTAGACCTCGCTCATGTCAGGAAAGCGCGGCCCGAAGCGCTCGTCGTTCGGGCCGCGCAGCGGGTTGCTCCCCAGCAGGTTGATGTGATCGTCGATGATCATCAGCCCTCCCTGCCTGAAGCTGGTGTTGATGCCGCCGGCGGCATTGGTCAGCACGACCTGCCTGACCCCGAGCCGGGCCATCACCCGGGTGCCGAAGACGACCGACGCCATGTCGTGCCCTTCGTAGTAATGGGCGCGCCCCGACAGCGCGGCGACGCGGCGCCCGGCCACCGTGCCGACGACCAGCCGCCCGGCGTGGCCGACCACCCCGGACGCAGGCCAGTGCGGCAGGTCGGCGTACGGCGTCGCGATGGCGTCGAGCAGCGTGTCGGCGAAGTCGCCGAGCCCGGAGCCGAGCACGATCGCGGTGTCGGGCAGGGCGCCGCAGCGCGCCCGGATGGCCGACGCCGCCTGGTCGACCTGATCGAAGGGAGAGAGTCCGGTCATCTAGAGGAGCATCGAGGCGATGCAGGCGTTGACGAGCGTGGCCAGGAAGCCGGCCAGCAGGGCGCGGCCGCCGAGCCGCGCCAGATCACCGCGGCGCGTCGGCGCCATCGCGCCGATGCCGCCGAGTTGAATGCCGATCGAGGCGATGTTGGCAAAGCCGGTCAGGGCGTAGGTCGCCAGCACATACGAGCGCTCGCTGAGCACCGTGCGGTACTCGGTGGTCAGCTTCACGTAGGCGACGAACTCGTTGGCGACCAGCTTGGTGCCCAGCAGGTCCGCCATGGGGCCGATGTCGGCTGCCGGGATCCCCATCAGGAACGCCAGCGGCGCGAAGACGACGGCAAAGACGCCCGAGAGCGTCAGCCCGGGGCGGATGGCGCCGAGCAGGAAGTCGAAGAGCGCGATGAAGGCGAGGAACGCGATCAGCATGGCCGCGACGTTCACCGCCAGCTGCAGGCCGTCGGAGGCGCCGGATGCGGCGGCGTCGATGACGTTGACGTGCGCCTTCTCGACGTGAATCGGCGCGCCGCCGCTGGTCACCGGCTCCTCGGTCTCCGGCAGCAGCAGCTTCGACAGGTACAGGCCGCATGGCGCGGCCATGACGCTGGTGGTCAGAATGGCCACCGGGTCGGCGCCGAGCGCGATATAGACGGCCATGACGCCGCCGGAAATCGTCGCCATGCCGCCCACCATCATCGCCAGCAGCTCGGACCTGGTCATCGCCGGCACGAACGGCTTGACGATGATCGGCGCCTCGGTCTGCCCCATGAACACGTTGGCCGTCGCCGAGAGCGTTTCCGCGCCGCTGGTCTTCATCACCCGCATCATCAGCTTCGCCATGATCCGGACGATGAACTGCAGGACGCCGAAGTAGTAGAGGACGGTGAAGAACGAGCTGATGAAGATGATGGTCGGCAGCGCCGCGAAGGCGAACACCAGGCCATTGGCCGGGCCGAACTGCTCCCCCATCAGCGCCGGGTTGGCGAGGACGCCGAACACGAACTGCGACCCGGCGTTGGTGAACTCGAGGAACCGGCTGACGCCGCGGCCGACGGCGGCAAAGAACTCGTAGCCGGGGCGGGTCCCGCCGATCTCGAACTTCAGGATCAGCAGCGCGAACCCGAGCTGCAGCCCCAGGCCCCACAGCACCGTGCGCCAGCGCACCAGCCGCAGGTTCGGCGAGCACGCGGCGATGATGGCGATGAAGCAGAGCGCGCCCGCCGCCGCCTGGCCGCGGAAGCCGATGACGCCGCCGAGCAGCCACGCCAGCAGCGGCAATACGACGGCAATCCCGATGGGTATCAGCCGCAGGGTGTCGATCATCCTCGCACCTCGGCGAGGACCTCGGGCCGCGGAGCGGCCGGGGCATCGCCAATCCTCACCGCCGACTCGCACCGCCGCCGCGCCGCATCGAGACCGCGCCCGTTGCGGTGGTGCAGCTCGACGACCGGCTGCCCCGCCTCGACGCGATCGCCGAACGCCACCTGCAGGACAACGCCAACGCCATGGTCCACGGTGTCGTGGACCGTAGCGCGGCCGGCGCCCAGGTCGTTGCTGGCGCGGCCAATCGCTTCCGCGGTGATCGCGGTGACGAAGCCGCCGCGGCGCGCCACGACGATGTCGCGGTCCGGCGTCGACGGCAGCCGCGTGTAGTCGTCGACGACGCGGCGATCGCCGCCCTGGGCCTCGATCATCCGGCCGAAGGTCTCGAGCGCCCGCCCCGACGACAGCGCCTCGGCCGCGCGGGCCGTCGCGCGCTCCCCGTCCGCCTCGACGCCGCCGAGCACGATCATCCGGCTCGCCAGCCGGACGGCGATCTCGGCCAGCGGCGTCGAGCCCCGCCCCTTCAGCGTCTCCAGGCACTCGATGACTTCGAGCGCGTTGCCGACGGCCGCGCCGAGCGGGTCTTCCATGTCGGTGACCAGGGCCTCAGTGGGAACCCCGGACCGGTTGCCAATGGCGACCATCGTCCGGGCCAGGCGGCGCGAGTCCTCGAGCGACTTCATGAACGCGCCGTCGCCGCACTTGACGTCGAGCACCAGCGCGGTGCTCCCCTCCGCCAGCTTCTTGCTCATGATCGAGGCGGCGATGAGCGGGATGCTCTCGATGGTGGCCGTGACGTCGCGCAGCGCGTACAGCGTCTTGTCGGCGGGGGCGAGGACGCCGGTCTGGCCGATGATGCTCGTCCCCACCGCGCGCAGCACCTGCTTGAACTCGGCGATCGTCAGGTCGATGCGGAATCCGGGGATCGATTCGAGCTTGTCGAGCGTGCCGCCGGTGTGCCCGAGGCCGCGCCCGGACATTTTCGGCACGACGACGCCGCAGGCCGCGGCGATCGGCGCCAGGACGAGCGACACCTTGTCGCCGACGCCGCCGGTGCTGTGCTTGCCGACCTTCGCGCCGGGGATGTCCGACAGGTCGACGCGGTCGCCGGACCGCACCATCGCGTCGGTCAGCCACGTCGTCTCGTCGTCGGTCATCCCGCGCAGCAGAATCGCCATCAGCAGCGCCGACGCCTGGTAGTCGGCGACGGAACCGTCGCTGACGCCGGCGACAAACTGGTCGATGGCCTCGCGGGAAAGGGCGTGCCCGTCGCGCTTACGGGCGATGACGTCGACGATGCGCATGCGGAGTGCCAAGTATATGTTCGAAGGCGCGAATCACCGATAATTTCAGCGCATGGGCACGGCCCTGTCCCCGGAATTGAGCCGACAGGCCGCCGCCCTCGCGCGAAGCCTTGCCGCCGCGGCGCGGAACTGGGCGCTGTACCCGCCCGAGCACCCGGCGGTCGGAGCCGCCGTGACGCGGTTGTCGGATGCCATCCGGCAGGCCACCAGCGGCGCCGCCTTCAGCTTCGGCGTCACACCCGAGACCCTGCTCGTCGCCGGCCTGCCGCTGCCCCCCGACCAGCCGGTCGCCGACGCCGCGCGGCTGCTCCACGACCGCGACGTGCTGCACATTACATTTCTGGGTGATCCAGCTGCGCCGGCGCTGCACGCGCTGCTTGGCATCCTGAGCCTGGCCCCGTCCGATCTGCGCGCGCAGGGCGGACCGGCGGCCGCCTGGCAGGCCGCCGGCCACGCCTCGATTGCCATCGAGCAGATCGACTACGAGAAGCTGCTCGAGGACCGCGACGTCGAGCAGCCACTCGAGCAGCGCGACGACATCTGGCGCTCGGTGGTGAGCACCATCATCGACGGGCGGCAGACGTTCGACGCGGCGCAGCAGCAACGGCTGCTCGAGATCGCCGGCAGCGTGTTCGAGATCGGCGAGCTCGCCGGCGCGGTGATCGCGCCGAAGTGCAACAGCGACGGCTCACCGCTCATCACCACCCAGGCGGCCACCGTGCTCGCCACCTTCCGCCACCTCGCCGGCATCGTCACGGTGATGGAGCCGGACCGGCTGCCCGACACGCTGCGCAACCTGGCCGCCGCCACCACCACGCTCGATCCCCACGTCGTGCTGCAGATGATGCAGGCCGACGAAGGGCTGCAGGAGACGCCGCTCATCGGCCGCATTGCGGCGGCGTTCGACGACGGCAAGGTGGCGGAGCTGCTGGCGACGGCGCTGTCGCGCGACGGCAGGGCCACCGCCCGCCTGGCGCAGGTCTTCGACACGATTGCGCCTGACGAGGAGCGCAAGCGGCGGGTGCTGACGATGACGCGGTCGCTGCTCAGCGAGCAGGACTTCGGGCGCGGCGGCCAGTTCAAGGCGGTCTGGGCGTCGATGGAGGAACTGCTCCTCAGCTACGACGAAACGCCGTATGTCTCGGCGTCGTACCAGGCGTCGCTCGAGGGGGCCGGGGCGCGCGCCGAGACACTGGCCGCCCACGACCTGCCGGCGGAGCTGCCCGAATGGGTGGAGACGCTCGGGCAGGACAACGTCCGCCGGCTGTCGGTGGCGCTCATCGCCGACCTGCTTCGCCTCGAGGAGCAGGCCGAGCGCGCGGCCGAGATCACCCGCGACATCGCCGTGCTCGCCGAGGATCTGTTCATGGCCGGCGCGTTCGACGATGCGCTCGTCGTGCTCGGCGAGCTGCGGCTGGCCACCGAGGGGGCCGTGGCCGCGGCGCCGGCGCGGGCGGCACTGTCCGCCATCGGCGAGAGCGCCGGGATGCGGGACGCGGCGGGCCCGATCGGCGACCTCGACGAGGCGGCGTTCGCCGCGTTCCGCGAGTGCGCGCTGACCATCGGGGCGACGTCCACCCAGGCGCTGCTCCCGGCGTTCCAGGCCGAGACAGAGACGCGCGCCTTTGCCCGGGCCCGCGACATCGTCCAGCAGTTCGGCGCGGCTGCCATCCCGCACCTGCTGCCGCTGGCCGAGGATGGGCGCTGGTTCGTGCAGCGGCACGCGGCGCTGCTGCTGGGCGCCACGCGGCATGCCGATGCCGTGCCGGCGCTGCAGTCCCTGCTCCGCCGCAACGACAGCCGCGTGCTGCGCCAGGCGGTTGCCGCGCTCGCCGGCATCGACGACCCGGCTGCCGCCCGGGCGCTGCAGACGGTGCTGCGGGCGGCCAGCGGCGGCAACCGCACTGCCGTCGTCGAGGCGCTGGTCGCCGAGCGCGACCCGCGCGTCGTGCCGATGCTCGCGCGAATCCTCCAGGACAGCGATCCGTTCGGCGACGATCACCAGACCGTGCTCGACGCGCTCGACGCGGTGCGGCAGCTGAAGGACGCGCGCGCGGTGGAGCCGGTCGTCGCGGTCATGCACCGCCGCAAGCTGTTCGCGCGGCGGAAGGCGCGGGCGGTCAAGCAGGCGTCGGTGCATGCACTGGCGGCCATCGGCGGCACCGCCGCCACCGAGGCGCTGCGCCACGCCGCGGACCGCGGCGATCGCCTGCTCAGGAAGGCCGCACGCGAGGCGACACAGGCATGAGCCGGAGCCCAGACGAACTCGTTCGCCGCCTCGCCGCGGGCCTGCGCGCCGCGGAGCTGTATGCGCCGGCGCACCCGCTGGTGCAGCGCTCCGTCGCCGGCCTGGCGGCGGCCGCCGGCGCCTTCCTCGCCGACGCCTCGCAGGTGGTCGTCGGGTTCATCGGCGATGACGTCGTCGTCAACGACGCCCGGCTCGACAAGGGGTCGGCGTCGCTGACCGGCTTCGTCCGCGGCCTGCGCGAGCGCGAGATCGAGAAGATCACGTTTCACCGCGGGGTCACCGGCGAGGAACTGCAGCGGTTCCTGGCGGAGCTCGCCGAGAAGCGGGCGCGCACGCCGCTTCCCGATCGCCTCGCGGCCGGCGGCGTGCGGCGCGTCGTCGTCGGCCGGCTGGCCGTCGAGGAGCCGCCCCCCGACACCATCGGCATCGAGGCCGCCCGGCGCGTGTACACGACGGCGGTGAGCTCGGCCGAGTCGCTGTGGGAACAGGCCAAGTCTGGCGACAAGCCCGATCCCGACACGGCGCGCAAGATCATCGACAGCCTGGCCAACATCGTGAACCAGGACCGCACGTCGCTGATGGCGCTGACGGCGCTGAAGAAGTACGACAACTATACCTTCACGCACATGGTCAACGTGGCGGCGCTGTCGATGGCTCAGGCGCGGGCGCTGAACCTCGACGGGCCGCTGCTGCGCGAGTTCGGGTTCGCCGCGCTGATGCACGACATCGGCAAGGTGAACACGCCGCTCGAAGTCCTGAACAAGCCCGGCAAGCTCACCGAGAGCGAGTTCAGGATCATGAAGCAACATGTGATCGACGGCGCGCACATCCTGCGCCGCACGCCGGAGATGCCGGCGCTGGCGCCGGTCGTCGCCTTCGAGCACCACCTGAAGCAGGACCTGAGCGGGTATCCCGAGAACATCGGCTACCGGAAGCTGAACCTGTGCACGATGATCGTCAGCATTGCCGACGTGTTCGACGCGCTGCGGAGCAACCGGCCGTACCGCGAGGGGCTGGCGACCTCCCGCATCCGATCGATCATGGGCGAGCAGGGCAACCCGGCCTTCAACCAGGTGCTGCTGCGGCGGTTCGTCAACCTGATGGGCCTCTTCCCGATCGGCACCATCGTCCGCCTGAACACCGAGGAGGTCGGGGTCGTCACCGCCGAACACCCCGAGGACCCGTTCCGGCCGCAGGTGAAGATTCTGTTCACGGCGCGCGGCGAGAAGCTCGAGGAGCCGATCCTCGCCAACACCTGGGAGCGCGATTCGCGCGGCGAATTTCCACGGGCGGTCATCGAGTCGGTCGACCCCGACGAGACCGAGCTCGATCCCCTCACGGTGCTGTAGTGCCAGAGCCGCTGCCGCCTGACCGCGCTGTTGCCCTCGCCGAGTTCGCGCGTACCGCGAAGGCGGCGGCCCGCGCGGCCTCGCTCTACCCGCCGACCCACCCGTCGATTGCGGCCTCGCTCGCCCGCGTCGTCGCCGCGGCCGCGCGCCTGACGGCCGGCGGCCCGGTGACGCTGTCGATTCAACCCGCGGCGATTGCGATTGATGCGCAGGTGGCGGCGCGGCCGGACCCGGCCATCGGTGAGCTGGCGTCGCTGCTACACGAACGGCTGGTCGGCGCGCTGCGCCTCGAGCCTGGCGCGACGGGCGACGACTGGCTGGCGCTGCTGCTGCTGCTCGGCCGGGCGCCGGACGAGCTCTTCGCCGATGGCGGCATTGCGCGGGCGTGGGGAGCCACCGGCCGCGCCGGGTTCGAGCTGCGCGAGATCGACTATGCCGACGTGCTGCGCGAACGTGCCGGCGGCGAATCGGCGGCGTGGGATCGGATCGTGGCGTTCTGCCTGCAGGGCGACGGCGGCAACGTCGACGAGGCGGCGCTGGCGGCGGTGGCCGGCCTGGTCGACGATCCCGATCGGTTCGCCGCGCTGGTCGCCCGCCTGGACGAAGCGACGCCCGGCACGCCGACCGGCGTGCGCGCCGCGGCGCTGATGAAGCTGCTTCACACCCTCGCCGATGCGGCGGCAAGCCGCAGCGACCGCGATCGCGGCACGGTGCTGCAGGCCGCCGCGGCAGCCGCCGCGCGGCTGACACCCGAGATGCTGCTCGCGCTCATCGGCCAGGCGCGCCAGGGCGGGCCCGGGCAGGCCGCCGTCGTGGACGACGTCCTGGCCCGGATGTCGGACCCGTCCATCGCCAACTTCGTCGCAGCGTCCGTGATCGCGGAGCGCGGCGCCACCGAGCGGCTGGCGCAGGCGTTCGAGGCCCTCGTTCCCGAGGCCACCCGCAAGGAGCGCCTGCTGGATCAGGCGAAGGAGGACGTCGCCGCCAGCCCGCTGGGACAGGACGCGGGCTTCGAGCAGCTGTGGCAGCAGGCGGCGACGATGCTGACGTCCTATTCGGACCGCAACTACGTCTCGGCCGACTATGGCCGCGAGCTCTCGGGCGCGCGCGCGCAGGCCCTGGAGATCGAGCGGGTCTCGGACGATCCGCCCGACCGCCTGCACGCGTGGCTGGCCACGGTCTCCGACAGCTCGATCGGCGAACTGGATGCGGCGCTGCTGCTCGACCTGCTGCGGATCGAGGAGCGCCCCGAGGCCTGGGGCGGCATCGCCACGATCGCCGCTCGTGAAATCGAGCGGCGCATCGTCCTCGGCGCCGCCGGCCAGGTGCTGCCGCTGCTCGAGCGTCTGGTGCAGGAACGGAGCGACGAGGGGCGGCCGGCGCTGCGCGACGCGGCGGCGGCAGCCCTCGAGGCGCTCGCCCGGGGACCGTTCGTCCGGCACGTCGTGCTGCAGCTGCGCAAAGCTGACGACAACGACGTCGAGCCGATCGGCCGCATGTGCCACGCCATCGGGCCGGCCATCGTGCGCCCGCTCGCGGAGGCGCTTGCGTCCGAGGACAACGCGAAGGCCATTCGCCGGCTGCGCGAGCTCCTGCTCGGCTTCGGCGCGGCCGGCCGTCAATCGGTCGAACAGCTGAAGTCGTCGTCGAACCCGGCGGTCCGCCGCACGGCCATCGACCTGCTCCGCGTGTTTGGCGGCCACGAGGCGCTGCCCGAACTGGCGTCGATGCTCGACGATGCGGACCCGCAGGTGCAGCGGGAGTCGATCCGGGCGATCGTGCAAATCGGCACCCGCGAGGCGTTTGCGCTCCTGGAGCGCGCGCTCGCCGCCGGCGGCGCTCGGCAGGCCGCCGTCTTGCAGCAGCTTGTCGCGCTGCGCGATGACAAGGCGATCCCCTTGCTCTGCTACGTGCTGAACCACACCGAGGCCCGTGGCCCGCTGGTGCAGGGGCACGCCGACGTGATGGAGGCGCTCGGCGGCCTGGGCCCGCACCCCGATTCGACGCGGGCGCTGCGCGAGGCGCTGTACCGCGGCACGTGGTGGGCACCCGGCCGGACGGCGCTGCTGCGCGCGGCGGCGGCGGCGGCGCTGCGCCGCCTCGGCAGCCCCGACTCGCTTGGCGTGCTGGAAGAGGCGCTGGCCACCGGCAGGCGCGGCGTCCGCAACGCCGTGCGGCCACACGCGGGCGCGGCGCTGCGCCGGGAACGGGTGCGCCCGTGACACCCGCCGAACGCGCCCGGCTGGCCGACGAGCTGACGCGCAAGCTGGCCGCGGCGCTGCGCGGCGCGCAGCTCTACGCGCCCACGCATCCGATCGCCGAACGGAACACCCGGGCCCTCGCGGACACGCTGACCGTCGCCCATGCGGCGCTGCCGGCCATCGCCGTCGGCATCGTCGGCGACGATCTCGTCGTCATCGACGTGCCGGTGCCGAAGGCGGCCGAGAACATGGGCGAGCTGATGCGGCGGCTGTCGCAGGCCGGCATCGAGCGCATCGTCATCGAGCGCGGCGTGCAGGCGGAGGCGCTCGCCCGCCTCGTCCAGGGCGTTGCCGCCGCCGACGCGTCGGTGCAGCAGGCGATGCTGGCGAAGCTGCCGCACATCCGCGTCGGCCGGCTGCAGGTCGAGCAGAAGACTGCGGCGCCGGCCGGCGACGTCGCGACGTTCCGCCGCCTCTATGACGACGCCGTGTCGGTGGCCAACACGTTGTGGGAGAGCGCGCAGGTCGAGGGCATTCCTGACTCGGACGCCGCGCGCGGGATCGTCGACACGCTGGCGCAGGCGGTCGCGCAGAACCGCACGGCGCTGCTGGCGCTGACGGCATTGAAGAACTACGACAACTACACCTTCACCCATATGGTCAACGTGTCGATCCTGACCATGGGGCAGGCACGCGGCCTCGGCATCGACGGCCCGCTGCTGCGCGAGTTCGGCCTCTCGGCGCTGATGCACGATATCGGCAAGGTGCGCACGCCGGCCGACATCCTCAACAAGCCGGAGAAGCTGACCGACCGCGAGTTCGACATCCTGAGGCGGCACACCGTCGACGGCGCCGAGATCCTGCGCCAGACGCCCGAGATGCCGACGCTGGCGCCGGTCGTCGCGTTCGAGCACCACCTGCGCGCGGATGGCACCGGGTACCCGGCGACGGTCAACCGCCCGCGGCTGAACCTCGGCACCACGCTCTGCGGCATCGCCGACGTCTACGACGCCATGCGCTCGCAGCGCATCTACCAGGAGGCGTTTCCCACCGATCGCATCCTGGCGGTGCTGCAGCGCAACGACGGCGCCCAGTTCGACCAGCACCTCGTACGGCGCTTTGCGCAGCTGGTCGGCATCTACCCCGCCGGCAACCTCGTGCGGCTCGACAGCGGCGAGATCGCCGTCGTGCTCAAGGCGCATGCGCCGGATCCCTATCGGCCGCGCGTGCGGGTGCTCATCAGCGCCGGCGGCGAACGGCTCGAGCATCCCTACGACCTGGACCTGTGGAGCGCCGGCGAGGGGCAGCCGGCGTCGATCCAGGCGCCGCTCGACCCGGCCGAGTACGCGCTCGATCCGCTCTCACACCTCGGGCCCACACCATGAGCCGCGCTCCCCTGCTGCTGGCTGCGGCGTTGGTGGCCGCGCTGATCGTGTCGACCACGGCCCAGGGGCTGACGGGCATCGACCGCGGGCTGCGCGAGCGCGAACATCCCCCGCGTGGCAGCGCCAGCGGCGGACGATTCCTGCGCGACAGCGTAATCGTCCGGTTCCGCGACGGCACGACGCCCGCGGCGCGCGGCGCCATGCTCCGGCGGGTCGACGGGCTGACGACCCGCGCCCTGCCGGACGCCGATTTTGACATCGTGACGCTGGCTCCCGGCAGCGATCCTGAAGGGGCGGCGGCGCGGCTCGACGCGCAGCCCGACGTCGACTACGCGCAGGCGCGCTACCGCATCCACCCGCAGTTCGTCCCGAACGATCCGCTGTACGCGCAGCAGTGGAACTACCCGCTGCTCGACATGGAGCGCGCCTGGGACCTGAACCCCGGCGCGACGCGCGCCATCACCGTCGCCGTGATCGACAGCGGCGTCGCCTTCTGGAGCGGCTTCCGGAGCTACCGGACGATCGGGTTCCCGGACGGCCCGCTGTTCTTCCCGTCGCTGGGCACGGTCGACGTGCCGTTTGCCGCCGCGCCGGACCTGGGCACGGACCGCTTCGTGGCGCCGCGCGATTTCATCTGGGACACGTCCCTGCCGGTTGATCTGGACGGGCATGGCACGCACGTGGCCGGCACCGTCGGGCAGCTGACGGACAACGGCACCGGCACGGCGGGCATCGCCTTCAACGTGCAGATCATGCCGATCAAGGTCGCCGACGGTTTCTGGGACTTCGTCTTCGACAGCCCGTTTGTCGGCACCGACGACCTCGCCGCGCGCGCCATCCGCTACGCGGCAGACAACGGCGCCGACGTCATCAACCTGAGCATCGGCCGGAACGGCGGGCCGGCGCCGGTGGTCGGGGCGGCGATCGAATATGCCGTGGGACTCGGCGCGTTCGTCGTCGTCGCCGGCGGCAACAATTTCGAGGAAGGCAACGACATCGAGCGCTACGCCGAGCTGGCTGCCGGCATCGACGGCGCGGTCTCGGTCGGCGCCATCGACCGCAACCGGCGGCGCGCGTACTACTCGACGACGGGCGACTACATCGAGATCGCGGCGCCGGGCGGCAGCCAGCGGACGGGATTCGGCGGCGGCATCCTGCAGCAGACGCTGGATCCCGATTTCGTCGAGACCTACCTCGACGGGCCGCGGCGCTACCAGGCGCCGCGCTTCGACATCTTCACGTATGAGTTCTTCCAGGGGACATCGATGGCGGCGCCGCACGTGGCCGGGCTCGCCGCGCTGCTGCGGCAGCAGGGGATCACGTCGCCGGCGGCGATCGAAGCCGCGATCGCCAGCTTCGCCACCGACCTCGGCGCGCCGGGGCGCGACGACGAGTTCGGCTACGGCCTGATCGACCCGCGGGCGACGCTGCGCGGCCTGGGGCTGGCGCGATGATGCGCCGCGCCTGCCTCGTGTGCGCTGTGCTGACCCTGCTTGCCGCGCCGGCGCGCGGGCAAGTCCGGGTCGGCGGGTTTGCCGACATCGGGGTGACGACCTTTGCCGCGGACGACAGCTTCGCCAACGTGCTCGGATCCAATCAGGGGATCGTCTTCGGCGGCGGCGTCGAAGCCCGCCATCCGTCCGGCGTCTTCGGCAACGTTCGCGTCTCCCGGTTCCGCGCCGACGGCGAACGCGTGTTCCTGTTCGAGGGACAGCGCTTTCCGCTCGGCGTGCCGATGACCGTCACCGTGACGCCGGTCGTCTTCACCGGCGGCTACCGGCTGCAGCAGTGGAATCGCCTCGTCCCGTACGGCGGCGCCGGCATCGCGCTGCATCGCTACACCGAATCGTCCGAGGCCGCCGACGACGAAGAGGATGTCAGCGAGCTGTTCACCGGGTACCATCTCGTCGGCGGGCTGGAGTACCGCCTGTCGCGGCTGTTTGCCGCGGCCGGCGAAGCCGAGTGGGCGACGGTGCCGGATGCGCTCGGGCACGATCCCCGCGGCGTCGCCGCCGGCTTCGACGAGCACAACCTGGGAGGCGTCTCCATCCGGGTGAAAATCGTCGTCGGACGATGAGGAGCTTTCGCGACCGGGTGCTGGCGGCCGTGCGGCGCATTCCGCCGGGGCGTGTGGCCACCTACGGCGACATCGCGTCGTTGGCCGGCGCGCCCCGAGCCTGGCGGGCCGTCGGCACCGTCATGCGCGAGTGCCGGGAGGCGGCCATCCCGTGCCACCGGGTCATCGGCGCGGGAGGCGGCCTCGGCGGCTACGGCGGCAACCTGCACATGAAGCGCGATCTGCTGCGGGCGGAAGGGCTGGAGGTCGGCCCGCGGCGGGTGCGTGATTTCGCGCGGGTCCGCTGGAACCCGCGCCGATCGAACTAATTCGCGCGTGGGGCCGTCTGTGTTCCCGTATGCCGATGCGCGCCGTGCCGGCCGCCCAGCCGCGGCAACTCCCCATGCCCGCTCCCCCGTCTAAGGCTTCAGGAGACGCGAAGGCGGACCTGGACCTGGAGCTCGTCGACCGCTGCCGGGCCGGTGACACCGCCGCGTTCGAGGAGCTCTATCGGCGGCACTCCGGGCGCCTGTTCAACCTGGTGCTCCGGATGGCCGGCTCGGTCGAGGCGGCCGAGGACCTGCTCCAGGAAGTCTTCCTGCAGGTGCACCGGAAGCTCGCCGGTTTCCGCGGCGACTCCACGCTGGCCACCTGGCTCTACCGGCTGGCGATGAACCACTGCCTCGACTACCTGCGGGGACGCGAGGCGCGCATGGGACGGGTGACCGGCTCGATCGACGAGGAAGACGCCGCCGAACCGGTGGCGCCGGCGCCTGTGGGACCGGTGACGAGAATGGATTTGGAGCGGGCGATCGCGCAGCTGCCGGCGGGGTGCCGGGCCGCGTTCCTGCTCCACGACGTCGAGGGGTTCGAGCACCGCGAGGTGGCGGCGATGCTCGACATCAGCGAGGGCACCTCGAAGTCGCAAGTACACAAGGCGCGCATGAAACTGCGCGCCATCCTGGCATCATGAACTGTCCGCATCGATCGCAGATCGACGACTTCATCGACGGCGCGCTGCCGCCCGCCGATGCCCGCGCCTTCGAGGCGCACCTCGCCTCGTGCGGCGAGTGCGGCCCGGTGGTCGCGGACCTGCGGGCGATCACCGCCACCGCGCGGGTCCTCGAGCGCCATGCGCCGCCGCCGGCCGCCTGGTCGCGCATCGAGCGGGAGTTGGGCGCCGCGCGCGGCGCCGCCCCTGCCAGCCGCACGGCGCTGTCGTTGGCCGCGAACTGGCGATCGCTGGCCGCGGCCGCGGCGCTGGTCATCATCGCCGGGGGCATCTCCTGGCTCGGCGTCCGCCTCGTCTCGGTGGCGCCCACCGAGCAGGCCGCGCCGGCGGCTGCCGCTGCCGACCCGGCCCTGGTGCAGTCGGTCGAGACACAGCTCAGGCTCGCCGAGGAACACTACGCCAACGCCATCGCCGGCCTCGATGCCATCGCCCAGGCCGAGGACACGGCCCTCGACCAGGACACCGCGGACGTCCTGCAGGCCAACCTGACGGTCATCGACGCCGCCATCGGCGAGAGCCGGGCGGCGCTGCAGGCGAACCCGTCGAGCGCACTCGCGCAACAGAGCCTGTTCAGCGCGCTGCAGAGCAAGGTCTCCCTGCTCCAGAACACCATCGCCCTCATCAACGAAATGCGGAAGGGCAACGAGGCCGGCGCCGCCCGCATTGTTTCCGGGATGAACCCATGACGAAGATTGCGACACTCACGATTGCCCTGCTCGTCGCGGCGGCGTTGTCAACGACCGTGGCCGCGGCACAGGGGCCGGACGCGCAGGCGCCGACGACCCAGAGCCTCGAGGAGGCGCGGCGCCGCGCCCGCGAAGAGGCGGAGCGGGCGCGCGAAGCGGCCGAGCGCGCGCGTGAGGCGGCGCGCGAGGTGCGCGAGCAGGAAGCGGAGCTGCGCCGCGCCCGGGCCCGGGCCAACGCCGGCCGCGGCCGTGACGCCGACCGCGGCCCGGAGTTCACCGAGACGTTCAGCCGCACCGTGCGCATCGGCAGCAACGGCACGCTCGACCTCTCGAATCTCGCCGGCGACATCCAGATCACCGGCGGCGGCGGCGATTCGGCGGTGATCAAGGCCGTCAAGCAGGTGCGCCGCCCGACCGAGGCCGAGGCGCGGGCGCTGCTGCAGGAGATCCAGATCGTGGTGAACGAGCGCGGCAGCCTCGTCGAAGTCCGCACCGAGTACCCCCGCAACCGCCGGACCTTCAACGGCGAGGTCAACTACACCGTGACGCTGCCCGCCGGCAGCAACGTGATCGCGCGGTCCGTGTCGGGCGACATCCGCGTCAACAACGTGCGGGGGGAAGTCCAGGCCGATTCGGTGAGCGGGGACGTGGCCGCCACGACCATCGGCCGGCTGCGCGCGTCGCGCACCGTCTCCGGCGACCTGCAGCTGACCGACGTGGAGGGCGAGGACGTGTCGGCCGGGACGGTCAGCGGCGACGTCGTCATCCGCAACCTCACGGCCCGGTCGCTCGACATCGAGGCCGTCAGCGGCGACCTGCGGCTGTCGGACACCCGGTCCGAGCGCGTCAACCTGCGGACGATCAGCGGCGACATCGACTACGCCGGGCCGCTGGCGCGCAGCGGCCGCTATCAGCTGCAATCGCAGTCGGGCAACATCAGCCTGACGCCGGCCGGCAACACCGGCTTCGACCTCGACGCCAGCTCGTTCAGCGGCTCGGTGCGGTCCAACGTCAGCTTCCGCAACAACGCCACCGTCGAGACGCCGCGCCGCGGCCCGCAGACGCAGACCCTGCGCGGCACGTTCGGCGACGCCAGCGCGGTGATCACGCTGCGCACCTTCAGCGGCAACGTCGAGGTGAACCGGAACTAAGAACTAAGAAGTTAGAAGCTAGAAGTTAGGAGTTAGGAGTTAGGAGTTAGGAGGGAGGTGGGCTCGCCTGCGGCGAGCGGCTTCGATTCCGTCACGGAACCGTACGGCGTAGTCCTCCAGCGAAGGGCCGGAGCGCGCGATGCGCAGCGTCTCCTCACGCGCTCGATCCAGCGCGGCGCGGTCGGCGAGGGCGGCTAGAACGCGTCCCGCCAGTTCATCGGGCTCCACGCCCTCGATCAGGGTCCCTTCACCCCACACATAGCCGCGACGACCCGCTGGCGTCGTTGCAATGGGCAGTCCCCAGCCAATCGCGGTCGCCAGCTTCATGCTGGCGCCCCGCGCATGCCAGAACAGCGGATGCACGAACAGGCTCCACGTCGCCGCCTCCGCCCTCAGCGCCGCATCGTCGAGCGGACCGAGATACTCGATGAACGGGAAGCGGCTCGCCAGTTCGCGCGCCGCAGGGGCACCCCCGCCCACCAGGCGCAACCGCAGCGACGGCGCCGCGCTCTGCCGCTCCGCCAATGCCGCCGCCAGCAACTCGACACCGGCGCGATTCGGGTAGTGGTCGGCCGTCGTCACGACTCCGATCCGCCCGTTCACCGGCTGCCAGGGCAAGGGGTCCGGCGTGAATACGCGAGGGACGGCCAGGACGTGACGCGCACCGAGCCAGCGGGCAATCGCCTCCTCGGTCTCGGAAATGCAGACAAGGAGGTCGACGTCGTGCCGCAACAGGTCGGACTCGTGCGCGAGCTGGGCGCCGAGCCGCCAGCGATCGCGCAGCCGGCCCAGCGGACCCGTGCCGGCAGCCAGCGATTCGTGCAGGAAATCGCCGCTGGCGTTGCCATGAGAGAGCGCGACCACCGGCCGCCGCGGGTCGTGGCGATGGACGTGGCGCGCCAGCGGCGCGATGTCCATCTGGTTCAGCGCCACGATCCCGTCGGGCGGTGCCATCGTGCTGATCGCTCGCGCATGACCGGCGAAATCGTAGCCGCCGTACGCCTCGAGCTTCCAGCGAAGGCGCGCGCGCGTCAGCAGGTCGTGTTGCTGCTGGATGTCGTGGAACCGAAGCTCGTACCCAGCGGCCTGGAAGAGCGCGACAAACTCCGCCGTGCATGCCTGGACACCGCCGCCAATCGGCGCCGACACGAACCCAGGCTGGGTCACGAAGACGATGCAATCAGCCAATGGCCATCAGGTCGAACTGCTCGTGGTGGAGCTGCGCATCTGGCCGGAGCGCGATGTCGCGGTTCAGCGACTGTTTCAGGTCCTTGAACACGGCGCGCTCCTCCTCGCGGAGCGCCCGCGCGATGTCGGGGTTGACGCGCAGCACCAGGCTCTGGCCGTCGAGGTCCGCGCTGATCTTCTTCACCTCGGCGAGGATCTCGTAGCAGATCGTCGAGCTCGACTTGATCACCGCGCTCCCGGCGCAGTACGGGCACGGCTCGGTCAGCACCCGCTCCAGGCTCTGCTTCACGCGCTTGCGCGTGATGATGACCAGCCCGAAGTCGGACACCTGCAGCGCCTTTGACGGCGACCGGTCGCGGCGCAGCTCCTGCTCCACCGTCTGGAACACCTTCTGGCGGTTCTTCTTCTCCTCCATGTCGATGAAGTCGAGGACGATGATGCCGCCCAGGTCGCGCAGCCGCACCTGGCGGACGATCTCCTTGGCCGCCTCCAGGTTGGTCTTGAGGATGGTGTCCTCGAGCCGCCCGGCGCTCTTCTTGCCGACGTAGCGGCCGGTGTTGACGTCGATCGCGACCAGCGCCTCGGTCTGGTTGATGACGATCGAGCCGCCCGACTTGAGCCACACCTTGCTGCGCAGCGCCTTGTCGAGCTCGGCCTGCACGCCGTACTCCTCGAAGATCGGGTACTCCTTGTCGTACAGCTTCACCTTGGGGGCGAGCGACGGCATGATGCGCTCGATCAGCTCCAGCACCCGCCGGTGCTCGACGGCGCTGTCGATGCGGATGGCCGAGAAGTCGTCGGTCAGCAGGTCGCGCAGCAGCTTGGCGACCAGGCTCTGCTCCTGGTACACGACCGCGGGGGCCTTCGAGGTCTCGGACTTCTGCCGGATCTCGGTCCAGACGCGATGGAAGTAGCTGAGGTCCGAGACGATGTCGTCCTTCGGCCGGCCGGCCGCCGCCGTGCGGATGATGACGCCGCCGGTGAAGCCATGCTGCTCGCGGAACTCGCGGACGATGCCGCGCAGGCGGCTGCGCTCCTCGCGCGAGTCGATCTTGCGGGAGACGCCGACGTGGTCGACCGTCGGCATGAAGACGAGGAAGCGCCCCGGCATGGTGGCGTGCGAGGTCAGGCGCGCGCCTTTCGTCCCGAGCGGCTCCTTCGCCACCTGGACGATGACCTCCTGCCCTTCCTTCAGCAGCTCTTCGATCTTCGGCTCGGGCCCCTTCTCGCGCTCACGGTCGCGGCCGCGCCCGCCGCCAGCCTGTCGCGCCGAAGCCTGGCCCCCGTTCGTGCCAGGCGAAGGCGGATCGTCGTCAGTCTCCAGGCGGTCGAACTCCTCGAACGTGGCCAGCACGTCCGAGACGTAGAGGAAGCCGTCGCGCTCTAAACCGAGATCAACAAACGCCGACTGCATGCCGGGCAGCACTTTCGAGACCCGGCCCTTGTAGAGATTGCCCACCACGCCACGCTGCCGCTCGCGCTCGATGAAGATCTCGGCGACCTGATCCTCTTCGAGGATCGCGACCCGCGTCTCGTGGGCGTTCGAGGAGATGATCATCTCCTTGTTCATGCCCGCAACTCCGCAGCGGTGCCACGCGCGCCGGCAGCCCTGGGCCTTCCGCCCGAAGGCGGAAGCCACAGCACACGAGCAGCGCGATCAATCGCGACACCATCAGTTAGTAAAGCGACGCATGCGCACGTTGAGAATCAGGCCGAATCCCGCCAGTGTGGCAATCATCGAGGATCCGCCGTAGCTCATGAGCGGCAGCGTCAGTCCCTTGACCGGCGCCAGGCCGGCCGACATCGTGATGTTGTAGACGACCTGGAACGTGAAGCTGGCCAGCACTCCCAGCACCAGGTACGCGCCGAGGCGATCCTTGGCGAGCCGCGCCGCCTCGAGCGCCCGGAGGATGACGAACAGATACAGCCCGAGCGTGACCAGCACGCCCGCAAACCCCTGCTCCTCGGCCAGCACCGAGAAGATGAAGTCGTTGTGTGCAACCGGAAGGAAGCGCAGCTGACCCTGCGTCCCGTTCTGGAACCCCTTACCCCAGAGCCCGCCCGAGCCGACGGTGATGCGGGCCTGAATCTGCTGGTACCCGGCGCCCCGCGCGTCCTGCTCGGGGTCCAGGAATGTCGAGATGCGCTCCTTCTGGTAGTCCTGGAGCGCGAACTGCCAGGCGATCGGCGCGGCCAGCACCCCGACGAGCGCCAGGATGCCGAAGATGCGCATCGGCATCCCCGCGACGAACGCGACGGCGAACAGCACCGGCACCAGCGTGACCGCGGTGCCGAGGTCGGGCTGCCGCGCGATGACCAGCAGCGGCAGGGCGGTGAGCGCGCCCGCAATCACGAAATCGACGCGGGTGACGGCGCCGCGGCGGCTCTCGCCGAAGAACTTGGCGAGCACGAGGGCGACGGTCGCCTTGGCGAACTCTGAGGGCTGCAGGTTGAACGCGCCGAGGTCGATCCAGCGGCGCGACCCGCCGCGGACGGCGCCGAACAGCAGCACGTAGATCAGCAGCGCGAGGATGCCGATGTAGATGAAGTGCGACTTGTCGGCCAGCGTCCGGTAGTCGACGCTCAGGCAGACGAGCAGCGCGATGATGCCGAGGACAATGCCGTAGATCTGGGTCTGAAAGATCGTCGTCCAGCCGCCGGTCGCGCTGTAGATCTGGGCCAGGCCGAACGCGCAGAGCGCGAGCATGGCCAGCAGCATGGCCCAGTCGACGTGATGGAACAGGCGGCGCTCGAACATCTACTCGGCCTGCGGCACGTCGGGCAGGACCACTTCGGTGTCGGGATCAGGCTCGCGCGGCGCCGGCGGCACCGCCGGCGTCAGCGACGGCAGCGGCTGCCCGTCCTGCTTCGCGAAATAGGTATTGAGGACGTGCCGGGCAATCGGCGCGCCGAGATAGCCGTGCTCCCCGTGCTCGGCAAAGATCACCCCGGCAATCTCGGGGTTGTCCTTCGGGGCGAAGAACACGAAGAAGCCGTGGTCGCGGACATCGATCCCCGCCGCCTGGGCGCGGGCCCGACCCCGCAGCGAGACGATCTGCGCCGTGCCGGTCTTGCCAGCTACGTCGCGGCCGGGAATCTGCGCCCGGCGCCCGGTCCCAGCGCCGTTGACGACCATCCACAGCCCGTCGTGCAGCGCCGACAGCGTCTCGGGCCGGAAGGCCGTGCGATCGGCCACGACGGCAGGCGGCACGTCCTTCCACCCGGTGCCATCGTCCACCGCCTTGACGACGTGCGGCGTCACGCGGGTGCCGCCGTTGGCGATGGTGGCGATCATGTTGGCGAGCGATGCCGGGGTGACCGAGACCTGCCCCTGGCCGATCGCCACGGAGATCGTCTCGCCGGGATACCACCGCTCGCCGGTGCGCTCCAGCTTCCACTGCGTCGACGGCACCAGACTCTCCTGCTCGTTCGGCAGGTCGATGCCGGTCTTGCCGTGCAGGCCGAGCTTCACCGCCCACTCGTGGATCTTGTCGACGCCGAGCCTGTTCCCCACCGTATAAAAGTAGGTGTTGCAGGACTTCTCGAGGGCATGGCGCAGGTCCATGGCGCCGTGCCGGCCGAGGCACTGGAAGAAGCGGCCGTAGAACGTGCCGCCGCCGGCACAGAACACCGTCTCGTCCGGCGTGATCACGCCTTCCTCGAGCCCGGCGGTCGCCACGACGACCTTGAAGATCGACCCGGGCGAGTAGCGCCCCTGGATGACGCGGTTCTGCAGCGGCCGCAGCTTGTCGGTATTGAGCGAGGTCCACGTCGCGCGGTCGATGCCGGCGGCGAAGTCGTTCGGGTCGTACGCCGGCAGGCTGACCATCGTCAGGACCTCGCCGTTGCGCGGGTCCATGATCAGCGCGGCGCCGTTGAAGCCGGCGGCCTTGAAGCCGTCCTCGGCCGCCTGCTGCAGGTCGTAGTCGATGGTCAGCTGGACGCGGCGCCCTTCCTTCGGCTGCTCCTCGTCGAGCGTCCGGATTTCGCGTCCCAGGCTGTTGACGACGACGCGGCGGGCGCCGTCCTCGCCCATCAGCAGGTCGTTGTAGACGCGCTCGATCCCCATCTGCCCGACGATCTGGCCGCTGGTGACCCCTTCGCCAATCTGCGATTCGCTGGCCTCGCCGACGTAGCCGAACAGGTGGCCGGCGATGTCGGGATAGCGGCGCGTCGGCACCTCTTCGACCACCACGTCCGGCAGCTCGAAGTCGAGCCGGCGGGCGGTGATCGCCGCCACCTGCGCCAGCGACGCGTCCTCGACGACGACGATCGGGCGGTAGCGCGGCGTGTTGCGGTTCCGGTCGACGATCTCGCGCACGTCGTCCGGGTCGAGGCCGGCGACGGCCGACAGCACGCGGATGGTGCGGTCCATGTCCTTGGTCCGCTCGCGGTCGATCGAAATGGTGAACGAGTAGCGGTTGTCGACGAGGACCTTGCCGTTGCGGTCGAACAGCACGCCGCGCGGCGCGCGCAGGGCGAGCGTCCGCTGGTGGTTGTTCTCGGCCATCTCCTCGAACCGCGCGTTCTGGATGATCTGGAGGTACCAGAAGGAGATGGCGAGCACGGCAAAGCAGACGACGGCCCCCACCTGGAGGATGACCAGGCGGATCGTAATGCGCCGTCGATCTTCAGCGACCGCCATGCTTCTCTTTCCGGCGCCCCGTGAAGGGGCGCCCTACAATCTCGAACGATGCCGCCGCCGCTCCACTGCTCCGGGAAGGCGCTCGACAATGAAAAACGCGATCATCCCGACCACCGCGTTCCCCAGCGCCTGGCTGAGGACCGCCGTCCACGGCGAGGGGAACGACCGCAGTTCCAGCAGCACGTACAACCCCATGAACACCGCCGCGTGCAGCGCCGTCGCCGCCACGAACATCACCAGGCGCGGCAGCGCCGCGGTGACGATGAACTGCTGGCCGATGACGCCGGCCAGGAACCCGACGATCGACTTCGCCAGCCCGCCGATGCCGATCACGCCGCTCGACAGCGCGTCCTGGACGATGCCGGCGAGGCTCCCCGCCAGCATGCCCGCGCCGGGTCCGCTGGTGAGCGCCACGTAGACCACCGTCACCAGCACCAGGTCGAGCGCCACCGTGCCGCCGACCAGGAACCGCGCCAGCGTCGTCTGCAGCGCCAGCGCCAGGACGATGGCGACGAGAATGCCCGCCGCTTTCACTCCGGCGGCTCGTCCGCCGTCGACGCCGGCGACAGGACCACCAGCACCGACTCGAGCGTAGAGAAATCGACCGCCGGGCGAATGACGATGGCGGTGAACTCGCCCGAGCCCCGCTCTAGGGATTCTATCTGACCTATGACGAAGCCCTTGGGATAAATCCCGTCGATACCGGACGTTACGATGGCGTCCCCGACCTGGACGTCGGCCGTCCCGGGCACGTACTCCATCCGCAGCCGGGTTTCCCCGGTGCCGACCACCACTCCCTGGGCCCGCGACCGCTCGTCGAGCGCGCCCACCGCGGCATTGCGGTCGATCAGCAGCTGGACCTTGGCGGCGAGCGCGCTCGGCGTGATCACCCGGCCGACGACCCCGGCCGGGGCGATGACCGCCAGGTCGGGCCGCAGCCCCTCGTTGGCCCCCTTGTCGATGGTGACGGTGCGGAAGTCCGGGCTGGCGCTGCCGGCAATCACCGCCGCCGCCGTCGTCGACAGCGCGCTGCTGCCCTTGAGCTCGAGGAGATCCTGCAGTGTGCGCGACTGGCTGGCCAGCGCCTGCTCGCGCTGCAGTTCGATGCGCAGCCGCGCCACCTCGTCGCGCAGCCGCTCGTTCTCGCCGCGGACCTGCTGCAGCGCGAAGTAGTTGACCCAGGTGTCGTGAATGCCGGCGATCATCGCCGTCGCGCCGCGCTGGACCTCGGCGAAGACGCCGAAGGTCACCGCCTCGAGCACCGGCACGCCGCGCTGCGTGTTGACCTGCGCTGAAATGAGGATGATGTGGCCGATGGTGACGGCCACGAACAAGTAGCCCGTGCGCTGACGGATATCGAGGAGCGCCATGGTCATTTCGGATTGACGGACTGACGGATTGACGAATTGACGCATTGCATTGGGGCAATAGACTTCGTCATTTCGTCAATCCGTCAATCCGTCAATCCGTCAATCGATCGAGATCTTCCGCAGCAGGTTGAAGTCGGACAGCATCTTGCCGGCGCCGAGCACAACCGACGACAACGGGTCCTCCGCCATCGCCAGCGGCAGCCCGGTCTCCTCGCGCAGCCGCTTGTCGAGGTTCTTCAGCATCGAGCCGCCGCCGGTCAGGACGATGCCGCGGTCGACGATGTCGGCGGAGAGCTCGGGCGGCGTGCGCTCGAGCGCGACGCGCACGGCGTCGACGATCACGTTGACGGTCTCGGCGAGGGCCTCGCGGATCTCCTCGTCGGTGATGGTGATGGTCTTCGGCACCCCCTCGATCAGGTGCCGCCCTTTGATCTCCATCGTCATCGTCTCTTCGAGCGGGTAGGCGGAGCCAATCTCCATCTTGATCTGCTCGGCGGTGCGCTCGCCGATCAGCAGGTTGTAGGTCTTCTTGATGTACTGGATGATCGCCTCGTCCATCTCGTTGCCGGCCACGCGCACCGCCTTGCTGTAGACGATGCCGGCCAGCGAGATGACGGCAATGTCGGTGGTGCCGCCGCCGATGTCGACGATCATGTTGCCCGACGGCTCGGTGATCGGCATGCCGGCGCCGATGGCCGCGGCCATCGCTTCCTCGACCAGGTGCACCTCGCTCGCCTTGGCGCGGTAGGCGCTGTCCTTCACCGCGCGCTTCTCGACCTGCGTGATCTCCGACGGCACGCCGATGACGATCCGCGGACGCACCCAGACGTTGCGGTTGTGCGCCTTCTTGATGAAGTAGGTCAGCATCTTCTCGGTGACCTCGAAGTCGGCGATGACGCCGTCCTTCATCGGCTTGATCGCCACGATGTTGCCGGGCGTGCGGCCGAGCATCTCCTTGGCGTCCTTGCCGACGGCTTCGACCCGGCCGTTGATCTTGTTGATGGCGACGATCGACGGCTCGTTGACCACGATGCCCTTGCCGCGCGCGTAGACGCAGGTGTTGGCCGTGCCGAGATCGATGGCGAGGTCGCTGGAGAAAAGGGAAAAAAACGAGCCGAGTCCGGCCAAATCGAAGCTCCTACGGGGTCTCTGACCCCATCACAAATATCCCGTTTTTACCGGCTGCCTTCACCTTGTACATGGCGGCGTCGGCAGCCCGCAATAATTCTTCGGCCGAAGCGGCCACGTCCGGCAGGGTGGCCACCCCGATTGAGGCGGTCAGGGAGATGGCCAGACCGTCCCCAGCCAGGAACCGGAAGGCCCGGAAGCGGTCGCGGACGCGTTCGGCCACCGACACGGCCCCCTCCCGCCCGGTATCCGGCAGGACGACCGCAAACTCGTCGCCGCCGAACCGGGCGGCGACGTCCGTTTCCCGCGCGCTGCCGCGCACGATCCCCGCGGCCTCGACCAGCGCCCGGCTGCCCGCCAGGTGCCCGTGCGTGTCGTTGACCGCCTTGAACCCGTCGAGGTCGATGAACAGCAGCGACAGCGGCCGGCCGCTGCGCGAGGCGCGCTTGGTTTCGCGGCGCAGCACCAGGTTCAGGTAACGCGAGTTATAGAGCCGCGTGAGGTCGTCGGTGACCGACAGCGCCTCCGCCTTCTGGAGCGCCAGCGCGTTGTCCAGGGCGATGGCCGGCGGCTCGAGCAGCGCCCGCAGCAGCGGCGCCAACGTCGCCCCGAGCGCCGGCGGCGCTGACGACGGCTGCGGGTCGATGCCGATCAGCACGCCGACGGTCTTGTGGCGGCAGAGGAGAGGAAAGGCGACGACGGTGCCGGCGGCGCCCCGCGGCGCGCGGGTGTCGCCCGCCAGATCCGCCGAGGCGAACTCGGCGCCGTGCTGCATGACCCAGTTGGCGGCCGCCCACAGCCCCGGGCCGAGCGCCGGCGTCAATCCCGATTCCTCGAGCACGGCGAGCTGTCCGTTGACGTCATGGGCGACGACTGCCCAGCAGGGCGCCTGGATCCACGCCTGCGCGCGCGACACCAGCCAGGCGCCGACGCGCCGCGGATCGAGGCTGGCGTTGGCCTGGCGCACCGCCTCGGCCAGGGTTTCCCGCGGTTCCAGCTCGGCGCGCAGGATCCGCGCCCGCCCTTTGATGCGGGCGGCAAAGTCCGGGTGCCCGGCGCCGCCCGTCTGGGCCGGCGCGCCCGTCGCCGTGACGTCAGCCTTGGTGGAGAATCGTGTCACCGCTCGTGCGGAGGGTGGGAGGCCGGTAAGTCCTTCTAAACTGGCCAAATAATACCACACAACCATTGCACCGCCGACGCGTCATTAGGTACCATGAAGGGCTTTTTTCGCCCGTTCCCGAGGACCTGAAACCATGACCATGCTCGACCGGATGCGGCGGCACCGCAATTGGCTCAAGTGGAGCCTTGCCCTCGTCATCCTCGCCTTCGTCGGCCTCTACGCCTCTGACTTCGCCAACACCGGCAGCGGGATCACGCCCGGCGCCGGCGTCCTGTCGTCGGAAGTCGTGGCCGAGGTGGAAGGGCGCGAGATTACGGCCGGCGAGTTCACGCAGCGCTACCTGACGCAGATCCAGTCGTACCAGACGGCGTACGGCGGCAGCGTCAGCGAACAGCTGCTGCGGCAGCTCGGCATCGACCAGCAGATCATCCAGCAGATGGTCGACGAGCAGGCGGCGCTCACCGAGGCCGAGCGTCAGGGCATCCGGGTCAGCGACGAGGAGCTGGCGCGGCAGATTCTCGCCATCCCCGGGCTCCAGGAAAACGGCCAGTTCATCGGCGAGGCGCGCTACGAGCAGCTGCTCCGCAGCCAGCGGCCGCCGATGACGCCGGCACAGTTCGAGGAAGGGCTGCGCCGCAGCATGATCGTCGACAAGCTGCGCGCGGCGCTGACCGACTGGATGGCGGTGTCGGACCTCGAGCTCGAGCGCGAATACACGCTGCGCAACGAGAAGGTGAAGCTGGAGCTGGTGGCGCTGACCGCCGCACAGTTCCGCGACAAGGTCACCGCCAGCGATCAGGACATCGCGACGTACTACGACGCGCACAAGGCCGAATACCGCCGCGGCGAGCAGCGCCGGATCAAGTACCTCCTGCTCGACCGCGACGCGCTGCGCCAGCGCACCCAGGTGACGCCGGCCGACGTGCAGGCCTACTACAACCAGAACATCCAGCAGTACCAGACGCCAGAACAGGTGCGCGCCAGCCACATCCTGCTGTCGACCGCCGGCAAGAACGAGGCGGAGGTCCGCGCCCGGGCCGAAGGGATCCTGGCGCAGGCGAAGGCGCCGAACGCCGACTTCGCCGCGCTCGCCCGCCAGTACTCCGAGGACGAGGCGTCGAAGGTCAACGGCGGCGACCTCGATTACTTCGGCCGCGGCCAGATGGTCGCCGAGTTCGAGAACGCCGCGTTCGCGATGGAGCCCGGCCAGGTGAGCGACCTCGTGCAGTCGCAGTTCGGCTTCCACATCATCAAGGTCGCCGACAAGCGGCCGGCGGTGACGCGGACGCTGGACGAGGTGCGGGCGCAGATCGAAGACCAGCTCGCCTGGCAGCGTGTCGACCAGCAGATCGCCGACCAGACGACGCAGCTCAACACGCGCATCGACGATCCGTCGGACCTCGACGCCGTCGCGCGCGAGCGCGGGCTGACGGTGACCGAGTCGGGCTTCTTCGCCCGCGAGGACCCGGTGCCCGGGCTCGGCCCGGCGCCGCAGGTGGCGAGCGCAGCATTCACCCTGGCCGACAACACCGTCACCGACGCGGTGACCACCCCGCGCGGACCGGTCTACTTCACCGTGACCGCCAAGCGCGATCCGTACGTGCCGGAGCTCGACGAAGTGCGCGACCGGGTGCGCGAGGACGTGCTGCGCACCAAGGCCACCGAGATGAGCCGGACGCGCGGCGGCGAGATCGCCGCCGGGCTGCGCAGCGCGCGCGACTTCGCCGCAGCCGCCAAGGCGCAGGGGTTCGAGGCGAAGACCACCGAGCTGGTGCCGCGTGAATCGGCGCTGCCGGACGTCGGCGTCAGCCAGGAAATCGATCGCGCCGCGTTCGCGCTGCCGGTTGGCGGCGTCAGCGACCCGATCACCACCTCGGACGGCACCTATATCGTCCGCGTCACCGAGCGCGACGACGTGACGCCGGAGGAATTCCGTCAGGCGCGCGACCAGTTCCGCGAGGAACTGCTGGCCGAGCGCAAGAACCGTTTCTTCAGCGCCTACATGACCAAGGCGAAGGCGAACATGCGGATCGAAATCAACGACGAGGTCGTCCGCCGCGCCATCGGCGCATAAGTGTCACCGATCGTCCTGACGCGGTCGGGACCCGTTCTCAGCGCCAGCGCGGCGGAGCACGCCGCGCTGCTGCGCGAGTGGCAGCAGCGCCACTGCCTCCTCCTGCCCCGGTTTCTCCACCCTGATTTGTATGCGGACATCGCCGGCGACGTCGAGCGCGGGGTGTTCGCCGACTTCGTGCACGAGCAGTCGGGGCACGAAGCGAAGATGGAGGACAACGCCGCCGTCTGGCTGCTCGACTTCCTGATGAACAGCCCCGTGCTGCTCGAGAAGGTGTCAGCGCTCACCGGCCGGACGGTGAGCTGGTTTCATGGCCGCGTCTATCGCCTGACCCCGGGGACCGACGAGGGACATGCCTGGCACAAGGACTACGAGCTGGGACGTCAGCTCGGCGTGAGCATCAACCTCACCCCGGAGCCATTCAGCGGCGGCACGCTCGAACTGCGCGATACGGCGAGCCGGGCGGCTCTGGCCGCGGTCACGAACACCGGTCGCGGCGATTGCGTCATCTTCCGGCTTGGCGACGATATCCAGCACCGGGTGCTGCCGGTGACCGGGACGGTTCAGCGGGTGGCGTACGCCGGCTGGTTCTACTCGGGGCCGACACTGCACGAGCGGCTGGCGAGGCGGTTGGACCACCGCGGGCGGTGACGCGCTGTCCAACTATCGGACCAGGGCGAACGGCATCAGCGCCAGCGGCTCACCGCGGCGGAACAGACGCGCCGGCAGCGAGGCTGCGGCCAGCGCCTGCCCGTCCGCGCCGAGCAGGCCGCGCCACATCCGCGCGGACACGGTCGCACCGCCGAGCGACGCAGTGAGCGCCTCGTAGAAGCTGCGCCGCGGCGGGTAGGCAACCAGCTCCACTTCCTCATCGGCGGGAATGCCGGCCAGCGCCTTGGCGCGCGCCACAGCGGTATCGAGCCCGCCGAGCGCATCCACCAGGCCGTGGTCCTTCCCCTGGATACCCGTCCACACCCGGCCCTGCGCCACCTCGTGAATCGCTGCCGGGGTGGTCCCGCGCGCCTCCGCCGCCTTGGCGACGAACGTGTCGTAGAACCCCTGCATGTATTCGCCGAGCTGCGCGCGCTGGGCATCGGTGAACGGCGTGAACGGCGAGTAGATATCGGCGTTGGCGCCGGCGGTCACCGTGCCGGTCGCGACCCCCAGCTTGCCGGCCGTGCCGCCGAGGACGATCTTGCCCATGAAGACGCCAATCGATCCGGTGAGCGTCGCCGGCTGCGCGACGATCTCCTGCGCGGCCATGCTGATGTAGTAGCCGCCGGACGCGGCAAGGTCGCCCATCGAGGCCACCAGCGGCCGCCCCGAATCAGCGCGCGTAATCGCCAGCTCGCGCCAGATCACGTCGGAGGCGACCGACGAGCCGCCCGGGCTGTCGACCCGCAGCACGATCGCCCGCACCGCGTCGTCCTCGCGCACGCGCCGGATCTGCTCGACGAGGGTATCGGACCCGACGAGCGGGCCGTTGACCGGGTCGAAGGCGCTGCGGCCCGAGACGATCGTGCCGACGGCGTAGAGCACCGCGATCCGCGAGCGCGGCTCGATGCCGACCGACCGCGGGCCGACGCGCCGGTAGTCGCGGCCGTCGAGGCGCGGCAACTCGCCGGCGCCGCCGATCCGCCACTCGCGCATGCGGTCGTCGACCTGATCGTCGTAGGCCAGGGCGTCGACGAACCCGTGTTCGAGCGCCTCCTGCGGCGTGAACGGCCCCTGATCGATCAGCGCCTGCACCTCCGCGGCGTCCTTGCCCCTCCCCTCCGCAATGCCGCGCACCAGCTGCGCATACATGTCGCGGTTGAGCGATTCGGTCATTTCCCGGTGCTCGGGGGTGAAGCCGGTCTCGGTGAACTGGTTGACGGCTGTCTTGTACTCGCCGACGTGAAGGAAGTCGGGGTACGCGCCAACCTTGTCGAGCGCGCCGCGCAGGAACACCTCGTAGGAGGCGACGCCGGTGACGTCCAGCGGACTGGTCGGCACGAGGACGATGCGGTCGGCGGCGCTGGCCAGGTAATACTCGCGATCGCTGCCGTACTCGAGGAACGCGACCACCGGCTTCCCGGATCGCCGGAACGCCAGCACCGCGTCGCGCAGTTCCTGCACCTTCCCCCAGTAAGGCGAGGCCAGCGGCGTGGGGCGCAGCAGCACGCCGGCGATGCGCGGGTCCCGCTGCGCCTTGCGCAGCGTCTCGACGAGGCCGCGCACCGTCGCGGCGTCGCGGTTGAGGAACTGCTCGACCACGTCGTCCGGCGGCACTTCCTCGACCTCGCCGCCAACCTCGAGTACGAGCATCGAGCCGTCGGGGACTGAGGGGCCGCGCGCGAACAGCACGGCCAGCAGGATCGCGCCGCAGACCGCCATGAACGCGGCCAGGCCGACGATGACGAAGACGAACCGAACACCCGTGCGAGCCACTGCCTGCCTCCCGTCCGCCTGCGATTGTACTGTGCGGGTCGAGCCGCCTGGGCGCGCGTATAATCCGCAGATGTCGAACATCACGCAGCTACTCACCCACGACGACACGGCCGGGACCGGCGCCGAAGCCAAGGCCGGGCAGCGCGTCACCGTGCACTACACCGGCTGGCTGTTCGACGAGACGCGGGAGGATCGCAAGGGACGCAAGTTCGACAGCTCGCGCGATCGCAACGAACCGTTCACATTCCGGCTCGGCGCCGGCGAGGTCATCCGCGGCTGGGATGAAGGGGTCGCGGGCATGCGCGTCGGCGGACAGCGCACCCTGACCATTCCGGCGGCGATGGCCTACGGGCAGCGTGGTGCAGGCGGTGTCATTCCGCCCAATGCCGTGCTCGTCTTCGACGTCGAGTTGCTCGATACCAAGTAGCGGCGCGTGGCCGACGTCGACCTCGACATCGAGGCGCTCTCACCGGCCGGGGACGGACTGGGCGTTGATGGTGGCCGCACGTGGCTCGTACCGTTCACGATTCCAGGCGAACGCGTCCGGGTGCGACCGGCGCCGCACGGCCGGACGGCCCGGCTGCTGGCGGTCCTGCGTCCATCTCCTCACCGTGTCACGCCGAAGTGCCGCCATTTCGGGCCCGCGGCGGTGCCGGGCGTTGGTCCCTGCGGCGGCTGCGCGTGGCAGCACATCGCCTACGCGGAGCAGCTGCGGCTGAAGACCGGGATCGTCGACCGCCTCGTCCGGGAGGCGGTGCGAGGCGCCCCGGCGGCGCGTCCGACGTTGCCGGCGACGCCGATCGACGACCCGTGGGGATACCGGCAGAAGGTGCACTTCGTGTTCGGTACCGGCGGTGACGGCGCCCTGGTGATGGGACACTACGTCCGCGGCTCGCGCCGGATCGTGCCCGTCGACGAGTGCCCGGTGCACGATGAGCGGGGCAACGCGCTCGCGTTCCAGCTGCAGGCGGCACTCGAGCGCCGGCGCGTCGCCGCGGCGGACAACCGCAGGGGCGGCACCCTTCGCGCTGTCGCCGTCCGCGTCGCCCTGCGCAGCGACGAGATGCTCGCCACCATCGTCGCGGCGCACACCGGGGACGCCAGGCTGCGCGCCGCCACGCGGGCGACGATGGCCGATCGCCAGGATGTCGCATTCCACCTCAACGTGCAGCCGACCGCCAGCCCCTACATCTTCGGGCGCGACACACGGCGGCTGCAGGGGACGGAACGGCTGCGCGAAGCGATCGACGGCACCTCGTTCCTGATCGCGCCGACCGCGTTCTTCCAGACCAACGTGGCGGCGGCGGAGCGCCTGGTGGCGCTCGTCCTGGAGTCGATCCCGCGCGGCGCCCGCGTTCTCGATCTGTATGCGGGAGCCGGCCTCTTCGCCCTGCCGCTGGCGCGCCAGGGCTGCACGGTGACGGCGGTCGAGGAGAACCGCGACGCCGTGGCTGCGGGCATCGCCGCCGCGCGCCTCAATGGCATCGACGCGCAGGCCTGCCGATTTGTCGCCCGGCGCGCGGAAGACGCCATCGCAACCGGGACCGTTGCCGACGCGGTGGTCCTCGACCCGCCGCGCGACGGCTGCACGACGACGGTGATCGACGCGGTCTTCGGCGGCCTCCGTCCGCGCGTCGCGGCCTACGTGTCCTGCAATCCGGAGGCGCTGGCCACCGACCTGGCTCGCATCGTCGCGCGCGGCTATCGCATCCGGTCGCTGCAGCCGGTGGACATGTTTCCGCACACCGCCCACATCGAGACAGTTGCCGTGGTGTCCCGATGATCTGGCGCGCCGCCACCGCACTGCTCGTCGCGCTGTTCGTGCTCGCCGCAGTCCCGGCCGTGCGGCACCTGCGCGAACAGCCGCCGCCGGCACCGCCCGCGGTTCGCGCCTCGTTCCTCGCGCCGCCAGGCGCCAGCCTGACGATCGGCGCCGCGACGCTCGATGCCGCCTTGTCACCGGATGGGCGTACCGTGGTGTTCGCCGCCGTCAGCGATGGCCGGGTCACGCTCTGGCAACAGCCCCTCGATGGCCGCGCCGAGCGCATTCCCGGCACCGAAGGCGCCGCGCATCCTGCGTGGAAGGCGAGCGGAGGCGTGATCGCGTTCGCCGCAGGCGGCGTCATCCGGCAGGTGGCCCTGTCCAATTTCGAGCGGCGCGACCTCGTGGCGGCGCCGACACCGGCGGGCCTTGCCTGGCTCACTGACGGGTCCCTCGTCTTCGCGCCGACAGGCAACGGCCCGCTTGTCCGCCTGCAGAACGGGGCGCGCAGCGATGCGACCCGCTTGCGCGACGGGGATCGCGCCCACGTCTGGCCCGCCGTCGCCGATGACGGGTTCACGTACCTGGCGCTGCGCGAAGACGGCCGACATGTCATCCGCTGGCGTCGCCACGACATGGACGTCGAACTGGGCCGCGCCTCGGGCCACGGCCAACTCGTCGGCGACTCGCTGGTCTTCTCGCGCGACGGCGTGCTGCTGGCGCAGCGCATCGACCGCGAACGCGGCGCGCCGGCAGGACGTGCCGTGCCGCTCCTGCCCGGCGTCGGCGAGAGTCAAGGGCGCACGGCGTTCGCCGCCAGTGCCCGCGTCATCCTGGCCGGCCTGCCCCACGCGGGGAACCAGGAGCTCTACTGGGTTGATACGGCCGGCGTCCGGCGCGGGACCATCGTCGAGCCCGGCGATCTCTGGCAGGTCCGGGTTTCCCCGCAGGGCGACTACGCCGCGCTCACCGCGTTCGATCCGCTGCTGCGCACCCTGGATGTATTCGCGGTGCCGCTTTCCTCACCCGCCGACGCGCGGCGGGTCAGCCTGTCCCTCGGCGCCGACAGCGACCCGGTGTGGGCGCCGCGCGGCGGCGAACTGCTGTTCCGTTCGGACAGCGCCGGGAACGCGAGGCTGCTGTCGCGCCGCGTGTCGCCGACCGAGGCGCAGGAGCGGCTGGTGGATACGCCGCTTGTAGGAGCAACGCCGACAGACTGGCGGGCGGACCAGGTGCTGCTCAGCGCGCGCGGCGCGAACGGCCGCCGCGACATCTGGATGCTGGACCTCGCCACCGGCGAGCCCCGCCAGCTCACGAGCGGCGGCTTCAATGAATGGGATGCCGCCTGGGCGCCGCGCGGCGACGCGTTCGCCTATGTATCCGACGAAGGAGGCGCGGCCAACGTGTATGTCGAGCCGTTCCCGCCGACCGGCGCGCGCGTGCGCGTCTCGTTCGCCGGCGGACAGCGCCCGCAGTGGCGGGACAACGGCCGGTCACTGCTGTTCATGCGCCAGGACGAAATCGTCCGCGCCGAGCGGCGTGATGACGGATTCAGCTTCACGACACCGCAAACTGTAATCCGCGTCGACCGGCTGATCGATTTCTCCGTGCGTCAGACCACAGAGGACATGGCGATTCTCGCTGGCCTGCTTCGTGCTGACCAGGCCGCCGCCTCGATCGTCGACTGGGCGACGCTCGCCACCGGCCGGTAGGTCGCGCCAAACGCTTGAATCCATTGAGAAGATCGAGTCCTTGACAAAGTCCCAGGACTCGATCACAATGTCTTATACATAACGTTACTGTCATGTTGAGTCTTAATAAAGATATTGCTCGACCGCGGGTCGTCCGATACGATCTGCAGAACTGAGAATGGGGATGTCTCGAGCCCGTCTTGGCCTTCAGACCACGCTGGTGCTGACGGCTATTGCCCTGGTCAGCTGGCCCGAATTCCGGAGCGCCCGGCCAGCATCCGTGTGGCGCTACACGCCTGAAGCGCTGTACGCCATGGAAGCCGACGAGTTCACCCAGTACCAGTACGCCGACGACACCCGCGCCGGGCGCGTCGGTACCGGGCGCGCGCGCTTCGCGGGCAGCCCCGACGGCACGGTGGTGGGCGGCGCCGGCGGCCGCACCGAGGGCAACACGACGCGGCCGGTGTTCCTGCCGCTCGAAGTGCTCGAGGCTGGCGGCACGATCAACGCGGTGATGGGGCGCGCGCGCACGTCGCTGAACACGCCGATTCCGTACGCGCGGGTCCTGCTGCGCAACATCCGCACGGGCGCCATCGAGGCCCGCGCCACGGCCAACGAGGAAGGGCGCTATACCTTCATCGATGTCGACGCCAGCGCCTACGTCGTGGAATTGATCGGCTCGGACGGCAGCGTCATCGCGGCGAGCGAGATGGTGGCGCTGGCGGCCGGCGACGTCCGCGAGACGACGGTGCGCGTGTCGGCCAACGCGCTGGCGACTGCTGCCGCGTTCGGCGGACGGCTCACCGGCATCCTGGCAGAATCGCCCACGGCCGGCAACAACCCGCTGTCGCAAGATGGCATCACCCGGACGGCTGACACGCTGCGGCAACTCGCCAACGTCAGCCCCCAGCGGTAGTCGGACAGTGGCCAACCCATCGCTGCCCGCCACCGTGCCGCCGCCAGCCGCCAAGCCTGCGGCCGCGGCGTCGTCCGCGACCGTGCATCTGTACGATCGCCTGGCGGTTGTCCTCAAGCACTCGAGGGCATCGGTCGCCGTCGCCGTCGTCGTCATCGCCGGGATGATGTACCAGACCTACACGACCATCCCGATGTACCGGGCGCAGGCGCGCATCCAGATCGAGGAAGAGCACACCGCGCAGACCGACTTCAAGGATCCGTACCTCGCCTACAGCGACCCGGAGCCGTACTACCAGACGCAGTACCGCATCCTGCGCGGCCGCGATCTCGCGCGGCGCGTGGTGCGTCGCCTGAACCTCGAGACCGTCCCCGAATTCAACGGTACGGGCGTCCAGCCGCCGGCGGTGACGCGGTTCGTCGAGGGCGTCAAGCGCCGCATCCTCGCGCCGTTCCGCGGCGAGGCGTCCCCGGCCGCGGCGGCCGTGGCCGGGCCGGCCGACGACAACGCGTTCGTCGATGCGTTCATCGGCCGCGTCACCGTGGAACCGGTCCGCGGCAGCCGGCTGGTCGACGTCTCGTTCGTTTCGGCCGATCCCGACTTCGCGGCGCGCGCCATCAACGTGCTGGCCGAGGAGTACGTGCAGCAGAACCTCGAGTTCCGGCTGCAGAACTCGGACAAGACGCTCGAGTGGCTGACCCAGGAGGTCGCCAAGCAGCAGCAGGTCGTCCAGGCCAGCGAGCGGATGCTGGCCGAATACCGGGAGAACCAGAACGCGCTCTCGCTCGAGGATCGCCAGAACATCATCGTTGCCCGGCTGAACCAGGTGAACGACGCGGCGGCGCGGGCCCGGACGGCGCGCATCCAGCGCGAAGCCATCTACAACCAGGTCATCAACGCCACCGACCCGGGTAACGTGAGCGCGGTCGCCGCCAGCGGCTTCGTGCAGCAGCTGAAGGCGCGGATCGTCGAACTCGAGCGGGATCGCGTGCGGCTGGCCGACCGCTACCTGCCGCAGCATCCCGAGATGCAGAAGATCAACCTGCAGCTCACCGACGCGCAGCGGCAGCTGCAGGCCGAGATCGCCCGCATCGTCGACGGCATCAAGACCGACTACCAGCAGGCGCTCGAGGAAGAGCGGCAGCTGGCGGCCGATCTGGAAGCGCAGAAGGTTCAGGCCACCGACCTCAATCGCAAGAGCATCGACTACTCGGTGCTCGAGCGCGAGGCCGAGAGCAATCGTCAGGTCTACGAGTCGCTGCTGCAGCGGGAGAAGGAGCTGCGCGTCGTCAGCAACAGCCGCGCGAACAACGTCCGCCTGCTCGATCGCGCCGAGGTGCCCGGGCTCCCGTTCACGCCGAACACGCGCCGGGCGTGGATGATGGCGCTGCTGTTCGGGGCCGTCCTCGGCATCGGCGCGGCGTTCGCGCTCGACTACCTCGACGACACGGTCAAGACGCCGGAGGACGTCACGTGGCGGCTGCGGCTGCCGTTCCTCGGCCTGGTGCCGAAGGTCCAGGGCGATCGGCATCCGCTGCTGTCCGGGCCGGTCCCGCACGACTTCGGCGAGGCCTTCCGCGCGCTGCGCACGGCGCTGGTCGCCGCCTCCCAGGGCGAGAAGACGCGCATCATCGCCATGACCAGCTCGCAGCCGCTCGAGGGCAAGACGACCACCGCCGCGAACATTGCCCTGGCATTGGCGATTGGCGGCGCCCGCGTGCTGCTCATCGACGCCGACATGCGGCGCCCGAGCCTGCACCGCGCGCTCCGCCTGCCCAACGACAAGGGGCTGGCCGAGCTGCTGGCCGGCAAGTGCCGCATGCGCGAGGTCGTGCAGCGGTGCGGCGACCCGAACCTGCTGGTCATCTCCGCCGGCCAGACGCCCCCGAACCCGTCAGAACTGCTGGCGACCGACCGCATGCGCGCGTTCCTGCAGCAGCTGTCGACCGGCCCCTTCGACTGGGTGATCATCGACACGCCGCCGGTGCTCGCCGTCACCGACGCCGTCATCCTGGCGCCGCTGGTCGACGCCGTGACCTTCGTCATCGGCGCCGAGATGACGCGGTGGCGCCTGGCCGAGCGTGCGCTCGAGACGCTGCAGGCGGGGCATCCGCGCGCGGTGCGGGCGATCCTCAATCGCGTCGATTTCGAGCGGAACCGCTACTACTACTCGCGCTACTACGGGCATCAGTACAAGAGCTACTACGCGGAAGCGCCGGTCGCCAGCTGACCCCGGCTGGCGCCGGGTGATGCCGCACCTCATCGGCCTGTTCCTTGCCGCGGTGCTGGCCGCCGCGGCCGGCGTCTACGCGTGGGCGCAGCTGCCCATTGCCCTCCTCGCCGCCATCCTGTTCTTCCTGACCGGCGCGGCCCCGCTTCGCGACCGGTCGCACCGTGCCGTCGACGCCTGGCTGCTGGCCGCGCTCGCGGTCGTCGCGCTGCAGCTGGTGCCGCTCCCCGCGACGGTCATCGCCGGCATCTCTCCGGCCGCAATCCCGCTGCAGGATGCGATCTCGTTGGCGCCGCTCGGTGAGTGGCGGCCGCTGACGATCCGGCCGGCGGCGACCCGCCAGGCGCTGCTGGCCGCTATCGCCGGCGCATTGACCTTCTGGGCCGCGCGGCACGCCCTGCGCGACGGCGGCAGTCGTTCGCTGGTGGGCGTGGTCGGGGTCACCGGTATCGCGCTGGCACTGCTCACGCACGCGCAGCGCGCGACAGCTCCGGAGACGCTGCTCTGGCTGTGGCGGCCGTACGCCGAGGGCGCCCGCCCGTACGGACCGTTCGTCGATCGCAACCATCTCGCCACGTGGATCGTGCTGGCGGTGCCGGCCATCGCCGGACTGGCGACGGCGCGAACGATTGCCGCGGGACTTGACCACCTCCCCTGGCGTGTGCGCGCGGCGCGCATCTTCTCGGCACCGGGTGTGACACTGCCGCTGGTCAGCGTGGCGCTGCTGGGGCTGACGCTGGTGGCCACGCTGTCACGGTCGGGGCTGGTCGCCGGCGCCGCCGCCGTCGTGCTCGCCAGCGCGCTGCGCCGCGGCCACCCGCTCCAGCGCGCGGCCGCCGCGGCGGTCGGTGTCTCGGTCCTCGCTGCCGCCGCGTTGTGGCTGAACAGCGCCGGCATTGGCGAGCGGCTTGCGGCCACGCTGAGCCAGGGAGGCGAGACCTCCCGGATGGTGATCTGGAGTGAGTCGCTGCGACTGGCTGCGGCGTTTCCCGTTGTCGGTACGGGGGCGGGCACCTTCGCCGACGCCATGCTCCAGTACCAGCAGCGCGGGACGACGGTGCTGTTCAACCATGCGCACAACGAAGCGCTGCAGCTGCTCGCCGAAGGTGGCGGCGTCCTCCTGGCTATCGCCCTCGGGGCCGGCGCGGCCTTCGGCCTCGCGGCACGTCGCGCGCTGCGGGCCTCCAGCGGTGCCGAGCGCGCGCTGCGGGCCGGCGCGATCCTCGGGCTGGCGGCGGGCGCCATGCAGAGCATCTGGGACACCGGCCTCCACACGCCCGCGAACCTGCTCCTCGCCGCCGTCCTCGCCGCGCTCGCGATCTACGAGCGTGGCCACCGGCCTCACGACAGCCAGTCGACGACGGTCTGACGCAGCCCGGCGCGCACCGGGCGCACTTCGTGGATCATCCCGGCGGGGAACGCAACCAGCGTGCCGCGCTCGGGCACGACGTCACGCCATCCGCCGGCCGCGTGGTGGAGCCGCAATTCGCCGCCCTCGACGCCATCCGCGGGACCGCCGGTGACGAACAGGACCAGCGAGATCCGCCGCGGCCACTCCGCCCCGGCTGCCGCCGGCATCACGTCGCGATGCGGCCGGTAAAACGCGCCCGGCGGGTACTGCAGGCAGCCGGGCCCTTCGAATGTCAGCCCGGCGAGTCCCAGTTCGCGCTCCACCATGGCCGAGGCCGGCGCCAGCAGGTCGGCGAGGTACTGCAGGGTCCCGGCATCCACCTCGATGTCGAACGAACGGCGGACACCGACGTCGACCCGCATGCCATCGGCGACGATTTCCGAGGGGGTGGCGCTGCCGAGTGTCATCGCCGCGGCGATGCGCTCGCAGGCGGCGCTGCTGGCAAAGTGACGGCAGAGGACGATGCAGCTGCCGCGCCCGCGCTTCATCACGGCCGATAACGGCGCCACCAGAACGGCAGCCGGGTGATCACGCGATACACGTACCAGAACGGCAGCAGTGCTCGATAGCGGATCGCGTAGCGAGCCCGCATGTACGCCACCGGGGGGACGAGCCAGCCGCGCACGTGGCGGGCCCGCGCGCGCCATGTCGGCAGCGCGCCGAGCGTCGACATCCGAACGTCGACTTCACGCGGCGCCGCCAGGAACCGGCGCGTCGGTTCGTCTCGCGCCGCACCAAGGGCGGCGTCGACGGCGGCGGGAATCGACGTCGCGTATACCGACGCCGCCGCGGCCAGTCCATCCCGGCACACCGCGGCCACGCGCCCGGCGCGTGCACCGTCGACGAACGCCGACCACTCCGCTGCCGAGAGGCGGGCCGCGAGCAGGTGGATGTCATACAGCCAGATCAGGCGGCGGCTGCCGAAGTGGTGCGCGGCGCGATGCACGCAGGCATGCAGCAGCGCGTGGGAGGCTGCGAGGGTGCGTCCCCCGGGCAGCCCCGGTGTCGGCGTGGCGGCCGCTGCCGCCGCGGGAAACGACAGCACGCCGGCGAACACTTCGGGATTGGCAATCTGCAGGTGTACTTCGACGAGCCGCGCGATGCCGTGCGCGTCGGTGCGCCGGTAGTGAAACTGGTGCTTGCCCTCGTTGTTCCAGCCGCGCACGTCCGCGTACCCGAGCGCTTCGAGCGACGCCCGCATGGCCGGCACGGCCGACGCCGCGCACCACACGTCGACGTCGGATTGCGGCCGCAGCCACGGTGCCGGGTAGAGCGTGTAGGCCAGTCCGCTGCCTTTGAGGAGCAGGGTGTCGATCGGGGCGGCGCCCCACGACGTGACAAGGCGCTGAAGTTCGACGTGGCGGAGCGCATCCGCGGCGACCAGGGCGGCGCGCTGCAGCCGCCACCAGTTCTGCTGATGTCCAGTAATCCCTTCCGTATCTGATAGTTGGGCTGACAGGAGAGCCTCGACGCCCTCTTCCGTGGCCCGAGCAAGCAGCGCCTCGCCAGCCGCTGAATACTCGGCCATTCCTAACACGGCGAGAAAGTCAGTGGACGCCGTTCCTTGCCGTGTGTTCATTTTCAAGACAGTCGATTTAAATACTCTTGAATTCGATTGGCCTACACAGCCATTCCGTCCGACAATATAGATGTTTAATATCACCGCCACGACATGACAGGAAGTGACTCCAGATCTCACTTCGGTCACCGCCGCGCGGGGAACACATACAGCCGATGACATTCAAACGAACCTCACGCATCGTCCTCGTCGGGCTCGCCGTTGCAGCCTTTGCCGGCGGCGTCACCGCTCAACAGGCGCCCGGCATATTCGAACGCGACGACGAAGGGCAGATCTGGCAGACGCTGCCGTCCTTCGGCCAACCGGCGGGCGACTGCGAGTGGGCGGATGTGACCGGCGACACGGGCCTCGGGCACGACGTGTTCGACCCGGACGATCTCTACCCCGATCACCTCGAGTCCCTGCGCTGGCTGGGCGCGCCGTTGCAGTGCCCCGGCGGCGCCCCGATCGGCGTCGATCAGTTGTTCGACCCCCGCGGCGTGGCCGTGTTCGATCCGGGTCCGACCGCCGGGTTCGAGAACAGCCCGGAGACCGACACCGCGCGCCTCAGCGCCTACCGCGTCTATGCGGCCGACACACTGAATCATCGCATCGTTTCGTGGGATTACTTCGGCGAGGACGCGCGGACCTTCGGCGGCGGCATCAACGCCATCGCGGCGGACGGGATGCTGACCATTGCGCCCTCGGATCCCATTGCCGAGGGACAACTGCTCTTCCCGGAAGGCGTCGCCGTCGATGCCTCCGGCAACGTGCTCGTCGCCGATCAGTACGGCGGCCGCCTCTCGGTGTTCACCGCCGCCGAGGACTTCTGGTTCGTCAAGAACCTTCCGCCCAATGGCGCGGTGCGGGGCCACCGCGCGATGCCGTCGCAGATTGCCGTCGTTCCCGGCGTGACGATCCAGGAGCCGGCTGCATCGTGCACCGTGCCGGGCGCCCCTGCTGTCGCGGTGACGACCTGGACCCCCTGGTTCGACGCCTCCCACCCGGCGACGGATGGCGACGGCATGAGCCAGGTGCTCGTCTATGACGCGCAGTTCTGCCTGGTCGAGGCGCTCGGCAACCCGGCCAACCTGATCGACCCGTCGTGGGGCGTCGACGCCGAGTGGCCGTCGCCGCGCGGCTCCTTCTGGATGCCGAACCAGGTGGCGTTCGACGACAGCGGCCGGCTGTTCGTGGCCGACTCGGCGAACTACAAGATCGAGATCTTCGACGCGCAGCTCGAGCCGCTGCTGATGATCTGCAATCCCGATCCGGCCAACGGTCCCCATGCGGACTGTGCCGAAGGACAGCCGGGGGTCATCGCGACGACCGAGCTGACCGGTTCGTACGGGATCGTGATCGATCGGCGGCCGGTCGTGGATCCGGTGACCCGCGCGGCAATGCCCGATTGGCAGCGGCTGGTCATCGCCAACCACCGCGACCAGGAGATCTCGGTCTTCGAGGTCAACCTCGAAGCGGCGGAACCGGAAGCGGAGTTCGCGTTCCGGCTGCGGTCCGAGGGGGGGCTCGCCGGCTTCCCGCGCGCAGTGGCGCAGGACCAGGTCGGCCGATACTTCGTCGTCGTCCCCGGCCTCGACAAAGTGCAGATGTTCGATATCCCGGCGCTGGCGGTGTTCGACCAGACGTGGGCACCGGCCGACTCGGGCGGATCGACGACCAGCGTCCGCCCGAACGAGGACTTCTACGTCACCTACAGCATCGTCGTGCCGCCGCTGAAGGCGACTGTTCTGGATGTCGAGCCGACGTTGTCGTGGACGGGGCCTGCCCAGCCGGTGGACGCCAACTCGCTGCCGATCAGCGTGCCGATCGCCGAGGCGGTGACCGGGCCGCTGCCCGAAGCCGATCTGCAGCAGGGGCAGGTGCTCACCTACAAGTTCCGGTTCAAGGCGCTCGACTCCTCGGCCGCCGACATGGTGTTCACCATCGGCGCGGAGGGGAACCCGGTCAACGGCGTGAACGCGACGGCGGCGGCGACGAAGACGGTCACGGTCCCGATCGTCTGCCAGTCGTGCGAGCAGAATCCGCCGGTTGTGACCGCCGACCCGCTGGGCACCGAATACTCGTACAACAGCGAGCCGATCTACGGGGACGGCCGCATCAACCTGATCGCGTCTGACCCCTCGCCCGGGGGCGGCAGCGCGGAATCGTCGGGTATCAGCCGCATCACCTATCGCTTCATTGGGCCAGAAGAGGCGCGTCAGCCCGGGACGCACACCGTGGTGTTCACGCCGAACGAAGCCAATCCGACGGCGCCGGTCGACATCGACGGTGAAACGAAAGTCGGCGGCGGCAGCGCACTGATCAGCCTGACGGAATCGGGCCGGCACACGATCGTCTTCCAGGCGTGGGACGGCTACGGCAATCCCAGCGGCGAGCAGCAGCTCGCCTTCTGGCTCGACCTGGAGCCGCCGACGGTCACGTTCGAGGCACCAGCCCACGTCGGCACGGACCCGAACGACCGCCGCTGGTGGAAGACCGACGTCACGCTGACGGCGGTGAAGACCGACACCCAGACACCGACGAGCGTCACGATGGTCGAGGCCAGCACACCGCCGGCCGGCGCGTCGGTGCTCGCGTCGAGCGCGACGTTCACCGCTGAAGGCATGGACCAGCGCGTGCAGGTGACGCTGACCGACCTGGTCGGCAACACGGCCACCGTCTTCTCGCCGGTCGTCGCCATCGACAAGACGGCGCCGCAAACGACGGCTTCGCCGGCGAGCGGCACCTATGTCGGCCCACTCACGGTGACGCTGGGCGGCGCCGACCCGATGTCGGGCGTCCGCAACGTGCGCTATCAGCTGTCGGGCGCCGCGTGCGACGCGCCGGATGCCCCTGCCGCGTGCAGCAGCCAGGTGGTCGTGTCCGGGAGCAGCACCACGCTGGTGCTGACGGCCGGCGGCTCGACGACCGTCACCTTCTTCGGGACAGACTGGGCCACCAACGCCGAGACCGTCCGCACGGCAACCTATGTGCTGAACCGGCCGCCGGTCGGTGCCAGCGACACCCTGACCGTCGCGGAGGACACGCCGGGCAGCGTGCTGGTGCTCGGCAACGATTCCGACCCGGATGACGGCGACACGCTCGAACTGGTGGCGATCGTGCAGGCGCCGCAGCACGGCCGGGCCGAGATCAGCGGCAACACGATTCTCTATACGCCAGCAGCCGACTACACCGGCGCCGATTCCCTGACCTACCGGGTGCGCGACAGCGGCGGGCTGACGGCCATCGGCACCGTGACGATCACGGTGACCGGCGCCGTCGACCCGCCGAACGCCAGCCACGATTTCGTCACGACGCCGGAAGAAACGCCGATCGACGTCGCCGTCCTGCTGAACGACGCCAACCCTGACGGTGATGCGCTGAGCGTCGTCTCCTTCACGCAGGGCCGCGGCACCGTCACCCAGAATCCGGACGGCACCTTGCGCTACACGCCGGCCACGAACTTCTTCGGCGAGGATACGTTCACCTACGACATCCGTAACGGCTCCAACCTGACCGACGGCGCCACCGTCTTCGTCACCGTCACGCCCGTCGACGACCCGCCGAACGCGGTGGACGACAGCGCGGCGACTGACGAAGAGACCGCGGCCACCATCGCGGTGACGGCGAACGACACGCACCCGGACGGCGACGACTTCACGCTGACCGGCATCACTGCGCCGCCGGCTGCACACGGCACCGCGGCCATCCAGGGCGGGGCGATCCTGTTCACCCCCGCCGCCAACTTCTTCGGCACGGCGACCTTCAGCTACACGATCACCGACGCGGACGGCGACACGGACACCGCCACCGTCACGGTCACGGTGCGGCCGATCGACGACCTGCCGACGGCCGTCAACGACAGCGCGACAACCGCTGAGGACACCGCGGTTACGATCGACGTGCTCGACAACGACGGCAGCCCGGATGGGACGGCCACGATCGTGGCCACGACGCCGCCGCCGACGGCCGCAGGCAGCATCTCGGTCTCGGACAACACGATTACCTTCACGCCGGCTGCCAACTACAGCGGCACCGCGTCGTTCACCTACACCCTCGCCGATCCGGACGATGACCGCGCCACGGCGACGGTCACCGTCACAGTGACGCCGGTCAACGACCCGCCCGTGGCGGTGGACGACACCGCGACGACGCCGGAGGACACGCCGCTCGACATCGACGTCAGGGCCAACGACAGCGACCCGGACGATGACAGCCTCTCGGTCACCGCGGTGACGCAGCCGGCAAGCGGCGGCGCCGTGACCATCAACACCAACGGCACCGTGCGCCTGGAGCCGGCCGCCAACTTCAGCGGCACCGTCACGTTCACCTACACCATCAGCGACGGCACGGAGAGCCGCACGGCGACGGTGACGGTCACGGTGACGTCGGTCAACGACGCGCCGACGGCGGTCAACGACAGCTACACGGTGGTGGAAGGACAGACGCTCGTCGTCCCCGCTCCCGGCGTGCTGACCAATGACACGGATGTCGACGACGCCGTGCTGACCGCTGCGCGCGTGACCAGCCCGTCACGCGGAACGCTGATGCTGCTGGCCGACGGCGGCTTCACCTACGAGAGCACGCTCGGCTACACCGGCCCGGTCACCTTCACCTACGATGCGATCGACGGCGACGGGCTCGCCGCCACGGCGACGGTCACGATCACGGTCCTGTCGCAGAACGCCCCGCCGATTTGCTCCGCGGCAACGGCCTCGCCGTCGACGCTCTGGCCGCCGAACCATCGCCGCACCGACGAAATCGAGATCGAAGGGATCACCGATCCCGACGGCGATGGCGATGACCTCGACGTGGTGGTGAAGTACATCTGGCAGGACGAGCCGACCGACACCCTGGGTGACGGCGCGTTCGCCATCGACGGCTGGGGCGTCGGCGACGACGAGGCGAGAGTGCGCCGCGAGCGCCAGGGGGGCCAGAACGGCCGCGTTTACGAGATCGGCTTCGAAGCCACGGACGAGAACGGCGGCAGCTGCACCGGACGCGTGTTCGTCGGGGTGCCGCACGACCAGGGAAACGGCGGCGCGGTTGACAGCGTCTGCCGGTGGGACTCGACGGTGGCCAACGGTCCGCTGCTGAACGCGTGCAACGGCGGACCGACCAACCAGCCGCCGTCGGTCTCGGCGACGAACCAGACGACGGTCGCCGGCACCGAGGTCCAGCTCCAGATCGCCGCCAGCGATCCCGACGAGCAGGCGCTCACGTTCAGTGCCACCGGCCTCCCCCCCGGGCTCGCCATCGCCGGCAGCACCGGCATCATCAGCGGCACGCCGGCGGCGAGCGGCGTCGGGACGCACTCGGTGACGGTGACCGTGAACGACACGATGGGCGCATCGGGGTCCGCGAGCTTCACCTGGACCATCACCGCGCCGAACCAGGTTCCAACCGGCGCGCCTGACTCGTACGAAGCCACCGCCGGCGACACGCTGGAGGTGCCGGCGCCGGGCGTGCTCGACAACGATTCTGACGGCGACGACGACGACCTGACGGCGGTCCTGGTCAGCGGCCCGGCCAACGGGACGCTGACGTTGAACCCGGACGGCTCCTTCAGCTACGTCGCGGCCACCGGCTTCAGCGGCTCGGTGACCTTTACCTACCGCGCCCGCGACGAGAACGAGGGCGAGAGCGAGCCGGTGACGGTGACGATCACGGTGGCGGCGCCGCTGACCGCCGTCGACGACCAGTACGTCGCCAGCGCCGGGACCGTGCTCAACGTGCAGACGCCTGGCGTCCTGGGCAATGACGAGGTGCCGGAAGGCCAGGGGCAGGTGACGGTCGCCATTGTCTCGAACCCGGGCAACGGCAGCGTGGTCCTCCAGACCAACGGGGCGTTTGCCTACACGCCGCCCGCGAACTTCGGCGGGACGACGACGTTCACCTATCGCATCACCCGTGGCTCGCAGACCAGCAACACGGCCACCGTCAGCATCCGGGTCAATCGCGCGCCGACGGCCACCGCCGACACCTACACGGTCGAGGGCAACACGACCCTCACCGTCAGCGGCGAAGGGGTGCTCGACAACGATTCCGATCCCGATGGCGGCATGCTGACGGCCGAACTGGCGCAGCCTGCCTCGAGCGGGACGGTGTCGCTCAACCCGGACGGCTCGTTTACCTACACGCCGGCCAATGGCTTCGTGGGAACGGCGACCTTCGCCTACCGCGCAGTCGACGAGGATGAGGCCGAGAGCGCCAGCACGACCGTCACGATCACGGTCACGGCCGGGGCGCCGACCGCGGTGGCTGATGCCTACGAAACGCGGATCAACACGGCGCTCACCACGCCGGCGCCAGGCGTGCTCAGCAACGACGAGAACCCCGGCGAGGGCTCGTTGACGGCCGAGGTCGTCACGACACCCGCGAACGGGACGCTCACGCTGCAGGCCAACGGCGCGTTCACCTACACGCCTGAAGACGGCTTCACCGGAACGGACACGTTCACCTACCGGGCGCTGCGGGGCACCGCGGCAAGCGCCGCGGCGACGGTGACGATCGAGGTGACGGCGACACCTGCGGCCGGCGCGAAGATTCGCCGCGAGACCTATTTCAACTCCAGCAGCATCGTCGACGGGACGGTCCACATCATGAATGCCGTGAACATCCAGTTCAACGGCAACGCGACGCTGACCGGCGACCTGCTGATGCGCGGCATGCCGGCGATTACCATCAACGGCACGCCGAACTACCAGGGGACGATCAACGGCAGCGGCGCGGCCACGCCGACCAACCACCGCGTGACGATCAACAGCGGCGCCACGGTCGGCCACGTCGTCCGCCGGACGGATCCGGAAACCTGGCCGACGATTGCGAACCCGCCGACCAACTATGGCGGCACCCGGAACGTACAGCTGAACAACAACAGCCAGACGCCGGGTAATTTCGCGACGCTGCGTGACCTGACCATCAACCAGAGCGGACGCCAGGTGGCGGTACCCCCGGGGACCTACCGGACGTTCATCGCCAACTCCGGGAGCGTCTTCATCCTCGGTGTCGCCGGCGCGACCGAGCCGGCGGTCTACAACTTCCAGACGCTGACGCTCAACGCCGGCAGCCAGATCCAGGTCGTCGGGCCGGTCATCATCACCGTGCGCAACCAGATGGCTCCGACCGGGAACATCGGCGCGGCGGCACGGCCCGACTGGGTGACGCTGCGCGTCACGAACGGCAACCTCAAGCTCAACAACAGCATGAGCCTGTATGGATCGGTGTTCGTGCCGACGAGGACCGTGACGATCAACGGCGGCGCGCAGCTCCTGGGCACGGTGCTCGCTGACCGCTTAACGATGAACAGCAGCGGCCGACTGACGCTCATTCCGTAGCCGCCAGGCGGTTCGTACACACAAAGGGCTCCGGAGGTTCCGGAGCCCTTTATTGCGTACGAGGCGCCTGTCTTCTATCCGTCGGCTTCGAGCGTGCGCACGATCTCGGGCAGGCAGGTTGGTGATCGCGGATACGAGAGCCGCCGCACCTCGACGGCCTCAACGACCCGTGTCAGGTTCTCGAAGGCCTGCCGCATGGCGTCTGCGGCGTCATGATCCAGCTGGAAGCTCGCCTCGAGCAATCGAATGACCGCTTCCCTCGGCGCCACGGGCGCCGACGAGACCCGGCGGCCGCCGGGATTGAGCAGGTACAGCCGACGCAGGACAGGCCGGCGCGCGACGCCGCGTATGCCAAGGTCGGCCAGCGGCACACGCCGCTTACCACGGGCATGCGCTGCAAACCCGGCACGCTGTCCGGACGATGTCGCCCCGTGTCGGAGCGCGGCGTCCGGCCACAAGCGGACGCCCACATCCACTGGCACGATGCGGCAGCCGCGGCGCGGATCGATCACCAGGCAATCATCCGCCGCCACGGCATAGCCGCGCGCGGCGAGCGCCAGCGCAATCGACGACTTTCCCTGACGCGGCGCGCCGACAAACGCGAGCGCCCCGCGCGCCGACACCGCCGCGCTGGCATGCAACACCACGCGTCCTCCCAGGCCGAGGACGAGCGGCAGCACTTGCGCCACCAGCAACTGCTGGATCTCCTCGCGCGACTGGCCGCGGCGTTGGAAGGCCGTGATCTGCTGACCGGCCACGTCGAGCACGAAGGTGGCGGCGCGGTGAAAGTGGATGATGTGCCCGAAGCCGAGGCGGCCCAGCGTGCGCCACCGGTGCGTATACCCGGGGCTGTCGGCGCGGTGATACGCACGGCGCACCCGCGGCGGGTCGCCGCGCCGGATGACGAAGCGCCACAGGGTGGAAGCCGTCTCGATCTCGTGCAATCCGGCCACGGCGGACGCTGACGCGACCGTCAGGTCACCGACGCGGTAACAGTGCATCTCGTTAGCGGCAGTTGGCGTTGATCGCCTCGTGGACGAACGCCGCGGCGGCGGCAGGACTCCCCAGTGCCGACGCGTGCCGCTCGAGAATGGCGCGCTCGATGTCGGCAACCGGCACGGTGCCGTCGCACATCTGCAGGACGGTGCGGTGCGCTTCGCCGAGGGCCGACAGCCGCGGCCGCGTGGCCGGATCCGCCGCCTGCCGCGCCTCGTCAGGAATGATCTCGCCCTGGAAGGAACTGTGACGGAACGTCGCGACCGCCTGTCCATCGCGGCGAACCTCACCACTCCACGCAATCTGCTCGTCGGCGGGCCTGATCAACAGCGTGATCGTGAGTTGGTCTCCAGGCCGCACCGGCACGGCGGGCTCGATCGGCAGCAGCCCCACGCGACGATCGATGCGCGCCGCCGCGTCGGGAGCGTTGGTCATGGTGACACCCGGGGCGAGGTGGGCGGTGAACCATCCACAGAGGGCGTCGAGCCGCCCGGGTTCACGAAGCGACAGTGTCAAGGCCGCCTGGATGTGCGTGGCATCGCCGCCGATGTCGAGCGAGGCTGCCACGCCGGCGTCGCTCAACCGGCGCAGATCCCCGCCCTCCGACGTGTACACCGTGTTCGCGGCCAGGGGCCCGATGCTGGACAGGTCGAAATCCCGGCCCGGTTCACTCCAGAAGGCGACCTGCTGTCGGAGGACCGAGCTCTCGACCGCGGCGAACGAGAGATCGACGGCGGAGGGAATGATGCGTGCGCCTGGTGCCAGGAGCCGCTGCCTCGCATCACGTCCGAACTCGAACACGCCGGCCTCGTACCCCATGGGGCCGAGCTGGTCGAACACGAGCACGTCGGCAGGCTCGGGAAGGATCGCGCGCGTGGAAAACTCGCGGAGGAAGGTGATGCGATCGCCGAGGCCGTTGGCGCTGGCCAGGTCGCGGCCAAGCTGGATGGCCGGACTGTTGTCGATGGCGTACACACGGGCCGCGCCGGCGCGGCAGGCGAGGAAGCCGAGAATGCCGCTGCCGCTGGCCAGGTCGAGGACTCGATCGCCGGGTCGAACGACGGCGCTGATCGCCCGGCTGAACGCGTCGAGCCGGACCGAATCGGCGAGGTAGCGCCGATGCTCTTCGAGTACCAACGACACGGCGCAGGCTACATCATCATCTTGTTCGGCGACGACCCTTCGAGGATGGTGCCGGCCCCGGTCCTGGTCAGCTTGGCGACCGACCCGTACTCGGTCAGCTTCGGCCGATGGTAAGGGCGCTTCTCCTGGCCGGTGCGCTTGGGTTCATGGGGTGTGGTCATATGGCCTCGGCGCTATGGTACCCGCCCGATGGGGGCATTTCAACGCGGGAGGGAGACGCTGTCGAGAAAGTATGAGACGGCAAGCGCGTTCCAGAGCGGCAGGACGCTCCCCGGGTTCCCGGCTTCGAGATCGTGATGCAACTGCCGCAGGGCCGCGCTGTCCAGCCAGCCATTGCGCGCCGCCGCGGACCGTTCCACCCGGTCAATCCCACCGAACCGCTGCAGGCAATCAGCGACAATCCAGTTGAAACCTGCTGCGGCGGGCGGATTCGCCGCCCACGGCGGCAACACGGCCCGGTAGGCGCGTCGCAGGATCCACTTGTTGACCCCGTCACGCGCGCGCACGTCGTTTGGCAGGGCGCACGCGAACTCGACCACGCGGCGATCGAAGAGCGGTGACCGCTCTTCAAAGCCTGCCCAGGCGGCAAGCCGTTCGGCCAATTCGCGCCGCCAGAGCAGTTCCCCGTGCATCGCGCCATGGAACAGCCGCGTCGCTGCCCCAGTCGGCAGCCGCACCTCTGGCTCCCAGTGCCCGAGCCGGCGGGCCAGGTCCACCCTGGCGGCAAAGCCCCGATCAATCCACGCCGGGACCTTCGAACGACCGAGCAGGCGGCGGATCGCTCGGCGGCTCCATGCGGGCGCGCGGTGCCAGGCCCGCAGATGCCGCGGCTCCTGATGTGCCGAGAACCATTCGTCGCCGCCGTACCCGGTCAACACCACCCGGTGACCGGAAGCGCGCACGGCGTCGCGCAGGGGACGCGCGCTCGCCGCGGTGGGTGGTTCCGGCAGATCCGCCGCGCGGCGGGCAGCCTCCGCGAAATACTCTTCCCCGGGAACCAGCGCCGCCGCCGACCTCCAGGGCATCTCGAGTCGAGCTGCCGTCTCGGCGGCACGGCCGGTTTCGTCTTCAGGCCGCCCCGGGTGCGACAGCGTCAGCGCCGCTGTCGCGGCCGCGCCCGCGTGTCCGTCCGCGCGCATCGCCGCGACCTCGGCGGCGACGATTGACGAATCGATGCCGCCGCTGAGCGTCAGCGCCGCGCCAGTGGCCGGCAATCGATCCTCGACGGCGTGGCCGAACAACTCCCGGAAGTGTTCGAGGTAGTCGTCCGGCCGGCGATAGCGGATCGTCTTTGCTGCCGGGTGCCAGTAGCGCGAGCGCCGCAGGCGCCCGCGCTCGTGGAGAACGACATCGCCGGGCGGCACGCGGTAGACATCCCTGAAGAGAGTCTCGTCTCGGCTCGCCACATCGTCCGCCAGATGCTCGGCGAGGTAACCCTCATTCACGCTGGTGGGCAGGGTCCGCGCCAGCGCCTGCGGCTCCGAAGCGATGAGCAGCCGCGAACCGGCAACGCGGTAACAGAGCGGCCGCATGCCAATCACGTCTCTGAACAACACGAGACGCCGGAGACGCGCATCCCAGAGGACGACGGCACACTCGCCGACGAGCCTGTCAACGACGCCGATGCCCCAGCGCCGGTACCCCTCGAGGATCAGCTCCAGTCCTGAGGGTGCACCGCCGACGTTCAGCGTTTCCGCCAACGCGCGCCGATCGTCAACGCAACCATCCATCGCCGCGACCAGGCCATCGGCAGTTTCGACGATGTCGAGGTGGTCCGGCATCGTGCGCAGCCGCGCAACACCAAGGGCCACGCTGCCGGCAACGGCGAGTGCCGTACCGTCCGGGCCGCGATGCGCCTGCGCCGCCAGCAGCGGAGACACGTCGCCTGCGGTGGCAGGCCCGGCGTCCAGGTAGAGCACGCCGCCGAGACCGCTCACGGGTCGGGTGTGATCTCGAGGAGGTGCTTGCGGAGGAGTTCGTTGACCAGGGCGGTCACGTCCGCGGAAATGGTCGAGGCGTCGGCATCGAACTCGGTGGCCATCGCCGAGACGACCCCCTCGATCGATCCGTGCTCGGCCAGCAATTGCCAGGCGCGCGTGCCGACGCCATCGAGGCCGAAATAGATGCCGGACCCGAGGTGGAGGATCATCGACTCGCCCGCGATCTCGCGGAAGACGACGTCATCGGGGACCCGGAGCCGCGCGTCGCGGTGAACCGGGCTCATACCGGCAGCAGCCTGCGGAACAGGAGCCGGCGCGCCGGGATGTGCCGGAACAGCTCGGCGATCAGGTGGCGGTGCTGGTTGAACTGGGCGGCCCGGTGGATGAGCGGCATGACGCCATTGGTCCGCGCCAGCTCGAACAGGCTATCGATTTCATCGTCTGACAGGCGCTGCGCCAGCATGCGAAGGGCCAGCTGGGCGCGCAGCTCAGGCCCGAGCCGCTGCCGCCACCGATCCTGGAACGTCGACAGCGTCCGCGCATCGAGGCGATCGGCTGCCAGCGCCGGCGCCAGCGTCTCGGCGGCCAGCCGCGCGCTCACCAGGCTGTAATAGATGCCGCCCCCGGTCGTCGGCTTCACCAGGCCAGCGGCATCGCCGACGGCCAGGAGCCGATCGCCGAACGTGCGCGGCAACGACGCCAGCGGGAGGAAACGCTTCCGGGGCTCCGGCGGGTCCGCCAGCGGAATGCCCCACGACGGGGCCATCCGCTCGAAGAAGCGCCTGAAGCTGGCCGACGGGTCCCCATGCCCCATCAACCCGACCCGCACGAAGTGGCCGGCAGGGCGCATCACGGGCACCGTCCAGGCGAAACCGCGCGGCGCGACGTCGGCGCCGAAGTAGACCTCGACGTCGCCGCTGCGGGAGGCCGGGAGTTCGAGCTGCGCAGAGTTCAGCGAGACCGGCGGCATGCCGAGCCCGAGCCGGCGCTGCAGCCCGTAGCTGGCGCCGCACGCCAGGACGACGGCCCGCGCCTGGACACGCTCGCTGGCGCGCTGGACCACCATGCACCGCGATTCGCGCTCGACGCCGATGACGCGCGCGCCGAGGTGCAGTTCGACGCCCGCCGCGGTGGCACGTTCCGCCAGCGAGCGGTCGAGCGCCGCTCGATCGACGACGATCGCTTCCGTACGCGGCGTGGTGTACGACAACTCGGCGCCGCCGGGACCAAAGAAGCGTGCTGTCGCCAGCTCGTTGAGCACGCACGATTGAGGCAGGCCGAACTCGGCGAACGCCTCGCCGGCGAGCACCCCGGTACAATGGACGGGCTGTCCAATGCCGTCGTGTTCTTCGAACACGGCAACGCGGTACCCGGCCTCGGCAAGCTGCAGGCCGGTGTACAGGCCTCCGGGCCCGCCTCCAATGATTGCGACATCCAGCATCGACGCTGCCAGCCGGGCCGGCCCGGACATTATAACGGCCGGCCGATCAGAACTTGCGTTCGCGCGTTTCCCATCGACCGCGCGCGGTAATCCAGAAAGACATGAGGATCAAATACAGGTCGAAACAGAGCGTCTGTCGTCGAACGTAGAGCGCATCGAGTCGGAACTTGCGGGCGCGCAGCGCGTCCCGTGGCGCATAGACCTGCGACAGGCCGGTCAGTCCGGGGCGGACCTGATGGCGCGCGGCGTAGCCCGGCACCTCCGCCAGCGCGGTGACCTCCCCGGTGCCGCGGACCTCGATCTCGCCCGGCATCAAGGGGCGGGGCCCGACAACGCTCATGTCGCCGCGGAGGATGTTCACCAACTGCGGCAGCTCGTCGAGCGCCGTCGCCCGGAGCAGGCGGCCGACCGGCGTCACTCGCGGATCGTCCGCGGTGGCCTGGCGCGGCGGCAGCCGCGCCGCATCGGGCACCATCGACCGGAACTTGTAGGCGACAAACGGGCGTCCGTCGCGCCCGACGCGCGGCTGCCGGAAGAGCACCGGGCCGCCATCGCCGGCCTTGATCGCGGCGGCAATGGCCAGCCAGAGCGGCGACAGCAGGATCAGACCCGCGGCCGAGAGCACGATGTCGAGCAGCCGCTTGCTCACCGTCTGGCGACACTCCGCAGCACGGCGTCGAACCGGGCGACCTGCCGCGGCAGGTCGAACTGCAGCGCGGCGGCGCGGGCCCGACGCCCCATCGCCGCCGCGCGCGGACGATCGTCGGCCAGCGACTCGATGGCCCTGGCCAGCGCGTCCGGATCGCCCGGCGCCACCACGAGGCCGCACGCCGCCGCGGTCACGAGCCCCGCCACTTCACACTCCGGCTCGACCGCGGCGATGCAGGCCCGGCCGGCGGCCAGCGCGCTGTAGGTCTTGCTCGGGACGATGACGCCGGCCAGGCCGCGCCGCAGCGAAATCAGCGACACGTCCGATGCGGCATACCACGGCGGCATGGCGTCCTTCGGCTGGTGCGGCACGAAGCGCACGTTGTCGAGGCCCAGCGACTCGGCCTGCGCTCGCAACGCCGATTCGCGAACGCCGCCACCGACGAATAGAAACAGGATGTCGGGCCGGCGGCGCAGCCGGGCCGCGGCATGCATCAGGTTGTCGAGGTCCTGCGACAGCCCCAGGTTGCCCGCGTGCAGCACGACGAACCGGTCGGCCAGCCCCTGCGCCTCGGCCCAGGACGTCACGCGATCACCCGGCGTGATCTGTGAGCAGTCGGCCCAGTTGTCGACGATGTGGATGCGCTGCGGATCGGCGCCCTTGCCGGTAACCAGCCGGTGCTTCATCGTCTCGCCGAGCGCCACGATCGCGGCCGCCTGCGACAACTGAAAGCGATTGACGGCGCTGAGGGCGCGGTTCACCGCGCTGCTCTGGAAGTCCTCGAGCAGGACGGCGACCTCGGGAAAGATGTCCTGGCACCAGGACACGAACGGCGCCCCGGCGCGTCGCGCCAGCGCCAGCGCCGCAAGGCCGATGATCGGCGGGTCGGTCATCGCCACGACGACGTCGGGGCGGCGTACCGTCAGTCCACGCAGCGCCGCCGAGCCGAAGTACGAGACATAGTTCGACGCGCGGCCGGCAAAGCGGCGCGGCGAGAACGTCGTGCCCGCGGCGCGCACGATCGTCACGCCGTTGCGCGCTTCGCGCGAAGACGGTCTGACGTCGGTGCGCAGGGGATAACCGGTGACGACCGTGACCGTCCAGCCGTGGCGGGCGGCCAGCCCTTCGGCCATCTCGGTGAGCAGCTGCCCGGTGGCCGAGAGGTCCGGCCAGTAGGCGCGGTTGAAGAAGCAGACGTGCACGGCTCAGCGCGGCGCCTTCTCGAGGGTCCGGGTTCCCATCACCAGCACGTCCATGTCGGTGCGCAGGAAGCAGTCGAGCGCCTCCGCCGGCGTCAGCACGATCGGCTCGTTCTCGTTGAAGGAGGTATTCAGCAGGACCGGAACGCCGGTGATGCGGCGAAACGCATCGATGAGCCCCCAGTAGCGGGGATTGTGCGCCCGTGAGACGGTCTGCAGCCGTCCCGAACCGTCGACATGGGTGACCGCGGGAATGACGTCCCGTTTGTCGGGACGCACCGGGTACACCTGGATCATGAAGGGATCGAGGCAGGCGTCGACGAAGTAGTCGTGCACCGCCTCTTCGAGCACCGACGGCGCGAACGGCCGAAACTTCTCGCGGAACTTGATCCGGGCGTTGATGATGTCGCGCATGTCCCGCCGCCGCGGATCGGCGACGATGCTGCGGTTGCCGAGGGCGCGCGCGCCCCACTCCATGCGTCCCTGGAACCAGCCGACGACCAGCCCCCCGGCGATGCGGCCGGCGGCCCAGTCGCAGAGCGCGTCGACATCCGTCGTCGAAGCGCGCCGGATGCTCCGAGCGGCGATCTCTGCGTTGCGGCCGTCGAGCGCGGCGTCGACATCGGCGTCGGCGAATTCCGGGCCCCAGTAGCCGTGCTCCATCCGCAGCCGCTTGCGGCCGCCGCGCTCATGCCAGACGTGAAGGGCCGCCCCCAGTGCGGTGCCGTTATCGCCAGATGCCGGCTGGATGTACAGCTCCTCGAACGGGGTTTGCGCCCGGATCTTGCCGTTGGCGACGCTGTTCATCGCGCACCCGCCGGCCAGACAGAGGCGCGGTGTCGGCCGCCGCCGATGCAGCGCGCGAAGGATCGCGAACACCGCCTCCTCGTGCACGACCTGCAGCGACGCCGCGATGGCCTCGTGGCGCGGCTCGAGCGGCTCACCAGGCTGTCTCGGCGCCCCGAGCAGCGCACCAAGCGCGGGCGTGAAGACCGGGCCCATCGCCGGCGCGCCGCCCGCCCACGTCATCGTCACGCCGCCGTTCCAGTGGCTGAAGTAGCGCAGGTCGAGCCGGACCTGGCCACTGGCGTCAACGTTGACCAGTTGTCGCAGCTCGCGGACGTAATCGGGCGAGCCGTACGGCGCCAGCCCCATGACCTTGAACTCATCCCCGTAGTTGGGAAAGCCGAGGAACTGGGTGACGGCGAGGTACAGCATGCCGAGCGAATGCGGGAAGAACACCCGGTTGTCGATTGTCAGCCGGGTCCCCTCGCCGTGGCCGCTCGACGTGCTGACGAAGTCGCCGAATCCGTCGACGGCGCACACGGCCGCCTCGTCGAACGGACTGGCGAAGAACGTGCTCGCCAGGTGGGCCCGGTGGTGTTCGACATGATGGAGCCGCCTGGCGACGTCACGATCGTCGAGGCCGAGCGCCGCGCCGATGTCGCCCGGGAGGCGGGACACCGACAGGGCGTTCGCCGCGCGGTCGCGGATCATGGACAGGCGCGGCGCACGGGTCGCCGCAAACAGCGCCTTCCGCCAGAGATGCGCCCGCGGGTCGCGTGACACCGCGAAGGCATCGATCCGGCCGGCGGCGACTCCCCCCATCTCCAGACAGGCGCGCATCGCCGCGGCCGGGACGCCGGAGACGTGCTTGACGCGGACGAACCGCTCTTCTTCGAGGGCGGCGATCAGCTGGCCATCGCGTAACAAGACGGCCGACACGTCACCGTGATAGGCGTTCAGGCCGAGGATCAGCATGGTGCCGGCAACCCTGCCAGTGCCTGGCGCCACCGCGCCGCAAACTGCTCGAACTGATAGTCGCGACACACCGTGGCGGCGGCGGCCGGTCCGAGTCTGGCCGTGAGCGTCGGATCCTGCAGGAACCGCACGCAGGCGCCGGCTATGGCGGCGACATCGCCGGGGTCGACGAGCCAGCCATTGACGCCGTGGGTGATGAACTCGGCCGCCGCTCCCGGGCTGGCGATACATGCGTGACCGGTGCGCATGGCCTCGAGATAGACCAGCCCGAATCCCTCGTCGCGGCTCGGCATCACGAAGAAGGCACAGTCGCGATAGAGCGCCGCCAGCCGGGCATCATCGACGGCACCGACGAAATCGACCGCCGGCGCCACCCCCAGCGCCGCGGCTCTTGCCATCAGCCGCGGCCGATCGTCGCCATCGCCCGCGACCACCAGGCGAGCGCCCGGGTGCGATGCCAGCACCGCCGGCCACGCCTCCAGCACGCGGTCGTGGCCCTTGTAGCGCTCCGCCGACCACATCCGCCCGACCATCAGCGCGTAGCCGGGCGCGCGGTCAGCAGGGAGCGGCGGCACCAGTTCAGGTACCGCCGGATGGCAGATCCGCACGGTCGACGTCGCGAATGCAGGATTGGCGGCCGCGAACCCTGACGCTGTATGCGCCGAGATCGCCACTACCGTCTGAACGCGTCGCAGCGCCGAGCGCTCGAGGACCGACAGAGGGCGCCACGCTTCGATGCCGACCAGTACGGCGACGATCTCGCTCCGGCCGAGCGTCGCGGGCAGGACGAGCGGCAGCAGGTTGGCATGCATGACGATCACCCGGGTGCCCCGTCCCCAGTGCAAGCTGTCGACGGCGACATGGCGGACGAGCCGGGCGCGATGCCCGCGCGCCGACACGAGCTCGATCGACGCGGCCGGATGCGAAAAGTGCGCAGCCCCGGCGAGTGCCAGCACGGTCACCGGGACGCCCTCCCCGGCGCTCGCCGTGATCACCTGGCGGCTAAGTTCGGACAGACCGTCACGGCCACCGACGACGGGCGTCAGAACGACCACGCGCGACGGTGTCGTCATGCCGCCGCGAGCGCCGTCTCGTAGACGGCGGTCAGCCGGCGGGCGGCGCTGTCCCACGAGTAGTCGGCGGCGATGAGCCTCCGTCCACGCTCCCCCATCTCCTTCGCAGCGGCCGGGTCGGCGAGCACGCGGCCGAGGGCCGCGGCAATCGCCTCCGCGCGCTGCTCGACCCAGAAGCCCGCGCCGGACGCCTCCACGCTCGACCACGGGCAGGTCCGGGTGACGACGACCGGCCGCGCCGCCGCCAGCGCTTCGGCAACGCTCAGGCCGAAACTCTCGGAGTCCGAACAGAGCACGAGCACGGCCGCTTCCGACAGCAGGTCCCACTTCTCGGCCTCGTCCACCCGCCCCGTCCAGGTGACGGCGCCGGCGACCGGGGCGAGCTGCTGCTCCAGGCCGGCGCGCAGGCCCGTTTCATCGGGCCCGGCGACGACGAGATGGGCCCGCTGATGCGCCGCGCGCAGCGCCAGGAACGCGCCGGCCAGGAGGTCGAGGCGCTTCAACGGGTGAATCCGGCCCAGGAAGAGGATGAGGGGAGCGTCCGGCGGCAGGCCGAAGCGGGCACGCACCTCCGGCGCCCCGCCGACGGCGGTTGGCAGGTCGACGCCATTGGGTACCATCACCACGCGTTCGCGCCCGCAGCGCCGGGCCAGCGTGTCGCCTTCCTGCTCGGAGGTCGCGTGAAGCACCGTCGCATCACGAAGCACGCGCCGATCGAACAACTGGTAGGCGGCCGCCTTCCGCCACCGATCGTGCGCCAGCGCCTGCGGCGCGAGCATGCCGCGAGGTGACAGGACGTAGCGTGCTCGCCGCGCGGACGCGACCGCATGCGCGCCCCACACCGCGGCGTTCCAGAGTCCGTGGATGTGCAGGATGTCGGCGCCGTTCAAGGCCCGGGACAGCGCTCCACGCAGCGCAGGCGAATGGAACAGCCACCGGGGCCGGGCGCGGTGGCAGTAGGTCACCGGCACCCCTTCGAAGCGATCGGCGGCTGCAGCCGCCGCGTCGAGGTTGACGCGGCCGTTCGCCGTGGTCGTGACGACCTGTACCGCCAGCCCCTGCTGCTGTTGCGCCTGCGCCAGCCGCAGCAGCGAGCGGGGCGGGCCGCCATAGGCGAACGCCGGGGCGAAGTACGCGCACACGTGGACGACGCGCACTCAGTGTCCGTGGGCGCCGCTGGCGCCAGCCGGGACATCGCCGACGTCCTCGGCGGGCGGCGCCAGCATGAACCGATCGACGAGGAAGGTCAGGCCTCCGAGGTAGACGAGCAGCGTCAGGTTGAGCCCGAGGGTCTTCACCCACGAGCGCTCGAACAGGTAGACCGTGAGCCAGAAGATGACGCACGTCACGGCGACGGCAATGTCGCGGTGCTTGAGGACGAACAGGCAGCTCCAATAGGCGATGCCGATGAAGATGCCGTAGAGCAGTACCGGCACGAACATCAGCGGCACGCCGAAATCGACGTAGGCTTCCGCGGCATAGCCGAAGGCGATGCTCGTGCCTTCGTCGGCGCCGGCCACCTGGACGCCTGAATACCGGCGCACCATCTCGCTGTCGGATGGCAGCTCGCCCTTGTTGGGGAACAGGAACCGCGGGGTCACCAGGTGCCGCAGGGCCGAGCCGATGATCGTGCCGTCGGTATGCGGCAGCGCGGCAGGGACGCGGTCGAGCGCCAGCGCCGGGTAGTAGATCGTCCACATGCGATCGGCGAGCTCCGCCACCGATTGGCGGAAGCGGAACGTGTCGGTCAGCGCCGAGCCCTCCGCCAGCGTCTGCATGCGCTCCAGGCGCTCCAGACGCGACGACTCGACCAGCTCGTCGTCGAAATCCGATCGGTACTGGTCACGCACCGAGATCCACATGACGCTCGACAGCGTGAGCACGACGAACAGTCCGGTCATCAGCAGCCAGTGTCGGACGTCCCGGGTGTTGAAGATCTCGACGATGATGATCGCCCCCATGATCAGCGGCTCCCGGAAACCGGCGAAGTAGCCGGTAAAGCCGAGCGCGACCTCGAAGGAGATCACCGCGGCGAACAGCGGCGCCTTGAACTGGGGGATCGCGACGCTGCGCAGCATCAGGTAGGTGAGCGCCAGGTGCGAATAGTTCAGCGCCAGGATCGCCTGCGTGAAGATTGGATACTGCCAGGCGATCTCCTGCATCACGCCGGTCGCGGCGATCGAACCGGCGTAGGCGGCGTAGAGCGTCCGGTCGGAGAACATCGCTGGGGGCGCGGCCGGCTCCGGGGTCACCCACCGCGCGCCGATCCCCATGCCCAGCCGCGCGCCAAGCGCAATCACGAGCACACAGCCAAGGCCGATCAGCATCATGTCGTCCCAGCGGGTGCTGAATGCGCGGAGTTCGTCGCCGGTGAGCGCGGTGTAGAACATGCCGCAGGTCACCTGCGTCCACTGGAAGGTCAGGGCCAGGCCGAGGATGGGGGGCCCTTCCGGCGGCTTTACCAGCACCCAGACCAGGAACAGGACGACTACCGACAGGCCGGCGATCCAGTGGCCGACCCCGTAGAGCGCGGCGACCGACGCGGCGGCGGCGACAATCAGCATGCAAGCTCCGCGGCCCGCCTGGCGTCAGCCACGGCGGACGGCATGTGCCGGTGATAGTACTCGTAGACGAACATGGCGCCGATGACCTGCACCGGCGCGGCGCCCCTGTCGAAGAAGGCGCGAAGGGTCTGTGTCACCCGCTCGCGCCCGAGGATCTCGCCGCACAGCGACCCTCGGGCGAGGAGCGCGGCTTCGATTCGGGACCGGACGTCCCCCGTCCAGTAGGTCTCGTCGGGATGGTAGGAACGCACCGGCACGGTGATCGGCAGGCCGGCGCCGCGCGCCCCCGCCAGCAGCCGCCGCCAGGCATACCGGCCGATCCGCACGGTCCGCCACCGCAGGTGCGACGACCCCGCCGGGACCCCGGTCCGCTGATTCGGGATCCGCCTGAAGAGCGACGGATAGGTCGAGACGAGCCACCGCTCGTGCCAGCGGCTTGCCGCCCGTTCCGCGGGAGCGACCTGCTGGGCCAGCGAGAAGAACTGATAGTCGGTGAACGGCCGGCGGACGCGCACGAACGGACGCGCCCCCGCCGTCGTCCGGCTGATGGCCTGCGGAAACTTGTGGTCGTAGAGCAGGAAGCGCGGCGCCCCGGCGACGCGCGCCAGGCACTCCTCGGCGCATGCGCGCGCCTCGTCGATCGGCAGGCTGACGGGCGCCCCGTAATACGGCAGCGCCCGCAGGACGTCGTCAGCCGTCTGGAGGTAATCCTGGCTGCTGCCGCTGACCGCGTCGCCGAGAAATCCGCTCAGGTAGACGTCGAACAGATCCGGCATCTGCGGTACCGGTTCCAGGTGCATCAGGTCGACCAGCTCGATCAATCCATCGGTGGGGAGGATGTGTGCGAGGCGCCGCTCGAACCACCCGGGCGCGAAGAGCGGGAACAACTCCCATCGCACGCCGGCGGCCGCGGCGGCCCGGGACGCGAACCGCGCGTCGTCACACTCGGCGACGCCGTAGGTCAGCGCTGGGGGGGCGCTGTCCCTGGCGCACCGCCTCCGCGAGAATGGCCCGGCTGTCGAGCCCGCCGCTGAGCGCCAGGCCGGGACGCGCGCTGCCCTCCAACCGGCGGCTGACGGCGGCGGACCATCCCTCGCGCATCGCGTCCATCGTCACCGGCCGTCCCGCCGCCGGCGCGTCGAGCTCGCGCCACGTCCAGTACCGCGACTCCTCACACGCACCGTCGCGAATCGTGACGCGCGCGGCCGGCGCCGCCATGCGGACGCCGCGGACGTTGGTGCGGCTGCCGAGCCGGAAGCCGCCGAAGGTCACCGCCTCACGGAGCGCCCGGGGATCAGGCTCGAGCGGCACGCCAGGTGCCGCGAGCACGCCGCGCACTCCCCCGGCGAACGCCGTGCCGGCCGCCGTCGACGCGAGGTACAGCGGCAGTGAGGCGAAGCGATCGACCCAGAGCCGCAGCGTCGAAGACGCGGCGTCCCACACCGCCACCTGGTATTCGCCATCGAGATCGCGGACGGCGCCCTCGTCCTCGGCGAGCGCCGCGAGCAGGCGGCGGCGGAACGCGGGCGTGCGGCTTTCGATGGGCCCCGACAGGCTGCGCGAGGGCCACGCGAACGCTTCGCCCGCCATCCAGAGGTAGCGGCGGCCATCGGCGCTCTGCGCCGGGGCCGCGGCGTCGAGGACGTCGCTCATCAGTGGCATGTCGAACACGCCGAGCGCGAGGCCTGGTAGCAGGCATGTCCGGACGCGCTGCCCGGGGTGGACCTGCAGCGCGGCGGCCATCGCCGCCAGAGTCGCCGCCTGTGCGCCTGCCGCCGGCGCTGCGCCACACCAGCCGAAGATCACGCGAACGCGGCCCTCCATGCCTCGGCGAACCGCGCCTCCGCGAAATCCTCGGCGGATGCCCGCGCCGCCATGCCGGCGGCCGCGCGCACGCGCTCGTCGGTCAGGAAGTACTCGAGCCCTTCAGCGATGGCCTGCGCGGAAAAGTCATCGCATACCCAACCGTCGACGCGGTGGGTAACCGTCTCCGGCAGCGCCCCGCTCCGCGTGACGACCGAGGGCACCCCTCCGCGCTTGGCCTCGAGGACGGCGTTGCCCAGCGCCTCGCGCGTCTCAGGGCGTGTCGGCATGCAGTGCACGGCGGCCGCGGCCAGCAGGCGCGGAACGTCCTCGCGGACCCCGAGCAGCCTGACGCGGTCGCGGAGGTCCGGTTGGCCGGCCCGCTCGCGGATGCGCTGGCGGTAGCCGAGGAACTCCGGGCCTTCCCACAGCTCCAGGCTGCCAACCACGTCGAGGGTCACGTTGTGACCGCGGGCCGCAAGCAGCGCAATCGCCTCGAGCAGCACGTCGAGCCCCTTGGGCGGAATCACCTGGCCGACGTAGATCACGCGGCCGGGCACCGGGGCGGGAGCCGCGGGCCATGGCTCGTCCCGCGACGGCACCATGTTGCGGATGACGCGCACTTTCGCGGCCGGAAGGCCGGCCGCGAGCAACTCGTCCTGGATGAAGTACGAGATGGCGACGAACCGGGAGACGGCGGGATTGAGCAGCAGCCGCCAGACGAGCCCCTTGCCGCGGCTCGCCTCCGGTGCGTTGGCAACCCGGTGGACGACCACCGCGCGGAACAGGCGCAACAGGGCCAGCGCCGGGGCATTGCGCACGCCGGTGTGGTAGTCGGTGACCAGCACGTGAGTCGGCCGGAAGTGCGCCGCGTCGCGCAGCAGGCCGAGGCTCGTGCGCATGACATCCCAGACCATCAGCGCCGCCTGCCGCGGGCTGCGCGTCGCCCGGAGCGCGTACCAGTAATAGCCGGTGCTCCAACTGGCGCCAATCGCCTCCGCGCGCGCGACGATGGCATCGCTCTCCCACGTGTTCACGATGCAGTGGACGGCGGCGCCACGCTCGCGCATGACGCGCAGCGCCTCGAACGACATCCGCTCGACGCCGGACACGTAGACCATGCCGCCACAGAGGGCGAGCACGCGCGGGTGCCCCGGGTTGCGCCGAACCGACGTCGCGCGGTGCGCCTGCACGCGCCGCACCCCCCGGACCAGACCGGCCGTGGCGGCCGCGTACGAGTGGGTCCGCGCGCGCGTGATGCACAGCTCCGTGGAGATCCCCCCCTGATCGAGCGCCGTCCGAACGCGATCGAGGGCGGCGGCAAGCGCGTGGCTGTTACCGACCGGCGCCGTCTCGCCGGTCGACCCGGGAACGATGAGGTCCGGCGCGCAGCCGACGTGATCGCTGACGACCGCCGGCGTGCCCGAGGCGAGCGATTCGTTGACGACCAGTCCCCACGTCTCGCCCCATCCGCTTGGCAGCACCAGGCAATCGGCGGCACAGAGTGCGTCACGCATGGCGGCCTGGTTGAGAAAACCCGGCCAGCTGACGCGGGCTCCGCTCGCCGCCGCCCGTTCGCGAAGCGCGGCCTCGAGCGGCCCGGCGCCGGCCATCACCGCCACCGCCGGTGCCTCCAGGCGCGCCACCGCGTCGATGACATCGGCCGGCCGCTTGCGCGGCACGAACTTCCCGGCGAACAACACGACGAAGTCCGCCGGCGTCGCCCCCCACGCGGCGCGCAGCGCTGTCCGCGCGGCCGCATCCATCCCGCGCCGGCCGGCTTCGAAGAAATCCACGTCGACGGCGGCCGGCGACCGGGCGATCAACGGGTCGACGACACCATGGTGGCGCAGGTATTCGTACGCCCGCGTGCCGACGCTCAGGTACCCGTCGAACAGCCGCAGCAGGGCGCGGGTCCGCACCGCCCAGACGACGCGCCGCAGGCCACGGGGCGCCGTCTCGAGGTTGGTATCGCCGCGATAGAGCACCGGGATGCAGCGCCGGCGGGCGGCGGCGACGGCGCGGAGGTAGAGTCGCGAGTGCCACCCGGGCACCAGCACCGCGTCAGGGTTGGTCGCGCCGATGGCGTCGTCCACCTCGCGGCTGTCGACGCCGGCGAATGTCTCGCTGCCGAATGACCTCCCCGGCGCCGCCGGCAGCAGGACGCGGTGCGCGTGGCCACCCAGCAGATCGACGTCCCACGAAATCGCCGAGCCGAACTCGACGCCCTGTTGTTCTGGTGTCGGCGTGGCGCCGTACACCACCGTGACCTGGAGCTCCGGGCAGTGCTCGGCGATCCACCGGAACCAGGGCGACATGTACTGGATGGGATGGGTGAGGACGACCGTCAGCCGGATCGGCGCGCTCATGCCCCGGACACCTCGTAGTAGAGGCGCTCGTAGTCGTCGACGATGACGTCGCTGCGAAAGCGCGCCGCCCGCTCGCGCACGCGCCGGCGGTCGATCTCGCCGAGGCGCCGCACCGCCGTGGCCGCGCCGCCGACGTCGTCGGCGATGAACCCGCTCACCCCGTCTTCGACGACTTCCGGCACGCTGCCACGCCGGAAGGCGATGACCGGGGTGCCGCAGGCCATCGCTTCGATCATCACGATGCCGAACGGCTCTTCCCACTCGATCGGCATGAGGAGCCCGGCCGCGCTCCGCAGGACGAGGTTCTTGGCCGCGTCGTCGACCTCGCCGACATAGCGGATGTCGGCGCCGAGGTGGGGCGCCACCTCGGCGGCGAAGTACGCGGGGTCGGGCGCGTTGCCCGCAATCACCAGCCGGCGTCCGGCGCGCCGCGCGATGGCGATGGCTGAATGCGTTCCCTTGATGCGCTCGACGCGGCCGAGGAAGACGAGTGGCGAATCGGCCGGCACCGTGTCGGTCGGCTGGTAGAGCGACAGTTCGACCGGGTTGTAAATCGTCACCCAGCGGTTGTCGCCCGGCCGGAGCCCGGAGGCGTAGAGACTGGTCGAGCACCCGGTGAACGTTAACGATCGCCCCGCCAGCCGCGACGCCCGGCGGACGCCGCGCCACGCGATCTCGCGGCCGTAGCTCTGGATCTTCGGCAGCGTGCGCAGCGGCAGCAGCGGCAGCAGCGCCGCGAGGCGCCCGAAGCTGTGCACCAGGTCGATATCCCTCCGCAGCCCGACCAGCGCCGACGCGACCTGCCAGAGCTCCTTCGACCGCGGTCCGACGCCCCAGTGCGGCGGCGCGCCATAGGGAATGAGGCGCGCCGGCACCTGCGAATCGCGATGCCCGATCAGCGTCACGTCGTGGCCGCGCTCGACCAGGCCGCGCACGAGGACATCGACGACGCGCTCGAACCCGCCGTACCCCCGTGGCGGCACCGGGAAGTACGGGTCGACGGTGATCGCGACCCGCAGGCTCATGCGGGGCGGGGCCACGAGAACGCCAGCCGATGCGCCAGCTCCGCCGCCGGCATGTCGAGCATCACGAACCGCGGCTGCTCGAAGCGCTCCACCCCGGGCGTCGCGAAGGCGGGACGCGTGCTGAACGCCACCCGGAACCCAGCCTCGCGCACCAGGTCCACCGCCTGCGGCGTGTAGTCGACGCCTGGAATCCCGTTCGGGTACGCGAACGCGTCAATCGGCTGGCCCGTCCAGGCGGCGAGCGCCCGTCGGCTGGCGGCGATCTCCTCGCGCTGCACCTGCCGCGGCGCCGACGCCAGGATGGGATGGTTCACCGTGTGCGCGCCGATCGTCACGAGTGGGTGCGCGGCGAGCTGCTGCAGTTCCGCGACGGTCAGCGGCCCATGCGGATCGTCCGGCGACGCCGGTGCGGTCACCTCCGCCACGGCCGCGATCCACTGGTCATACGGGAGGTACTTCGTGGCCGCCACGCCTGCTTCGCCGGAGCGCCGTGCCAGCGCGTCGTACCACGCGAGTTCCTGCCGTTCGATGGTGCCGCTGCAGGCGAAAACAAGCGCCGGGACGCGGTAGCGTTCCAGAATCGGCAGCGCCCGCGTCAGCACGCTCCGGCAGCCATCGTCGAAGGTGACCAGCACCGCCGCCGGCGGCAGCGCCGTCCCACCCGCGAGGGAAGCCTCCACGTCGGCGAGCGAGACCGGCGCGCACGCCTCGGCGAGAAAGCGGCAATGCGCAGCCAGGCGATCCGCGCGGACGTGCAGCTCGGCGAACGGAACCCCGGAATCGCCGGGCGCACGCACGCTGTGATAGCAGAGGACCGCGAGGCCGGGCGGCGGCGCCGCCCGCAGCCGGGCGGCATGGCCTCCGGACCGGAACACGAGCGTCTTGACGGCGTGCCGGATCGCGATCACGACGACACCCGGCCGGCGTACATCAGCATGTACTCCTGCGCCACATCATCCATCGTGCGCACGGGGCCGAGCGCCGCCTGCCACGCGGTCACCAGCGACGGCTCGGCCGCGAGCTCGGAAAACAGCGCGGCGAGCGCTCGCCAGTCGCCCGCCGGCACCAGCCGCCCGTCGACACCGTCGCGCACGATCTCCGACAGGCCCGGAAGGTCGCTGCCGATGACCGGGACGCCGGCGGCGCGTGCTTCGAGCGCGACCGTGGGGCCGCCTTCGATCACGCGGGATGGGCAACACACGACATCGAGCCGCTGCAACGCCGCCCGCACGCCGGCGGCATCCAGTTCACCGCCGAACACGACCCATGCGTCAGGGCCGACGATCCGCTTCAGCCGGGTCTGCACCGCGAGGTCCGCCTTGTTGCGCACCGGCCCGTGGAACTCGAACCGGATCGGCAGACGCGTCGCGCGACCGGCGATCGCCCGCGCCAGGTCCTCGACACCCTTCACCGGATCGAACCGGCCGATGTAGCCGATGGTCAGCGGCCGGTTCGGATCGCGCGGCAGGTGCGGCGCCGGGACGAACCGCACGCCCAGCCGGTTGAGGACCGTCCGCTCGGCAGGCGCGCCGTTGGCGATGACCGCGCGGCGCGCGTGTTCCGTCAGCACGACGAACCGCTCGATGACGTCGAACATCGCGTGCTGCGAACGGCGGTTGTGGCGAATCAGCGCCGGCATGCCGAGAGCAGTGCCCACCTTCCCCGGCAGCCGCGCCGCCGCGGCCGCCAGCGGCGGCGGCACCAGGGCCAGCGCGTCCGCGGCGCCCCGCGGCGCCCCTCCGTGCTGCAGCGCGCAGCGGCTGCAGGTGACCGTCCGGATGTGGCCATCGCAGAGACGGCGGCCGAACCGCATCAGCGTGCCACGCTGGCAGATGAAGCCGAGCCTGGCGGAATGCGTCGTGACCGTCGTGCGGATCCCGAGCCGCGCCGCCGCCCGCAGCTCTTCGAGCGCGAGCCCGGTGACGAACGTGTGCACGTGGAGGATGTCGGGACGCATCGCCTCCAGCCACTGGTGGAAATGCGCGGCGCCGCGGGCGACCACCCTCCCCTGCGCCTCATCGCGGGTCGGCCGGAGCGGAATCGGGTAGCGAAAGACCGGCACGCCGTTGTGGGAGTACGTCCGCGGCCCGGTGCCGCCGGGCTCCGGGGCAGCCACGAGCACCTCGTGGCCGGCGACCTGCAGCCGTCGCGACAGCTCGTCGACGTAGACCTCGGTCCCGCCCGCGTGACTGGGGAAATACCACCCGACCGCCTGGACGATGCGCACGGTCAGTGTGGCGCGATCGTCCACGCGCACGGCACGTGCACGAATCCGCGGCGCTGCGTCGTCTCGGCGTACAACGGCGAGGGGCCGGTGTCGACCGAGAGCGCCAGCCCGGGCTCCTGGATGTCGAGCATCTCGCCGCCGGCCTCGAGGAAGGGCGAGACGTGGAACTGGCCGGCCAACAGCGCGTTGGCGGGGATGAGGACCCGGGCTTCGTAGTCGCCCGCGCCGCCCGGCATCGGCAAGCCGGCGTCGCCGGTATGGCTCGAGAACAGCACGACGCCGTCGGAGGAGAGGACGTTGATGCCGACGCGGACGCCGGGGTACGGCTGCGGCAGGACGAACCGGATACGACAGGCGACGGCCTCGGTGCAGAGCGCGACCCCGGCAATCGCGCCGGCCGCATCCTCGATGTCGGCGGAGAGGATTTGCGGGCGACCGGTCCGCGCCTCGGCCAGGAAGCCACCGCGCGTTTCGCCGCCGAGGTAGTTCGCGACCGCCGCCCGCACGTCGCCGGCGAAGCGGACCTTGCCGCGTTCGAGCAGCACCGCCGACGTGCACAAGCGCTGGATGGCCGCCATGTTGTGCGAGACGAAGAGCACCGTCCGGCCGCCGCGGGCCACGTTGTCCAGGGTGCCCAGGCACTTGCGCTGGAACTGGACGTCGCCGACCGCCAGCACCTCGTCGACGATCAGGATCTCCGAGTCCATCTGCGCCGCCACGGCGAAGCCGAGGCGGACGAACATGCCGCTCGAGTAGTGCTTCACCGGCGTGTCGATGAACGCCCCCAGCTCCGAGAAGCCGACGATGTCGTCGAACTTGCGATCGATGTCGCGCTTCCGCATCCCGAGGATGGCGCCGTTCAGGTAGACGTTCTCGCGCCCTGTCAGGTCCGGGTGGAAGCCGGTGCCGACCTCGAGCAGCGACCCGACGCGGCCGTGAATGACCGCCTCGCCGGTCGTCGGGTCGGTGATGCGCGACAGAATCTTCAGCAGCGTCGACTTGCCGGCGCCGTTGCCGCCGATGATGCCGACGATCTCGCCCTGTGGCACTTCGTAGGTGATGTCCTGCAGGGCCCAGAAGGTGGTCGAGGCGGCGAAACCGCCGGAGGAGAGGCGGCGGAAGGGACGCCGCACGGCGGCCGCGATGCGGTCGCGCAGCGTATCGTGCTGGGCTTCGCGCGCGCCGATCGTGAAGCGCTTGCCGAGCCCCGACATCCGGATCGCCGTCGCCATGCTTACAGCAGGTCCACCAGCGTGCTCTCGACCGAGCGGAAATAGAACAGCCCGCCGACCAGCAGCACCAGCGTCACCGCCACCGACGCGAACAGGAGCGGCCCCGGCCCGGGCGTGCCGAGCAACACGGCGCGAAAGCCCTCGACCACCGCCGACATCGGGTTGAGGAAATAGAGCAGCCGCCAGCGGTCCGGGATGAGCGAGGCGGGATAGGCCACCGGCGTCAGGAACAGCAGGATCTGCACCGCGAACGGCAGCAGGTACCGCATGTCGCGGTACTGGACCGAGAGCGCCGACATCCACAGCGTCAGGCTGAAGGCCAGCAGCATCAGGTAGGCGATGAGCAACGGCAGGAGCAGGACCGCCGGCGGCGGCATGTGTCCGTACACCGCCAGCAGCACGAACATCATGCCGAGCGCGATGGCCATGTCCACCGCCGGCATCGTCACCGCCGCCAGCGGCACGAACAACCGCGGGAAGAACACCTTGGCGATGAGGTATCGGCTCGCCGCCAGCGACGCGGCGCCGGCCGTCACGGCGCTGGCAAAGTAGGTCCACGGCACCAGCGCGGCGAAGGAGAACAACGGGTAGGGCACGCCGTCCGACGGCATGTCCGCGAGGCGGCCGAAGAACAGCGTGAACACGACCATGCCGAGCAGCGGCTGCACCACCGCCCAGGCCACGCCCAGCACCGTCTGCTTGTAGCGGACCTTGACGTCACGCCACACGAGGAAGAACAGCAGCTCGCGCGCCAGCCACGCTTCGCGCAGCGTGAAGCGCACCCCGCGGCTGCCGGGGCGGATGTGCGTGACGGGAAGCGGAATGGCCAAACGCTACAGCAGGCGCTGCGCGATGACGATCGTGTCGCCGGGCTGAATCTGGTCGGTCAGCGAAATCCCTTCCTCGACCTGCTTGCCATCGACGATCCGGACGACCTTCATCCGCCGGTTCGATCCCTTGTCGGTGAGCCCGCCGGCCAGCGAGATCGCCTGGAGCACGGTGAGGCCGCGCTCCCAGGTGTAGGCGCCCGGGCTCTTGATCTGCCCGGTCATATAGAACTTCTCCGCCTTCGGCACGAAGACGGTATCGCCTTCCTCCAGGATCAGGTTCTCGGACAGCCGGCCGAGCTGCAGGTCGGCCAGGTTGGCGCGGCGCACGTTCGCGCCGTCCCCGGAGGCGTTGGTTCCCGCCGGTGCACTGGCGCTGACGTTCGGCAGTGCGCCGCCGCCGCTGCGCAGCACGATCACTTCACTGCCGGCGTTCGCGGTCACCGAGCCGGCGGCGGCGAGCGCCTCGAGCATCGTCATCTGCCCGGTCATCTGGTACTTGCCAGGGCTCCGCACTTCACCGATGACGAAGACGCTGCGCTGGCGCGCCTGCTCCACTTCGACGGTGACCTGCGCCCGGCGCACGAAGCCGCCCTCGAGGCGGGTCGAGAGCAGCTGCTCGAGCTCGCGCAACGTCTTGCCGCCGGCCTCGACGCGGCCCAGGAACGGATACTGGAAGCTGCCGTCGGAGTCGACGCGATAGCTGTTCGAGAGCGTCGGCTCGTCGAAGACGATGATCCGCAGCAGGTCCTGCGGTCCGATGACGTAGTCGGGCGTGACGCCGGAGGTCTGGCCGACGATCGGCACCGCCAGCAGCACGGCACATGCGCACGAGAGCAGTAGCTGTTTCACCATCTCATAACCCGACGCTGAAGGTAGCAAAGACCCGCCGCCGAAGGAACCCGTTTTCGACGCCCGCGCTCGATTCGCGCTGCGTCACTTCGTAGTTGAGCGAGGTACGCACCTGCTGCGTCACCCGCACGGCGATGCCGCCCCCGTAGGTATCCGACCAGTCGACCCGGCCGCCGACGCCGCCGGGGGTGAACGAGTAGTCCAGGCGCTCGCGGTTGCCACGGACGATGAGGTCGAGCGGCCCGAGGAGGTTGTGGGTGATCTCGACGCCACCGGCCGTCGACAGGTAATACTCCTCGCCGGTGAGCACCGAATAGTTCGTGCCGCGGGCCAAGCGCCCGTCCACCCGCGTCCGGTCGAGCAGCGCGTAGCTGAGGTCGACCGAGGCGATCAGCCCGTCGAACGGGAACCCGCCCTGCCCGCGCGACACCTGCTTCTGGTAACCCAGCGACGCCCGTCCGCGGATGACGGCATCGGGCGCGAACTCGAGCCCGACCGACGTCCGGAAGTTGTCCGTCTGCCGGTCCGGCGTCTCCACGAAGCTGTCGCGGGAACCGGTGACGTCGAGCAGCAGGAACGTCAGCCCGCTGATGTCGATGCGCAGCGTGCCCTGGACCGCCGTGGTCTCGCGATTGAGCTGCTCGGACAACTGCTCGCCGGCGACGACGACGCCCTTGTCGTACTCGATCAGCGATCGCGACCCGTTGAGTTGCAGCGCCGCGCGATTGGTGACCCGGCTGGTGATGCCCAGCGTCACCGACGACTGCGAGAACGGCGCGCGCAGGTCGATTTCGTTGTTCGAGCGCTCGCGGGATCTGAGCCACGTGGCTCCCACCGCCGGGCGCAGCCGCACGGGGAACTCCGCGCGAACCAGCCCCCGGTAGCCGGTGCTGCGCTGGTTGCGATACCGCTCGAAATACGTGAGCGTCGCCGCCGCCTGCGTGCTGATTTCGGCGATCCCCAGCGACAGCGTGCCGTCGACCTGCGGCTGGAACACGGCATACCGGTCCTCGCTGGGCGTCTCGGTCTTCGGCACGTTGAACACGTTGCCATCGACCCCCGCCTCGCGCAGCAGCAGGGTCGGCGACCAGCGGAACGGCCCGAGGAAAAACCGGCCGGTGGCGCTGACCGCCGCACAGTTCCGCGACAAGGTCACCGCCAGCGATCAGGACATCGCGACGTACTACGACGCGCACAAGGCCGAATACCGCCGCGGCGAGCAGCGCCGGATCAAGTACCTCCTGCTCGACCGCGACGCGCTGCGCCAGCGCACCCAGGTGACGCCGGCCGACGTGCAGGCCTACTACAACCAGAACATCCAGCAGTACCAGACGCCAGAACAGGTGCGCGCCAGCCACATCCTGCTGTCGACCGCCGGCAAGAACGAGGCGGAGGTCCGCGCCCGGGCCGAAGGGATCCTGGCGCAGGCGAAGGCGCCGAACGCCGACTTCGCCGCGCTCGCCCGCCAGTACTCCGAGGACGAGGCGTCGAAGGTCAACGGCGGCGACCTCGATTACTTCGGCCGCGGCCAGATGGTCGCCGAGTTCGAGAACGCCGCGTTCGCGATGGAGCCCGGCCAGGTGAGCGACCTCGTGCAGTCGCAGTTCGGCTTCCACATCATCAAGGTCGCCGACAAGCGGCCGGCGGTGACGCGGACGCTGGACGAGGTGCGGGCGCAGATCGAAGACCAGCTCGCCTGGCAGCGTGTCGACCAGCAGATCGCCGACCAGACGACGCAGCTCAACACGCGCATCGACGATCCGTCGGACCTCGACGCCGTCGCGCGCGAGCGCGGGCTGACGGTGACCGAGTCGGGCTTCTTCGCCCGCGAGGACCCGGTGCCCGGGCTCGGCCCGGCGCCGCAGGTGGCGAGCGCAGCATTCACCCTGGCCGACAACACCGTCACCGACGCGGTGACCACCCCGCGCGGACCGGTCTACTTCACCGTGACCGCCAAGCGCGATCCGTACGTGCCGGAGCTCGACGAAGTGCGCGACCGGGTGCGCGAGGACGTGCTGCGCACCAAGGCCACCGAGATGAGCCGGACGCGCGGCGGCGAGATCGCCGCCGGGCTGCGCAGCGCGCGCGACTTCGCCGCAGCCGCCAAGGCGCAGGGGTTCGAGGCGAAGACCACCGAGCTGGTGCCGCGTGAATCGGCGCTGCCGGACGTCGGCGTCAGCCAGGAAATCGATCGCGCCGCGTTCGCGCTGCCGGTTGGCGGCGTCAGCGACCCGATCACCACCTCGGACGGCACCTATATCGTCCGCGTCACCGAGCGCGACGACGTGACGCCGGAGGAATTCCGTCAGGCGCGCGACCAGTTCCGCGAGGAACTGCTGGCCGAGCGCAAGAACCGTTTCTTCAGCGCCTACATGACCAAGGCGAAGGCGAACATGCGGATCGAAATCAACGACGAGGTCGTCCGCCGCGCCATCGGCGCATAAGTGTCACCGATCGTCCTGACGCGGTCGGGACCCGTTCTCAGCGCCAGCGCGGCGGAGCACGCCGCGCTGCTGCGCGAGTGGCAGCAGCGCCACTGCCTCCTCCTGCCCCGGTTTCTCCACCCTGATTTGTATGCGGACATCGCCGGCGACGTCGAGCGCGGGGTGTTCGCCGACTTCGTGCACGAGCAGTCGGGGCACGAAGCGAAGATGGAGGACAACGCCGCCGTCTGGCTGCTCGACTTCCTGATGAACAGCCCCGTGCTGCTCGAGAAGGTGTCAGCGCTCACCGGCCGGACGGTGAGCTGGTTTCATGGCCGCGTCTATCGCCTGACCCCGGGGACCGACGAGGGACATGCCTGGCACAAGGACTACGAGCTGGGACGTCAGCTCGGCGTGAGCATCAACCTCACCCCGGAGCCATTCAGCGGCGGCACGCTCGAACTGCGCGATACGGCGAGCCGGGCGGCTCTGGCCGCGGTCACGAACACCGGTCGCGGCGATTGCGTCATCTTCCGGCTTGGCGACGATATCCAGCACCGGGTGCTGCCGGTGACCGGGACGGTTCAGCGGGTGGCGTACGCCGGCTGGTTCTACTCGGGGCCGACACTGCACGAGCGGCTGGCGAGGCGGTTGGACCACCGCGGGCGGTGACGCGCTGTCCAACTATCGGACCAGGGCGAACGGCATCAGCGCCAGCGGCTCACCGCGGCGGAACAGACGCGCCGGCAGCGAGGCTGCGGCCAGCGCCTGCCCGTCCGCGCCGAGCAGGCCGCGCCACATCCGCGCGGACACGGTCGCACCGCCGAGCGACGCAGTGAGCGCCTCGTAGAAGCTGCGCCGCGGCGGGTAGGCAACCAGCTCCACTTCCTCATCGGCGGGAATGCCGGCCAGCGCCTTGGCGCGCGCCACAGCGGTATCGAGCCCGCCGAGCGCATCCACCAGGCCGTGGTCCTTCCCCTGGATACCCGTCCACACCCGGCCCTGCGCCACCTCGTGAATCGCTGCCGGGGTGGTCCCGCGCGCCTCCGCCGCCTTGGCGACGAACGTGTCGTAGAACCCCTGCATGTATTCGCCGAGCTGCGCGCGCTGGGCATCGGTGAACGGCGTGAACGGCGAGTAGATATCGGCGTTGGCGCCGGCGGTCACCGTGCCGGTCGCGACCCCCAGCTTGCCGGCCGTGCCGCCGAGGACGATCTTGCCCATGAAGACGCCAATCGATCCGGTGAGCGTCGCCGGCTGCGCGACGATCTCCTGCGCGGCCATGCTGATGTAGTAGCCGCCGGACGCGGCAAGGTCGCCCATCGAGGCCACCAGCGGCCGCCCCGAATCAGCGCGCGTAATCGCCAGCTCGCGCCAGATCACGTCGGAGGCGACCGACGAGCCGCCCGGGCTGTCGACCCGCAGCACGATCGCCCGCACCGCGTCGTCCTCGCGCACGCGCCGGATCTGCTCGACGAGGGTATCGGACCCGACGAGCGGGCCGTTGACCGGGTCGAAGGCGCTGCGGCCCGAGACGATCGTGCCGACGGCGTAGAGCACCGCGATCCGCGAGCGCGGCTCGATGCCGACCGACCGCGGGCCGACGCGCCGGTAGTCGCGGCCGTCGAGGCGCGGCAACTCGCCGGCGCCGCCGATCCGCCACTCGCGCATGCGGTCGTCGACCTGATCGTCGTAGGCCAGGGCGTCGACGAACCCGTGTTCGAGCGCCTCCTGCGGCGTGAACGGCCCCTGATCGATCAGCGCCTGCACCTCCGCGGCGTCCTTGCCCCTCCCCTCCGCAATGCCGCGCACCAGCTGCGCATACATGTCGCGGTTGAGCGATTCGGTCATTTCCCGGTGCTCGGGGGTGAAGCCGGTCTCGGTGAACTGGTTGACGGCTGTCTTGTACTCGCCGACGTGAAGGAAGTCGGGGTACGCGCCAACCTTGTCGAGCGCGCCGCGCAGGAACACCTCGTAGGAGGCGACGCCGGTGACGTCCAGCGGACTGGTCGGCACGAGGACGATGCGGTCGGCGGCGCTGGCCAGGTAATACTCGCGATCGCTGCCGTACTCGAGGAACGCGACCACCGGCTTCCCGGATCGCCGGAACGCCAGCACCGCGTCGCGCAGTTCCTGCACCTTCCCCCAGTAAGGCGAGGCCAGCGGCGTGGGGCGCAGCAGCACGCCGGCGATGCGCGGGTCCCGCTGCGCCTTGCGCAGCGTCTCGACGAGGCCGCGCACCGTCGCGGCGTCGCGGTTGAGGAACTGCTCGACCACGTCGTCCGGCGGCACTTCCTCGACCTCGCCGCCAACCTCGAGTACGAGCATCGAGCCGTCGGGGACTGAGGGGCCGCGCGCGAACAGCACGGCCAGCAGGATCGCGCCGCAGACCGCCATGAACGCGGCCAGGCCGACGATGACGAAGACGAACCGAACACCCGTGCGAGCCACTGCCTGCCTCCCGTCCGCCTGCGATTGTACTGTGCGGGTCGAGCCGCCTGGGCGCGCGTATAATCCGCAGATGTCGAACATCACGCAGCTACTCACCCACGACGACACGGCCGGGACCGGCGCCGAAGCCAAGGCCGGGCAGCGCGTCACCGTGCACTACACCGGCTGGCTGTTCGACGAGACGCGGGAGGATCGCAAGGGACGCAAGTTCGACAGCTCGCGCGATCGCAACGAACCGTTCACATTCCGGCTCGGCGCCGGCGAGGTCATCCGCGGCTGGGATGAAGGGGTCGCGGGCATGCGCGTCGGCGGACAGCGCACCCTGACCATTCCGGCGGCGATGGCCTACGGGCAGCGTGGTGCAGGCGGTGTCATTCCGCCCAATGCCGTGCTCGTCTTCGACGTCGAGTTGCTCGATACCAAGTAGCGGCGCGTGGCCGACGTCGACCTCGACATCGAGGCGCTCTCACCGGCCGGGGACGGACTGGGCGTTGATGGTGGCCGCACGTGGCTCGTACCGTTCACGATTCCAGGCGAACGCGTCCGGGTGCGACCGGCGCCGCACGGCCGGACGGCCCGGCTGCTGGCGGTCCTGCGTCCATCTCCTCACCGTGTCACGCCGAAGTGCCGCCATTTCGGGCCCGCGGCGGTGCCGGGCGTTGGTCCCTGCGGCGGCTGCGCGTGGCAGCACATCGCCTACGCGGAGCAGCTGCGGCTGAAGACCGGGATCGTCGACCGCCTCGTCCGGGAGGCGGTGCGAGGCGCCCCGGCGGCGCGTCCGACGTTGCCGGCGACGCCGATCGACGACCCGTGGGGATACCGGCAGAAGGTGCACTTCGTGTTCGGTACCGGCGGTGACGGCGCCCTGGTGATGGGACACTACGTCCGCGGCTCGCGCCGGATCGTGCCCGTCGACGAGTGCCCGGTGCACGATGAGCGGGGCAACGCGCTCGCGTTCCAGCTGCAGGCGGCACTCGAGCGCCGGCGCGTCGCCGCGGCGGACAACCGCAGGGGCGGCACCCTTCGCGCTGTCGCCGTCCGCGTCGCCCTGCGCAGCGACGAGATGCTCGCCACCATCGTCGCGGCGCACACCGGGGACGCCAGGCTGCGCGCCGCCACGCGGGCGACGATGGCCGATCGCCAGGATGTCGCATTCCACCTCAACGTGCAGCCGACCGCCAGCCCCTACATCTTCGGGCGCGACACACGGCGGCTGCAGGGGACGGAACGGCTGCGCGAAGCGATCGACGGCACCTCGTTCCTGATCGCGCCGACCGCGTTCTTCCAGACCAACGTGGCGGCGGCGGAGCGCCTGGTGGCGCTCGTCCTGGAGTCGATCCCGCGCGGCGCCCGCGTTCTCGATCTGTATGCGGGAGCCGGCCTCTTCGCCCTGCCGCTGGCGCGCCAGGGCTGCACGGTGACGGCGGTCGAGGAGAACCGCGACGCCGTGGCTGCGGGCATCGCCGCCGCGCGCCTCAATGGCATCGACGCGCAGGCCTGCCGATTTGTCGCCCGGCGCGCGGAAGACGCCATCGCAACCGGGACCGTTGCCGACGCGGTGGTCCTCGACCCGCCGCGCGACGGCTGCACGACGACGGTGATCGACGCGGTCTTCGGCGGCCTCCGTCCGCGCGTCGCGGCCTACGTGTCCTGCAATCCGGAGGCGCTGGCCACCGACCTGGCTCGCATCGTCGCGCGCGGCTATCGCATCCGGTCGCTGCAGCCGGTGGACATGTTTCCGCACACCGCCCACATCGAGACAGTTGCCGTGGTGTCCCGATGATCTGGCGCGCCGCCACCGCACTGCTCGTCGCGCTGTTCGTGCTCGCCGCAGTCCCGGCCGTGCGGCACCTGCGCGAACAGCCGCCGCCGGCACCGCCCGCGGTTCGCGCCTCGTTCCTCGCGCCGCCAGGCGCCAGCCTGACGATCGGCGCCGCGACGCTCGATGCCGCCTTGTCACCGGATGGGCGTACCGTGGTGTTCGCCGCCGTCAGCGATGGCCGGGTCACGCTCTGGCAACAGCCCCTCGATGGCCGCGCCGAGCGCATTCCCGGCACCGAAGGCGCCGCGCATCCTGCGTGGAAGGCGAGCGGAGGCGTGATCGCGTTCGCCGCAGGCGGCGTCATCCGGCAGGTGGCCCTGTCCAATTTCGAGCGGCGCGACCTCGTGGCGGCGCCGACACCGGCGGGCCTTGCCTGGCTCACTGACGGGTCCCTCGTCTTCGCGCCGACAGGCAACGGCCCGCTTGTCCGCCTGCAGAACGGGGCGCGCAGCGATGCGACCCGCTTGCGCGACGGGGATCGCGCCCACGTCTGGCCCGCCGTCGCCGATGACGGGTTCACGTACCTGGCGCTGCGCGAAGACGGCCGACATGTCATCCGCTGGCGTCGCCACGACATGGACGTCGAACTGGGCCGCGCCTCGGGCCACGGCCAACTCGTCGGCGACTCGCTGGTCTTCTCGCGCGACGGCGTGCTGCTGGCGCAGCGCATCGACCGCGAACGCGGCGCGCCGGCAGGACGTGCCGTGCCGCTCCTGCCCGGCGTCGGCGAGAGTCAAGGGCGCACGGCGTTCGCCGCCAGTGCCCGCGTCATCCTGGCCGGCCTGCCCCACGCGGGGAACCAGGAGCTCTACTGGGTTGATACGGCCGGCGTCCGGCGCGGGACCATCGTCGAGCCCGGCGATCTCTGGCAGGTCCGGGTTTCCCCGCAGGGCGACTACGCCGCGCTCACCGCGTTCGATCCGCTGCTGCGCACCCTGGATGTATTCGCGGTGCCGCTTTCCTCACCCGCCGACGCGCGGCGGGTCAGCCTGTCCCTCGGCGCCGACAGCGACCCGGTGTGGGCGCCGCGCGGCGGCGAACTGCTGTTCCGTTCGGACAGCGCCGGGAACGCGAGGCTGCTGTCGCGCCGCGTGTCGCCGACCGAGGCGCAGGAGCGGCTGGTGGATACGCCGCTTGTAGGAGCAACGCCGACAGACTGGCGGGCGGACCAGGTGCTGCTCAGCGCGCGCGGCGCGAACGGCCGCCGCGACATCTGGATGCTGGACCTCGCCACCGGCGAGCCCCGCCAGCTCACGAGCGGCGGCTTCAATGAATGGGATGCCGCCTGGGCGCCGCGCGGCGACGCGTTCGCCTATGTATCCGACGAAGGAGGCGCGGCCAACGTGTATGTCGAGCCGTTCCCGCCGACCGGCGCGCGCGTGCGCGTCTCGTTCGCCGGCGGACAGCGCCCGCAGTGGCGGGACAACGGCCGGTCACTGCTGTTCATGCGCCAGGACGAAATCGTCCGCGCCGAGCGGCGTGATGACGGATTCAGCTTCACGACACCGCAAACTGTAATCCGCGTCGACCGGCTGATCGATTTCTCCGTGCGTCAGACCACAGAGGACATGGCGATTCTCGCTGGCCTGCTTCGTGCTGACCAGGCCGCCGCCTCGATCGTCGACTGGGCGACGCTCGCCACCGGCCGGTAGGTCGCGCCAAACGCTTGAATCCATTGAGAAGATCGAGTCCTTGACAAAGTCCCAGGACTCGATCACAATGTCTTATACATAACGTTACTGTCATGTTGAGTCTTAATAAAGATATTGCTCGACCGCGGGTCGTCCGATACGATCTGCAGAACTGAGAATGGGGATGTCTCGAGCCCGTCTTGGCCTTCAGACCACGCTGGTGCTGACGGCTATTGCCCTGGTCAGCTGGCCCGAATTCCGGAGCGCCCGGCCAGCATCCGTGTGGCGCTACACGCCTGAAGCGCTGTACGCCATGGAAGCCGACGAGTTCACCCAGTACCAGTACGCCGACGACACCCGCGCCGGGCGCGTCGGTACCGGGCGCGCGCGCTTCGCGGGCAGCCCCGACGGCACGGTGGTGGGCGGCGCCGGCGGCCGCACCGAGGGCAACACGACGCGGCCGGTGTTCCTGCCGCTCGAAGTGCTCGAGGCTGGCGGCACGATCAACGCGGTGATGGGGCGCGCGCGCACGTCGCTGAACACGCCGATTCCGTACGCGCGGGTCCTGCTGCGCAACATCCGCACGGGCGCCATCGAGGCCCGCGCCACGGCCAACGAGGAAGGGCGCTATACCTTCATCGATGTCGACGCCAGCGCCTACGTCGTGGAATTGATCGGCTCGGACGGCAGCGTCATCGCGGCGAGCGAGATGGTGGCGCTGGCGGCCGGCGACGTCCGCGAGACGACGGTGCGCGTGTCGGCCAACGCGCTGGCGACTGCTGCCGCGTTCGGCGGACGGCTCACCGGCATCCTGGCAGAATCGCCCACGGCCGGCAACAACCCGCTGTCGCAAGATGGCATCACCCGGACGGCTGACACGCTGCGGCAACTCGCCAACGTCAGCCCCCAGCGGTAGTCGGACAGTGGCCAACCCATCGCTGCCCGCCACCGTGCCGCCGCCAGCCGCCAAGCCTGCGGCCGCGGCGTCGTCCGCGACCGTGCATCTGTACGATCGCCTGGCGGTTGTCCTCAAGCACTCGAGGGCATCGGTCGCCGTCGCCGTCGTCGTCATCGCCGGGATGATGTACCAGACCTACACGACCATCCCGATGTACCGGGCGCAGGCGCGCATCCAGATCGAGGAAGAGCACACCGCGCAGACCGACTTCAAGGATCCGTACCTCGCCTACAGCGACCCGGAGCCGTACTACCAGACGCAGTACCGCATCCTGCGCGGCCGCGATCTCGCGCGGCGCGTGGTGCGTCGCCTGAACCTCGAGACCGTCCCCGAATTCAACGGTACGGGCGTCCAGCCGCCGGCGGTGACGCGGTTCGTCGAGGGCGTCAAGCGCCGCATCCTCGCGCCGTTCCGCGGCGAGGCGTCCCCGGCCGCGGCGGCCGTGGCCGGGCCGGCCGACGACAACGCGTTCGTCGATGCGTTCATCGGCCGCGTCACCGTGGAACCGGTCCGCGGCAGCCGGCTGGTCGACGTCTCGTTCGTTTCGGCCGATCCCGACTTCGCGGCGCGCGCCATCAACGTGCTGGCCGAGGAGTACGTGCAGCAGAACCTCGAGTTCCGGCTGCAGAACTCGGACAAGACGCTCGAGTGGCTGACCCAGGAGGTCGCCAAGCAGCAGCAGGTCGTCCAGGCCAGCGAGCGGATGCTGGCCGAATACCGGGAGAACCAGAACGCGCTCTCGCTCGAGGATCGCCAGAACATCATCGTTGCCCGGCTGAACCAGGTGAACGACGCGGCGGCGCGGGCCCGGACGGCGCGCATCCAGCGCGAAGCCATCTACAACCAGGTCATCAACGCCACCGACCCGGGTAACGTGAGCGCGGTCGCCGCCAGCGGCTTCGTGCAGCAGCTGAAGGCGCGGATCGTCGAACTCGAGCGGGATCGCGTGCGGCTGGCCGACCGCTACCTGCCGCAGCATCCCGAGATGCAGAAGATCAACCTGCAGCTCACCGACGCGCAGCGGCAGCTGCAGGCCGAGATCGCCCGCATCGTCGACGGCATCAAGACCGACTACCAGCAGGCGCTCGAGGAAGAGCGGCAGCTGGCGGCCGATCTGGAAGCGCAGAAGGTTCAGGCCACCGACCTCAATCGCAAGAGCATCGACTACTCGGTGCTCGAGCGCGAGGCCGAGAGCAATCGTCAGGTCTACGAGTCGCTGCTGCAGCGGGAGAAGGAGCTGCGCGTCGTCAGCAACAGCCGCGCGAACAACGTCCGCCTGCTCGATCGCGCCGAGGTGCCCGGGCTCCCGTTCACGCCGAACACGCGCCGGGCGTGGATGATGGCGCTGCTGTTCGGGGCCGTCCTCGGCATCGGCGCGGCGTTCGCGCTCGACTACCTCGACGACACGGTCAAGACGCCGGAGGACGTCACGTGGCGGCTGCGGCTGCCGTTCCTCGGCCTGGTGCCGAAGGTCCAGGGCGATCGGCATCCGCTGCTGTCCGGGCCGGTCCCGCACGACTTCGGCGAGGCCTTCCGCGCGCTGCGCACGGCGCTGGTCGCCGCCTCCCAGGGCGAGAAGACGCGCATCATCGCCATGACCAGCTCGCAGCCGCTCGAGGGCAAGACGACCACCGCCGCGAACATTGCCCTGGCATTGGCGATTGGCGGCGCCCGCGTGCTGCTCATCGACGCCGACATGCGGCGCCCGAGCCTGCACCGCGCGCTCCGCCTGCCCAACGACAAGGGGCTGGCCGAGCTGCTGGCCGGCAAGTGCCGCATGCGCGAGGTCGTGCAGCGGTGCGGCGACCCGAACCTGCTGGTCATCTCCGCCGGCCAGACGCCCCCGAACCCGTCAGAACTGCTGGCGACCGACCGCATGCGCGCGTTCCTGCAGCAGCTGTCGACCGGCCCCTTCGACTGGGTGATCATCGACACGCCGCCGGTGCTCGCCGTCACCGACGCCGTCATCCTGGCGCCGCTGGTCGACGCCGTGACCTTCGTCATCGGCGCCGAGATGACGCGGTGGCGCCTGGCCGAGCGTGCGCTCGAGACGCTGCAGGCGGGGCATCCGCGCGCGGTGCGGGCGATCCTCAATCGCGTCGATTTCGAGCGGAACCGCTACTACTACTCGCGCTACTACGGGCATCAGTACAAGAGCTACTACGCGGAAGCGCCGGTCGCCAGCTGACCCCGGCTGGCGCCGGGTGATGCCGCACCTCATCGGCCTGTTCCTTGCCGCGGTGCTGGCCGCCGCGGCCGGCGTCTACGCGTGGGCGCAGCTGCCCATTGCCCTCCTCGCCGCCATCCTGTTCTTCCTGACCGGCGCGGCCCCGCTTCGCGACCGGTCGCACCGTGCCGTCGACGCCTGGCTGCTGGCCGCGCTCGCGGTCGTCGCGCTGCAGCTGGTGCCGCTCCCCGCGACGGTCATCGCCGGCATCTCTCCGGCCGCAATCCCGCTGCAGGATGCGATCTCGTTGGCGCCGCTCGGTGAGTGGCGGCCGCTGACGATCCGGCCGGCGGCGACCCGCCAGGCGCTGCTGGCCGCTATCGCCGGCGCATTGACCTTCTGGGCCGCGCGGCACGCCCTGCGCGACGGCGGCAGTCGTTCGCTGGTGGGCGTGGTCGGGGTCACCGGTATCGCGCTGGCACTGCTCACGCACGCGCAGCGCGCGACAGCTCCGGAGACGCTGCTCTGGCTGTGGCGGCCGTACGCCGAGGGCGCCCGCCCGTACGGACCGTTCGTCGATCGCAACCATCTCGCCACGTGGATCGTGCTGGCGGTGCCGGCCATCGCCGGACTGGCGACGGCGCGAACGATTGCCGCGGGACTTGACCACCTCCCCTGGCGTGTGCGCGCGGCGCGCATCTTCTCGGCACCGGGTGTGACACTGCCGCTGGTCAGCGTGGCGCTGCTGGGGCTGACGCTGGTGGCCACGCTGTCACGGTCGGGGCTGGTCGCCGGCGCCGCCGCCGTCGTGCTCGCCAGCGCGCTGCGCCGCGGCCACCCGCTCCAGCGCGCGGCCGCCGCGGCGGTCGGTGTCTCGGTCCTCGCTGCCGCCGCGTTGTGGCTGAACAGCGCCGGCATTGGCGAGCGGCTTGCGGCCACGCTGAGCCAGGGAGGCGAGACCTCCCGGATGGTGATCTGGAGTGAGTCGCTGCGACTGGCTGCGGCGTTTCCCGTTGTCGGTACGGGGGCGGGCACCTTCGCCGACGCCATGCTCCAGTACCAGCAGCGCGGGACGACGGTGCTGTTCAACCATGCGCACAACGAAGCGCTGCAGCTGCTCGCCGAAGGTGGCGGCGTCCTCCTGGCTATCGCCCTCGGGGCCGGCGCGGCCTTCGGCCTCGCGGCACGTCGCGCGCTGCGGGCCTCCAGCGGTGCCGAGCGCGCGCTGCGGGCCGGCGCGATCCTCGGGCTGGCGGCGGGCGCCATGCAGAGCATCTGGGACACCGGCCTCCACACGCCCGCGAACCTGCTCCTCGCCGCCGTCCTCGCCGCGCTCGCGATCTACGAGCGTGGCCACCGGCCTCACGACAGCCAGTCGACGACGGTCTGACGCAGCCCGGCGCGCACCGGGCGCACTTCGTGGATCATCCCGGCGGGGAACGCAACCAGCGTGCCGCGCTCGGGCACGACGTCACGCCATCCGCCGGCCGCGTGGTGGAGCCGCAATTCGCCGCCCTCGACGCCATCCGCGGGACCGCCGGTGACGAACAGGACCAGCGAGATCCGCCGCGGCCACTCCGCCCCGGCTGCCGCCGGCATCACGTCGCGATGCGGCCGGTAAAACGCGCCCGGCGGGTACTGCAGGCAGCCGGGCCCTTCGAATGTCAGCCCGGCGAGTCCCAGTTCGCGCTCCACCATGGCCGAGGCCGGCGCCAGCAGGTCGGCGAGGTACTGCAGGGTCCCGGCATCCACCTCGATGTCGAACGAACGGCGGACACCGACGTCGACCCGCATGCCATCGGCGACGATTTCCGAGGGGGTGGCGCTGCCGAGTGTCATCGCCGCGGCGATGCGCTCGCAGGCGGCGCTGCTGGCAAAGTGACGGCAGAGGACGATGCAGCTGCCGCGCCCGCGCTTCATCACGGCCGATAACGGCGCCACCAGAACGGCAGCCGGGTGATCACGCGATACACGTACCAGAACGGCAGCAGTGCTCGATAGCGGATCGCGTAGCGAGCCCGCATGTACGCCACCGGGGGGACGAGCCAGCCGCGCACGTGGCGGGCCCGCGCGCGCCATGTCGGCAGCGCGCCGAGCGTCGACATCCGAACGTCGACTTCACGCGGCGCCGCCAGGAACCGGCGCGTCGGTTCGTCTCGCGCCGCACCAAGGGCGGCGTCGACGGCGGCGGGAATCGACGTCGCGTATACCGACGCCGCCGCGGCCAGTCCATCCCGGCACACCGCGGCCACGCGCCCGGCGCGTGCACCGTCGACGAACGCCGACCACTCCGCTGCCGAGAGGCGGGCCGCGAGCAGGTGGATGTCATACAGCCAGATCAGGCGGCGGCTGCCGAAGTGGTGCGCGGCGCGATGCACGCAGGCATGCAGCAGCGCGTGGGAGGCTGCGAGGGTGCGTCCCCCGGGCAGCCCCGGTGTCGGCGTGGCGGCCGCTGCCGCCGCGGGAAACGACAGCACGCCGGCGAACACTTCGGGATTGGCAATCTGCAGGTGTACTTCGACGAGCCGCGCGATGCCGTGCGCGTCGGTGCGCCGGTAGTGAAACTGGTGCTTGCCCTCGTTGTTCCAGCCGCGCACGTCCGCGTACCCGAGCGCTTCGAGCGACGCCCGCATGGCCGGCACGGCCGACGCCGCGCACCACACGTCGACGTCGGATTGCGGCCGCAGCCACGGTGCCGGGTAGAGCGTGTAGGCCAGTCCGCTGCCTTTGAGGAGCAGGGTGTCGATCGGGGCGGCGCCCCACGACGTGACAAGGCGCTGAAGTTCGACGTGGCGGAGCGCATCCGCGGCGACCAGGGCGGCGCGCTGCAGCCGCCACCAGTTCTGCTGATGTCCAGTAATCCCTTCCGTATCTGATAGTTGGGCTGACAGGAGAGCCTCGACGCCCTCTTCCGTGGCCCGAGCAAGCAGCGCCTCGCCAGCCGCTGAATACTCGGCCATTCCTAACACGGCGAGAAAGTCAGTGGACGCCGTTCCTTGCCGTGTGTTCATTTTCAAGACAGTCGATTTAAATACTCTTGAATTCGATTGGCCTACACAGCCATTCCGTCCGACAATATAGATGTTTAATATCACCGCCACGACATGACAGGAAGTGACTCCAGATCTCACTTCGGTCACCGCCGCGCGGGGAACACATACAGCCGATGACATTCAAACGAACCTCACGCATCGTCCTCGTCGGGCTCGCCGTTGCAGCCTTTGCCGGCGGCGTCACCGCTCAACAGGCGCCCGGCATATTCGAACGCGACGACGAAGGGCAGATCTGGCAGACGCTGCCGTCCTTCGGCCAACCGGCGGGCGACTGCGAGTGGGCGGATGTGACCGGCGACACGGGCCTCGGGCACGACGTGTTCGACCCGGACGATCTCTACCCCGATCACCTCGAGTCCCTGCGCTGGCTGGGCGCGCCGTTGCAGTGCCCCGGCGGCGCCCCGATCGGCGTCGATCAGTTGTTCGACCCCCGCGGCGTGGCCGTGTTCGATCCGGGTCCGACCGCCGGGTTCGAGAACAGCCCGGAGACCGACACCGCGCGCCTCAGCGCCTACCGCGTCTATGCGGCCGACACACTGAATCATCGCATCGTTTCGTGGGATTACTTCGGCGAGGACGCGCGGACCTTCGGCGGCGGCATCAACGCCATCGCGGCGGACGGGATGCTGACCATTGCGCCCTCGGATCCCATTGCCGAGGGACAACTGCTCTTCCCGGAAGGCGTCGCCGTCGATGCCTCCGGCAACGTGCTCGTCGCCGATCAGTACGGCGGCCGCCTCTCGGTGTTCACCGCCGCCGAGGACTTCTGGTTCGTCAAGAACCTTCCGCCCAATGGCGCGGTGCGGGGCCACCGCGCGATGCCGTCGCAGATTGCCGTCGTTCCCGGCGTGACGATCCAGGAGCCGGCTGCATCGTGCACCGTGCCGGGCGCCCCTGCTGTCGCGGTGACGACCTGGACCCCCTGGTTCGACGCCTCCCACCCGGCGACGGATGGCGACGGCATGAGCCAGGTGCTCGTCTATGACGCGCAGTTCTGCCTGGTCGAGGCGCTCGGCAACCCGGCCAACCTGATCGACCCGTCGTGGGGCGTCGACGCCGAGTGGCCGTCGCCGCGCGGCTCCTTCTGGATGCCGAACCAGGTGGCGTTCGACGACAGCGGCCGGCTGTTCGTGGCCGACTCGGCGAACTACAAGATCGAGATCTTCGACGCGCAGCTCGAGCCGCTGCTGATGATCTGCAATCCCGATCCGGCCAACGGTCCCCATGCGGACTGTGCCGAAGGACAGCCGGGGGTCATCGCGACGACCGAGCTGACCGGTTCGTACGGGATCGTGATCGATCGGCGGCCGGTCGTGGATCCGGTGACCCGCGCGGCAATGCCCGATTGGCAGCGGCTGGTCATCGCCAACCACCGCGACCAGGAGATCTCGGTCTTCGAGGTCAACCTCGAAGCGGCGGAACCGGAAGCGGAGTTCGCGTTCCGGCTGCGGTCCGAGGGGGGGCTCGCCGGCTTCCCGCGCGCAGTGGCGCAGGACCAGGTCGGCCGATACTTCGTCGTCGTCCCCGGCCTCGACAAAGTGCAGATGTTCGATATCCCGGCGCTGGCGGTGTTCGACCAGACGTGGGCACCGGCCGACTCGGGCGGATCGACGACCAGCGTCCGCCCGAACGAGGACTTCTACGTCACCTACAGCATCGTCGTGCCGCCGCTGAAGGCGACTGTTCTGGATGTCGAGCCGACGTTGTCGTGGACGGGGCCTGCCCAGCCGGTGGACGCCAACTCGCTGCCGATCAGCGTGCCGATCGCCGAGGCGGTGACCGGGCCGCTGCCCGAAGCCGATCTGCAGCAGGGGCAGGTGCTCACCTACAAGTTCCGGTTCAAGGCGCTCGACTCCTCGGCCGCCGACATGGTGTTCACCATCGGCGCGGAGGGGAACCCGGTCAACGGCGTGAACGCGACGGCGGCGGCGACGAAGACGGTCACGGTCCCGATCGTCTGCCAGTCGTGCGAGCAGAATCCGCCGGTTGTGACCGCCGACCCGCTGGGCACCGAATACTCGTACAACAGCGAGCCGATCTACGGGGACGGCCGCATCAACCTGATCGCGTCTGACCCCTCGCCCGGGGGCGGCAGCGCGGAATCGTCGGGTATCAGCCGCATCACCTATCGCTTCATTGGGCCAGAAGAGGCGCGTCAGCCCGGGACGCACACCGTGGTGTTCACGCCGAACGAAGCCAATCCGACGGCGCCGGTCGACATCGACGGTGAAACGAAAGTCGGCGGCGGCAGCGCACTGATCAGCCTGACGGAATCGGGCCGGCACACGATCGTCTTCCAGGCGTGGGACGGCTACGGCAATCCCAGCGGCGAGCAGCAGCTCGCCTTCTGGCTCGACCTGGAGCCGCCGACGGTCACGTTCGAGGCACCAGCCCACGTCGGCACGGACCCGAACGACCGCCGCTGGTGGAAGACCGACGTCACGCTGACGGCGGTGAAGACCGACACCCAGACACCGACGAGCGTCACGATGGTCGAGGCCAGCACACCGCCGGCCGGCGCGTCGGTGCTCGCGTCGAGCGCGACGTTCACCGCTGAAGGCATGGACCAGCGCGTGCAGGTGACGCTGACCGACCTGGTCGGCAACACGGCCACCGTCTTCTCGCCGGTCGTCGCCATCGACAAGACGGCGCCGCAAACGACGGCTTCGCCGGCGAGCGGCACCTATGTCGGCCCACTCACGGTGACGCTGGGCGGCGCCGACCCGATGTCGGGCGTCCGCAACGTGCGCTATCAGCTGTCGGGCGCCGCGTGCGACGCGCCGGATGCCCCTGCCGCGTGCAGCAGCCAGGTGGTCGTGTCCGGGAGCAGCACCACGCTGGTGCTGACGGCCGGCGGCTCGACGACCGTCACCTTCTTCGGGACAGACTGGGCCACCAACGCCGAGACCGTCCGCACGGCAACCTATGTGCTGAACCGGCCGCCGGTCGGTGCCAGCGACACCCTGACCGTCGCGGAGGACACGCCGGGCAGCGTGCTGGTGCTCGGCAACGATTCCGACCCGGATGACGGCGACACGCTCGAACTGGTGGCGATCGTGCAGGCGCCGCAGCACGGCCGGGCCGAGATCAGCGGCAACACGATTCTCTATACGCCAGCAGCCGACTACACCGGCGCCGATTCCCTGACCTACCGGGTGCGCGACAGCGGCGGGCTGACGGCCATCGGCACCGTGACGATCACGGTGACCGGCGCCGTCGACCCGCCGAACGCCAGCCACGATTTCGTCACGACGCCGGAAGAAACGCCGATCGACGTCGCCGTCCTGCTGAACGACGCCAACCCTGACGGTGATGCGCTGAGCGTCGTCTCCTTCACGCAGGGCCGCGGCACCGTCACCCAGAATCCGGACGGCACCTTGCGCTACACGCCGGCCACGAACTTCTTCGGCGAGGATACGTTCACCTACGACATCCGTAACGGCTCCAACCTGACCGACGGCGCCACCGTCTTCGTCACCGTCACGCCCGTCGACGACCCGCCGAACGCGGTGGACGACAGCGCGGCGACTGACGAAGAGACCGCGGCCACCATCGCGGTGACGGCGAACGACACGCACCCGGACGGCGACGACTTCACGCTGACCGGCATCACTGCGCCGCCGGCTGCACACGGCACCGCGGCCATCCAGGGCGGGGCGATCCTGTTCACCCCCGCCGCCAACTTCTTCGGCACGGCGACCTTCAGCTACACGATCACCGACGCGGACGGCGACACGGACACCGCCACCGTCACGGTCACGGTGCGGCCGATCGACGACCTGCCGACGGCCGTCAACGACAGCGCGACAACCGCTGAGGACACCGCGGTTACGATCGACGTGCTCGACAACGACGGCAGCCCGGATGGGACGGCCACGATCGTGGCCACGACGCCGCCGCCGACGGCCGCAGGCAGCATCTCGGTCTCGGACAACACGATTACCTTCACGCCGGCTGCCAACTACAGCGGCACCGCGTCGTTCACCTACACCCTCGCCGATCCGGACGATGACCGCGCCACGGCGACGGTCACCGTCACAGTGACGCCGGTCAACGACCCGCCCGTGGCGGTGGACGACACCGCGACGACGCCGGAGGACACGCCGCTCGACATCGACGTCAGGGCCAACGACAGCGACCCGGACGATGACAGCCTCTCGGTCACCGCGGTGACGCAGCCGGCAAGCGGCGGCGCCGTGACCATCAACACCAACGGCACCGTGCGCCTGGAGCCGGCCGCCAACTTCAGCGGCACCGTCACGTTCACCTACACCATCAGCGACGGCACGGAGAGCCGCACGGCGACGGTGACGGTCACGGTGACGTCGGTCAACGACGCGCCGACGGCGGTCAACGACAGCTACACGGTGGTGGAAGGACAGACGCTCGTCGTCCCCGCTCCCGGCGTGCTGACCAATGACACGGATGTCGACGACGCCGTGCTGACCGCTGCGCGCGTGACCAGCCCGTCACGCGGAACGCTGATGCTGCTGGCCGACGGCGGCTTCACCTACGAGAGCACGCTCGGCTACACCGGCCCGGTCACCTTCACCTACGATGCGATCGACGGCGACGGGCTCGCCGCCACGGCGACGGTCACGATCACGGTCCTGTCGCAGAACGCCCCGCCGATTTGCTCCGCGGCAACGGCCTCGCCGTCGACGCTCTGGCCGCCGAACCATCGCCGCACCGACGAAATCGAGATCGAAGGGATCACCGATCCCGACGGCGATGGCGATGACCTCGACGTGGTGGTGAAGTACATCTGGCAGGACGAGCCGACCGACACCCTGGGTGACGGCGCGTTCGCCATCGACGGCTGGGGCGTCGGCGACGACGAGGCGAGAGTGCGCCGCGAGCGCCAGGGGGGCCAGAACGGCCGCGTTTACGAGATCGGCTTCGAAGCCACGGACGAGAACGGCGGCAGCTGCACCGGACGCGTGTTCGTCGGGGTGCCGCACGACCAGGGAAACGGCGGCGCGGTTGACAGCGTCTGCCGGTGGGACTCGACGGTGGCCAACGGTCCGCTGCTGAACGCGTGCAACGGCGGACCGACCAACCAGCCGCCGTCGGTCTCGGCGACGAACCAGACGACGGTCGCCGGCACCGAGGTCCAGCTCCAGATCGCCGCCAGCGATCCCGACGAGCAGGCGCTCACGTTCAGTGCCACCGGCCTCCCCCCCGGGCTCGCCATCGCCGGCAGCACCGGCATCATCAGCGGCACGCCGGCGGCGAGCGGCGTCGGGACGCACTCGGTGACGGTGACCGTGAACGACACGATGGGCGCATCGGGGTCCGCGAGCTTCACCTGGACCATCACCGCGCCGAACCAGGTTCCAACCGGCGCGCCTGACTCGTACGAAGCCACCGCCGGCGACACGCTGGAGGTGCCGGCGCCGGGCGTGCTCGACAACGATTCTGACGGCGACGACGACGACCTGACGGCGGTCCTGGTCAGCGGCCCGGCCAACGGGACGCTGACGTTGAACCCGGACGGCTCCTTCAGCTACGTCGCGGCCACCGGCTTCAGCGGCTCGGTGACCTTTACCTACCGCGCCCGCGACGAGAACGAGGGCGAGAGCGAGCCGGTGACGGTGACGATCACGGTGGCGGCGCCGCTGACCGCCGTCGACGACCAGTACGTCGCCAGCGCCGGGACCGTGCTCAACGTGCAGACGCCTGGCGTCCTGGGCAATGACGAGGTGCCGGAAGGCCAGGGGCAGGTGACGGTCGCCATTGTCTCGAACCCGGGCAACGGCAGCGTGGTCCTCCAGACCAACGGGGCGTTTGCCTACACGCCGCCCGCGAACTTCGGCGGGACGACGACGTTCACCTATCGCATCACCCGTGGCTCGCAGACCAGCAACACGGCCACCGTCAGCATCCGGGTCAATCGCGCGCCGACGGCCACCGCCGACACCTACACGGTCGAGGGCAACACGACCCTCACCGTCAGCGGCGAAGGGGTGCTCGACAACGATTCCGATCCCGATGGCGGCATGCTGACGGCCGAACTGGCGCAGCCTGCCTCGAGCGGGACGGTGTCGCTCAACCCGGACGGCTCGTTTACCTACACGCCGGCCAATGGCTTCGTGGGAACGGCGACCTTCGCCTACCGCGCAGTCGACGAGGATGAGGCCGAGAGCGCCAGCACGACCGTCACGATCACGGTCACGGCCGGGGCGCCGACCGCGGTGGCTGATGCCTACGAAACGCGGATCAACACGGCGCTCACCACGCCGGCGCCAGGCGTGCTCAGCAACGACGAGAACCCCGGCGAGGGCTCGTTGACGGCCGAGGTCGTCACGACACCCGCGAACGGGACGCTCACGCTGCAGGCCAACGGCGCGTTCACCTACACGCCTGAAGACGGCTTCACCGGAACGGACACGTTCACCTACCGGGCGCTGCGGGGCACCGCGGCAAGCGCCGCGGCGACGGTGACGATCGAGGTGACGGCGACACCTGCGGCCGGCGCGAAGATTCGCCGCGAGACCTATTTCAACTCCAGCAGCATCGTCGACGGGACGGTCCACATCATGAATGCCGTGAACATCCAGTTCAACGGCAACGCGACGCTGACCGGCGACCTGCTGATGCGCGGCATGCCGGCGATTACCATCAACGGCACGCCGAACTACCAGGGGACGATCAACGGCAGCGGCGCGGCCACGCCGACCAACCACCGCGTGACGATCAACAGCGGCGCCACGGTCGGCCACGTCGTCCGCCGGACGGATCCGGAAACCTGGCCGACGATTGCGAACCCGCCGACCAACTATGGCGGCACCCGGAACGTACAGCTGAACAACAACAGCCAGACGCCGGGTAATTTCGCGACGCTGCGTGACCTGACCATCAACCAGAGCGGACGCCAGGTGGCGGTACCCCCGGGGACCTACCGGACGTTCATCGCCAACTCCGGGAGCGTCTTCATCCTCGGTGTCGCCGGCGCGACCGAGCCGGCGGTCTACAACTTCCAGACGCTGACGCTCAACGCCGGCAGCCAGATCCAGGTCGTCGGGCCGGTCATCATCACCGTGCGCAACCAGATGGCTCCGACCGGGAACATCGGCGCGGCGGCACGGCCCGACTGGGTGACGCTGCGCGTCACGAACGGCAACCTCAAGCTCAACAACAGCATGAGCCTGTATGGATCGGTGTTCGTGCCGACGAGGACCGTGACGATCAACGGCGGCGCGCAGCTCCTGGGCACGGTGCTCGCTGACCGCTTAACGATGAACAGCAGCGGCCGACTGACGCTCATTCCGTAGCCGCCAGGCGGTTCGTACACACAAAGGGCTCCGGAGGTTCCGGAGCCCTTTATTGCGTACGAGGCGCCTGTCTTCTATCCGTCGGCTTCGAGCGTGCGCACGATCTCGGGCAGGCAGGTTGGTGATCGCGGATACGAGAGCCGCCGCACCTCGACGGCCTCAACGACCCGTGTCAGGTTCTCGAAGGCCTGCCGCATGGCGTCTGCGGCGTCATGATCCAGCTGGAAGCTCGCCTCGAGCAATCGAATGACCGCTTCCCTCGGCGCCACGGGCGCCGACGAGACCCGGCGGCCGCCGGGATTGAGCAGGTACAGCCGACGCAGGACAGGCCGGCGCGCGACGCCGCGTATGCCAAGGTCGGCCAGCGGCACACGCCGCTTACCACGGGCATGCGCTGCAAACCCGGCACGCTGTCCGGACGATGTCGCCCCGTGTCGGAGCGCGGCGTCCGGCCACAAGCGGACGCCCACATCCACTGGCACGATGCGGCAGCCGCGGCGCGGATCGATCACCAGGCAATCATCCGCCGCCACGGCATAGCCGCGCGCGGCGAGCGCCAGCGCAATCGACGACTTTCCCTGACGCGGCGCGCCGACAAACGCGAGCGCCCCGCGCGCCGACACCGCCGCGCTGGCATGCAACACCACGCGTCCTCCCAGGCCGAGGACGAGCGGCAGCACTTGCGCCACCAGCAACTGCTGGATCTCCTCGCGCGACTGGCCGCGGCGTTGGAAGGCCGTGATCTGCTGACCGGCCACGTCGAGCACGAAGGTGGCGGCGCGGTGAAAGTGGATGATGTGCCCGAAGCCGAGGCGGCCCAGCGTGCGCCACCGGTGCGTATACCCGGGGCTGTCGGCGCGGTGATACGCACGGCGCACCCGCGGCGGGTCGCCGCGCCGGATGACGAAGCGCCACAGGGTGGAAGCCGTCTCGATCTCGTGCAATCCGGCCACGGCGGACGCTGACGCGACCGTCAGGTCACCGACGCGGTAACAGTGCATCTCGTTAGCGGCAGTTGGCGTTGATCGCCTCGTGGACGAACGCCGCGGCGGCGGCAGGACTCCCCAGTGCCGACGCGTGCCGCTCGAGAATGGCGCGCTCGATGTCGGCAACCGGCACGGTGCCGTCGCACATCTGCAGGACGGTGCGGTGCGCTTCGCCGAGGGCCGACAGCCGCGGCCGCGTGGCCGGATCCGCCGCCTGCCGCGCCTCGTCAGGAATGATCTCGCCCTGGAAGGAACTGTGACGGAACGTCGCGACCGCCTGTCCATCGCGGCGAACCTCACCACTCCACGCAATCTGCTCGTCGGCGGGCCTGATCAACAGCGTGATCGTGAGTTGGTCTCCAGGCCGCACCGGCACGGCGGGCTCGATCGGCAGCAGCCCCACGCGACGATCGATGCGCGCCGCCGCGTCGGGAGCGTTGGTCATGGTGACACCCGGGGCGAGGTGGGCGGTGAACCATCCACAGAGGGCGTCGAGCCGCCCGGGTTCACGAAGCGACAGTGTCAAGGCCGCCTGGATGTGCGTGGCATCGCCGCCGATGTCGAGCGAGGCTGCCACGCCGGCGTCGCTCAACCGGCGCAGATCCCCGCCCTCCGACGTGTACACCGTGTTCGCGGCCAGGGGCCCGATGCTGGACAGGTCGAAATCCCGGCCCGGTTCACTCCAGAAGGCGACCTGCTGTCGGAGGACCGAGCTCTCGACCGCGGCGAACGAGAGATCGACGGCGGAGGGAATGATGCGTGCGCCTGGTGCCAGGAGCCGCTGCCTCGCATCACGTCCGAACTCGAACACGCCGGCCTCGTACCCCATGGGGCCGAGCTGGTCGAACACGAGCACGTCGGCAGGCTCGGGAAGGATCGCGCGCGTGGAAAACTCGCGGAGGAAGGTGATGCGATCGCCGAGGCCGTTGGCGCTGGCCAGGTCGCGGCCAAGCTGGATGGCCGGACTGTTGTCGATGGCGTACACACGGGCCGCGCCGGCGCGGCAGGCGAGGAAGCCGAGAATGCCGCTGCCGCTGGCCAGGTCGAGGACTCGATCGCCGGGTCGAACGACGGCGCTGATCGCCCGGCTGAACGCGTCGAGCCGGACCGAATCGGCGAGGTAGCGCCGATGCTCTTCGAGTACCAACGACACGGCGCAGGCTACATCATCATCTTGTTCGGCGACGACCCTTCGAGGATGGTGCCGGCCCCGGTCCTGGTCAGCTTGGCGACCGACCCGTACTCGGTCAGCTTCGGCCGATGGTAAGGGCGCTTCTCCTGGCCGGTGCGCTTGGGTTCATGGGGTGTGGTCATATGGCCTCGGCGCTATGGTACCCGCCCGATGGGGGCATTTCAACGCGGGAGGGAGACGCTGTCGAGAAAGTATGAGACGGCAAGCGCGTTCCAGAGCGGCAGGACGCTCCCCGGGTTCCCGGCTTCGAGATCGTGATGCAACTGCCGCAGGGCCGCGCTGTCCAGCCAGCCATTGCGCGCCGCCGCGGACCGTTCCACCCGGTCAATCCCACCGAACCGCTGCAGGCAATCAGCGACAATCCAGTTGAAACCTGCTGCGGCGGGCGGATTCGCCGCCCACGGCGGCAACACGGCCCGGTAGGCGCGTCGCAGGATCCACTTGTTGACCCCGTCACGCGCGCGCACGTCGTTTGGCAGGGCGCACGCGAACTCGACCACGCGGCGATCGAAGAGCGGTGACCGCTCTTCAAAGCCTGCCCAGGCGGCAAGCCGTTCGGCCAATTCGCGCCGCCAGAGCAGTTCCCCGTGCATCGCGCCATGGAACAGCCGCGTCGCTGCCCCAGTCGGCAGCCGCACCTCTGGCTCCCAGTGCCCGAGCCGGCGGGCCAGGTCCACCCTGGCGGCAAAGCCCCGATCAATCCACGCCGGGACCTTCGAACGACCGAGCAGGCGGCGGATCGCTCGGCGGCTCCATGCGGGCGCGCGGTGCCAGGCCCGCAGATGCCGCGGCTCCTGATGTGCCGAGAACCATTCGTCGCCGCCGTACCCGGTCAACACCACCCGGTGACCGGAAGCGCGCACGGCGTCGCGCAGGGGACGCGCGCTCGCCGCGGTGGGTGGTTCCGGCAGATCCGCCGCGCGGCGGGCAGCCTCCGCGAAATACTCTTCCCCGGGAACCAGCGCCGCCGCCGACCTCCAGGGCATCTCGAGTCGAGCTGCCGTCTCGGCGGCACGGCCGGTTTCGTCTTCAGGCCGCCCCGGGTGCGACAGCGTCAGCGCCGCTGTCGCGGCCGCGCCCGCGTGTCCGTCCGCGCGCATCGCCGCGACCTCGGCGGCGACGATTGACGAATCGATGCCGCCGCTGAGCGTCAGCGCCGCGCCAGTGGCCGGCAATCGATCCTCGACGGCGTGGCCGAACAACTCCCGGAAGTGTTCGAGGTAGTCGTCCGGCCGGCGATAGCGGATCGTCTTTGCTGCCGGGTGCCAGTAGCGCGAGCGCCGCAGGCGCCCGCGCTCGTGGAGAACGACATCGCCGGGCGGCACGCGGTAGACATCCCTGAAGAGAGTCTCGTCTCGGCTCGCCACATCGTCCGCCAGATGCTCGGCGAGGTAACCCTCATTCACGCTGGTGGGCAGGGTCCGCGCCAGCGCCTGCGGCTCCGAAGCGATGAGCAGCCGCGAACCGGCAACGCGGTAACAGAGCGGCCGCATGCCAATCACGTCTCTGAACAACACGAGACGCCGGAGACGCGCATCCCAGAGGACGACGGCACACTCGCCGACGAGCCTGTCAACGACGCCGATGCCCCAGCGCCGGTACCCCTCGAGGATCAGCTCCAGTCCTGAGGGTGCACCGCCGACGTTCAGCGTTTCCGCCAACGCGCGCCGATCGTCAACGCAACCATCCATCGCCGCGACCAGGCCATCGGCAGTTTCGACGATGTCGAGGTGGTCCGGCATCGTGCGCAGCCGCGCAACACCAAGGGCCACGCTGCCGGCAACGGCGAGTGCCGTACCGTCCGGGCCGCGATGCGCCTGCGCCGCCAGCAGCGGAGACACGTCGCCTGCGGTGGCAGGCCCGGCGTCCAGGTAGAGCACGCCGCCGAGACCGCTCACGGGTCGGGTGTGATCTCGAGGAGGTGCTTGCGGAGGAGTTCGTTGACCAGGGCGGTCACGTCCGCGGAAATGGTCGAGGCGTCGGCATCGAACTCGGTGGCCATCGCCGAGACGACCCCCTCGATCGATCCGTGCTCGGCCAGCAATTGCCAGGCGCGCGTGCCGACGCCATCGAGGCCGAAATAGATGCCGGACCCGAGGTGGAGGATCATCGACTCGCCCGCGATCTCGCGGAAGACGACGTCATCGGGGACCCGGAGCCGCGCGTCGCGGTGAACCGGGCTCATACCGGCAGCAGCCTGCGGAACAGGAGCCGGCGCGCCGGGATGTGCCGGAACAGCTCGGCGATCAGGTGGCGGTGCTGGTTGAACTGGGCGGCCCGGTGGATGAGCGGCATGACGCCATTGGTCCGCGCCAGCTCGAACAGGCTATCGATTTCATCGTCTGACAGGCGCTGCGCCAGCATGCGAAGGGCCAGCTGGGCGCGCAGCTCAGGCCCGAGCCGCTGCCGCCACCGATCCTGGAACGTCGACAGCGTCCGCGCATCGAGGCGATCGGCTGCCAGCGCCGGCGCCAGCGTCTCGGCGGCCAGCCGCGCGCTCACCAGGCTGTAATAGATGCCGCCCCCGGTCGTCGGCTTCACCAGGCCAGCGGCATCGCCGACGGCCAGGAGCCGATCGCCGAACGTGCGCGGCAACGACGCCAGCGGGAGGAAACGCTTCCGGGGCTCCGGCGGGTCCGCCAGCGGAATGCCCCACGACGGGGCCATCCGCTCGAAGAAGCGCCTGAAGCTGGCCGACGGGTCCCCATGCCCCATCAACCCGACCCGCACGAAGTGGCCGGCAGGGCGCATCACGGGCACCGTCCAGGCGAAACCGCGCGGCGCGACGTCGGCGCCGAAGTAGACCTCGACGTCGCCGCTGCGGGAGGCCGGGAGTTCGAGCTGCGCAGAGTTCAGCGAGACCGGCGGCATGCCGAGCCCGAGCCGGCGCTGCAGCCCGTAGCTGGCGCCGCACGCCAGGACGACGGCCCGCGCCTGGACACGCTCGCTGGCGCGCTGGACCACCATGCACCGCGATTCGCGCTCGACGCCGATGACGCGCGCGCCGAGGTGCAGTTCGACGCCCGCCGCGGTGGCACGTTCCGCCAGCGAGCGGTCGAGCGCCGCTCGATCGACGACGATCGCTTCCGTACGCGGCGTGGTGTACGACAACTCGGCGCCGCCGGGACCAAAGAAGCGTGCTGTCGCCAGCTCGTTGAGCACGCACGATTGAGGCAGGCCGAACTCGGCGAACGCCTCGCCGGCGAGCACCCCGGTACAATGGACGGGCTGTCCAATGCCGTCGTGTTCTTCGAACACGGCAACGCGGTACCCGGCCTCGGCAAGCTGCAGGCCGGTGTACAGGCCTCCGGGCCCGCCTCCAATGATTGCGACATCCAGCATCGACGCTGCCAGCCGGGCCGGCCCGGACATTATAACGGCCGGCCGATCAGAACTTGCGTTCGCGCGTTTCCCATCGACCGCGCGCGGTAATCCAGAAAGACATGAGGATCAAATACAGGTCGAAACAGAGCGTCTGTCGTCGAACGTAGAGCGCATCGAGTCGGAACTTGCGGGCGCGCAGCGCGTCCCGTGGCGCATAGACCTGCGACAGGCCGGTCAGTCCGGGGCGGACCTGATGGCGCGCGGCGTAGCCCGGCACCTCCGCCAGCGCGGTGACCTCCCCGGTGCCGCGGACCTCGATCTCGCCCGGCATCAAGGGGCGGGGCCCGACAACGCTCATGTCGCCGCGGAGGATGTTCACCAACTGCGGCAGCTCGTCGAGCGCCGTCGCCCGGAGCAGGCGGCCGACCGGCGTCACTCGCGGATCGTCCGCGGTGGCCTGGCGCGGCGGCAGCCGCGCCGCATCGGGCACCATCGACCGGAACTTGTAGGCGACAAACGGGCGTCCGTCGCGCCCGACGCGCGGCTGCCGGAAGAGCACCGGGCCGCCATCGCCGGCCTTGATCGCGGCGGCAATGGCCAGCCAGAGCGGCGACAGCAGGATCAGACCCGCGGCCGAGAGCACGATGTCGAGCAGCCGCTTGCTCACCGTCTGGCGACACTCCGCAGCACGGCGTCGAACCGGGCGACCTGCCGCGGCAGGTCGAACTGCAGCGCGGCGGCGCGGGCCCGACGCCCCATCGCCGCCGCGCGCGGACGATCGTCGGCCAGCGACTCGATGGCCCTGGCCAGCGCGTCCGGATCGCCCGGCGCCACCACGAGGCCGCACGCCGCCGCGGTCACGAGCCCCGCCACTTCACACTCCGGCTCGACCGCGGCGATGCAGGCCCGGCCGGCGGCCAGCGCGCTGTAGGTCTTGCTCGGGACGATGACGCCGGCCAGGCCGCGCCGCAGCGAAATCAGCGACACGTCCGATGCGGCATACCACGGCGGCATGGCGTCCTTCGGCTGGTGCGGCACGAAGCGCACGTTGTCGAGGCCCAGCGACTCGGCCTGCGCTCGCAACGCCGATTCGCGAACGCCGCCACCGACGAATAGAAACAGGATGTCGGGCCGGCGGCGCAGCCGGGCCGCGGCATGCATCAGGTTGTCGAGGTCCTGCGACAGCCCCAGGTTGCCCGCGTGCAGCACGACGAACCGGTCGGCCAGCCCCTGCGCCTCGGCCCAGGACGTCACGCGATCACCCGGCGTGATCTGTGAGCAGTCGGCCCAGTTGTCGACGATGTGGATGCGCTGCGGATCGGCGCCCTTGCCGGTAACCAGCCGGTGCTTCATCGTCTCGCCGAGCGCCACGATCGCGGCCGCCTGCGACAACTGAAAGCGATTGACGGCGCTGAGGGCGCGGTTCACCGCGCTGCTCTGGAAGTCCTCGAGCAGGACGGCGACCTCGGGAAAGATGTCCTGGCACCAGGACACGAACGGCGCCCCGGCGCGTCGCGCCAGCGCCAGCGCCGCAAGGCCGATGATCGGCGGGTCGGTCATCGCCACGACGACGTCGGGGCGGCGTACCGTCAGTCCACGCAGCGCCGCCGAGCCGAAGTACGAGACATAGTTCGACGCGCGGCCGGCAAAGCGGCGCGGCGAGAACGTCGTGCCCGCGGCGCGCACGATCGTCACGCCGTTGCGCGCTTCGCGCGAAGACGGTCTGACGTCGGTGCGCAGGGGATAACCGGTGACGACCGTGACCGTCCAGCCGTGGCGGGCGGCCAGCCCTTCGGCCATCTCGGTGAGCAGCTGCCCGGTGGCCGAGAGGTCCGGCCAGTAGGCGCGGTTGAAGAAGCAGACGTGCACGGCTCAGCGCGGCGCCTTCTCGAGGGTCCGGGTTCCCATCACCAGCACGTCCATGTCGGTGCGCAGGAAGCAGTCGAGCGCCTCCGCCGGCGTCAGCACGATCGGCTCGTTCTCGTTGAAGGAGGTATTCAGCAGGACCGGAACGCCGGTGATGCGGCGAAACGCATCGATGAGCCCCCAGTAGCGGGGATTGTGCGCCCGTGAGACGGTCTGCAGCCGTCCCGAACCGTCGACATGGGTGACCGCGGGAATGACGTCCCGTTTGTCGGGACGCACCGGGTACACCTGGATCATGAAGGGATCGAGGCAGGCGTCGACGAAGTAGTCGTGCACCGCCTCTTCGAGCACCGACGGCGCGAACGGCCGAAACTTCTCGCGGAACTTGATCCGGGCGTTGATGATGTCGCGCATGTCCCGCCGCCGCGGATCGGCGACGATGCTGCGGTTGCCGAGGGCGCGCGCGCCCCACTCCATGCGTCCCTGGAACCAGCCGACGACCAGCCCCCCGGCGATGCGGCCGGCGGCCCAGTCGCAGAGCGCGTCGACATCCGTCGTCGAAGCGCGCCGGATGCTCCGAGCGGCGATCTCTGCGTTGCGGCCGTCGAGCGCGGCGTCGACATCGGCGTCGGCGAATTCCGGGCCCCAGTAGCCGTGCTCCATCCGCAGCCGCTTGCGGCCGCCGCGCTCATGCCAGACGTGAAGGGCCGCCCCCAGTGCGGTGCCGTTATCGCCAGATGCCGGCTGGATGTACAGCTCCTCGAACGGGGTTTGCGCCCGGATCTTGCCGTTGGCGACGCTGTTCATCGCGCACCCGCCGGCCAGACAGAGGCGCGGTGTCGGCCGCCGCCGATGCAGCGCGCGAAGGATCGCGAACACCGCCTCCTCGTGCACGACCTGCAGCGACGCCGCGATGGCCTCGTGGCGCGGCTCGAGCGGCTCACCAGGCTGTCTCGGCGCCCCGAGCAGCGCACCAAGCGCGGGCGTGAAGACCGGGCCCATCGCCGGCGCGCCGCCCGCCCACGTCATCGTCACGCCGCCGTTCCAGTGGCTGAAGTAGCGCAGGTCGAGCCGGACCTGGCCACTGGCGTCAACGTTGACCAGTTGTCGCAGCTCGCGGACGTAATCGGGCGAGCCGTACGGCGCCAGCCCCATGACCTTGAACTCATCCCCGTAGTTGGGAAAGCCGAGGAACTGGGTGACGGCGAGGTACAGCATGCCGAGCGAATGCGGGAAGAACACCCGGTTGTCGATTGTCAGCCGGGTCCCCTCGCCGTGGCCGCTCGACGTGCTGACGAAGTCGCCGAATCCGTCGACGGCGCACACGGCCGCCTCGTCGAACGGACTGGCGAAGAACGTGCTCGCCAGGTGGGCCCGGTGGTGTTCGACATGATGGAGCCGCCTGGCGACGTCACGATCGTCGAGGCCGAGCGCCGCGCCGATGTCGCCCGGGAGGCGGGACACCGACAGGGCGTTCGCCGCGCGGTCGCGGATCATGGACAGGCGCGGCGCACGGGTCGCCGCAAACAGCGCCTTCCGCCAGAGATGCGCCCGCGGGTCGCGTGACACCGCGAAGGCATCGATCCGGCCGGCGGCGACTCCCCCCATCTCCAGACAGGCGCGCATCGCCGCGGCCGGGACGCCGGAGACGTGCTTGACGCGGACGAACCGCTCTTCTTCGAGGGCGGCGATCAGCTGGCCATCGCGTAACAAGACGGCCGACACGTCACCGTGATAGGCGTTCAGGCCGAGGATCAGCATGGTGCCGGCAACCCTGCCAGTGCCTGGCGCCACCGCGCCGCAAACTGCTCGAACTGATAGTCGCGACACACCGTGGCGGCGGCGGCCGGTCCGAGTCTGGCCGTGAGCGTCGGATCCTGCAGGAACCGCACGCAGGCGCCGGCTATGGCGGCGACATCGCCGGGGTCGACGAGCCAGCCATTGACGCCGTGGGTGATGAACTCGGCCGCCGCTCCCGGGCTGGCGATACATGCGTGACCGGTGCGCATGGCCTCGAGATAGACCAGCCCGAATCCCTCGTCGCGGCTCGGCATCACGAAGAAGGCACAGTCGCGATAGAGCGCCGCCAGCCGGGCATCATCGACGGCACCGACGAAATCGACCGCCGGCGCCACCCCCAGCGCCGCGGCTCTTGCCATCAGCCGCGGCCGATCGTCGCCATCGCCCGCGACCACCAGGCGAGCGCCCGGGTGCGATGCCAGCACCGCCGGCCACGCCTCCAGCACGCGGTCGTGGCCCTTGTAGCGCTCCGCCGACCACATCCGCCCGACCATCAGCGCGTAGCCGGGCGCGCGGTCAGCAGGGAGCGGCGGCACCAGTTCAGGTACCGCCGGATGGCAGATCCGCACGGTCGACGTCGCGAATGCAGGATTGGCGGCCGCGAACCCTGACGCTGTATGCGCCGAGATCGCCACTACCGTCTGAACGCGTCGCAGCGCCGAGCGCTCGAGGACCGACAGAGGGCGCCACGCTTCGATGCCGACCAGTACGGCGACGATCTCGCTCCGGCCGAGCGTCGCGGGCAGGACGAGCGGCAGCAGGTTGGCATGCATGACGATCACCCGGGTGCCCCGTCCCCAGTGCAAGCTGTCGACGGCGACATGGCGGACGAGCCGGGCGCGATGCCCGCGCGCCGACACGAGCTCGATCGACGCGGCCGGATGCGAAAAGTGCGCAGCCCCGGCGAGTGCCAGCACGGTCACCGGGACGCCCTCCCCGGCGCTCGCCGTGATCACCTGGCGGCTAAGTTCGGACAGACCGTCACGGCCACCGACGACGGGCGTCAGAACGACCACGCGCGACGGTGTCGTCATGCCGCCGCGAGCGCCGTCTCGTAGACGGCGGTCAGCCGGCGGGCGGCGCTGTCCCACGAGTAGTCGGCGGCGATGAGCCTCCGTCCACGCTCCCCCATCTCCTTCGCAGCGGCCGGGTCGGCGAGCACGCGGCCGAGGGCCGCGGCAATCGCCTCCGCGCGCTGCTCGACCCAGAAGCCCGCGCCGGACGCCTCCACGCTCGACCACGGGCAGGTCCGGGTGACGACGACCGGCCGCGCCGCCGCCAGCGCTTCGGCAACGCTCAGGCCGAAACTCTCGGAGTCCGAACAGAGCACGAGCACGGCCGCTTCCGACAGCAGGTCCCACTTCTCGGCCTCGTCCACCCGCCCCGTCCAGGTGACGGCGCCGGCGACCGGGGCGAGCTGCTGCTCCAGGCCGGCGCGCAGGCCCGTTTCATCGGGCCCGGCGACGACGAGATGGGCCCGCTGATGCGCCGCGCGCAGCGCCAGGAACGCGCCGGCCAGGAGGTCGAGGCGCTTCAACGGGTGAATCCGGCCCAGGAAGAGGATGAGGGGAGCGTCCGGCGGCAGGCCGAAGCGGGCACGCACCTCCGGCGCCCCGCCGACGGCGGTTGGCAGGTCGACGCCATTGGGTACCATCACCACGCGTTCGCGCCCGCAGCGCCGGGCCAGCGTGTCGCCTTCCTGCTCGGAGGTCGCGTGAAGCACCGTCGCATCACGAAGCACGCGCCGATCGAACAACTGGTAGGCGGCCGCCTTCCGCCACCGATCGTGCGCCAGCGCCTGCGGCGCGAGCATGCCGCGAGGTGACAGGACGTAGCGTGCTCGCCGCGCGGACGCGACCGCATGCGCGCCCCACACCGCGGCGTTCCAGAGTCCGTGGATGTGCAGGATGTCGGCGCCGTTCAAGGCCCGGGACAGCGCTCCACGCAGCGCAGGCGAATGGAACAGCCACCGGGGCCGGGCGCGGTGGCAGTAGGTCACCGGCACCCCTTCGAAGCGATCGGCGGCTGCAGCCGCCGCGTCGAGGTTGACGCGGCCGTTCGCCGTGGTCGTGACGACCTGTACCGCCAGCCCCTGCTGCTGTTGCGCCTGCGCCAGCCGCAGCAGCGAGCGGGGCGGGCCGCCATAGGCGAACGCCGGGGCGAAGTACGCGCACACGTGGACGACGCGCACTCAGTGTCCGTGGGCGCCGCTGGCGCCAGCCGGGACATCGCCGACGTCCTCGGCGGGCGGCGCCAGCATGAACCGATCGACGAGGAAGGTCAGGCCTCCGAGGTAGACGAGCAGCGTCAGGTTGAGCCCGAGGGTCTTCACCCACGAGCGCTCGAACAGGTAGACCGTGAGCCAGAAGATGACGCACGTCACGGCGACGGCAATGTCGCGGTGCTTGAGGACGAACAGGCAGCTCCAATAGGCGATGCCGATGAAGATGCCGTAGAGCAGTACCGGCACGAACATCAGCGGCACGCCGAAATCGACGTAGGCTTCCGCGGCATAGCCGAAGGCGATGCTCGTGCCTTCGTCGGCGCCGGCCACCTGGACGCCTGAATACCGGCGCACCATCTCGCTGTCGGATGGCAGCTCGCCCTTGTTGGGGAACAGGAACCGCGGGGTCACCAGGTGCCGCAGGGCCGAGCCGATGATCGTGCCGTCGGTATGCGGCAGCGCGGCAGGGACGCGGTCGAGCGCCAGCGCCGGGTAGTAGATCGTCCACATGCGATCGGCGAGCTCCGCCACCGATTGGCGGAAGCGGAACGTGTCGGTCAGCGCCGAGCCCTCCGCCAGCGTCTGCATGCGCTCCAGGCGCTCCAGACGCGACGACTCGACCAGCTCGTCGTCGAAATCCGATCGGTACTGGTCACGCACCGAGATCCACATGACGCTCGACAGCGTGAGCACGACGAACAGTCCGGTCATCAGCAGCCAGTGTCGGACGTCCCGGGTGTTGAAGATCTCGACGATGATGATCGCCCCCATGATCAGCGGCTCCCGGAAACCGGCGAAGTAGCCGGTAAAGCCGAGCGCGACCTCGAAGGAGATCACCGCGGCGAACAGCGGCGCCTTGAACTGGGGGATCGCGACGCTGCGCAGCATCAGGTAGGTGAGCGCCAGGTGCGAATAGTTCAGCGCCAGGATCGCCTGCGTGAAGATTGGATACTGCCAGGCGATCTCCTGCATCACGCCGGTCGCGGCGATCGAACCGGCGTAGGCGGCGTAGAGCGTCCGGTCGGAGAACATCGCTGGGGGCGCGGCCGGCTCCGGGGTCACCCACCGCGCGCCGATCCCCATGCCCAGCCGCGCGCCAAGCGCAATCACGAGCACACAGCCAAGGCCGATCAGCATCATGTCGTCCCAGCGGGTGCTGAATGCGCGGAGTTCGTCGCCGGTGAGCGCGGTGTAGAACATGCCGCAGGTCACCTGCGTCCACTGGAAGGTCAGGGCCAGGCCGAGGATGGGGGGCCCTTCCGGCGGCTTTACCAGCACCCAGACCAGGAACAGGACGACTACCGACAGGCCGGCGATCCAGTGGCCGACCCCGTAGAGCGCGGCGACCGACGCGGCGGCGGCGACAATCAGCATGCAAGCTCCGCGGCCCGCCTGGCGTCAGCCACGGCGGACGGCATGTGCCGGTGATAGTACTCGTAGACGAACATGGCGCCGATGACCTGCACCGGCGCGGCGCCCCTGTCGAAGAAGGCGCGAAGGGTCTGTGTCACCCGCTCGCGCCCGAGGATCTCGCCGCACAGCGACCCTCGGGCGAGGAGCGCGGCTTCGATTCGGGACCGGACGTCCCCCGTCCAGTAGGTCTCGTCGGGATGGTAGGAACGCACCGGCACGGTGATCGGCAGGCCGGCGCCGCGCGCCCCCGCCAGCAGCCGCCGCCAGGCATACCGGCCGATCCGCACGGTCCGCCACCGCAGGTGCGACGACCCCGCCGGGACCCCGGTCCGCTGATTCGGGATCCGCCTGAAGAGCGACGGATAGGTCGAGACGAGCCACCGCTCGTGCCAGCGGCTTGCCGCCCGTTCCGCGGGAGCGACCTGCTGGGCCAGCGAGAAGAACTGATAGTCGGTGAACGGCCGGCGGACGCGCACGAACGGACGCGCCCCCGCCGTCGTCCGGCTGATGGCCTGCGGAAACTTGTGGTCGTAGAGCAGGAAGCGCGGCGCCCCGGCGACGCGCGCCAGGCACTCCTCGGCGCATGCGCGCGCCTCGTCGATCGGCAGGCTGACGGGCGCCCCGTAATACGGCAGCGCCCGCAGGACGTCGTCAGCCGTCTGGAGGTAATCCTGGCTGCTGCCGCTGACCGCGTCGCCGAGAAATCCGCTCAGGTAGACGTCGAACAGATCCGGCATCTGCGGTACCGGTTCCAGGTGCATCAGGTCGACCAGCTCGATCAATCCATCGGTGGGGAGGATGTGTGCGAGGCGCCGCTCGAACCACCCGGGCGCGAAGAGCGGGAACAACTCCCATCGCACGCCGGCGGCCGCGGCGGCCCGGGACGCGAACCGCGCGTCGTCACACTCGGCGACGCCGTAGGTCAGCGCTGGGGGGGCGCTGTCCCTGGCGCACCGCCTCCGCGAGAATGGCCCGGCTGTCGAGCCCGCCGCTGAGCGCCAGGCCGGGACGCGCGCTGCCCTCCAACCGGCGGCTGACGGCGGCGGACCATCCCTCGCGCATCGCGTCCATCGTCACCGGCCGTCCCGCCGCCGGCGCGTCGAGCTCGCGCCACGTCCAGTACCGCGACTCCTCACACGCACCGTCGCGAATCGTGACGCGCGCGGCCGGCGCCGCCATGCGGACGCCGCGGACGTTGGTGCGGCTGCCGAGCCGGAAGCCGCCGAAGGTCACCGCCTCACGGAGCGCCCGGGGATCAGGCTCGAGCGGCACGCCAGGTGCCGCGAGCACGCCGCGCACTCCCCCGGCGAACGCCGTGCCGGCCGCCGTCGACGCGAGGTACAGCGGCAGTGAGGCGAAGCGATCGACCCAGAGCCGCAGCGTCGAAGACGCGGCGTCCCACACCGCCACCTGGTATTCGCCATCGAGATCGCGGACGGCGCCCTCGTCCTCGGCGAGCGCCGCGAGCAGGCGGCGGCGGAACGCGGGCGTGCGGCTTTCGATGGGCCCCGACAGGCTGCGCGAGGGCCACGCGAACGCTTCGCCCGCCATCCAGAGGTAGCGGCGGCCATCGGCGCTCTGCGCCGGGGCCGCGGCGTCGAGGACGTCGCTCATCAGTGGCATGTCGAACACGCCGAGCGCGAGGCCTGGTAGCAGGCATGTCCGGACGCGCTGCCCGGGGTGGACCTGCAGCGCGGCGGCCATCGCCGCCAGAGTCGCCGCCTGTGCGCCTGCCGCCGGCGCTGCGCCACACCAGCCGAAGATCACGCGAACGCGGCCCTCCATGCCTCGGCGAACCGCGCCTCCGCGAAATCCTCGGCGGATGCCCGCGCCGCCATGCCGGCGGCCGCGCGCACGCGCTCGTCGGTCAGGAAGTACTCGAGCCCTTCAGCGATGGCCTGCGCGGAAAAGTCATCGCATACCCAACCGTCGACGCGGTGGGTAACCGTCTCCGGCAGCGCCCCGCTCCGCGTGACGACCGAGGGCACCCCTCCGCGCTTGGCCTCGAGGACGGCGTTGCCCAGCGCCTCGCGCGTCTCAGGGCGTGTCGGCATGCAGTGCACGGCGGCCGCGGCCAGCAGGCGCGGAACGTCCTCGCGGACCCCGAGCAGCCTGACGCGGTCGCGGAGGTCCGGTTGGCCGGCCCGCTCGCGGATGCGCTGGCGGTAGCCGAGGAACTCCGGGCCTTCCCACAGCTCCAGGCTGCCAACCACGTCGAGGGTCACGTTGTGACCGCGGGCCGCAAGCAGCGCAATCGCCTCGAGCAGCACGTCGAGCCCCTTGGGCGGAATCACCTGGCCGACGTAGATCACGCGGCCGGGCACCGGGGCGGGAGCCGCGGGCCATGGCTCGTCCCGCGACGGCACCATGTTGCGGATGACGCGCACTTTCGCGGCCGGAAGGCCGGCCGCGAGCAACTCGTCCTGGATGAAGTACGAGATGGCGACGAACCGGGAGACGGCGGGATTGAGCAGCAGCCGCCAGACGAGCCCCTTGCCGCGGCTCGCCTCCGGTGCGTTGGCAACCCGGTGGACGACCACCGCGCGGAACAGGCGCAACAGGGCCAGCGCCGGGGCATTGCGCACGCCGGTGTGGTAGTCGGTGACCAGCACGTGAGTCGGCCGGAAGTGCGCCGCGTCGCGCAGCAGGCCGAGGCTCGTGCGCATGACATCCCAGACCATCAGCGCCGCCTGCCGCGGGCTGCGCGTCGCCCGGAGCGCGTACCAGTAATAGCCGGTGCTCCAACTGGCGCCAATCGCCTCCGCGCGCGCGACGATGGCATCGCTCTCCCACGTGTTCACGATGCAGTGGACGGCGGCGCCACGCTCGCGCATGACGCGCAGCGCCTCGAACGACATCCGCTCGACGCCGGACACGTAGACCATGCCGCCACAGAGGGCGAGCACGCGCGGGTGCCCCGGGTTGCGCCGAACCGACGTCGCGCGGTGCGCCTGCACGCGCCGCACCCCCCGGACCAGACCGGCCGTGGCGGCCGCGTACGAGTGGGTCCGCGCGCGCGTGATGCACAGCTCCGTGGAGATCCCCCCCTGATCGAGCGCCGTCCGAACGCGATCGAGGGCGGCGGCAAGCGCGTGGCTGTTACCGACCGGCGCCGTCTCGCCGGTCGACCCGGGAACGATGAGGTCCGGCGCGCAGCCGACGTGATCGCTGACGACCGCCGGCGTGCCCGAGGCGAGCGATTCGTTGACGACCAGTCCCCACGTCTCGCCCCATCCGCTTGGCAGCACCAGGCAATCGGCGGCACAGAGTGCGTCACGCATGGCGGCCTGGTTGAGAAAACCCGGCCAGCTGACGCGGGCTCCGCTCGCCGCCGCCCGTTCGCGAAGCGCGGCCTCGAGCGGCCCGGCGCCGGCCATCACCGCCACCGCCGGTGCCTCCAGGCGCGCCACCGCGTCGATGACATCGGCCGGCCGCTTGCGCGGCACGAACTTCCCGGCGAACAACACGACGAAGTCCGCCGGCGTCGCCCCCCACGCGGCGCGCAGCGCTGTCCGCGCGGCCGCATCCATCCCGCGCCGGCCGGCTTCGAAGAAATCCACGTCGACGGCGGCCGGCGACCGGGCGATCAACGGGTCGACGACACCATGGTGGCGCAGGTATTCGTACGCCCGCGTGCCGACGCTCAGGTACCCGTCGAACAGCCGCAGCAGGGCGCGGGTCCGCACCGCCCAGACGACGCGCCGCAGGCCACGGGGCGCCGTCTCGAGGTTGGTATCGCCGCGATAGAGCACCGGGATGCAGCGCCGGCGGGCGGCGGCGACGGCGCGGAGGTAGAGTCGCGAGTGCCACCCGGGCACCAGCACCGCGTCAGGGTTGGTCGCGCCGATGGCGTCGTCCACCTCGCGGCTGTCGACGCCGGCGAATGTCTCGCTGCCGAATGACCTCCCCGGCGCCGCCGGCAGCAGGACGCGGTGCGCGTGGCCACCCAGCAGATCGACGTCCCACGAAATCGCCGAGCCGAACTCGACGCCCTGTTGTTCTGGTGTCGGCGTGGCGCCGTACACCACCGTGACCTGGAGCTCCGGGCAGTGCTCGGCGATCCACCGGAACCAGGGCGACATGTACTGGATGGGATGGGTGAGGACGACCGTCAGCCGGATCGGCGCGCTCATGCCCCGGACACCTCGTAGTAGAGGCGCTCGTAGTCGTCGACGATGACGTCGCTGCGAAAGCGCGCCGCCCGCTCGCGCACGCGCCGGCGGTCGATCTCGCCGAGGCGCCGCACCGCCGTGGCCGCGCCGCCGACGTCGTCGGCGATGAACCCGCTCACCCCGTCTTCGACGACTTCCGGCACGCTGCCACGCCGGAAGGCGATGACCGGGGTGCCGCAGGCCATCGCTTCGATCATCACGATGCCGAACGGCTCTTCCCACTCGATCGGCATGAGGAGCCCGGCCGCGCTCCGCAGGACGAGGTTCTTGGCCGCGTCGTCGACCTCGCCGACATAGCGGATGTCGGCGCCGAGGTGGGGCGCCACCTCGGCGGCGAAGTACGCGGGGTCGGGCGCGTTGCCCGCAATCACCAGCCGGCGTCCGGCGCGCCGCGCGATGGCGATGGCTGAATGCGTTCCCTTGATGCGCTCGACGCGGCCGAGGAAGACGAGTGGCGAATCGGCCGGCACCGTGTCGGTCGGCTGGTAGAGCGACAGTTCGACCGGGTTGTAAATCGTCACCCAGCGGTTGTCGCCCGGCCGGAGCCCGGAGGCGTAGAGACTGGTCGAGCACCCGGTGAACGTTAACGATCGCCCCGCCAGCCGCGACGCCCGGCGGACGCCGCGCCACGCGATCTCGCGGCCGTAGCTCTGGATCTTCGGCAGCGTGCGCAGCGGCAGCAGCGGCAGCAGCGCCGCGAGGCGCCCGAAGCTGTGCACCAGGTCGATATCCCTCCGCAGCCCGACCAGCGCCGACGCGACCTGCCAGAGCTCCTTCGACCGCGGTCCGACGCCCCAGTGCGGCGGCGCGCCATAGGGAATGAGGCGCGCCGGCACCTGCGAATCGCGATGCCCGATCAGCGTCACGTCGTGGCCGCGCTCGACCAGGCCGCGCACGAGGACATCGACGACGCGCTCGAACCCGCCGTACCCCCGTGGCGGCACCGGGAAGTACGGGTCGACGGTGATCGCGACCCGCAGGCTCATGCGGGGCGGGGCCACGAGAACGCCAGCCGATGCGCCAGCTCCGCCGCCGGCATGTCGAGCATCACGAACCGCGGCTGCTCGAAGCGCTCCACCCCGGGCGTCGCGAAGGCGGGACGCGTGCTGAACGCCACCCGGAACCCAGCCTCGCGCACCAGGTCCACCGCCTGCGGCGTGTAGTCGACGCCTGGAATCCCGTTCGGGTACGCGAACGCGTCAATCGGCTGGCCCGTCCAGGCGGCGAGCGCCCGTCGGCTGGCGGCGATCTCCTCGCGCTGCACCTGCCGCGGCGCCGACGCCAGGATGGGATGGTTCACCGTGTGCGCGCCGATCGTCACGAGTGGGTGCGCGGCGAGCTGCTGCAGTTCCGCGACGGTCAGCGGCCCATGCGGATCGTCCGGCGACGCCGGTGCGGTCACCTCCGCCACGGCCGCGATCCACTGGTCATACGGGAGGTACTTCGTGGCCGCCACGCCTGCTTCGCCGGAGCGCCGTGCCAGCGCGTCGTACCACGCGAGTTCCTGCCGTTCGATGGTGCCGCTGCAGGCGAAAACAAGCGCCGGGACGCGGTAGCGTTCCAGAATCGGCAGCGCCCGCGTCAGCACGCTCCGGCAGCCATCGTCGAAGGTGACCAGCACCGCCGCCGGCGGCAGCGCCGTCCCACCCGCGAGGGAAGCCTCCACGTCGGCGAGCGAGACCGGCGCGCACGCCTCGGCGAGAAAGCGGCAATGCGCAGCCAGGCGATCCGCGCGGACGTGCAGCTCGGCGAACGGAACCCCGGAATCGCCGGGCGCACGCACGCTGTGATAGCAGAGGACCGCGAGGCCGGGCGGCGGCGCCGCCCGCAGCCGGGCGGCATGGCCTCCGGACCGGAACACGAGCGTCTTGACGGCGTGCCGGATCGCGATCACGACGACACCCGGCCGGCGTACATCAGCATGTACTCCTGCGCCACATCATCCATCGTGCGCACGGGGCCGAGCGCCGCCTGCCACGCGGTCACCAGCGACGGCTCGGCCGCGAGCTCGGAAAACAGCGCGGCGAGCGCTCGCCAGTCGCCCGCCGGCACCAGCCGCCCGTCGACACCGTCGCGCACGATCTCCGACAGGCCCGGAAGGTCGCTGCCGATGACCGGGACGCCGGCGGCGCGTGCTTCGAGCGCGACCGTGGGGCCGCCTTCGATCACGCGGGATGGGCAACACACGACATCGAGCCGCTGCAACGCCGCCCGCACGCCGGCGGCATCCAGTTCACCGCCGAACACGACCCATGCGTCAGGGCCGACGATCCGCTTCAGCCGGGTCTGCACCGCGAGGTCCGCCTTGTTGCGCACCGGCCCGTGGAACTCGAACCGGATCGGCAGACGCGTCGCGCGACCGGCGATCGCCCGCGCCAGGTCCTCGACACCCTTCACCGGATCGAACCGGCCGATGTAGCCGATGGTCAGCGGCCGGTTCGGATCGCGCGGCAGGTGCGGCGCCGGGACGAACCGCACGCCCAGCCGGTTGAGGACCGTCCGCTCGGCAGGCGCGCCGTTGGCGATGACCGCGCGGCGCGCGTGTTCCGTCAGCACGACGAACCGCTCGATGACGTCGAACATCGCGTGCTGCGAACGGCGGTTGTGGCGAATCAGCGCCGGCATGCCGAGAGCAGTGCCCACCTTCCCCGGCAGCCGCGCCGCCGCGGCCGCCAGCGGCGGCGGCACCAGGGCCAGCGCGTCCGCGGCGCCCCGCGGCGCCCCTCCGTGCTGCAGCGCGCAGCGGCTGCAGGTGACCGTCCGGATGTGGCCATCGCAGAGACGGCGGCCGAACCGCATCAGCGTGCCACGCTGGCAGATGAAGCCGAGCCTGGCGGAATGCGTCGTGACCGTCGTGCGGATCCCGAGCCGCGCCGCCGCCCGCAGCTCTTCGAGCGCGAGCCCGGTGACGAACGTGTGCACGTGGAGGATGTCGGGACGCATCGCCTCCAGCCACTGGTGGAAATGCGCGGCGCCGCGGGCGACCACCCTCCCCTGCGCCTCATCGCGGGTCGGCCGGAGCGGAATCGGGTAGCGAAAGACCGGCACGCCGTTGTGGGAGTACGTCCGCGGCCCGGTGCCGCCGGGCTCCGGGGCAGCCACGAGCACCTCGTGGCCGGCGACCTGCAGCCGTCGCGACAGCTCGTCGACGTAGACCTCGGTCCCGCCCGCGTGACTGGGGAAATACCACCCGACCGCCTGGACGATGCGCACGGTCAGTGTGGCGCGATCGTCCACGCGCACGGCACGTGCACGAATCCGCGGCGCTGCGTCGTCTCGGCGTACAACGGCGAGGGGCCGGTGTCGACCGAGAGCGCCAGCCCGGGCTCCTGGATGTCGAGCATCTCGCCGCCGGCCTCGAGGAAGGGCGAGACGTGGAACTGGCCGGCCAACAGCGCGTTGGCGGGGATGAGGACCCGGGCTTCGTAGTCGCCCGCGCCGCCCGGCATCGGCAAGCCGGCGTCGCCGGTATGGCTCGAGAACAGCACGACGCCGTCGGAGGAGAGGACGTTGATGCCGACGCGGACGCCGGGGTACGGCTGCGGCAGGACGAACCGGATACGACAGGCGACGGCCTCGGTGCAGAGCGCGACCCCGGCAATCGCGCCGGCCGCATCCTCGATGTCGGCGGAGAGGATTTGCGGGCGACCGGTCCGCGCCTCGGCCAGGAAGCCACCGCGCGTTTCGCCGCCGAGGTAGTTCGCGACCGCCGCCCGCACGTCGCCGGCGAAGCGGACCTTGCCGCGTTCGAGCAGCACCGCCGACGTGCACAAGCGCTGGATGGCCGCCATGTTGTGCGAGACGAAGAGCACCGTCCGGCCGCCGCGGGCCACGTTGTCCAGGGTGCCCAGGCACTTGCGCTGGAACTGGACGTCGCCGACCGCCAGCACCTCGTCGACGATCAGGATCTCCGAGTCCATCTGCGCCGCCACGGCGAAGCCGAGGCGGACGAACATGCCGCTCGAGTAGTGCTTCACCGGCGTGTCGATGAACGCCCCCAGCTCCGAGAAGCCGACGATGTCGTCGAACTTGCGATCGATGTCGCGCTTCCGCATCCCGAGGATGGCGCCGTTCAGGTAGACGTTCTCGCGCCCTGTCAGGTCCGGGTGGAAGCCGGTGCCGACCTCGAGCAGCGACCCGACGCGGCCGTGAATGACCGCCTCGCCGGTCGTCGGGTCGGTGATGCGCGACAGAATCTTCAGCAGCGTCGACTTGCCGGCGCCGTTGCCGCCGATGATGCCGACGATCTCGCCCTGTGGCACTTCGTAGGTGATGTCCTGCAGGGCCCAGAAGGTGGTCGAGGCGGCGAAACCGCCGGAGGAGAGGCGGCGGAAGGGACGCCGCACGGCGGCCGCGATGCGGTCGCGCAGCGTATCGTGCTGGGCTTCGCGCGCGCCGATCGTGAAGCGCTTGCCGAGCCCCGACATCCGGATCGCCGTCGCCATGCTTACAGCAGGTCCACCAGCGTGCTCTCGACCGAGCGGAAATAGAACAGCCCGCCGACCAGCAGCACCAGCGTCACCGCCACCGACGCGAACAGGAGCGGCCCCGGCCCGGGCGTGCCGAGCAACACGGCGCGAAAGCCCTCGACCACCGCCGACATCGGGTTGAGGAAATAGAGCAGCCGCCAGCGGTCCGGGATGAGCGAGGCGGGATAGGCCACCGGCGTCAGGAACAGCAGGATCTGCACCGCGAACGGCAGCAGGTACCGCATGTCGCGGTACTGGACCGAGAGCGCCGACATCCACAGCGTCAGGCTGAAGGCCAGCAGCATCAGGTAGGCGATGAGCAACGGCAGGAGCAGGACCGCCGGCGGCGGCATGTGTCCGTACACCGCCAGCAGCACGAACATCATGCCGAGCGCGATGGCCATGTCCACCGCCGGCATCGTCACCGCCGCCAGCGGCACGAACAACCGCGGGAAGAACACCTTGGCGATGAGGTATCGGCTCGCCGCCAGCGACGCGGCGCCGGCCGTCACGGCGCTGGCAAAGTAGGTCCACGGCACCAGCGCGGCGAAGGAGAACAACGGGTAGGGCACGCCGTCCGACGGCATGTCCGCGAGGCGGCCGAAGAACAGCGTGAACACGACCATGCCGAGCAGCGGCTGCACCACCGCCCAGGCCACGCCCAGCACCGTCTGCTTGTAGCGGACCTTGACGTCACGCCACACGAGGAAGAACAGCAGCTCGCGCGCCAGCCACGCTTCGCGCAGCGTGAAGCGCACCCCGCGGCTGCCGGGGCGGATGTGCGTGACGGGAAGCGGAATGGCCAAACGCTACAGCAGGCGCTGCGCGATGACGATCGTGTCGCCGGGCTGAATCTGGTCGGTCAGCGAAATCCCTTCCTCGACCTGCTTGCCATCGACGATCCGGACGACCTTCATCCGCCGGTTCGATCCCTTGTCGGTGAGCCCGCCGGCCAGCGAGATCGCCTGGAGCACGGTGAGGCCGCGCTCCCAGGTGTAGGCGCCCGGGCTCTTGATCTGCCCGGTCATATAGAACTTCTCCGCCTTCGGCACGAAGACGGTATCGCCTTCCTCCAGGATCAGGTTCTCGGACAGCCGGCCGAGCTGCAGGTCGGCCAGGTTGGCGCGGCGCACGTTCGCGCCGTCCCCGGAGGCGTTGGTTCCCGCCGGTGCACTGGCGCTGACGTTCGGCAGTGCGCCGCCGCCGCTGCGCAGCACGATCACTTCACTGCCGGCGTTCGCGGTCACCGAGCCGGCGGCGGCGAGCGCCTCGAGCATCGTCATCTGCCCGGTCATCTGGTACTTGCCAGGGCTCCGCACTTCACCGATGACGAAGACGCTGCGCTGGCGCGCCTGCTCCACTTCGACGGTGACCTGCGCCCGGCGCACGAAGCCGCCCTCGAGGCGGGTCGAGAGCAGCTGCTCGAGCTCGCGCAACGTCTTGCCGCCGGCCTCGACGCGGCCCAGGAACGGATACTGGAAGCTGCCGTCGGAGTCGACGCGATAGCTGTTCGAGAGCGTCGGCTCGTCGAAGACGATGATCCGCAGCAGGTCCTGCGGTCCGATGACGTAGTCGGGCGTGACGCCGGAGGTCTGGCCGACGATCGGCACCGCCAGCAGCACGGCACATGCGCACGAGAGCAGTAGCTGTTTCACCATCTCATAACCCGACGCTGAAGGTAGCAAAGACCCGCCGCCGAAGGAACCCGTTTTCGACGCCCGCGCTCGATTCGCGCTGCGTCACTTCGTAGTTGAGCGAGGTACGCACCTGCTGCGTCACCCGCACGGCGATGCCGCCCCCGTAGGTATCCGACCAGTCGACCCGGCCGCCGACGCCGCCGGGGGTGAACGAGTAGTCCAGGCGCTCGCGGTTGCCACGGACGATGAGGTCGAGCGGCCCGAGGAGGTTGTGGGTGATCTCGACGCCACCGGCCGTCGACAGGTAATACTCCTCGCCGGTGAGCACCGAATAGTTCGTGCCGCGGGCCAAGCGCCCGTCCACCCGCGTCCGGTCGAGCAGCGCGTAGCTGAGGTCGACCGAGGCGATCAGCCCGTCGAACGGGAACCCGCCCTGCCCGCGCGACACCTGCTTCTGGTAACCCAGCGACGCCCGTCCGCGGATGACGGCATCGGGCGCGAACTCGAGCCCGACCGACGTCCGGAAGTTGTCCGTCTGCCGGTCCGGCGTCTCCACGAAGCTGTCGCGGGAACCGGTGACGTCGAGCAGCAGGAACGTCAGCCCGCTGATGTCGATGCGCAGCGTGCCCTGGACCGCCGTGGTCTCGCGATTGAGCTGCTCGGACAACTGCTCGCCGGCGACGACGACGCCCTTGTCGTACTCGATCAGCGATCGCGACCCGTTGAGTTGCAGCGCCGCGCGATTGGTGACCCGGCTGGTGATGCCCAGCGTCACCGACGACTGCGAGAACGGCGCGCGCAGGTCGATTTCGTTGTTCGAGCGCTCGCGGGATCTGAGCCACGTGGCTCCCACCGCCGGGCGCAGCCGCACGGGGAACTCCGCGCGAACCAGCCCCCGGTAGCCGGTGCTGCGCTGGTTGCGATACCGCTCGAAATACGTGAGCGTCGCCGCCGCCTGCGTGCTGATTTCGGCGATCCCCAGCGACAGCGTGCCGTCGACCTGCGGCTGGAACACGGCATACCGGTCCTCGCTGGGCGTCTCGGTCTTCGGCACGTTGAACACGTTGCCATCGACCCCCGCCTCGCGCAGCAGCAGGGTCGGCGACCAGCGGAACGGCCCGAGGAAAAACCGGCCGGTGGCGCTGCCGCCGCCCGTCTGCGCCGCCGCCAGCGTCGCCCACAGCAGCGCGCACACCGCGAGCACGCCGCAACGGACCGCTGCCACCGCGGGGCTACTGGCGCGTCGGCGCATCGAGCGGCGCAAAGGTCCCGTCTCCATCCGGATCTTCCTCGATTCCGCGCAGCGCGCCATCCGGTCCGTAAAGGAGGCGGCGGTCGGGCCGGCCGGCCACCAGGCCGCTGTCGATGCGGAGCTCCCGCACCCGGCCGTCCTCATACGTCGCCCATTGGTCCGGCTGGCCGTCGAAGTTGATGTCCTGCTCGCTGCGCCGCAGTACGCCGTCCACTTGCGTCTCGCGGCGATCGATCACCCCGTCCCGGCGCGTGGAAATCTCGACCTCTGTCGTCGCCCCCGTCTGGACGACCCACGTGTCCTCGATGCCGTCGAAGGCGCTCGAGGTCCCCAGGCGCGCCAGCGTGCCGTCGGGACGATAGTATTCCCAGCGATCGACGCGTCCGTCGCCGGTCACATCGAGCTCGTGCCGGGCCAGGCGCCCCGCGACCATGTAGGTGCGCGACTCGACGACCCCGTCGCGGTCGGCGTCGGTGTCGAGCCGTGAGGCCAGGCGCGAATCGGCGTCATAGACGGGACGCACGGCGCTCCCACACCCCGCACTGGCGAGCATCAGCCCCGCCGTTGCGGCAAGATAGAGCTTCGCCCCCTGGCTTACAGAGCGACGCCTTTTAATGAGGGACATTGAAAGACTATATATGACTCTTAATGACTCAGAATACTCTTGAGAAGTCCGACACGTCAAGGCCGTTCGATACTTCCGTTATCGGCACTCGACTCCGGCGCCGTTACTAATCTTCTGATTCCAACGAACCGATAGCTCACCCGCATGCGCTCACATCCCGACGGCCCGTCGCGACCCCTGCTGAAGTGGGCCGGCGGTAAACGGCAGCTGCTGCCCATCCTGCGCGAGTGGTATCCCGACCGCTTTGCGCGCTACGTCGAGCCGTTCTTCGGCAGCGGCGCCGTGTTCTTCGACCTCGCCGGCTCCGGGGTGCTGGCCGGACGCCCGGCCCTGCTCGCCGATACCAACCGGGACCTCATTGACTGCTATGAGGTCGTGCGCGACGCGACCGAGGACGTCATTGCGGAACTGGCGCGCCTGAGCGCCGAGCACCGGCTGCGGGGGAACAATCTGTATTACGAGGTGCGCGACGCGCGCTTCAACGCGGCCAGGGCCGCCGGTGAGCGCCGGACTCCGGCGCTCGCGGCAATGCTCATCTACCTGAACCGCACCGGATTCAACGGGTTGTACCGGGTCAACCGCCGCGGTGATTTCAACGTGCCGGCGGGGCGATACGCCGACCCGCGGATCTGCGACGCCGACCACCTGCGAACGGTCGCCGCGACCCTGCGCACCCCTGGAGTGACGCTCGTCCACGCGTCCTTCGACGTGCCGCTCGAGGGGTCAGGCCGCGGTGACTTCGTGTATTGCGATCCGCCATACGCGCCGCTGAGCCCCTCATCGTCGTTTGCGCACTATACGGCCGGCGGCTTCACGGCCGACGACCAGGCCCGTTTGCAGGGCGCCGTTGTCGCCGCGGCGCGGCGCGGGGCCACGGTGCTGCTCTCCAATTCGAGTGCGCCGATGATCACCAGGCTCTATGGGTCCGCCGCGGCCCGGGCGGCAGGCCTGCGCGTCCGGCGGGTCCCGGCGCGGCGCGCCATCAACTCGCGCGCCGCCGGCCGCGGCGCGGTCGACGAATTGCTGGTCACCAACGCGCAGCGCACCCTGGCGGCGCTGCCCGCCCCGGCGATGCTGCGCGCCGCGTTGCCGAAAGCCGCCCGGCGGCGGGCCTGACCCTGCTGGTAAGATCGCGACGGCAGCGAAAGTGGCGGAACTGGCAGACGCGCCAGACTTAGGATCTGGTACCCGCAAGGGTATGGGGGTTCGAGTCCCTCCTTTCGCACCACTGCCGGCGCTGTTCGCCTGCTTCTGCCTCCTCTGCACGGCCATTCTCGCCATCCGGCTGCAGAGCACGGTTGTCGACGGCGCCTGGGCGCAGACGTCCGGTCTCGAAGGCGTCCACATCAACCTGGTGTATCGCGTCGCCAGCGGCATCTCGCCGTACCACGACCTCAGTACGGACGCCACGTCGGCTATCTACAACGTCGGCTTCTACGCCGTCTATGGAGCGCTGGCCGGTGTGCTCGGGATGTCCCCTTCCGGCCTGCTTGGCCTGCGAGTCGTGACACTCCTGGCCGGTGCCGCGCCCGCGGCGGCCCTGGTGGCCGTGGCCGGGCAGGAACAGCCCCACTCGAGCCGCGCCCGGCGGACCGCCATCGCCGTGGTGGCCATCATCACCCCATTCACCGGGTGGTGGTTGCTCACGGTGCGTCCGGACATGCTGGCCGTCGCCTTCGAGCTCACCGGCTTCGCGTTGATTCGCGCCAGCGGCCGCTGGCGCTCACCCGCGCGCGCCCTCGGAGCCGGCGCGGCATTCGCTGCCGCGTTCCTCATGAAGCAGAACGCCGTCGGCGTGCTTGGGGCGATCCTCGTGTTCCTCGCCGTTCGCCGCGAATGGAAACCGGCGCTCCTGATCGCGGCGCTGCCGCTGGCGTGCCTGCCCGCGGCGGCGCTCGTGGGCGGACCGCACTTCGTGCAGCACACGTGGTTCGCGCCAGCCAGCACGGCCTTTGAGGCCGCGTCGTGGTACCGGTTGCTCGGCGAGGTCGCCATGACCGGAGGCGCGGCGTTCATCGGCCTCGCCGCGGTGACCCCGCGCGCAGCCCTGCGACGGATCGACGCCGTGCCGATCTGGCTCCCCGTTGCCGTCGTGGTCGTCCTCGCGCTTCCACAACTCGCGCGGGTCGGCGCCGGCCGGAATTACCTGATCGGCGCGGTCGCGCTTGCGAGCGTCGCCACCTGGTCCGGCGCGCTCGGCCACACCCTCGCCGGCCCGGCTCGGCGTCGCCTGTTGCAGGCCGCTGTGGTCGCCCACGTTGCCCTGGCGCTCCTCTATCTCCTGCCGCTCGGGATCGGCACACTGCGCCTGCCCTCATCCGGGGAGGCGGTCCAGCGCGCCTACGCCGCGGTGGCGGGCGAACCGGCGCCGCCCACCCTGGCGGACACGCCGTGGACCTGGCTTCCCTGGACGGTCGGCGTCGCCACCGAGATTCCGGATCCCTCGATCTATCCGTATCTCCAGGCCCGCGGCCTGGTGACGGCGACGGTCGACTCCCGGCTGGCGGCGTGCCGCTACGGCACGCTGCTGCTGCGGGACCCGGTGCTCATCGCCCGGGCTGAGCGCGCGGGGTACGGCCTCCGGGGCACCCTGCCCGACGGCGTGTCGTGGCTCGTTCGGCAGCGGTGTGCTAGGCTCGATTCCAGCCCTCTCTCCAGCGAGCCCCAGTTCCCATGAAAACCGAGTTCACCGACGTCAGCGAGACCCAGAAGACCCTCACCATCGAGATCCCGAGCGACGTCGTCGACGCCGAGATCAACCGCGTGGCGAAGGACTATTCGCGCCAGGCGAAGATCCCCGGCTTCCGGCCCGGCAAGGTGCCGGCGACCGTCGTCAAGCAGCGCTTCAAGGAGCAGATCCTCCACGACGTGATGCACGGGCTGATCCCGCGCGCCGTCGAGGAGGCGCTGCAGGAGCGCGGCATCGAGCCGATCGACACCCCGAACATCCAGGACGTGGCGCTCAGCGAGGGGCAGCCGCTCACCTTCACCGCGGCCATCGAGACGCTGCCGCCGTTCGACCCGGGCGACCTCTCGACGCTGACCGTGCACGCGCACCCGGTGCAGATCACCGACGAGGCCGTCGCGCAGGCGCTGGAGCAGCTGCGCGAGCGCGCCGCGAAGCACGAGACGGTCGAGGGACGCCCCGTCACCGACGGCGACACCGTCGTCGCCGACCTGACGCGGACCGATGCCGCCGGTGAGAGCGAATCGCACGACGGCGTCAGCATCGAGCTGGGCGCCGCCGGCAACCCGCCCGGCTTCGACGCCAACCTGATCGGCCTCAACGTCGGCGACGAGAAGACGTTCACGGTGCAGTTCGGCGGCGATTACCCGGTGCCGGAGCTGCAGAACAACGACCTCACCTACCGCGTGGCCGTGAAGGAGATCCGCCGCAAGGTCCTGCCGGCGCTCGACGACGAGTTCGCCAGGGACATCGGGGACTTCGACTCGCTCGAGGTGCTGCGCACGCGCGTCCGCGAGGACATGCAGGCCAACGGCGAGACCCACGCCCGCCAGCACACGCGCGGCGACCTGCTGAAGAAGCTGGCCGCCCGGATTACCTTCGATCTGCCGCCGTCGCTGGTCGAGCGCGAGATGGATCGGCGGCTCGAGGAGTTCGTCCGCCAGCTGATGGCGCAGAACATCGACCCGCGGCAGGCCGGGATCGACTGGAAGCAGTTCCGGGAGACCCAGCGGGAGGGGGCGCGGGACTCGATTGCCAGCGCCCTGGTGCTGGACGAAATTGCCCGCCGCGAGAACCTGACGGTTTCCCCCGAAGATGTCGATAAGGAGATCGAGCGGTTCGCCCTGCAGGCGGGGCGGACGCCGCCGGCCCTGAAGGCCGAGCTGGAGAAGGAAGGCGGCATCTCCCGACTTTATGCGGGTTTGCGGCGAGAGAAGGCGGTTGACTTCGCGTTGTCGCGTGCTACACTGACCGACGAAGCCCACCACGAATCGCCCGCGGCCGGAGACGAGGCCGCCGCCGACGACAAACGTTCGCGTATCGAACTCACTGACAAATGAGCTACGCCCAGCTGGTGCCGATGGTGGTCGAGCAGACCAACCGCGGCGAACGCGCCTACGACATCTTCTCGCGGCTGTTGAAGGACAGCATCATCTTCATCGGCACGCCGATCGACGACGGCGTCGCCAACCTGGTGATTGCGCAGATGCTGTTCCTCGAGGCCGAGGACCCGGACAAGGACATCATGCTGTACATCAACAGCCCGGGCGGCGTGATAACCGCCGGGATGGCGATCTACGACACGATGCAGTTCATCAAGCCGGACGTGCAGACGATCTGCATTGGCCAGGCGGCGTCGATGGCGGCGGTGCTGCTGGCGGCGGGCGCCAAGGGGAAGCGCTTCGCGCTGCCCAACGCGCGCATCGTCATCCACCAGCCGCTGATGCAGGGACTCGGCGGCCAGGCGACCGACATCGACATCCACGCGCGCGAAATCCTGCGCACGCGCGAGCGCCTCAACGAGATCCTGGCCGGGCACACCGGGCAGCCGGTGAAGCGCATCCAGGAAGACACCGAACGCGACTACATCATGTCGGCGGATCAGGGGAAGGACTACGGGATAATCGATGACGTCATCCGGAAACGGGTGTAACATCGGGCCATTCCGGTCAGCGAGCACATATGGTCAAGAAGAACGGCGAGACTGAAATTCTCCGCTGCTCGTTCTGCAACAAGGATCAGAATGACGTCCGGAAGCTGATCGCCGGCCCGACGGTGTTCATCTGCGACGAGTGTGTCGAGGTCTGCAACGACATCATCGCCGACGACAACCGCTTCGAGAACCGCGGCGTCCGCTCCTCGCTCCCCTCGCCGCCCGAGATCAAGAAGTTCCTCGACGAGTACGTTATCGGCCAGGAACGGACCAAGAAGAAGCTCGCCGTCGCCGTCTACAATCACTACAAGCGGATCGAGATCCAGAAGCAGCCGCGCAGCCGCAACGACGTCGAGCTGACCAAGTCGAACATCCTGCTGATCGGCCCGACCGGCACCGGCAAGACGCTGCTGGCGCAGACGCTGGCGAAGCTCCTCTCGGTCCCCTTCACCATCGTCGACGCGACGACGCTGACCGAGGCCGGCTATGTCGGCGAGGACGTCGAGAACATCATCCTCAAGCTGCTGCAGGCCGCCGGCGGCGACATCGAGAAGTGCCAGCAGGGGATCATCTACATCGACGAAGTCGACAAGATCTGCCGCAAGGACGAGAACCCCTCGATCACCCGCGACGTCTCGGGCGAGGGCGTCCAGCAGGCGCTGCTGAAGATCCTGGAGGGCACGGTGGCCAACGTGCCGCCGCAGGGGGGCCGCAAGCACCCGCACCAGGAGTTCTTCCAGATCGACACCACCAACATCCTGTTCATCTGCGGTGGCGCCTTCGTCGGGCTCGACAAGGTGATCGAGCGCCGCGTCGGCAAGAAGACCCTCGGCTTCAAGGCCGAGGTGCAGTCCGTGGCCAAGCGCGAAGTCGGCGCCACCCTCGAGCAGGTGGAGCCGGAGGACCTGATCAAATACGGCCTCATCCCTGAATTCGTCGGCCGCCTCCCGGTCGTGGGCACCCTCCACGAGCTGGACAAGCCGGCGCTCGTCCAGATCCTCACGCAACCGCGCAACGCCATCACGCGTCAGTACCAGAAGCTGTTCGAGTACGAGAACGTGAAGCTCCGCTTCACCGACGATGCCCTCGAGGCCATTGCCGAGTCCGCCCTCTCCCGCAAGATCGGGGCGCGCGGCCTGCGCATGATCATCGAGGACCTGATGCTCGACCTGATGTACTCCGTCCCCGGGCAGAAGAAGCTGCGGGAGGTCGTCGTCACGCGTGAAATCGTGGAAGCCAAGGACAAATCGATTACTCTGATTGAGAAAGCTGGATAGGGGGAAGTGGTCAGGGGGAAGGGGGAAGGGCTGTCTCAGGCACTAGTCCCTGGCCCAGCCCATACCCCCACCCCCCTACCCCCCAACCCTATAAGGATCTAGATGGAAGTCTACGAGACCCTTCCCATCGTCCCGCTCCGGGACGTGGTCGTCTTCCCCCACATGATGATGCCGTTCGTGATCGGGCGGCCGTCGTCCACGCGCGCGCTCGAGCACGCGCTGCTGAAGGACAAGCGCATCTTCCTCGCCGCGCAGCACGACGCGTCGGTCGATGATCCGCATCCCGACGACGTCTACACCATGGGCTGCGTCGCCAACGTCGTCCAGAGCCTGAAGTTGCCGGACGGCAACATCAAGGTCCTGGTCGAGGGCGTCGACCGGGCGCGCGCCGTCGAGTGGAAGGAAGACAAGGGCTTCTTCCGCGTCGTCGTCAAGGTGCTGCCAAAGCAGAAGGAAGCGGCCGCCGACGTCGAGGCGACGATGGGCCGCGTGGTGGCGCTGTTCGAGCAGTACGTGAAGCTGTCGAACAACCTGCACTACGACGCGATGATTGCCGCCGTCCGCGTCGACGACCCGGGCAAGCTCGCCGATACGATTGCCGCCCACCTGCTCGTCGGCGTCGACGAGAAGCAGAACCTGCTCGAGATCAACTCGCCGCTCGAGCGCCTGAACCGCATTGCCGGGATCCTCGAAGTCGAGGTAGACAAGCTTCAGGTCGATCGCCGCATCCAGTCTCGCGTCAAGAAGCAGATGGAGAAGGCGCAGAAGGAGTACTACCTCAACGAGAAGATGAAGGCGATCCAGAAGGAGCTGGGGCGCAAGGACGAGAAGGGCAACGAGGTCGACGAGCTCAAGAAGAAGATCGAACAGGCGAAGATGCCGAAGGAGGTCGAGGAAAAGGCCGTCCAGGAGCTGAAGCGCCTCGAGGCGATGCCGCCGATGTCGGCGGAAGCCACCGTTTCGCGCAACTATCTCGACTGGCTGATCGCCGTCCCCTGGTACAAGAAGACGCGCGAGAACCGCGACCTGAAGCACGCCGAGGCGGTGCTGCACGAGGACCATTACGGCCTCGAGAAGATCAAGGATCGCATCCTCGAGTTCCTCGCCGTCCGCTCGCTGGTCAAGAAGCCGAAGGCGACGATCCTGACGTTCTCGGGCCCTCCCGGCGTCGGCAAGACCTCGCTCGCCAAGTCGATCGCCCGGGCGATGAACCGCAAGTTCGTCCGCCTCTCGCTCGGCGGCGTGCGTGACGAGGCCGAGATCCGCGGCCACCGCCGCACCTACATCGGCGCCTTCCCCGGCCAGATCATCCAGATGATGAAGAAGGCCGGCACGCAGAACCCGGTGTTCCTGCTGGACGAGATCGACAAGATGTCGATGGACTTCCGCGGCGACCCGTCGGCGGCGCTGCTCGAGGTGCTCGACCCGGAGCAGAACGGGTCGTTCCTCGACCACTATCTCGACGTCGAGTACGACCTGTCGAACGTGATGTTCATCTGCACGGCCAACGTGCTGCACACCATCCCGCAGGCGCTGCGCGACCGCATGGAGGTGCTGCAGCTGGCCGGTTACACCGAAGCCGAGAAGACGCAGATTGCCATGCGCTTCCTGGCGCCGAAGGCGATCGAGGGCGCCGGGCTGACCTCGGACAACATCGTCATCACCGAGGACGCCGTCCAGACGATCATCCAGCGCTACACGCGCGAGGCCGGCGTCCGTAACCTCGAGCGCGAGATCGCCTCGATCTGCCGCAAGGTGGCGCGCCGCGTGGTCGTCGAGGGCAAGCAGTACAAGGAAGTGATCACGCCCGAGAAGGTCACCGAGCACCTCGGCGTGCCGCGCTTCCGCCCGAGCATGGCCGAGGAGCAGAACGAGGTCGGCATTGCGACCGGCCTGGCCTGGACCGAGGTCGGCGGCGAGCTGCTGGTCACCGAGGCGACGCTGATGACCGGCAAGGGCAAGCTGACCCTCACCGGCAAGCTCGGCGACGTCATGCAGGAGTCGGCGCAGGCGGCGCTCAGCTACGTCCGCGCCAAGGCGCCGGAGCTGAACCTGCCCGACGACTTCCACTCGAAGATCGACATCCACGTGCACGTGCCCGAGGGGGCGATCCCGAAGGATGGCCCGTCGGCCGGCATCACCATGGCGACGACGCTGGTGTCGGCGCTGACCAAGATCCCGACGCGCCGCGACGTGGCGATGACCGGCGAGATCACCCTGCGCGGCAAGGTGCTGCCGATCGGCGGCGTGAAGGAAAAGGTGCTGGCGGCCCATCGCGCCGGGGTGAAGAACATCATCCTGCCGCGCGACAACGAGAAGGACCTGGCCGACATCCCGAAGAACGTCCTCGACGCGCTCGACATCCACATGGTGTCGACGATGGACGAGGTGCTGAAGATTGCGCTGGCGGAACCGCTGCCGGCGCGGATTGCGGCGGCACCGGTGGTGTCCGATGTGGCGGCTGAGGACACCCGGACGCACTAGGAGGATTGACGAATTTACGAAGTGACGGATTGACGAATTGCCAGTGAGAAATTCGTAGATTCGTAGATCCGTCAATTCGTCAATCGATGATTGTTTCGGCCGAATTCGTCACCAGCGCCGCGGGCGCCGGTGGCTTTCCGCGTGATCGGCTGCCAGAGGTTGCCCTGGTCGGCCGTTCCAACGTCGGCAAATCGAGCCTGATCAACGCGCTGGTGCGGCGGCCGCTGGCCCGCACGAGCGCTGCGCCCGGGAAGACGCGCCTCGCCAACTTCTACCGCGTGCAGCGGGGATCGGCGCCGGCGCTCTACCTCGTCGATCTCCCCGGCTACGGCTATGCCAGGGGCGGTGACGCGGCGGCGCAGGAATTCAACCGGCTGACGGAGGCCTACTTCGCCCGCGACGTGGCGATCGGCGTGCTGCTGCTGGTCGATGCGCGCCACCCGGGGCTGGCGTCGGACCTGGAGGCGTGGGCGTGGCTCGGCTCGCAGCCGCGACCGCGCGGGATCCTCGGAACCAAGGTGGACAAACTGACGCGCGCCGAGCGGACGCGTCATGCTCGTGAACTGGAAACGGCGTTTGAGACCGCCGTCCCGCTGGTGTCAGCGGAGACGGGCGAAGGACTGGACGAACTGTGGAAGACGATCGCAAACCTGCCAAGAACGGCGGCGTAGCCGCTACCGCTGAGAAGCCCGCGCCTGCCGAGAAGCCCGCCCCTGCCGAGAAGGTGGAAGGGGGAGGGGGGAAGGGGGAGCGTCCCGCTGCCCAGTCCGAGAAGCCTGCCCAGGTTCAAGGCGGCCAGCAGCCTGCGCAATCGATCTCGCTGTCGGCGATGAAGGAGATGAGCATCTCGGCGCTCACCAAGATCGCCAAGGACCTCGAGATTGCCGGCGCCACCGGCATGCGCAAGCAGGAGCTGATCTTCGAGATCCTCCGCGTCCGCGCCGAGAAGAGCGGCAACATCTTCTCGGAAGGCGTGCTCGAGACGCTGCCCGACGGCTTCGGCTTCCTGCGCGCCCCCGACTACAACTACCTGCCGGGTCCCGACGACATCTACGTCTCGCCGTCGCAGATCCGCAAGTTCGACCTGCACACCGGCGACACCGTGTCGGGCGTCATCCGGCCGCCGAAGGACGGCGAGCGCTACTTCGCGCTGATCAAGGTCGAGGCGATCAACTTCGAGCCGCCGGAGAAGACGAAGGAGAAGATCTTCTTCGAGAACCTGACGCCGCTCTACCCCAACGCCAAGATCAACCTCGAGACCGACGGCGACAACCTGTCGGGGCGCGTCATGGACCTGCTGACGCCGCTCGGCAAGGGGCAGCGCGGCCTGATCGTCGCGCCGCCGCGCACCGGCAAGACGATGATGCTGCAGAGCATCGCCAACAGCATCACCAAGAACCACCCCGAGGTCTACCTGATCGTCCTGCTGATCGACGAGCGGCCGGAAGAAGTTACCGACATGCAGCGCTCGGTGCGCGGCGAGGTGATCTCCTCGACCTTCGACGAGCCGGCGCAGCGCCACGTCCAGGTGGCCGAGATGGTCATCGAGAAGGCCAAGCGCCTGGTCGAGCACAAGAAGGACGTCGTCATCCTGCTCGACTCGATCACCCGCCTCGCCCGCGCCTACAACACCATCGTGCCCGCGTCCGGCAAGGTGCTGTCGGGCGGCGTCGACAGCAACGCGCTGCAGCGGCCGAAGCGCTTCTTCGGCGCGGCGCGCAACATCGAGGAAGGCGGCTCGCTCACCATCGTCGCCACCGCGCTCGTCGACACCGGCTCGCGCATGGACGAAGTGATCTTCGAGGAGTTCAAGGGCACCGGCAACTCCGAGATCCACCTCGATCGCAAGCTGTCGGACCGCCGCGTGTTCCCGGCGATCGACATCCAGAAGAGCGGCACGCGCAAGGAGGAGCTGCTCATGCCGAAGGACGAGCTCAATCGCGTGTGGGTGCTGCGCAAGGTCCTCACGCCGCTCTCCCCCACCGAGGCGATGGAGCTGCTGCTGTCGAAGATGGGGAAGACGAAGACCAACGCCGAGTTCCTGGCGGCGATGGCCAGCGGCAAGTCCTAGCCGCCCCGGCGCCGTGGAGAGGCCAGCCTATCTCGCGGAGAACGACGCCTACTACGCGGACTTCTGGACGACGACCCGGCTCTACACGTCCCGCTTCCCGAACGGTGAGGAGGCGGAGCGGGCGTCGGTCATCCTCACCTACCTGAGCCATCGCGCCGAGGCGAAGCGGTGGGACCTGCGCCCACCGCGGCTGCTCGACGTCGGGTGCGGGCGCGGCTGGTTGACGAACCTCCTGGCGCTCTATGGCCCGGCGGAGGGATGCGAGCCGTCGGCGGGCGCGGTGGCGACGGCGCGGTCGTTGTTCCCGTATCTGACGTTTCACGCGCTCACGCCGGGCGAACTGCGCACCACGCCTGGCTTCCAGCCGTTCGACGCGGTCGTCACGAGCGAGGTCATCGAGCACGTCCCCTTCGATCTGCAGCTCGCCTTCCTGCGGGATGTGCGTGTCTGCCTCGCGCCGGGCGGCGCGCTGGTGCTGACGACGCCGCGTGGCGAACTGTGGGCGTCGGAAGGACACACCTCGCAGCAATCGGTGGAAAACTGGCTGACCGAAGCTGCACTCGAGCGGCTGCTCCGGGAGGCAGGCTTCGCCCCGCGCCAACTGCGCCGCGCCTCCCCGGTCGGCGGCGGCCTGCTGCGCCGGGCGTGCGCGCGCTGGGCCCGGCGCTCCGGGGTGCATCGGCCGTCTGTCGCCGAGGCGACCGTTGACGCGCGGAGCGGGCTCTACCAGGTGTGGCTCGCCGAAGCGACGTAGGTTCTCCTGCTACACTCCTCGCCGGGGTGCCTCTCATCAACCCGCCGACGCTCGCCTCGAGCGGCGTGAACCGGCTGACCGCATGGGGCTGCGCCGCCGTCGTCGCGGTCTCCTGGGCGTTGTTCCTGTACATGGGTGCCGCCGGCCTCGACCGCCTGCGGCATTGGGACGAAGACCTGATGGTGGCGCAGGTCGAATCCTCGATCGCCAACCGCGGCGTCCTGCTGCCGGCGTCCTACAACTATCCGTCGGCCAGCTACTGGGTGGCGGGCGTGGCGTTCGCCCCGGAAGTCGTCGGCGAGTGGCGCCGGGCCGGGGCCATCACCGAGGCTGGCCTGCTCCGGCGCACGCGAAGCGAGACGTTCCGGCTCCGGCTCCGCGCCCTCTACCTGCTGATCGCTTCCCTGACCATCCCGGTCGTGTGCGCCGCAGGATGGCTTGCTGCCGGGCCCGCCGCCGGCGCACTCTCCGCCGTACTGATCGCGAGTTCCTGGGAGGTCGCGTACCACGCCCGCTGGCCCGCGCCTGATGCGCTGGTGATGCTGTGTGCCGCCATCGCTCTCTGGCTGGTGGCGTTGAGCGCGCGCCGGGGCTCGGCGCTCTTCTGGCGTGCGGCCGCAGTCGCGGCCGGTGCCGCCGTGGCGTCGAAGTACTCCGCCTGGTTGCTGGTGCCAATCGTCATGGCCGCGCACGCCGTGTGCACCGGCACGCGGCGCCGAAGAATCCCGGAGACGGTGACGCTTGGCGTACTCTCGGTCGTCACCTTCCTCGTGATCACACCAGGCAGCATCCTGCAGCCACTTTTTTTCGTCCGCGACATGTTGTGGGAGTCGAGGCATTACTCGACCGGGCACCCGCTGCACACGGTCGCAGGGTTCGGGGACCACCTCGCCGCCAACCTCACGTACCTCGCCGCCGTCGCCTGGTCCCCGTGGGCGCCGGCCGCGCTTGTCGTGACCGCGGGAGCCATTCCTGGCGCGGCCTTCCTGGCGCGCCGGACCCCGGGGATCGCGATTGTCGCCGTCGGCTACCCGGTCTGCTACCTCGCGTTTCTCTCGACGTACCACGTCATGATCGCGCGCAACCTCCTCCACCTGCTGCCGTTGCTCGCGGTCGTCATTGCCGTCGGGGTGATTGGCATCGTCGCCGCGATCCGCGCCCCGGTGTGGCGGCTGCCAGCCATCGCCCTGCTGACCCTCGTCGTTGGCGGGAACCAGGTGTACATCGCGCGCGCGGCGGCAAGTCGCGGTGCCGATGCTCGGGAGGCCGCCTGGGGCGGCCTGGCCTCGGATGCCGCGGCTGGTGTGTTATCGACCGCGTGTGCCACCCCCCGCGCGCGCGCGCTATTGAGGACGGCGGCCCTGCCCGAGCCGCCGGCGGTCCCGTGCGGGAACGCCTCGCACGTCCTGTTTCTGCCGCAGGAGATCGCCCGCGACCTTGAACCGCCTGAGCTCGAACTGACGCGAGTCTACGGCCCCCTCGAGGTGAACTACGAGTACTATCCCGACTGGGAAGGCACTCCAGTGCTCCTCATGGCACGCCGGGACAGACTGCCCCGACTGACCGGTCAGGACTGAAGCCGCCTCCGGTCGTATCACCCGCATGAAGGATGGAGATGGCCGCCCGCCAGGGCGCCCGAGCAGCGCAGCGCAGGACGGCGAATTCGAATCGGCGCGTCACTGGGTGAACACGGCGTATGCGCCCGACACCGAACGCAACCCGATCTACGACCGCCTCTTCACGCCGCGTGCGATCGACTGGGCTGCCGCTCGCGTCCTGGACGTGGGGGCCGGACCGGTATCGATTTTCGAGGACACGGCGCCGGCCTGGGCGCGCATTGTCGCCTACGACACCCTGGCGTCGCGCTACAACCGGCTGCTGCCCGACAAGAAATTCCCGATCGTCGACCGCATTCCACCCGGGTCCTTCTCGCTGATCAGCGTCCTCAATTGCCTGGACCACATGGACGCCCCGGCGGAGTTGCTCGAGACCCTCGTCCCGCGGCTGGCCCCGGGTGGCACCGTCTGGATCTACTGCAACGTCGACCAGCCCTTCGACCCGACGCTGCACCCGCAGGACTTCCGATTCTGGGATCTCGTCCTGCTGATCAGCCGCTACTTCGACATGCGCCGCTGCGGCCTGGTGCGCGAGGGGCCGCTGTTCCCGTACGGCTGGTGGGCCGTCTGCGGTCCGCGGCGCCGCGGCACCGTGGCCAGGGCGGTCGTCGCCGCCGGGTTCATCCTCGCGTGCGGCATCCAGTACGCGGCGTTCTACGCGGCGCGCGCCGTGGTAAAGGGCATCAAGCTGGCGGGCGGACGGCGACTGCTGCCGAAGCCCCTGCGCTTCTAGCACTACGCCCAGCGGGCGTCGCGGAGCAGCGCGCTGCCGGCCTTGACGAACACCGCGTCGCCAGTTCGCAGGCGCCCGTCGCGCGGCCGCGACGCGAGCGAGGCAATGTCGTACAGGATGAAGCCGCGTTCGTGCATGAACGGCACGATGTCGGCGAAGAGAGCGGCGATGACCCCGTCGAAATGAAAGACCTGGAACTCGAGGATGATCACCTCGACCTCGTCGAGCACCCGGGTACCCGCCTGCAGGATGCTCAACTCGTGCGACTCGACGTCCAGCTTCAACAGCACCCGCGCGCCGGCGGTCCACCGGCCGCCGAGCAGCGCGTCCAGCGTCGTCGCTGGGGCGATCACTGGCGTCGGGCCGCCACCGGACAACGGGACGACGCCGGCACCGGTGCCAACGCTGTCCGCGCCGCCGCCGACGATTGCCACCGCGTCGATGCCAGCCGCCGTCAACGCGACGGGATGGATGGTGTAGCGCGGCGGCCGGAAACGCTGCAGGACCTGGAGGCACCCCGGCTGCGGCTCGACCAGGTGAAACTCGCCGGCGTCGAAGTACCGGGCGGCGAGATCGGTCCAGGCCCCGACGTTGGCCCCCACGTCGATCACGACCGCCGGCGAGAACTCCTGTGCCCGCAGGTGGCGCAGGACGTCCTCCATCGCGTCGAACCGGTTGGGCGGACCTCGCCTGATGGTCAGGCCCATCCTGCCGGCCATGCGCCCGAGCAGCCCCCGCATCACCCGCATGATAATGGGTTCGCATGGCCGGACTGACGGCATGGCGGCGGCAGCTGCAGCGGGCGGTCTTCCTCCGCCTGCCGCCGCGCCTCCAGGATGCCTACGCGTCGCTGCGCTTCGCCCGCCGCTATCGGCTGCCGAACACCATCTATCTCGAAACGACGAGCGCCTGTAACCTGAACTGCGTGATGTGCGCGGCACAGCGGCCGGCCGTCAAGGCGGTGAAGCCGAGCGGCTACATGGAGCTGGCGCTGTTCCGGCGCCTGGTGGACGAGCTCGCCGGCCTGCCGTCGATCCAGTCGGTCTACCTGCACAAGGACGGCGAGCCGCTGCTGCACCCGGACATCGTCGAGATGATCGGGTACGCCGCGTCGCGACACCCGAACGTCACGCTCGTCACCAACGCCACGCGCCTCGACGCGGCCATGGCGCGCGCCATCCTGGCGACGCCGCTGCAGCAGATCCGTTTCTCGGTCGATGGCCTCTCGAAGGCCACCTTCGAGAAGGTGCGTGTCCAGCGGCCGGACAACGAGTTCGCCGGTTCGGGCGAGCGAATCGACCACGACGCGGTCATGGCGAACATCGAGCAGTTCCTCGCGATCAAGGCCGAGGTCGGCAACCGCACGATGAGGGTCGGCATGAGGACGACGGCGTTCAAGGGCACTGCCGGCGAAGTTGAAGCCTATCGCGCCCACTGGGCGCGGCGCGTCGACTTCGTCGATGCGGTCGAACTCATTTCGTGGTCGGGCGTCATCTCGCGCGAGGATGCCGCCGGGCGGGAACCGTGCATCGCCCCCTGGGCGATGGCGGTCGTCAGCTGGGACGGAGCGCTGGTGCCCTGCTGCGCGTACGTGGACGACCGCGGCCATCGCCGGGGCACCCTCTACGACCTGACCCGGGGCTCCCTGCGGCAGGGGCTGCGCGCCCCGGCGCGAGGCGCGTTGATGCGGGCGCACCTCGACAACGACCTTGCCGCCGTGGCCCCGTACTGCGTGAGCTGCCGCGACTGGCGAAGCATCCCTGTTCCGCGCTGGCGACGGGCGCGCACGCTGCGCCTGCTGCGACGTGCCGCCCCCTAGTGCCCTCACCGACCATTTCCGTCGTCATGATCGGCCTCAACGGCGAGCGGTTCCTCGCCGAGGCCATCGAAGGGGTGCTGGCCCAGACATTCCAGGACTGGGAGCTGGTCATGGTCGATGATGGGTCGACCGATGCCAGCGTCGCGATTGCCACCCGCTATCAGCAGTCCCATCCGGGGCGGATCCGCCTGTTGACCCATCCGGGCCACGAGAACCGCGGCATGAGCGCCTCACGCAACCTTGGCGTCCGGCACGCCCGCGGCCAGTGGATTGCGCTGCTGGACTGCGACGATGTCTGGCGTCCGGAGCACCTCGACGTGCTGCTGGCAGCGGCCGAGTCGCACCCGGAGGCTGACGTGCTTTACGGGCCGGCGCTGACGTGGTTCAGCTGGGATGCCGCTGCAACCGAAGCGGACTTCCTCCAGGACGCGATCGTGCCTGACGGCGTCACGCAGGACCCGCTTGCCCTCGCCGACTTCTACCTGCGGCACTCTGGTGCGGTGCCCTGTCCGTCGGCGCAGCTCGTTCGTCGATCGGCGTTCGAGTCTCTCGGCGGCTTCGAAGAATCGTTTCGCGGGATGTGCGAAGACCAGGTGTGGGCGCTGAAGGCGGCGGTGGGCGCGCGCGTCCATGTCGTGCCGACGCCGACCCTCCTCTATCGCCGCCACCCGGACGCCTGTTGCGCGGTCAGCCTGGCGGCCCGCACCGACGCGCGGGCGCGGCTGCGGTTCATCCGCTGGGCGCGGCCCTATCTCCGTGCCCACGCGCCGTCGCGGCCGGACTTCGATCGGCTGCTTCGCAACCAGGCGTGGCACGCGATGCGCTCCTACGGGTTCGGCGCGGCGCTGACGCGCCTGGCCCGAAGGACCGTGCCGGCAGGCGTGCTCACCCGGATGCGCTCGCGTCAGCCTCCTTCCGGCAACGGAGCGTGACGAGCACCGGATACCGCGGGTCATGGACGTTGAGTTCCTCCGGGTCCAGTTCCTCGTGCGCGAGGCCGAGCATGGCCGCGACGGCGGCCAGGCAGTTGCCGTGCTGTTCGACCCGCACCTCATGTCCCCCCCAGGCGCGGCCGGCAACCGCCCGCCACCCATCCGCACTCAGGTGCCAGTAGTCCCGCGCGTCGGCCGTCAGCGGCACGAAGGCGGCGGCTGACGCGAGGATCACGCCCCCGGGCCTGACGATGCGCAGCGCCTGCCGCAGGCACTCGTCGACGCGCTCGAGATGACAGAGGGTGTTGGGTAAGAGGAAGCAGTCGTAGCTGTTGTCGGGGACCACCTCCTGGGACTGCGCCAGGTCGCACAGGTAGGTCGGCGCGTAGCGCGGATCGATATCGATGCTGTCGGCGGCCGCCAGGTCGTGACCGAACCTGAGCGCGTGGCCGGGCGACTGGATCTCGAGCACCCGTCCCGTAATCGCCGCCCGTTCCCGCTCGAAAAATCGATGCAGGTAGTAGCGATCCAGGGGCGTGCCGCGATCGAAGCCGAACGAGTCCGACAGCGGGCGCGTGCGCCGGAGATTTCCCCAGCGGGGCAGCGGCAGGCCACGTGTCAGGCACCGCAGGCGCACCAGCGATCGCGGGCTGACGTGGGCCTTGACCCAGGCCCGCATGGCGCCGGCCGCACCCCGCGACTCTCCGCTCATCACGAGCGGCAATTGTATAAGATGCCCTTTCGACTCCAGTGACCGCCACATCACCGCTCGCCGTCGTTGTCGACCTGATGACCGAGATCATCACGCGCAAGGGGGGACAGGCGCCGCCGCTGGCGTCGACAACGCCTCTCGACGGCGCCCTCGGACTTGATTCGCTCGACTTCGCCGAAGTGGTCGTCCGGCTCGAACAACGGTTCGGGTTCGATCCGTTTGCCGGCGCCGCGATTGAACGCCTGCAGACCCTCGGCGATCTCGCTGCGCTCTACGCCCGCTGATCGCCGCATGCTCGCCACGCTCCTCGAGCGCGTCCCCCCAACCGCCGATGCCGTGGTCACCCCCGGGGGAGCGTTGGACGGGCATGCCCTTCGCGCCGAAGCACACGCGCTCGAAACACTGGTGGCGCCGCTGCGCGGGACACGCGTGGCGGTCGCCTGCCTGCCGGTGCCGCAGACGTTTGCCGCCCTGGTTGCGCTCGATCGCGCCGGCGCACAGGCGCTGCTCGCTGACGAGGATGTGGCCGGGGACCAGGCGCTGCTCGACGAGCTCGATGTTGCTGCGACCCTGATTCCCGCCGCCGAGGGGCCGCCGCGTCTCACCATGCGTGCGACAGCCCCGGCGGCGTCACCCGGGCGCAGCGGTGTCGTCCTGCTCACGTCGGGAACGACGGGGCGCCCGAAGCCGGTGACGCATTCCTGGGCGACCCTCGCAACGGGTAGCCGCGGTGGCGCCGCCGAACGATGGGGCTGCGGGTATCGGCTTCGCCTGTTCGCCGCCTGTCAGGTGCTGGTGCAGGCGTGGTCGGCCGGGGGGTGCCTGGTCGCCGGCGAGGGCATGTCGTCAGAGCAGGCCGCCAGGTTCTGGGCCACGGCAGGCGCGACCGCGGCTTCCGCAACACCGTCGTTCTGGCGGTGGCTGATCCTCACCGCGACGCCCGCCGCGCTCGCGGCCATCCCGCTTCGCCAGATTACGATGGGCGGAGAACCGGTCGATCAGCCGCTGCTCGATCGGCTGCGCCTCGCCTTTCCCGCGGCCCGCATCACCCACATTTACGCGACCACCGAACTTGGGCGATGCTTCGCCGTGAGCGATGGACGCGCCGGCTTCCCGGCCGCGTGGCTGGCAGCGGGCGCACCGGAGGGGGCACGCCGCATGACCGTCGACGCCGGCGAACTGGTCGTCCACACGGCGGGTAGCCTGTATCACACCGGTGACATGGTCACGGTCGAAGGGGATCGCGTACAGTTCGCCGGCCGGCGCGACGAGGTGCTCAACGTCGGCGGCGAGAAGGTGTCGCCGCTCGCCGTCGAGCGGCGTCTGCGGGAGCTGCCGGAGGTGGCCGACGTGCTGGTGTTCGGCCGGCGCTCCTCGGTGGTGGGCCATTTGCTCGCCTGCGAGGTGGTGCCAGCCCCTGGCATCGACCCGGACACGGTGCGCGTCGCCATCGAGCGGCAGGCTCAGGCGCAGCTCGCCCCGGCGGCGCGCCCACGATTTATCGAGGTGGTGGAGCGCATTACCCTCTCCGCGACAGGCAAGGCCATCCGCGGAGCGAAGGAGAACTGATGCACGTGCTCCTGACCGGCGGCAGCCGCGGGCTGGGCGCCGCCCTCGTCACGGCGCTCCTCGAGCGCGGGCACACCGTGTCCTCGTGCAGCCGGACACCAACCCGCTTCACGGCGTCGCTCGCCGCCGAGCCGCGCGCCCTGCACGTCACGGTCGACCTCGCCGATGCCCCGGCGGCTGTCCAGTTCGTGGACGCCGCCGTCGAACGCTTCGGGCCACCGGAGGCGCTCGTCAACTGTGCCGCGATCGCGGCCGACGGCCTGCTGGCCATGCTGGCGCCGCGCGATCTCGAAGCGATGACCCGCGTCAACGTCGTCGCTCCGCTCCTCATCACCCGCGAGGTGGTCCGCCGCATGCTCGCCGCCCACATCGCCGGCTGCGTCGTCAACGTGTCGTCGGTCGGCGGCCTGCGCGGCTTCAACGGCCTCGCCGCGTACGGCGCGACGAAGGCGGCGCTCGACGGCCTGACCCGCGGGCTGGCGCGCGAGCTCGGGCCGCGCGGCATTCGCGTCAACTCGGTGGCGCCGGGATTTGTCGACACCGACATGACCCACGGCCTCGACGATGCCCAGCGCGCCGGCATTGTCCGCCGCACACCGCTCGGCCGCCTGGGCACCGTGGACGATGTGGTCGGCCCGGTCCTGTTCCTGCTGTCCGACGCCGCCCGGTTCGTCACCGGCCAGGTGCTGACGGTGGATGGCGGGCTCTCGGTGTGATCGACGCCGTGCGCCGCGCGGCGGCCGGCACCGCCTTCCTGGCCGCCGGCTGTGCACGCCGCAACCGCGCGGGCTACGGGACCGTCCCCGGCTTGCGCCTCGCCGTGCTCCACGCGGAGGACACCGATCGGCCGGACGCGTGGTGGCGCCTGATCGAGGCCTGCGCGAAGCGCTTCGAGCTCGCCTCCCCTGACGACCTGGTGGACCTCGCCGGGGGCCGCCCGCCGGCGGGCGACAAGCTGCTGTTCACCATGGATGACGGGCACGCCCGCACGTTCCAGCCGCTCGCACAGCTGGCGCAGCGCGGCATCCGCATCATCTATTTCGTCGTCCCGTCGTTCATCGGCCGGACGGCGCGGGAGTATCTGGCGTGGCACCGCGCGCGCGGCGTCGACGCCTTCAACCTCGCGGGCTCGGCGGATCTCGACGCGGCGCGCGGGCTCGCGCCCGCCCAGCTGCGCGAGCTCGAGGCCATGGGGCACCTCATTGGCGCGCACAACGACGCCCACCGCAGCATGGCGGCGCTCGACGAGGCGGGGATCGCCTACGAGATCGACGGCGCCGCCACCCAGTTGGAAGAACTGCTGGGCCACCCGGTCGAGGACTTCGCCTGGGCATTCGGCAGCATCCAGCACGCGCCGGCGGCGGCGCGCGCCGCGGCGCGCGCGCGGTACGCGCGCGTGTACTCGTCCATCCGCGGTCTGAACGTCCCCGGAGCGACGCCCACCGTGCTGATGCGCGATCCCATTTCCGTCGCCTATCCGCACGTGTTCAACATGGCGTGCCTGCGCGGCGCCCTCGATCATCGGACGGCATCGGCGCGTCAGCGGCTGCTGGCGGAAACAGGCAGGCTGCCCCGGGAGCCGCGATGAGCTTTGCGCTGCGCCCGGTGACCCGCGCCGACCTCCCGCGCGTCGCGGCCTACCTCACCGCCCGCTCCCCCGGCGAACCGGGCGACCGGCTCGAGCGCCGCCTCGAGTGGCGGCTGTTCGAGAATCCGGCGGCGCGGCCACAGGTGGATGCCGGGCACCTGCTCGAGGGGAGCCGGGGTGAGGTGGCCGGCATCTCCCTCGCGGTCCCGCAGCGCTTCACCGACGGCGCCCGCGAGCGGCTCGGCCTCTGCTCGAGCGCGATGTATGTAGACGAGGGTGCCCGACTCCAGGGGTTCCTGCTGTTCCGGCGGTTCCTCTCGCAACCGTACGTGGACTTCTGGTTTGCGACGACCTGCAATGCGCTGTCGGCCGCGTTGTGGCAGCGCGGCGGCGGACGGGCGGACCCGGAGTCACGACACGAGCTGGTCCTCCCGCTGCATCGCCTGCTGGGGCTGGTGCGCCGCTCGTCAGTGACGCTCGCGCCCACGTCGGACTGGGACCGCCTCGCGGCGCTCGCCGCCAGGCAGCAGCCGAACAGGCTGCTCGCACGGCGTGACGCCGGCTACCTCGCCTGGCGCTACGGCGGTGGCCCTGATGCGCCAGACCGGCGTGTCTGGCTGGTGCGCGATCACGCGGGCACCGAGGGCTGGGCCGCCGCCGGACGAATCACCCGCGCGTTTGCACCGCGGCGCCGGAGCTGGCTGCTGCTCGATCTCATCTGGCCCCATCCCGACCTGACCGGCATCGTCGTCGCCCTCGCCCGCGCGCTCGACCGCGACGGCGATCTGCTCGCGCTGCGGGGCGAGCATGCGAAGGCCGTCCGGACATGGCTGCCCATCGGCCTGCGTCGAGAGTTCCCGCAGTCGCCGATCTGGTCGCTGCCCGCCGGTGTGACGCCCGGCTTCGTGCCCGCCGACGGCGATACGGCGCCATGACACGGCCATGAAGCGTGTTGCTCTCGTCGCCGGTCACTATCCACCCAGCAACCTGGCCGCCGTCCATCGCGCGCGGTTGTGGGCGGCGCACCTGCCCGAGTTCGGGTGGGAACCGATCATCGTCACCACGCACCATCGCCACTACGAGGAGGCGCTCGACTGGGAACTCTCCAGCCTCGCGCCGTCGGCGGTGCGCGTCATCGCCACCGCGGCGCTGCCGACGCGGCCGGTGCGGGTGATCGGCGATATCGGGATTCGCGCGTGGCCGTTTCATTACCGCGCGCTGGCGCGGCTGGCGGCGCGACGGGAGATCGACTTCATCCACATCACGGTCCCCTCGTTCTACTCCGCGCTCCTGGGACGGCCGCTGTTGCGGCGGTACGGCGTGCCTTACGGCATCGATTACATCGATCCGTGGGTCCACCGCTGGCCCGGCGCCGACCGGCCATTCAGCAAGGCGGCGGCCTCGGCATGGCTGGCCGAACGACTCGAGCCGTGGGCCGTGCGGGAGGCGCGTCTCATCACCGGCGTGGCCGAGGAGTATTACCGGCCGATGCTCGATCGCAATCCGCACCTGCGCGATCGCGCCGTGACCGCAGCCATGCCCTACGGCGCGTCGGACCGCGACTTCGATGTGGTGAAGGAGCGGTCGTCCCCCGCGACCCTGTTCGACCCGGCCGACGGAAACGTCCACGTGGTGTACGCGGGCGCCATGCTGCCGCATGCCTACGGCGTCCTGGATCG